>CAYXVG010000020.1:0-108866 GCA_964468205.1 uncultured Solibacteraceae bacterium | reverse complement strand
CCTCTCGGTAATGCGCGAAAACGCCGAACGCCTGCAGCCGGTGTTTCGCTGAGAGCAGTTAGACGACGGCCCCTATCCCACGCTAAGCTGGAGCCTCCATGAAGGACTCGTGGATATATGGTCTGCTCGGCATTCTCTCGCTTGGGTTGATGTTGGGAGTGATCAGCACTCAGTCGGAGCGCGTACTCGCTGGAGCAAACGACTTCCTGGCGTTCTACTCCGGGGCCCGGCTGCTCGACACCGGGGAGTTGTACGACAATGACCGGCTGCAAGAGGTATCCCGCGAGCGCACCGGCATGTCCTCGCCCGAACACGGCTACATCCGGCTGCCGTTCCATGCCGCGTTCGTATGGCCATTGAGCCGCCTCCCGTACAAGACCGCGTATTTGCTTTGGGAACTATTGCTGGCCGGAGCTTTCGCCGGATTTATTGCGCTGTGGCGGCCGCCGCACTTGATGGCCGTCTTCTGTTTCTCGATGATGTCGCTCGCGGCCTTTGCGGCGATGTCAAACGGGCAGGACGACACATTTCTCTTGCTGTTCCTCGCGCTGACTGCCTGGCTGCACCGGAAGGGAAGGATCTTCCTTGCCGGCGCCGTCCTCAGCCTGTGCGCTATTAAATTCCACCTGTTCTTGCTCACCCCGGTGATCCTGGCAGGGCTCCGGGCGTGGCGTTTTACCCGGGGCTTCCTGGCTGGCGGAGCAGCGCTGGCCGTAATCTCGTTCTTGGCGGCGGGGTGGTCATGGCCGGGCCGATTCGTAAAGTCGATTCTGACGCCGGAATTCACGCCGATCGTTACATCAATGCCGAATCTGCGCGGATTGATGGCCGGCCTCGGGCTCGGCCTGCCCGGCGAGGTGGCGGCCGGTGCATCACTGGCGGCTGCGGCTTGGATTGTGGCCCGGCGCGGGGATTTCGAGAAGGCTCTTGCGACCTCAGTCGCCGGCGGCCTGCTACTCTCGGGGCACGCCTATGCGCAGGATCTGACCGTGCTGCTCCCGGCCGCCCTCTATAGTCTGGCGACGACCAAGCTCCCGCCGCTCCGCCTGGTCTCGCTCTTCCTGCTCATCCCCGTGACGCCGCTTCTCACGTTGCTGCAGTTCCCGTATTCCGCTGTCACGGTGGCCGCGATAGTTCTCTACGTTTGGTTGATGGCGTTCGAGCAACTGCGGACGGAACCCGCAACCTGAGACTACGCCGGGCTTTCTCCCGTTTGCTTGGAATCCCGCATCGGATGTACATCCTCGTACGGCTCCCTGCGGTGCAGTGAGAAGTACATCGCGACGAACACCACCATGGCCAGCCCCACGAGGGCAAGGAAAGCTGTCAGCCGTCCGACAAAGCGAATGGAAGCGAAGGCTTCCGATGCATCCTGGGAGACGAGCACGACCCAGCCCAGATTCCGGTAGTCCTCCTTCAAACCAGTGTCGGCGAACCCGATCAAGCGGCGGCCCAGCCTCGAGATATCCGAAACCAGATAACCGGTTTGGCGGCCCTCGATTGTCTCAAGCGCATCTTCGACCGCCACGAACTCCTGTGACGTCATGTTCATCGAGAGGTTGGCCTCCGGGGCGCTGATTACTGTTCCGTCGTCCTTCACAAGGGTCGTGTGGAGGCGCAGGAAAGGTTGTTCCACGCTCCGGATCACGCTCGACACGTCCACCAGGGCGTCCACGGCGCCCAGGAAACGGTTTGTGTCTCTCTCGAGTACAGGAACGCCAATGCCGATGTAGCTGGAACGCGTCACCTCGTCGTAAAGGATGTCAGTAAGATGGATGCTGCCGCGGCCCTCCGCGTAGATAGACTGCCAGAAGTCCTCGTCTGCCTGGAGATAATCCAGTGTCTTGTGAGTGGCAGCGACGGTGGCTCCCCACTGGTCGGTAACGGTGACGCGCAGAAAACGGGGGTCCAGTTCCATGAATCGGCGCATACGCTCAGCGGCATCCGACGAAAGGATCTGCCGAACCTCCGGTGGCGGAGGGGTCTCGTTCCATCGCTGATCGATGGCCTTGATGCGCGATTGTATAGCCTCTTCGCTGAGCCCTTCATACGTTTGATTGGAGTCTCGCACCGCCGTCACCACTGATGGCTCGGTGGCAAGCGTGCCGGCCAGCACAACCCGATCATGAATTACCTGGGCAACCTGCTGCGCCGTGGACTCGGCGTGTATCTTGAAATGCGTCCCGATTGTCGCCTGCAGTTCTTTGTCGCTTTTTGTGATGGCATAGAGGCCCACGAGGCTCATCGGAACCACGGTAATCAACAACCCGATCAATAACCGCTTGAATGAGATACGGAATTCGAAGTTTTCTGGAGGCATGACCTGCTCCCTTCACCCATCAAGGGGAGTTGCAAAACTACTATGGCGTTTCGGGGGAAGACCGCACCGGTGGAGATTAGCGCAGTCCCGGCGTCGCCAGGCGCCCGGTTGGTGAACCTGGCCATCCGCCTAGATCTGGACAACGGAGGCAACATCCTGATCCTCCATCCATAGAATAAGGGAAATTCCGCCGGTGTGGAAGGATTTTTACCGAGGCAATCAGCCCACCGCCTTCAGCAAGCGGGCCGGCAGCGTTATGACCGACCAAATGAAGTCAAACACCGCCCCCACGGCCAGACCTAGCAACCGGAACGGCAACAGGAGCACCCAGACGATCGGGTATGCAATCAGCGCAAGCAAGGCCAGGGGCCAGCATAAGACGAACAGAATGCACCAAAGTAAGAAGTTGAGCACTTCTCCTCACCTCCATGAAGGAATACGAACCGCGGGGAGGATTTGTTCCCCGGACTGGTGGTTCAGTCCAGCACATGAAGGGCCGCTTCTTCGGCGCCATCGGCGTGATAGGAACTGCGAACCAGCGGTCCGGACTCCACATGCGCGAAGCCCAACCGCACGCCGGCGTCGCGGTATCCGGCAAATTCATCCGGCCGAACATAACGAACCACGGGCAGATGCTTGGGAGAGGGACTGAGATACTGGCCGATCGTGAGGATGTCCACTTTGTGCGCCGCCAGGTCTTCCATCACGCCGAGCACCTCGTCCGGCCTTTCGCCAAGCCCGAGCATAAGTCCGCTTTTGGTGGGAGTCTCGGGCGAGATCTCCTTAGCCCGCAGTAATAGTGTGAGCGACCGCTCATACCTCGCTCCCAGGCGAACCTGCCGGTAGAGCCGCGGAACGGTCTCGGTGTTATGGTTGAGCACATCGGGCCGGGCCTGCATCACCGTCTGCAGAGCTTCCTCGGAGCCTTGGAAATCAGGGATCAGGACTTCAACCTTGCACTCTGGAATCTTCGCTCGGATAGCCTCGATCGTGCCGGCGAAGAGAGCGGCGCCGCCATCCTTGCGGTCGTCCCGGTTGACGCTCGTGATCACGGCGTAGTGCAGGCCGAGCTTTGCCACCGCTTCCGCAACGCGCCGTGGTTCGTCCTCGTCCACTGGAAGCGGCGGCCCCTTCTGGACAGCGCAAAACCCGCACCGGCGCGTGCAGACGTTGCCCAGTATCATGAAGGTGGCTGTCCGCCGGTTCCAGCACTCGCCGACATTCGGGCAGGCAGCGCTTTCGCACACGGTGTGCAGGTTCAGGTCTGCGACGAGGGCCCGCAACTCCCGGTAGTTCTTGCCTACCGGAGCCGGCGCGCGAAGCCACTCCGGGCGTTTCGTCTTCACGGGTTGGATGGAAACCAGCATTTAGTTTCATTCTACGGTGTCGAGGACTGGGCCGAGCGTTACAGACTTAACCGATGACCTGGGCCAAGCGGTGTTCCAGAACCGAGGCGGAAGTCAGATTCTCCCACAGCAGATCCCGCTCTTCTGCGAGTTCGAGCGCCCGCTGGGGAATGAGGCCGATGAGTTCGCTGCTCTTCACCGAGACTCCGCGCAGCGCTGCCTCTCGAGCCACCGCCTCGAAAGCCACGTGCGGCGGCGTAGTCTCGAAGTCGGTGAGATTCATCGAGACCTGCGCGAGGCCGCGCGACGGCAAGAGAATTCCCATTGCCAGCACGTGCGGCAGGCCGCCGGAGGACTCCCGCACGCGCCGCGCTATCTCCGCCGCGACGGCGGCATCCGGGGTGTCGAGCTGAATGTTATAGGCGATCAGTGTTTTGCGCGCGCCAACGGCCGTGGCTCCGGCGGTAGGATGCAGCGCGGGCCCTCCGATATCGGGCCGCCGGGACGGATCGTCCGCCACGGCGGCGCGCAGTCCCTCGAACTGACCCCGGCGAATGTCCGGCAACCGCCGGTGGTTGTCGCGCCGGGCCGCCTCGCCGTAGAGATAAACGGGAACGCGATGCCGCCGCCAAATCTCGCCGCCGGCCTGGACCGCGAGTGCCGCGCAAGCGGCCATCCCGAGACCGTGCAGGGGGATGAACGGCACCACATCCAGCGCTCCGATGCGCGGATGCGCTCCGCGATGCCGGTTCAGATCGATCAGGTCCGCGCACCGGCCCGCGACGCGGACGGCCGCCTCGACCATCGCTTCGGGAGCGCCGGCAAACGTGAGCACAGACCGGTTGTGGTCGCCATCGCTCTCGATGTCGAGAACCCAGCAGCCGTCAATGCCGGTGATCGCGGTGGCAATCCGGTCGACTCTGTCCGGATCGCGTCCTTCGGAGATATTCGCAACACACTCCACCAGCCGGTCAATCATCCGAACTCCATCCGCGGGTAGATAACGTCGCCGCGTTTCATCATCATCGCGACCAGATTCATGCCGAAGCGATACGGGATTTCACGGTAGTCAGTGATGTTCAACATAATCAGGTCAGCATCCTTACCGCGTTCGAGTGAGCCGGTTTGATCATCCAGGCCGAGCGCGCACGCGGCATTAATCGTGGAGGCCGTGACCGCCTCCTCCGGCGTCATTCTCATTTGCCTGCACGCCAGCGACAGGATCGCCGGCATGCTGCAGGTGGGGCAAAGAGCGGAACTGAATCCGGTGGCCACCGCGACTGCTGCTCCGGCATCAATCAGATTACGGGCCGGAGGCTCGCGCTGCTCCAGACAATGATAGGCTACGCCCGGAAAGAGCTTGACCAAGACCTCGGATCCAGCCAAGCGTACGGGATCGGCGTCTTCCACCGAACCGAACAGATCCACACTGAGAGCCTCGCTTTCGAGGGCCACCGAGACCGCGTCGGTGGCGTCGTTCCAGTCCGCGGTGACACGCCGGGCCAGTTTGTGGTTCCTGGCATGCTCCAGATACCGCAGCGCCCCGGAAGGCTGGAATCCCCCCGCCCCGACGCGCACATCGGCCAGTTGCGCTAGTTTCTCGCGCCGCACCTTCGGCATCATCGTGCTAGTCAGATGTTCCAGATAATCTCCGGCCGAGCCGGAGAATTCATCCGGGAGCCGGGATGCGGCGAACCACGTCACGACGATGTCCAATGGGCGGTTTCGAACCGCGCATAACGCCCGCAACATCTTCGTCTCGGACTTCGCGTCCAAACCAAGCCCGGTATGAGCGTCCACCGTGGTCGTGCCGTGACGGGCGAACTCCCGCATCGCCTTGCGGGCCAGCATTTCGAAACGCGCCCGCGTCGAGGCGCTCAGGACCGCCCGAAGTCTCTCCTCATCCACGGCCGGACTCGCGGGCTCCCCCGTCCGGACGCGCTTCGCATAGTCGTCCAGCAATGGCGGGCCAGCTATCAGTTGGGTCCGGGAATCAATGAAGCCGGGCATAATGACCCGGCCATCGGCGCTGAGCTCGACCGCGTCCCTCGCCGCAGCCAGGTTCTCGACGCGGCGGCTCGGCCCAACATCCTGGATGATGCCGTTCACGATCAGGAGCGCTCCATCCGGGATGACTCCCAAGCTGTTCATCTCGGAACCCCGCCGGGGTCCCCTTCGCCCGCGCAAAGTCACCAGTTGGCGGGCTCCCCTCAACAGGATCTTCTGGTCCATTGGAGGAGGGCTCTAATCGGTTGTTCCTATTCCGCGGAGAAGGTCGTTACCGAACCCGCGGGCGCGGTGTAGGCCACCTCGCCACCGGTTACTCTGACCGAACCGACTGGCTTGTACTCCTCGGCGCCCGAAGTACGGAACATCGCGAAACTGCGTGCGGCCGTGCCGTTTACGTGGATCGTCAACGGTTTGTCGTTCCCGGAGATATTGATTACCACAAAGGCGTCGGGATTTTCCGTGCCATTGGCCGCGAAGGCCATCAGGCTGACCTCGGTGTCCATGCTCTCCACGTGAGCCACAGCCATTCCGGGCTGCCCGGCGCGGGACGCCTGCTTGTAGAAGTAGTAGCCGGGCTTCACTTCGTAGCCGCCCCGGTCATTGACGAAGAACGCAGTGCCGGGGTTTGGATCTCCGCCGGTCCAGCTAGCTGTCTGGACGCATGCCCAAGGAATAATGCCGTTGCACTTGGTCGAATAGATGTTTCCGCGCAACTGGTGAACGAAGAACGCGTCCATCTTGCTCCAACTCTGCGAAGTGACCCAGGCATGCAGATTCGGGTTTTTCTCGCGCAGGATATCCACTCCCAGGCTTCTCCAGTCGCCGAACCAACGGTTGCGGTTGAACCCCACAAAACCATGAGAAGTGATCAAGCCGAGATTCTTCATTGCGGCCGGGTCCGAGGCGACGGCGTGCGCGTAGCCCCACTCCGCGAACCGGTACCAGTTCGAGGTTTCGCCAGGCGTCAGACCCACATCCTCGAGGCCCTGTTCGTCGAGCATTCCGCGCATGAACCGGAGGAAATCCACCACCTGCTCCGGTGGCCAGAACATATTGTAGTCATGGTTCTGGCCGCCCGGCCCGCTTCCATCCTCGGGCCAGCGCACGAAGTCCTCGCCCTCATTGTGAAGAGAGATGTGGTTCACGGGCAGGCCCGCGGACTCCCGCAGATACTTAACCCAAGCAATCATGTACTCGGCCACCTCCTCCTTCATTGCCGGATCGAGATCGCGGCCACGAATGAACTTCTGCTTGGTGGTCCAATCCGGCGGGCCGTAAAGCGTGGTGATGATGTCAAGGCCGCCGCCGCGGGCGCGCGTCCGCTCGAATCCTTCTTTGGCGAAGTAGCGGAGCCACTTCGTCGTGGTCTCATGGTCGAACCGGTTCTGGTCGATGACGCGTGGGTCGTCATTGTCGTTCTCGGGTTCGTGCCACGGGTCGAGAAACATCTTCAGCAAGCCTGGTTTCAACCCGTCCTCACCGAAGATCATGTCGAGGATCTCCTGGCGCTCCGTTTCGGTGAGACGGCTGAATCCGCCGTACTCCTGGGGATCCGTTTTGTAGTCTCTCGTCTGGGCGGTCTCGACGTAGTTGACGCCGAAGCCGTCCCAGTCGCGGATCTGCGAAGCGAAGTCCACCTTGACGCGAATCGGCGCCCCGTCGATGTGCGCCACGGCGGACGCCAGCAAGAAACAAACGGTGAATAAGAAACTGGCGCATTTTTTCATGGAAAACTCCCGCTTGAGTATATTATCGTCCTGGAATCATTACGCTACCATTATGTTCGGCGGCGCGCAAACAATTCGCGCCGGCCGGATGCTCCTCTTCCGCTGAACTTGCTTTCCTGCGTCACAATACAGGGAGAGAGACCGACCAGATGTCTGAAACGATCACCGGCTTGGAAACCCAACTCGCCAGTCTGCCCGCCGATGACGGACACGCGCGGGAACGGATCGATATCCTCAACAAGCTGGGCTGGGAGGTGCGGGAGCAAGCAGACTGGAAACGCGTGCTGGAACTCGCCGACGAGGCGATGAGCCTCGCCCAGAAACACGCCTACCAAGCCGGTCTGGCCGGGGCGTTTCGCAATTCCGCATTTGCCCACTACATGCTGTCCAACTACAAGGCGGCGCTCGCCGAAGCCCTCGTCGCGCACCGCATGACAGAGGAAATGGACGACGCCTGGGGGCAGGCCAACGCCCTCTCGATTGTCGCCCTGGTGCATTGGAGCCTCGGCAACTACGATGAGGCTCTCGAAGAGGGTTTCCGCGGCATCCGTCTCGTGGAGAAGACGGGCGACCGGTGGGGGATGGCCTGGGGCTACACGATCGTCGGCGGCATCTACCAGACGATCGGCGACTATCAGAAGTCCATCGAATTCCACGAAAAGAGCCATGCGATCTTTGCCGAACAGGGCTATGGATTGGGCGAGGCGCGGTCACTTTCCGGTCTCGGCTCGGTCTACCAGTCTCTGGAAAATTTCAATGCCGCTCTCGAGTGTCACGAGAAGGCGCTCGCAACTTACCGCCGGATCGGGAACCAGATCGGCGAAGCCCGCGCTCTGAATGACATCGGTGAAATCCGCCACGCTCAAGGCCGCCTCGATGAGGCGCTGGAGTTGCACGCAAGCAGCCTGGCGATACGAGAGAAAGCGGGCAACGCGCAGGCCCAGACGACGAGCCTTCTGAACCTGGGCAAGATCTACTACGACAAACGGGAGCTTGCCCGGGCGCGGGCCGCCGTCAATCGCGCACTGGAGATCGCAGAGAAGATCGGGGCCAAGCCAAAGGCCTCGCGCGCGCACCAGTTGCTTTCCCGCCTCTGCGAGGAGACGGGCGATTTTCCGTCCGCTCTCGACCATGAACGGAAGTTCCACCAGTTGCAGGAGGAGGTGTTCAGCGAGGAAAGCAAAACGAAGCTCAAGAACCTGCAGATTGGAATCGAGGTGGAACGCGCCGAGCGCGAAGCCGAAATCCACCGTCTGAAAAACGTCGAGTTGAAAGAGAAGAACGAAGAACTGGCCCGTCTGCTCCATGAATTGCAGGTGACGCAATCACAACTGATTCACAGCGAGAAGATGGCCGCCCTGGGCGACCTGGTGGCTGCAATTGCCCACGAGATCAACACCCCTTTGGGAGCCATACAAACGGCCGCGGATATCTCCATGAAGGCGGCCGAGCGAGTTGTCGAGGCTATCGAGCAGAGCGAGACCGTGGAGGAACTGAAATCGCGGCGCTCCGTCCAGGCCACTGTTTCGGCGCTGCGGAAAAACGGCAAGCTCATCACCACCGCCAGTGAGCGCATCAGTCACATGATCAAGAGCCTCAAAGGCTTCGCCCGTCTCGACCAAGCCGAGTTCCAGCAGTTCTGTCTCAACGACTCCGTGCGGGACTCCCTGGCCGTACTCGAGCCAGTGATTCCCCAGCGGATCACGGTGGTGAAGGAGTACGGGAATCTGGCGTCCATCTTTGGCTACCCGGCCGACGTGAATCAGGTGGTAATGAACCTGCTCCGCAATGCGATCGAGGCCATCTCCGAGGACGGGACTGTCACGGTGCGGACCTTCCAGGACAACGGTTACCAGTGCGTGCAACTAATCGACAACGGGCGCGGAATCCACGCCAGCCAGATGGAACGCCTGTTCAATCCCGGCTTCGCCGTCGAGGGCACACGCGTGAAGGCCAGCATGAGCCTCTTCACAAGCGCCAATATCGCGCGCAGGCATCGTGGGGAGATCGTCGCCCAGAGCGAAGCCGGCTCCGGCTCCATTTTCACCCTCCGGCTCAAAGGCCTCGACGCCGCCGAGGCATCTTCCGCGAGCGCCAAGCTCTAGGAGCGCCGCCGCGGGTTCAACCTGCGGCGAGATTGCGCTTCACCAGACCTTCACCTTGATTTCACTTTGCCCCGGGTTTTCCAACGGTCCGGTGGACGGCCGGATCGAGTCCCGCCTCTTCCCCAGGTAGTCGCTGTCGATACGCACGGAGGATCCGTCAGTATTCGCAAACGGGAGGCCGGGAATCTTCGCCTTCCCGAGCAACTCGGTCGTTACCAGGCGGGTCGTGGCCTTTTCGACTGCCCTTGTCAGGTGCAGCCGAAGGTAGACGCTTCCGTCATCCTCGACGATTTCCAATTTCGGATCCACGCCGGGAAACTCCACGGCGTCCTTCTCGTTGTAATAAGTACGGGCTCCATGAAGATACGCGTTGCCGCCGGTGTAGAGGGGGAACTCGCGGTGGTTGTAGACCCACAGTCCGTACCCGCCGTGCCGAAGCGGATCAGCGTCCGCCTTGCCGCCAGAGCCAGGAGGTGGGCCACTTCCCACGAAAACGTTGTTGTAGAACCGATTGTCCCCACCGGTGGTGCTGTGCAGGCCGGCGATCGCGGTCGAATGGGCCTGTAGGTAGGGCGTGGATCGCCGCGGTTCGGGCCGGCTCTCGATCCTGCCGGCGAAGAGGTTGTGGGCATACGCGCCGCCCTCTGACCAATCGCGCAGACTCAAGTCCGAGAGGAAGAAGTTGTTGTCCACCAGGAAGGGTCCGTGGTTCACCTCCATGAAAAGATCATCCGTGGTGTTGTCGTAGAGCAGATTGCCTGTGATCCGTGTTCCCTGCGCCATCCAATCCATCCACAGCCCGCGGCCGGCGCCGTGGATGCGGTTTTTCTTAATCAGAACGTCCACTGCCCCGTGCAGTTTGATGCCGGCCATCTCAGCGCCGGTGAATTGCCGCTTTGTCCAGACGTTGTAGATGTGATTGTTCGTGAACTCGCTGAACACGGCGCCCATGCTGCCGACAACGCCCGCCTGTTCGCAGTTAAAGATCACATTGTTGCGGACGACATGAGATCCGATGTTGCCGCGCGACCACCCGGCTTCGAGCGCCCGCACGATCACTTCGTTGTAGTGGGTAGCGCCGTCCTTGCGAGGATCCCTGGTCCACACGTTGTGGCCGGTCTGCCTGTCCTTGCCGAGGCTCACGCATGCGCACTTGGAATCGCTGATTACGTTGTCTTCTATGATCCAGCCCTTGCTCCAATGGGTTCCAATGAGGGCGATTTGCTCGGCCGTCGGCGCAGCCCACTGCGTGGCCGCGTGACTCATGTGGAAACCGCGCACTGTTATGTAGTCCCGCCCGGGCCGGTCAGGATAGAAACAGCTATCGCGCACATTGATCTCGACCAATTCCTCGTTCGGATTCCGGCCGTGGAAGTTCGCATAGATGTAGGTGTACTCTTCGTCAACCTCGGCAAACCAGGTGTAGGCGGAGTCCACGCTGCCGGCGGCCTCCGTCGCGGACCGAGGATTCAGCACCCGTTCGAGCAGGTGCGTCTCCCAGAGAGATTTCCCGTTCAGGTAGACTTCTCCGGTCAGGTGCCGCCGGCCCTTATCGTTGAACCAGTCGCCCTCGATCTGATCTTTGTAAGGGTTATGGCCGCCAAATAGAGAATTCGGCACCGTGGCCTTCCAGACCCCATCGCGGAAGGGTTTCCACTCGCGAATCACTTCCGATCCCTTGATGAACACCTTCTCGCCCGAGGCGGCCTGGTAGACGATCCTTTTTGCGGAGGACTCGCCTCCGCGGGGAGGCGTGACCCGCTCGCGGTAGGTTCCGGCATGCACCGTGATCACGTCGCCCGGCTGCGCGAGACGGGCCGCGGCCGAAATCGTCCGCAGTGGATTGACCGGGGAGCCATCGTTGCCGTCGTCGCCGTTGACGGAGACGTGAAAATCCCGTGCGGAGGCGGTGAGGGCAAACAAGATCAGAAACGGAATGAACCTTGGGAAGCGGGTAGGGATGTAATACATTGTTTTGTGTCCGGTCGCTTTCAGGACGGCCGGCGGCGGGAGAAATCGCTTGCTCCCCGCCGCCCTCAGAACATGCGCTGTTTGTCCACCACGTTCATCAGAGGCAACCCGCGGGTGTACCGCCGGATGTTTTCCGCGAGCAGAGCCATGAGGCGGATGTGCCGGTCGGGACTCCAGCCGGACGTGTGGGGCGTCATTGCGACGTTGTCGCAGTCGTAGATCGGATGATCGGACGGAGGCGGCTCCTGCGGGAAAACGTCGAGGCCGGCGCCGGCGATCCAGCCCTCCTTCAGAGCCTTCACCAACGCCATGTCGTCAAAGAGATTGCCGCGCGACATGCCGAGGAAATAGGCCGTCTTCTTCATCCGGCGGAAGACCTGCTCGTTGAACATCTTGTCGGTCTCCGGCGTATGCGGCGCCGCACAGACGAGTACGTCCACCTGCGGGACCATCGCATCGAACCAGGACGGGTCGTGCAGCTCCGCCACGTAGTCCGGTTTTGGCAAGGGCTTGGCGTCGGTGGCTACGATGCGCATGGAGAAGCCATAGTGAGCGCGTTTCGCAATTGCGGAGCCAATACCGCCGAGGCCGACGACACCCATCGTCCGCCCGTCGATCTCGATGTGATGATCGGAGCGCACCGTCCCGACGGCCTTCAGCGCGCGCTTGGCGAACTGCGAGTTGTAGTATTTCGTGAGGCCGCGGGTAAGACTCAGCAGGAGCCCGATCGCCGTTTCAGAGATCGCTGGGGCGAAAGTTCGGGCGAAATTCGTCAGCACGACCGGACTCTCCCGGAACTTCTGATCGCCCATCAGGAAATCCACCCCGGCGGCGGCGTTCTGGACCCATTTGAGCCTCGGGGCCTGCTCGAGTAGGTCTCCCCGGACGCGGCCGTAGACAACCTCGGCGGTAGGGAGCTTCTCGACAAACTCGTCTTGGTCCTTGCAGACAATGATTTCGAGCCTGACCGGGGCCGCCGCTTCCATGAGCTGGCGTTCTTCGGCCGGCTCAAAAGGGCGCATAGTCAGCAGGCGCAGCGGATCGCCGGCCTGCGGCGGCGCCATGGCCGCGAAGGGTGGAAACGTTACCGGATTGCGAGTCGCCGCAGAGGCCGCCGAGGCGGTCCCGGACGCCGCCATGAAACCGCGTCGTGAGAGATCTCTACCAGGCATGGCTCAGTTCTACCATAGGGTTTGCTACTTGCCAAGCAAAACCGTGCGCCGGCCGTCTGGCGCCGGCGAGGTTTTATGGGCGTCACTAGATTCGCCGGGGACTGAGGGACCCCCTATGTCAATGCCGGGTATACTTTGCGAATCGCCGCAACGACGTCATCGGCATCCTGCTCGCTGAAGCCCGGGTCAATCGAAACTCCGCCAAACCGCCCGTGGATTTCAAGGGTTCGGGGACAGCTTTTCGGACCGTATTGAATCGAAGGCCCGCGGCCGATCGTCCAAGTGGGCCAATTGGGATGAGCAGTGAGCTTCTTCACCAGATACGGCTCGAGCGGCAGAATACGGGAACCGGCTGGGGGCCGGGCGGGAACGTTCTCGGCGCGCATCGCTTCCAGAAACCGGTCGCGGACCGGCTTGGACGGAAACTCCACGTAGACGGAATCGCCAATCGAGCCGTTCGTATCCGGCTCCTTCCGGAAACGCACGCCCGGCAAGTCCGCGACTCCCTCCCGAATCCTCCGCGCCGTCTTGCGCGCCCGCGCGATCAGGACATCCAGCTTACGCGCCTGCTCGAGCATCACCCCGCCACATAGCTCGGACATGCGGAAGTTTACGCCGGCAAGGCTCTCGAGTTGGGTTCCGCCCAGATTCTCTGCAACTTCCGGGCGGATGCCGCCTACGTCGTGAAAGCGGACCGCGCGCTCAAACAGCAGCGGATTATTGGTCACCACCGAGCCGCCTTCTCCCGAGGAAATTGTCTTGTTCACCTGGTGGCTGTAGATTCCCATGGCCCCGATGGAGCCCAGCGGACGGCCGTGATAACTGCCGCCGACGCACTGCGCCGCATCCTCCAGCACCGGAATGCCGTGCTTGCCCGCCACCGCGAGAATCGGATCCATGTCCGCCGGCACTCCTTGCAGGTGGACGGCGATGATCAGCTTCGTCCGCGGCGAGATCCGGTGCTCAATATCCGCCGGGTCGATGTTGAATGATTCGTCAATTTCAGCGAAGATTGGCAGCGCGCCGGCCATGATGACCGCCGTGCAGTCGGAATGCCAGGTCCAGGCCGGGAGAATCACCTCGTCGCCGGGACCGACGCCGAACCCCGCCATGGCCGCCTGCAGCGCCGACGTCCCGGAGTTCACCGCCAGGGAGTATTTCGTGCCAATGCGCCGGGCGAACTCGCGTTCGAAGGCCGCCGTCTTGCCCGGCGGTTTCGTTCCGGGCCGCCCGTACCAGCGAAATGCATTGCCCGTCCGGATGACGTCGGTCACCTGGCCGAGTTCGTGATCGTCATAGTGCATCGGTCCCCAATGGTCCGACCGCAGTGGTTCGGAGCGGACGGGGCTGCCTCCGTCGATCGCCAGTTTTGAAGAGCCGCGTGCCGCTTGCGCCGCGGCCGCGATGGAAGCGACAAATTGGCGCCGTTTCACATCTCACCTCCCGATCACACTATACGCCTATCCGGACGCCGCCGCCAGGGTCCTAAGGGCGGCGCCATCAGCTCGAGTGCAACTCGTCATTGGGGTAATGCTGGTCTACGTTATTCGGAGTCAGCAGCCGGTGCTGGATAAAAACAGCCGGAGGGATCGCCTTCCCGGCTAGCAGTTTGCGGGTCATGTCCATGAGCGCGGGCCCATACTTCTCCGGAAAGTACGCGACGCTTCCAATCAAGCGCGTCGCCGGCTCTCTCATTACCAACCGGGATTCCGGTTCCCCGTTTTGCCCCACGACGGCGCACTGCGAGGTCCGGCCGGTCTCCTGGAAGGCCCGCAAAGCCCCAATGGCGCTGGGATCGTTGGCGGCGGCCACCAACGTCCGTCGCGCCGCGGATCGCCGGAGATGTTGCCGAATCACTTCGAGGCCGCTCTGAAACTGCCCGTCGCCGTCAAAGCGAACGACAGCGCCGAGGACCGCCGACGGAAGGATATCGTTGAGACCTGACAAGACCCCTTGCGTCCGCATCCGGCATGGCGTTCCCGCACGGCGCAGTTCGAGCAGCACAAGTTCGTCCACCTCTCCCGCCCATTGCTGCCGGGCCCATTTTCCCAGGTGGCGGCCGGCAATCCGGCCCGCCTCGTAGTTATTCGCGCCGTAGTATGCCGCTCCGGGATGGGGAACGTCAACGGCGATCAGCGGTACGCCCGCGGCAAGATACTTGGAGGCGATCGCCGCGGCAACTTCTTCGTCGGTCTGAAACTCGATGGCAAGATCGATTCTTTCCCGGATCAATAGGTCGGCATTCTTCAGTGCAACCTCCGGACTGTAGCGGTTGTCGACCGTGATCAACTCGATGTTGTCAATCGTGGAGAAAGCCTGCAATAGGCTCCGGGTGACTTCTCGCGAGAATGAAGAATCCTGCCCCTGGGCTCCGAAGCCGACTCGGAATTGTTTCTTGCCGATACCTGCGTGAAGGGTCCGGTAGGCATTGCGGCCGACTTTCTCGAGGAAACCACATTCGTGCAGGGTATAGATGAGACGGAAGCAGGTGGCCTTGCCGAGGCCGGTCCGCCGCACAACCTCACGCAGCGGAAGCACCTCCCGAGGGGAGTGGAACGCGCGAAGCACTTCCGAGGCATGAACGACGGACTTGATGAGATAGCGGTCTCCTGCATTCGGCGTGGAATCCATGACCCTCTTGTTTCGCGATGCGAAACTGCTTTCTGATTTTAGGCGTTTTCCAGAGCCTCATGCAAGCAATCACTACTCTCCGGTGGGGAACGCTTCAACAGTACAAATAGCGGTAAACAGGCCGCAAACACTTGAATATTCGGCAAGGCTGGAGGAAAGCCGAAGTCGGCCATGAATGTTTCGGATTACGAAACGATAGCGTAAATCATACAATTGTCTCCTTGGTTAGAGGAATTCATCGATTCTTCGTAACAGTCTTGTTAAGTAATTTCTTACGAGCAGCCAAAGAGAGAACCCATGTTTCTCATCAAGAAACGCCGCGGCGCCTACTGATTTCACTGGCGCCCCAAGCGATGTTGCATTAGGCTCGGGGTATCCAAAGTGTTCCGGATGGGCGTTGCGATCGACGTTGAGGACGGACGAATATTCAGGGACTCGATCGGGCCACAGTTGAGGGCCGGGGGAACGATATCAGGGAGACAAGAGTATGCCAAGATTGACCGGACAGACAATTCCATTGGGCGGGCGGACAACCGCGCTGTTCCTGACGCTTTTTGTTGCTTTCTTCGTTTCAGCCGCGAGCCTTTACGGACAGGCCACCGCTGGCGCAGCCACCGTGGCGGGAACCGTCACAGATACGACGGGCGCCGTGATACCGGGCGCAACCGTGGTGCTGACCAACATTGGCCGCGGTTCCGAACTTACAACCTCGGCCAACGAAACCGGGAATTACGTGTTTCCAGACGTAGTGCCCGGAGATTACAGTCTGCGGGTGACACAGGATGGTTTTGAAACGTACGAGGTGACCGGGATGCACGTGGCTGTCGGCCAGCGGGCCACGATCAACGCCACTCTCCAGGTCGGGCAGGTCTCGAACGTCGTAACGGTAGAGGCCGGTGCGGTGCAGTTGGAGACGACTTCCAATGCCCTGGGCACCGTGGTGGATTCCGGGCGCGTGAACGAGCTTCCGCTGAACGGAAGGAACTTCCTACAGCTCGCGCTTCTCGCTGGAGGATCGAATGCGGCGACGGGCCGCGCGGACCCGGCCGGACAGGTAGGTCATGCGGGGCGGTCGGTGGTGGTGGGCGGAACGAAGGCATCCACCAACGGCTACATGATCAACGGCATTCAGGTGCGCGGGGCGCGGCTGGGCGAGTTAGCCGTGAACCTTTCAGTGGCGAACATCGACGAGTTCAAGGTGCAACAGAGCTTCTTCATGCTGGACGAAGGTCCGAACCCGGCGATTGTCAGCGTCAACACGAAGAGCGGCACGAACGCTTTCCATGGGCAGGCGTTCTGGTTTGTGCGGAACAAGGAGTTCGACGCGCGCAACTTCTTCGCGCCTGGGCCGGAAGACCTAAAGCGGAATCAATTCGGGTTCGCCGTGGGCGGGCCGATCAAGAAGGACAAGATCTGGTTTTATGGCGGGTATGAGGGACTCCGGCAGATTACTGGGTTTTCTAGCCGGGCCTTCACACCGACACAGGCGATGTTTGGGGGTAACTTCCAGGAGTTGGGGGCTACGACGATTCATGACCCGCTCGCTCTCAACGAGGAAGCGGGCACACGCACCCCGTTCCCGAACAACATCATTCCCACGGACCGTATCAACCCGATATCAAAACAGCTTCTGCAGTATTATCTGCCGGGGTCGAGCTTAGCTCAACGGCCGCAGAACCTCTTCGCGAATCCGCGGGACACGACCGACGACGACCAGTTCAACATCCGGGTGGACGCGACTCTGTCGAACAAGCAGAGCCTGTTTGGACAATTCATCTACTCGGACTCGCCGGCCGTGAATGGAGGGATATTCCCTCTTAGCGGTTCCTTTTTCCCCAACGAGATGCAGATGGGAATGGTGCAGCATACGTACACGCTGACGCCCACGCTGGTGAACACACTCCGTGTCGGCGTCTCGCGGAACGTGGCGCTGTTCTCCAATGAGGGCCGCAACGCCGGAGATATCCTGACCGGCCTGGGGATTACGAACACGACCGATGTGAGGGGCGTCACCGCTCAGGGCATCCAGGGCTACGCCGGCTTCGGACGGGCGAACGGCGACCTCGGAAACCTCGACAACAACTATCAACTCGACGATGGCGTGAGCTGGATAAAAGGGAATCACCAATTCCGCGCCGGCATCAGCATTCGCTACCGGCGGACCTGGCAACAAAACGCGAACGCCGGAGCGCACGGCAATTTGAGCTATCAGCGCACCTTTAGCGCGGATCTTACGCGAAACGCCGCGGGCAATCTTGTGCCCAAGAGCGGCACGGGCGACGCCTTCGCGGATTTCCTGCTGGGCATGCCGACAACCGGATCCACCCGCGGGCTGCCGATGCTTCCGTACCGGTTCACGCAGTACATGCCCTACGTACAGGACACCTGGAAGATCCGCAGGAACCTCACTCTGAACTACGGTGTGTCCTGGTTTAAAGACACAATCGCCGATCCGCAAGGATTCGCGCGGGACTTCCCCCATGGATTCGACCCGCAGACCGGTCTGCTCACTTTCGCCGTCCTCGGTCAGGTGGATCCCAAGGTGATGAACTCGGACAACAACAACTTCGCGCCCCGCTTCGGGCTGGCGTGGCAAGTGGACGAGAAGACGGTGATCCGGACCGGCGCCGGAGTCTATTACTCTGACCAGCAGTTGATCGAGCTGCAGTTTTCCGCCGTGGGGCCGCCATTCACGAACAGCGTGGATATCATCAACACCGGACAGTTAGTACCCACCTGGGTACTGGGCCAGAACATCTTCCCGCGCATTGAGCTTCCGCCCATCGACGAAGACTTCGCGGAGAATCTGCCACCGGGCACCGCGCCCTTCCTGTTGAACGAAGACAGCAAAACGCCGTACGTTTCGCAGTGGAACTTCTCGATTCAGAGGATGCTCACCGACAACGATTCCATCGAGCTGGCCTACATGGGCAACAGCGCGCACCGGCAACAGAACCGGTACGACTTCAACCAATGCCCGGTGGGGGACGATCTTGCCTGCGACCGCTCCCAGCGGCCTTACCCGCAGTACAGCAGCTTGCTGCGATCGGACTTCAACGGCAACTCGAGCTACAACGCATTCGTGGCCCGGTTCCAACACCGGGTAAGTGGAGGGCTCAACTTGCGCGCCGAATACACCTTTGCAAAGGCTCTCGTCGACGGATGGGAGAGTGGCGGCGCGAGCAACACGCAGATCGCGACGAAACGCTTTCTCGACAAGGACCTCGCTTCGTTCGACACCCGGCACCGCATGGTTCTCAGCGCAATCTGGGATGTTCCCTTCGGTCGCGGGCGCCTCTATGGTTCGGGAAGCAGCAGGGCGCTGGACCTGATTGCCGGCGGTTGGACGCTGACGACGATCACGACGTTCCAGACGGGCACTCCGATCATTATGAGCAGCCCGAACCGGACGGGCAGTCCCTTTGTCACTCC
This sequence comes from uncultured Solibacteraceae bacterium, assembly GCA_964468205.1. Lineage (GTDB taxonomy): Bacteria > Acidobacteriota > Terriglobia > Bryobacterales > Bryobacteraceae > CAWELS01. The sequence goes on along the minus strand of CAYXVG010000020.1, from coordinate 90,152 downwards.
GCGGCCCAATCGAACCTGCCACGGGAAGCTGGACAACCCCGACATCCGGGCTGACAAACTCTATCTCGACACCTCCTGCTGGTCTACCCCGGATCAGGGCCATTTCGGCAACTCCAGCCGAAATCCGATCCTGAGCCCCGGCCTGAACAACTGGGACATCGGCATCCAGAAGTTCTTCACCATCAAGGAAGACGTCCGCCTCCAGTTCCGGACGGAGATGTTCAATGCCTTCAACCACGCGCAGTTTGGTGGGCCGAACGCCAACACCGGCAGCGGCGCCAATTTCGGACTGGTTGGAGGAGCGCGGGCGCCCCGGCTGATTCAGTTTGGGCTGAAACTCCTCTTCTGACCGCGGTTGTTGAAGTATGCGCTACCGGCCGCCTCGAGGGAATCGGGGCGGCCGCCCCGATTCATTTGTTGACACGCACCAAGTCCCCCCGAGGCCCGAGACCTGATCGCGGCGGGTGTGGCTAACTCAGAGCACCCCGGTAAAAAAAAGGCGAAGATTCGGTACAACAGAACCCGCCAAATGCGTCACAATAGGGGGAGAGTCTGCCCGCGTCTGCTCCGATGAGGATAGAGATGTCGTATTGCCACTCCCGCACCCCGCTACATGTACTGGTACTGTTGACGTGGTCCGCCCTGGCTTCTTCTCCGGCCGCCGCTCAATCCCTCTCCGTCTTTTCGGGCAACGGTCAGATTGTGATGGAGGAGTTTCGGTCCACCTCGCCGCTGGTCGTGATTGCCCGGGACGCGGCCGGCAATCCCGTCGAGGGCGTCTCCGTCGATTTCGCTGTCACGGAAGGTGGCGGTGGTCTTAGCAATCCCGAAGGGGTAACCGATTCGAGCGGTCTGACCAGCACTTACTACGTCGCCACGTCATTCGATACCGCCCAGTCCATCAAGACCGTCCGCGTTACCGCTTCCTCGTCATCGGGCAGCACTGAGTTTATCCTTACGGCGTCAAGAATTCGTTTTCCGGGCGGCGCCCCGGCCCCGCCACCGGCCGTGGTGATGCTCGAACCTTCGGTTGTGGCGCCCCCGCTTGAGGGAGAAGCCGGCACGACAATGCCAGCGGCAATCCGGGCGCTGGTCACCGTGCAGTCGGGTTTGCAGGTGGGTGAGCCGGTACCAAACGTAGGCATGCGGATTGTGGACGCGGACAATATCCTCGATCCGGTACCGCTCGCTTGTGACGGACTGAACGGGATGGTCTTCAGCGGCCCCGACGGGCTGGTGGAATGCGACCTGGTGCTGGGAATGCAGCCCGGCTCATACAGGATCGCCGCATATGTCGGAGAGGCGGCATTCAGCTATTTGATTCGGGTGAACATAACCGGCGACGTACCGGGAGGCGGGGGTGGCGGAGAACCCGAACCGGATCCATTGACCATCACGACCAGCTCCAGCCTCCCACCGGCGCAGATAGGGGGAGCATACGCAATAACTTTCTCCGCCACTGGCGGCCAAGCGCCGTACACGTGGAGCGTCACCGGATCCCTGCCTGGCGGCCTTTCGCTCAACGGCGGTTCGGGTGTCCTGAGCGGGACGCCAACGGCGAGTGGCACGGCCCAGTTCACCGTCAGTGTCACCGACTCCGCCGACGTGACCGTATCACGGAACTTCTTGCTTGCCGTGAACGACCCCCAACTCCCGCCGGGTTCTTTCGTCATCAGCAGTTCTTCGTTCCCGAACGGCGTCGTCGGCGAGGTTTACTCCGCGGCGGTATTGGCCGAAGGAGGTTGCATATCGCCTTTCAACCCTCCGATTTTCTCCATCGCCGCGGGCGGGTTGCCGCCAGGCCTTGACCTCGTCGCCGGAGTTATCCGCGGAACCCCCACGCAGGCGGGCACTTTCCAGTTCACCCTGTCGGCCCGGGATGCCTGCGGCGCCCAAGCCCAACGCATCTTCCTGGTTACTGTCACCACCACGGGCGGCGAACCGCTCCCGCCCGCCATAAGCGCCTCGCCTGGATCACTCACATTCGATGCCGTCGCGGGCAGCGGTTCCACGCCACCGGCGCAAACCGTGCTGTTAACGACTGATGGCGACTCCACTTCGTTTACGGCAGCGGCGGCCACGTTCACCGGCGGAGAGTGGCTCCAGGTGTCGCCGGCCGCTGGCGAAGCGCCGGGAAGCCTGCAGGTGAGCGCGGGCAACACTGCATCGCTCGAGCCGGGCGCCTACCAAGGCGAAATTACGGTCGTCCCCGCTGGTTCTGCCGGGCCGACACGAATCGCCGTCACGTTGGTGGTGACGGCCGGGCCCGAACTGCAGGTTTCACCGGGGTCCCTGCACTTTGTGGTGCGGCAGGGCGCCCCGCCGCCGACCCAGCAGACAATCACAATCAGCAGCCGCACCCCGGGTCAACTTTACCAGCTTGTCGTGGAGACCGACTCCGGCGGACAGTGGCTCTTCGCGACGCCTGCCGGCCACGCCACGCCAGACAATGTATTCATAGCCGTGAGCCCCTATTTCATGGATCCCGGCAGCTATAGTGGAACCGTCACCGTACGCTTGGGCGCGGAAGAAGAATCTATCAGCGTGGTACTGGAGATTGAGCAGCCACAGCCGGTCATTACCGCTGTTGTCAACGCCGCTAGCTTCCTCGAAGGCCCGGTAGCGCCCGGAGAATTGGTGGTGATCTATGGCCGCAATCTGGGACCCAGCGACCTCGAAACGCTCGAAGTCGATGGCAGCGGGAAGCTCACCAGGCAGCTTTCGGGCGTGTCGGTCAGCTTTGGCCAGTTCACCGCGCCGGTGGTTTACGTGTCCGCTCGCCAGGTGGCGGTGATCGTGCCCCAGACGGTCACCGGCCGCGAGACGACCAAGATGCAGCTCAAGTACTTGGAAGAGACCTCCCAAGAGGTTGAGCTTGCGGTGGTTTCGGCCTCGCCCGGAATCTTCACCCTCGATGCGGCTGGTCAAGGCGCCATCCTGAACCAGGACGGCTCGGTTAACTCGCGGGAAAATGCGGCGCCGGCCGGCTCCATTGTGAGCATTTACTCCACCGGCGCGGGCGAGTTGATCCCGCCCGCGGATGACGGACTCGTCATTCCCCTCACCATCGATCCGCTTCCCGTTCCCACGCTCCCGGTGGAGGTGGAAATCGGCGGCGTAAAGGCGACGGTGCATTACGCCGGAGCGGCCCCGGGGCTGCCGAACGGAGTGGTGCAGATCAACGCGGAGATCCCCCCGGATCTCGAACCTGGAGTTCATGACGTCATATTTCGCACCGGCGAATACGCAAGTCCCTCTGGGGTTACCGTTGCAGTGAAATAGAACGTCCTCGGCTTTCATGCCAGGTCCGGTTCCGAATATACTGTCGGACGATGCTGATACGTCTGTTCGTTGTTGCCACTCTCCTCGCCGCCACCGCGCCCAGCGCCGACCGGCCGAACATACTCATGATTGCGGTCGACGACTGGAACAACTGGGTCGCCGCCCTTGGCGGGCATCCGCAAGTCAAGACACCAAATCTCGATCGCCTGGCCGCGCGCGGCGTCCTCTTCGCCGACGCCCATACGGCGGCGCCCATCTGCAACCCCTCGCGCGCCGCCCTGATGCTCGGCCGCTGGCCCTCCGTCACGGGTGTCTACGGAAACGACCAGCCATGGCGCATCGCCCATCCCGATGCCGTCACCTTGACGCAGTATTTCATGCGGCACGGCTACACGGCCGCCGGTGGCGGGAAGATTTATCATCACGGCCGCGGTTACAACGACCCGCGCTCCTGGGACGAGTATTTTTTCTGGAATCCCAATGCGCGTGAGAACGGCTGGCACGACGGCTACAGCTTTCCCCCTGATCCCGAGCCGCCCCGCCCCGTGACGCCCATGCCTTCGGTCTCCTGGCGTAACTTCGACTGGGCGCCCATCGATGTCTCCGACGCCGAGATGCCGGACTACAAGCTCGGCTCGTGGGCGGCCGAATTCCTCAATCGAAAGCACGAGAAGCCTTTCTTTCTCGCCACTGGCGTCTTCCGCCCGCACATCCCCTGGTTCGTGCCCCGCAAGTATTTCGAAATGTATCCGCTCGACGAGATCATCGTGCCCGTGCTCAAGGAAGACGACCTCGCCGATGTGCCGCCCGCCGGGTGGGAGATCGCGCTCAACGAACACTCCCGTCATGATCTGCTCGTCTCCACGGGCAATTGGAAGGGCGCTGTCCAGGCCTATCTCGCCTGTATCACCTTTGCGGACGCGATGGTCGGCCGCATCCTCGACGCCCTCGCGAAGAGCGCCTACGCGGACAACACGATAATCATCCTTTGGTCTGATCATGGCTACCACCTCGGGGAGAAGTGGCACTGGCACAAACAGGCTCTCTGGGATCGTGCCACGCGGGTGCCAATGATGGTGGTCGCCCCCGGAGTCACTAGTCCCGGCGGGGTCTGCCACCGGCCCGTGAGCCTCGTGGACATCTATCCCACTCTGCTCGACCTCGCCGGCCTGCCGCCTGACAGCGACCTATCCGGCCTCAGTCTCCGCCCACTGATCGAGGCGCCGGATGCCGCATGGGACCGTCCGGCCCTTGTGACATATCTCCATGGCAACCACGCCCTGCGCACTGAGCGCTGGAGCTACATTCGCTACAAGGACGGCTCCGAAGAGCTCTATGACCGCCGGCAAGATCCTCACGAGTGGGTGAACCTGGCCAGCTCCGAACCTGGTGTCATTGCGAAATTACGCGCCCAACTGCCTTCAAGCGAAGCCCCGGAAGCTCCCAGTGCACGCGACTACCGCTTGGACCCGAAGAGCGTGACCTGGCTGCCAAAATAGCGAGGGATTGGGGTTTTCGGGGCGGTTGTCAATCTTGCCGCCACGGCGGAACGCTTGCAAACCGGCTGCCGCGTTCGACGAACCGCAGCCGCCAATCCGCGCACTCGCGAATTCCGATGCGGGGAGTAACTTCTATGTCGATCGCCGGCGCCTGCCGCAGTGCCCGGACGGTCAGTCTTCCCCGGGTCACATCGGCGCCGTAGTGCCGCCGGGTGATATCCATCGCCGCCGTCAGCTTGCCGGGTCCGGAGGCGAGATCCTCCGGGCGCCGGGCCGCCGGTCTCCGTCCGCGCATCATGTCCAGCCCGGCCAGGGGTTCCAACGCGCGAATCAGCACGCACCCCGGTACGCCCTCGGGTTCGGCTACCAGATTCAGGCACTCGTACATTCCATAGATGAAGTAGACGTAGGCGTGTCCGGGCGGACCGAAGATGACTTGGGTTCGTTTCGTAATTCCACGCGAGGCGTGCGCCGCCCTGTCCTCGAAGCCGAGATAAGCCTCTACCTCGACGATCCGCGCGGCCGTTTGGCCATGAAGCAGAATCTTCCCGAGTAGGTCTCGCGCCACCTCGACCGTGGGCCGGGCGTAGAACGAGCGGCCGAGCGTGTGGCTCTGCTTCTTCAAATGCGACATAGGAAGCGCATCCATCCAGTCGCTTGAGTCTCGGGAAGCCTTCATTCGAGAATAGGGTAACTTGTTATGCGTCTCTTCACCGGCATTGCCCTTCCCGCGGATATCACGGCCCGGCTTGAGCAATTGGTCCGGGACCTGCGTCCCACCGCCCGCATCAAGTGGAGCCAGGTGGCGAACCTGCACATCACCACGAAATTCATCGGCGAGTGGCCCGAAGAGCGTCTCGACGAGATGAAGGAAGCTTTGCTCGCCGTTCCCAGCCCCGGACCGGTCGAGATCGCAGTCCGCGGCGTCGGCTGGTTTCCGAATCCCCGCTCGCCGCGGGTACTCTACGCGGGAATCGAAGCGCCGGATGCGCTTCACGAACTGGCTCGGGATACCGGCCGGGCAGTGGCGGAGTTGGGCGTCCCAGAGGAGAAACGGAGTTACTCACCGCACCTGACTCTGGCCCGCATCAAAACGCCGTCAGGACTCGGGGCGCTGAAAGAAGTGGTGGAAAACTTGCCCTCAACTGATTTCGGCACGTTCACCGCGGATCGTTTTCATTTATATTTGAGTGAGTTGCGGCCGCGAGGCTCAGTCTATACAAGCCTCGCGGAGTTTGACCTTTAGCCGGCTGTGGTGGGAGGGGATGACTCGCCTGCCAGCCGCGTAGGGACTTGGAATGGTAAATCTCTGGTGCATCATCCTGGCTTATTTGCTCGGTGCGATTCCGACCGGTTTTGTCCTGGTGCGCCTGCTCCGCGGACAAGACATCCGCGACGCCGGCAGCGGCAATATCGGCGCTACGAACGTCGCTCGGGAGATCGGATTCCGCATGGGCCTCCTGGTTCTCGCCATTGACATCGCGAAGGCGTACCTCGCCGTCTGGGCCGCCAGCAGGATCAGTGGCGGATCTCTCTTCTGGATGAGTGCCGCGGCCGTCGCCGTCATGCTGGGCAACGCCTTCCCGGTCTTTCTGAACTTTCGCGGCGGCAAGGGTTTCGCCACCGCTACCGGACTGATGCTCTGCCTCTCGCCTGGGCCAACCGCCGCGCTGGCTGTGGTTTTCGCCGGTACTGTCGCCGTAACTCGCCACGTATCAGCGGGTTCCATCATTGCTAGCATTACCGCTCCACTCGCGGTGTGGTTGATCGAGCATCCGCCGGGAGTGCAGATTCTGGCTGTGGCCCTGGTCGCTGCCATCGTTGTCTGGCGCCACAGGGAGAACATCCAGCGTCTGCGGGCAGGTACCGAATCCAGCTTCACTTTCCGGCGCTGATGGAGAAAGATTTGCCGAAACTTCCGGCGGAAAACGGGGTTTCCAGCAGTATGGCAGCGGTAGCCATGCTGGAGCGGGACGCCGAACTCATGCTCCGGGTCCGCGAAGGCGACGGAGACAGTTTCGCCTTGTTGCTCGAACGGCACCGGACGCCTGTCGTTCACTTTTTGCACCGGATGCTCCAGAACCGGGCGGTGGCCGAGGAACTCGCTCAGGAGGTTTTTTTTCGCGTCTACCGGGCGCGGGCCAGCTATGAGCCGACTGCTAAGTTCACCACCTGGCTGTTCCGGATTGCCACGCACCTGGCGCTGAACTCGATCCGGGACGGGAAGAACGAGAAGGGTCATGAAAGCGTCGACAATGAGCGCGAAAATGGCCGTCCGCTGCAGCTTGCTGACTGCCGTCCGACCGTGGAAGATGAACTGCTCCGCGCCGCCCGGCTCAACGAAGTGCGGCGGTCGATTGCGTCGCTGCCCGAAAAACAGCGGGCCGCGGTGCTAATGCACAAATACGAAGAGATGGACTACTCGCAAATCGCGAGCGTGTTGGGTTGCTCGGAATCGGCGGTGAAGTCGCTGTTGTTCCGGGCCTATGAGACGCTGCGGAAAAGGTTGGGACACCTGGCAACTTCCCACGCCAGCCGCGGCGTCAATATGAAATGAGGGACGAGACGATGCAGTGCCCAAACGAAAAAGGAGAAGGCGTCGCAATCATTCTGGCATACCTTGGTGAACGGCTGGCGCCGGAAACCGCGGCCGCGCTGGAGGCCCACTTCGACGAGTGCGCGCATTGCCAGGAACTGCTACTCGCGCAGAGCGCCGTCTTCGACGCACTCGATGATTGGAAGCCTCAACCCGTATCGCCGGCTTTTGATCGCGAAGTCTACTCTCGCATCGAAGCGGAAGCGGCTCGCATGTCCTGGTGGCGAAGTCTTCTCCCGGCCTTCGGCTGGAAACCCGCCGCCGTGGTGGCAACGGCCTGTCTGCTGCTGGTGGCCGGAATCCTGATGCGTCCGGCCGCGAACCTGAACACCGGCGCCGTGGCCTCCGCCGAGCCCGTCGACATCGAGCAGATCGAGCAAGCGGTGGAAGATCTCGAGATGCTCTACCTGCTGGAACCGGTGTTGAGCGTTGATGCGGAGGCGGAGGAATCTCCCGGCGGGGAGAATGTCGGCGCAGTCATGTTGCCAGTTGGAATTGTGCGATGCGGCTGATTTTTGCAGTAACGTTCTGGGTCGCGGTTCTGGCCTTCAGCGCGCCGGACGCGGCAGCGTTCAACCAGAGCGAGAACGCAAGGGAGAAGTCCGCGGCTTCCCCAGAACGTCGTCCCGCCAGGCCGGCTGCACGACGCGAGGTCCAGCGGCGCACTCCCAGCAATGCGCTGGAGCGCTGGCGAAAAATGAACCCCCAGCAGCGGCAGCGATTCCTGGAACAGCTACCTCCCGACCGCAGGCGCGATCTCGAACGGCGCCTGAATCGCCTGCAGAACCTCAGCCCGGAGGAGCGACGGCAGTTGCAGCGCGACTACAGACGTTTCAGCGAATTGTCTCCCCAGCGGCAAGAGAACTACCGGGACCTTTACGAGCGGCTCAACAAACTCCCCGCCGATCGCCGCCCCCTGCTCATCAGAGAATTCCGCAGACTGAGGGAACTCTCCCCGGATGAGCGCCGTGAACGGCTCAAGAGCGATGATTTCTCCGAGCGCTTCCGCCCAAACGAGAAGAAGCTACTGGAAGACGTCTCCAAGGCCATGCCGGAGTAGTGTTTCCGCTTTCTAAGCTCGCTGCGGTCCCGCCGAATCTTGATATACTCACCCTCCAGTAGGCACTTCTCCAGGAGGGACACCAGCATGACCGTTCGCACCGCTTTGCCGCTCCTACTCGGCGCGCTAGTCTTCGCAAATTCGGCGCTCCAAGCTCAGTCCACCACCCAGACAACCCTGCAGGATCCGCCCGCCGACGCCACGCACGCTATCCTTATGCGCCTCGGAATCGGCGATGAGGCCGAGACGCGCTGGGACGGCGCGGTGAGTGTGAGCGGCGGCGAGCTCGAGGGTGTAATCGGATACGAAACGCGCGTGGGAGACTTTGTGCGGCCGCCCCGCCGCTGGGAAGCGTCCACCCGTGCCGCTTTTCCCTTTCAGCGGCGTCCGCACGACGAGGGTTTTCTTACTGATATGGCCCGCCCCGTTTACCTGACGCCGCGGATTTACCTTTATCTGAGCGGCGGTGAGGACGTCTCGGCGACCGTATCCACTGCGCAGGGCGAATTCCGGTTCCGCGTCTCGGAAATCCCCGCGGCCGGCCCAAAGCTGCTGCTGGACGGCCGCGTTTCCGTCGAGCGCGTCGCCATGCCGGCGCTCGCCGGACGCGGCGAAACCACCGCTGATAGCGAACGCCTCACCGAGAACGACTTCCCCTCCGTGACCGTGACCAAAGACGGCGACGTCTGGATCGCCTGGCAGGGCTTTAGACCTTGGGAAGACCGTGTCTATGCCGAAAAGCTAGGCGCCGGTGGTCCGCCGCACCGGGTGAGCAGCTCGGCCGGCGACGTCTTCCGCACGGCAGTGGCCGAGGATACCGAGGGCAAGATCTGGGTCGTCTGGTCCGAACGCAAGAACGACAACTGGGACCTATACGGCCGCAGCTTCGATGGCACCGGCTGGTCGTCCACCCAACGCCTGACGAATGCATCGCAGCCTGATACTCAGCACTCGCTGTTGCTGTCGCCGGATGGCACGCTACACCTTGTCTGGCAGGGCTACCGCAATAACCGTGCCGCCATCTTCCACAAGCAGTTCACCCCCGCGACCGGTTGGTCAGACGAATCGCGTGTGTCCATGCACGAGGGTAATTGCTGGGAGCCGTCACTTGCCATTGATTCCAAGGGCAATCTGGCGGTTGCATGGGATCAGTATGGCCCGGATGGATACGACGTGATGCTCCGGCAGCGAACCGGCGGCCAGTGGCAGGAGATTCTCCCTGTCGCTGCCACCGCACGGTTCGAGGCTCACGCCACCGTCGCAGCCGGAAAGGACGATCGCATCTGGATCGCCTGGCACGAGTCCGGCCCCAACTGGGGAAAGGACTGGGGTTATCCGTACGACATTACAGAGAAGGCCACCGGACTCTACAACTCGCGCAACATTCGCATGGCCGTGCTCGAAAACGGCAGTCTCCGGGCGCCCGCGCAGAGACTGGAGGAATCCTTGCCACCGGGCGGCCCCAACTTCTACGAATTTCCGCAGCTTGCCGCCGACGGGACGGGCCGCATCTGGTGCTTCTTCCGCCACCGCCGGCCCATGCACCACAACGTCTACAACCGGACGCCCGCCCACCATGCCCTGTGGGAGATTTACGCCGCGAACTACGACGGCGCGCGTTGGTCGCCGACGATTCTGGTCCCGTACTCCACCGGCCGGAACGACATGCGCGTAAATCTCGCCCGAACCCCTGAGGGTGACCTCGTGGGCGCTTGGGCCACCGACCGCCGTAACTTCCGCGATTTCATCGCCTCGCACTCCGACGTCTTCACCGCCCGATTTCCGGCCGGCGACCCGCCCGCCAGCATCTCCCTTGCGGCCTACCGGAGCGAGCCGGTCACCGCCGAAACCGTGCATCCCGATGAACCGGGCGACGTCGCCAGGATGCGCAACTACACCTACCAAGTGAACGGCAAGACCTATCGCATCTTCCGCGGCGACATGCACCGCCACACCGAGATCTCCTGGGACGGCTACAACGATGGTTCCATCGAAGACGCCTATCGCTACGCCATCGACGCCGCCGCCATGGACTTCCTGGCCGTCACCGATCACAACTTCGGCGTCGAGGACGAGTACCACTGGTGGCTTGTGCAGAAAGCGGCTGACCTTTACCGCGTCGGTAGCGCCTTCGTCCCGCTGTTCGCCTATGAACGCTCCGTCAAGTACCCTAATGGCCACCGCAATATTGTCTTCTCCTACCGCGGCGCGCCGATCCTTGACGTCCAGCACTACGAATGGGGTCCGCAACCCGCCTACAAGACCCAGGGCGCCGAGCGCCTTTACGGGTATTTGCGCCGTTACAAGGGCATTGCGATGCCGCATACTTCCGGTACGAGCATGGGCACGGACTGGCGCGACCACGACCCCGAGGTGGAGCCCGTCGTCGAGATCTACCAGAGCGACCGCACCAGCTACGAATGTGTCGACTGCTGGCGCGCCGCCGACCCCAACGTTGAGAAGAAACAGTACGGCGGCTATTACCCCGAGGGCTTCGTCTCGGAAGCCTGGAAGCGTGGGTACCGGCTTGGCGTACAAGCCAGCTCAGACCACCTCGGCGTGCATACCGCCTACTCGATGATACTCGCGCCGGACAACTCGCGCCAATCGCTGGTGGACGCGATCCGCGCCCGGCACACGTACGGCGCCACCGACAACATCATCATCGATATGCGGCTGGTGACCGATGATGGCGAGTACCTGATGGGTGACGACGCTGCCGTGAGCGCGCCGGCCCGCTTCCGCATCTATGTCGAAGGTACGCGCCCCTTCCAGGACGTCGAGATCGTCAAGGACAACCAGCGCGTGTTCAGCCGCCAGCCCGGCGAGCGGACCGCCAGCTTCGAATACCGCGACACCGCAGTGCCGGGCGAGGAGGCGAGCTTCTATTACGTCCGCGTCCGCCAGGAAGACGGGGAAATCGGCTGGGGTTCGCCGATTTGGGTTGCAAGGGAGTAGGGCTAGTTCATCTCGCCCATCCCGTGTTTCATCCCGCACAGCGCGCACAGCACCGGGTCGGCCTTCACGTTTACCCAGTGTTTCACTGGCTTCACCGTTCGCAGGTAGGCGAACATCGCATCCAGATCCTCATCCGTCAGCCGCTGGTAGAAGTGGTACGGCATTAGGGGGTGCAGTTCGCGCGACCCCTCGCGGCCGGTGCGCAGGACTTCCCTAAACGTCTCCGGCGTGTAATTCCCGATTCCTGTTGCATCGGGCGTGATGTTCGGAATTACTGAAACGCCTTCGTTCTCCTCCATCGTGTTCCCGCCGGCGAACTCCAAACCCGGAATCGGGTTCCGTTGCGCGTCAAACGTTGTGTGGCAGTCCTCGCAGGCCGCCAGCGCCACGAGGTATTTCCCGCGCTCGGCTTCATCGGCGGGAGGATCGCCCAACGGTTTCCGAACGGCCTTTGGATAGGTTCGGATCAGGTACTTCACCGGGAAGATGATCTCGGTCTCCGGGAGTGCATTGCGAACCGGCTCGAGAGAGCGCAGATACACCACCATCGAAGCGATGTCTTCATCCGACATGACGCGATATTTGTGATAGGGCATCATGGGGAACAACGCCCGGCCGTCGCGGCTGACTCCCTCGCGGATGGCGCGGGCGATCTCGTCGTCGGACCAGGCGCCGAGACCCGTTTCCCGGTCCGGCGTGAGATTGGGCGCGGCGATCACTCCCGGCCCCCGGTGCAACGCGCCGGCGCCGTGCATGCCTTCCTTCGGTGGAGCTCCAAACCGGTCGAGGTCGAGCGAAGAATGACATTTCATGCATGCCGCGACACCCTCCACCAGATACTCGCCCCGGGCCAGCCGTGCCGGTGTCGCTTCAAACCGGCGGTCCGTCACCGTCCGCGTGTCTGGTCCTAGAATCACCGGCCAACCGGCGCCGAAACCGATCCCCGCCACTCCGAGAAGCACAAGCCCAAGCACAACGGAAACGCTAATGCGAACAGCCTTCATATCCCCTCCAACAAGATCGACAGAATGTTGCCCAGATGATGAAATTATAGCTTTGCGGCTCCGCCGCCGACGAGATCGCCCCGCGCGCTAACCGCCGCCGTCCTGCGTCCGGCACACGAACGCCTGGAGCTTAACTCCGTCAGCTCGTAGAAATTCCACAAAACGAACTTCCAGATCCATGGGTTCGCCAATCCGTTCGAGAATCAGCGCTCGCAGACTCTCCACTCGCTCGCCCGGCCACGGCGTGCGGGTGGCGATCTCAATGAGAATCCGGTCCCGGCGTTCTTGAATGAAGCGAAATTGATCGACGTCTGGGAAACGCCGTATGGCATACAAAAACTGTAGCGAAGTGACCATCTTGCCGCTTGGAAGGCGGAAGACATCGTCGGCACGCCCTTCCGGAGCGCTGATCAACGGAAAAGAACTTCCGCAGGAACAAGCATGGTCCGCCGCAAGCGGAGAACAATAATCGCCCAAGCGGAAGCGAATGAAGGGCATCGTGAAAGCGTTCAGGCCGGTAATCACCGTCACCCCCCGTTCGCCCGGTCCGGCGGGATGGTCATCTGCAAGACATTCAAGGATGACGTGATCGGCGTTGACGTGCAATCCCCGGTGGGCGGGGCACTCGGCGGCCAGCCGCCCCACTTCCATGCAACCGTAGAAATTGAACTCGTCGCACCCGAGGTCCGCGCGCGCTCTCTGCCTTGCGGCTTCGTGGAGGACGGCCCCGGAGACGATCAGCATGCGCGGATGAATGATCCGGCTCAAGCGGCCCTGAAGGATGTACTGCAGTTCCTGTAACGCATGCGGATACGTCCACAATATCGTTGGCCGGGCAGCCTTCAGCAGGCGGATCTGCTCCTCGGCCGCCAGTCCCGCCGGGATCACCTCGGTGCGGTAGAGCCCGAGGCGCTCGTGAAAGCGGGCTTTGCGCGTCTCTTCCGGCCCGGCGACAACAAGCCGGTCCGGCCAACTGAATCCAGCCTTCCGCAGGCACCGGAAGTGCACGAGGCTTCTGATGCGGCTCTCCGCATGGGAGACGAGAACGCGGAACGGGATTCCGGTGCTACCCGCGGTGTGGATCTCCCGGCAATGCCGGCGGTCGATGCCCTCGGCGATCACGGCGTCCCCCGCATCCCGCAATTGAGCTTTGGTAACAACAGGCAACCGATTGAGATCCTCCAGGGTGCGGATGTCGTCCGGTTTAACGCTTGCCGAGCGATACAGATCGCGGTAGAACGGGACATTGACGGCGGCGTGACGCATCAGGCCCCGCAGCTTGTAAAGCTGCAGATCTCGCAACTCCTCCGCTGTCAAGGAGCCGGAACGCCGCAGACTATATAGATCGAACAGTTCCGAGAGCAACTTTCCTATCCGCGCCCCACACGCGACACCACCGCCTTGAGTTTCTCGCCCGGCGCCTGAGGAATGGAATCCATCCACTCCACCTCCACGCCGGCAACGGCTCCCACGCTTTTCCTCAGCGCCTCCTGTAGGGCCGCGCCGGATGTCTTCTGGTCCACGTTCGGCCGTCCCACCGCATTGATGACAAACCGGTCGACTTCCTCTTGCACCAATTGCACCTGCATTACTCCCGGGACCATCCGCAATCCTTCGAGCACCACCAATGCGTGCCGGAAGTTGCCGTCAACCAGCATCACCGTGTCATCGGACCGGCCGTCGATAGTGTCGATCACAGGCAGTGTACGGCCGCAGGGACATTCCTCCGCCGAGAGGGTCACCACGTCGCCCAGCCGGTAGTTCAGCAGCACTGTAGCGCGGTTTACCAGATTTGAGATCACGATGTGACCGCGGCCGCCGGGCTTCACATCATTTCCGTCATTATCAACCACGCGCACAGCCACAGTATCCAAGCTGAGATGGAGACCCCGGCGCTGCTCGCACGAAAAGCCGATGCGAAGCGCCTCCACGGCCTGGTAATTGGATAGCACGGGGACACCATACTCCCGCTCGATCAATTCCTGCTCGACGTCTGGCATCAGGTCGGCTCCGTAGCAGATCGCGCTGGGCGGCTCCAGATGCAGGCCGCGTTCGCGCGCCAGCCGGAACAGGGTCCCAATGTAGGAACCGTATCCACGAATCACGGCCGGCCGGAACCGGTTGATTTCGACTACCTGCTCCTCGAAGGTGGCGGTGGCCGGGAGCAGGAGCCGCTCCAGGTCCATCTTTTTCGGCACCCAGGAATAGGCTTCGTAGAAATCGCGCATCTGGGTGCTCACCCCGCCCGCTCTGGCCAGCAGGAGTTCGCGATAGCCCAACGTCCGCCCGGTGAACCGTGTCAAGACACGACGCTGCCGGTGCCCGTTCACCAGGCACAGAAACAGGGAGCGGCGGTCGTAGTAGATCGATTTGGATTTTCCGGAAGTGCCACTCGAATCGATCCGCATACCCCGCGCGGCGTCATCGCGGGCCACAAAGCGCTCGGGATCCGCTGTCAGTTCCGGTCCCGTGAGGATCGGTAGTTTCGCCAGGTCGCCGGCCGTCTTGAAGTCGTCCGGCCGGAGTCCAAGACGGTCCATGACGCCGCGGTAATGGCTTACCCGCCGGTAGGCGTGCCGGACCATTTCCTGCACCCGCCGGCTCTGCAGCCGCAGGATTCGCTCCAGAGGCCAGTACGGCAGGTCACTTTCCCTGCGTACGTGCCAGAGCGTGAACGCGTTCCAGTAGGCTTTGACTGCGAGGTTGGCCATGTTCGCCCGCCGCTTGATTTACGTTACTGAAGCGCTTCAATCAGCGCAGGAACCACCTCGTAAAGATCCCCGGCGATGCCGTAGTCGGCCACCTCGAAGATCGGCGCGGCGGGGTCCTTATTAATGGCGACGATGGTCTTCGAACCCTTCATCCCCACCAGGTGCTGGATGGCGCCCGAGATGCCCACGGCCACGTACAGCTTCGGCGCTACGTTCTGACCGGAACTGCCGACCTGCCGTTCCATCGGCAGCCAGGCGTTGTCGCACACCGGCCGCGAGGCCGCCACTTCGGCGCCTAGCGCCGCGGCGAGCTTCTCGATCAGTTCCAGGTCCTGCTCGTCCCGCAGGCCGCGGCCAACAGCCACGATTCGCTCTGACGATGAGAGATCCACCGTGCCCTCGGATTCCCGAAACGCTTCGCCAGCACTCGTGCGAATCATGCCGGGGTGAAGTGAGAGTCCGAACTCCACCAACTCCGCCGAGCCGTCCCGCAGTTCGTCAGCGCGAAACGCCCCGGCCTGCACCGTTACCAGTACCAGCCCCTCGCTTGCCACCGTCACGTCGGCGCTCAGCTTCCCCTGGAAGAGCTGCCGCACGAAGGCGGGTTTCTTCCCATCCGTTTTGAAGCCGGTCACGTCGGTGATCAGAGGGCGCCGGAACCGCGCCGCCAGCTTCGGGGCGAAGTCGCGCACCCTGTAAGTGTGGGGGAAAAGGACGAAATACGGCTTCGTTTCCCGCACGAGGCTCTCGACGGCGGCCGCGTAGGCATCCGGAGTGTAGATCTCCAGGAGTTCATGATCGAGTGTGTAAACCCGGTCGAGATCCTTCGCCGCGGCCTCCGCTGCTAGCGCGTCAACCTTCTTCCCGATGACGGCCGCAGTCAGGCTCTCATGCAGCGCGCCGGCAAGTTCTTGCCCCGCGACGAGGGCTTCCATCGACGCGGGATGCCACGCGCCAGCGTTTTGCTCGAGGATTACCTGGACGCTCACAAGACCCTCGCTTCGTATTTCAGCTTCTCCACCAGCGAACGCGCCGCCTCCACCGGGGAACCTTCGAACATAATCGTCTGTTTCACCTTCTCCGGAGCGTAAACGGCGGTAATCGCCGCCTGCGCCGCAAGATCCACCCCAAGTTCCCCGGCCTCCAGGCGGCGGACCTCCTTCGTCCGTGCCTTCTTGATGCCCATCAGCGTGGCGTAGCGAAGCTTGCTGATTCCGGACTGGACTGTGACTACGGCGGGCAGCGGCAGGTCAATGGTCTGATAGAAGCCGCCTTCCAGCTCTCGCCGGACCCGCAGCCCGCTGTCCGTTTTCTCGATCCGAATCACGATGGAGGCGTGCGGCAACCCGAGCAGTTCGGCCATCATCACGCCGCACTGCCCGGCGCAGAGGTCGTCGGACTGCAGGCCGGTGAGTACCAGATCGGGGGTCTCGGCCTCGACCGCCTTCGCCAGCAGCGAGGCTGTCGCCAGCGAGTCCAATTCCTCAGGGCGGTCGACCTGGATATGGATGGCCCGGTCCGCGCCCTTGGCGAGACACTCCTTGATCGCCTTGGATACCCCATCGGGGCCGGCGGACAGGACCACCACCTCCCCGTCATGTGCTTCTCGGAGCTTCAGTCCTGCCTCGAGCGCGTACGCATCCGGCTCGTTCACCTCGAAATCCAGGTCCTCATTGTCGATCCAGCGACCGTCGCCGCGAACCTCAAAAAGCGAGTCGCGGCTTGCAACCCGCTTCACGCAGACGATAATCTTCATGAGCGCCTCCGGGATGACTTCTGGTCTGTGCAGTATGCGCGACCGCCCGCCAGCGGTTTCGCGAGAGACCTACTCAACGTAGCGCTTGAAAATAAGCGAGCCGTTCGTACCGCCAAATCCGAATGAGTTCGACAGCGCGTGGTTGATCTCCATCGGCCGCGCTTTGTTCGGCACGAAATCGATTCCCGTAATCTCGGGGTCGGGCACGAGGTAGTTCATTGTCGGCGGAGCGATCTGATCTCGCAAAGCCAGAACGGTAAGGCCCGCCTCGAGACCGCCGGCCGCACCGAGCAAGTGTCCGGTCATAGACTTGGTAGAGGAGACCACCAGCCTCTCGTTTCCGGAGAAGCAAGTCTTCACGGCTGTCGCCTCGACCCGGTCGCCCACCTGGGTCGAGGTACCGTGGGCGTTGATGTAGTCGATATCCGACGGTTGCAGGCCGGCATCTTTCAGCGCCGCCCGCATCACCCGGATAGCCCCGTCGCCATCCTCGGAAGGCGCCGTGATATGGTAGGCGTCCGCACTCATCCCGTAGCCGACAATCTCGGCGAGGATCTTCGCTCCTCGCGCCTTGGCGTGCTCGAGCGCCTCCAGCACGAGGATGCCAGCTCCTTCGCCCACGATGAAGCCGTCGCGCTCCTTGTCCCAGGGACGCGAGGCGTGCTCGGGATCGTCGTTCCGCTGCGAAAGCGCACGCATCGAGGCAAAACCGCCGATGCCCATCGGCGTAATCGCCGCCTCGGCCCCACCGCAGATCATTGCATCCGCATCGTTGCGCTGGATGATCTTGAAGGAATCACCGATCGAATGCGCGCTCGTCGTGCAGGCGGTTGATGTGGCCGAGTTCGGACCTTTGGCTCGATGGCGGATCGAAACGTGTCCGGATGCCAGGTTCACAATTGTCGCCGGAATAAAGAACGGTGAAATCCGGTTTGGCCCTTTGGTGAGCAGATTCTTGTGCTCACGCTCGATCACTTCGAATCCTCCGATTCCGCTGCCAATGTACACACCGACCCGATCGGCGATTGTTTCGCTGATAACAAGCCCCGACTCCTTAACGGCAAACTCCGAGGCTGCAATACCGAAGACGATGAAACGGCCCACCTTGCGGGCCTCTTTCCTATCCATGAATTGCAGGGGGTCGAAATCTGGGACCTCCCCCGCAATCTGGCAATTGAACCCTTCCGGGTCAAAAGCAGTGATCCGGCGGATTCCGTTCTTCCCGGCCTGAATGGCGGACCAAGTTTCCTCGGCGCCAATCCCGACCGACGAAACCAGACCGATACCCGTAACTACAACTCTGCGAGACAAAAAGCTGCTCCGATCCCAGATACGAGAACTGCGGGGAGAACCTGTTATTCCTTGCCGGACTTCGTCTTGATGTAGTCGACGGCGTCCTTGACGGTACCGATCTTCTCGGCTTCTTCATCCGGAATGTCCAGGTCGAAAGCTTCCTCAAATGCCATCACCAACTCGACGATGTCGAGGGAGTCGGCTCCGAGGTCGTCGACGAACGACGCTGAATCATCAACTTGGTTCTCGTCAACGCCCAACTGCTCGACGATGATCTCTTTCACCTTTTCAGCAACAGCCATGAGTCCTCCAAAAAGTGCGCAAAAGATTTGATTCTATCCGTCCGGAGCTACAATTTGCAAGCGGAGCCGTAAGGCGCTTCCCGGTAAACAGCTCACTGCTCCCGCAAGATGACTTCGGATCCATCCTCGATTGTCTCATCTGGATGAGTGATCACGGTGTCGCCCTCGGCGAGTCCGGCCAGGATCTGGACGGCCCGACTGTTCCGCCGTCCGGACTCGATGTTCCGGCGCCGCGCCCTGCCACCCTCGACGGTGAAGACCGCCCACTCGTCCCCTCGCCTAAATACGGCGCTTGCCGGTATCTCCAGCACATCTTCTTCCTCCCAAAGAATAAAGGACGCTTCCACTCGATAGCCCGACCCGAGCCGATCCCATTCCTCTTTCGGAGAGGTGATGCCGGCGATGACCAACACGCGCTGTTCTTCCACGCCCAATGCCGAAACCTTCGTGAAACCAACCGGCTCCACCCGGCGGACCCTGGCCGTCAGGGGCTTCTCGCCACCCCACTGCGTGAGAATCACCTTTGTTCCGGGCGCTATCTGCACGGCATATTCCGAGAGGACATCGACAACCACTTCCAAGGCATTCGCATCTCCTATCTCCACCAGGGACTGGCCGGGTTGCACAATGCTCTCGCTTTCATGGACGAGCTTCAGGATTCTTCCCGCAATCGGGGCGCGTACCGTCACCGTTTGCCGCTCTTCGCCAGCCCCACTCCCGGCGCTCGCCGAATGAAGCAGCCTGGCGCGCGCTGCCTCCAATTCCGCCTTGGCCGCGCCGACCGCTTGCCCGAGGGACTCCAGAATGGCTTCGGACCGCCGGTGTTCCGTCAGCACACGGTCATATTGGGCGGCTGCAATGTCGCCGGAATCGAGGAGCTTTCGCATCCGGCCCAGTTCTGCCTCCCAGTAGGCGGCGTCCGCCCTGGCCGCTTCCCTCCGTTTCCGTGTCTCGCCGAACTTGGCCTCGGCGGCGTCGGTTTGCGCTTCGGCCTCGGCCCGGCTCCGATCATCCAGTACCGGAGATGGAAGCGGCCGGAGCTGGAGGATCACCTGCCCTGCGGATATACGGTCCCCGACATCAAGATCCAACCTTGGCGCGAAGCCGCTGACGGGTGCTGAAATCATATAGCGGTCCGTGACGCGTGTCACTCCTTCCTCTTCCACGCTCACTTGCAGGCTGCCCCTTTCGGCTACGGCTGCGTCCACGATCACCGGCTTTGGCCGGTATCCGCGGATGATCAGCGCGGCTGCACCCGCCACAATGATCCCAAGTATAAGCCAGCGTATCCAGTTCAAATCGTCGTCACTCCTTTGTCTTGAGAACCGCAATCAGATCAAGTCTGGCAAGCTTCCTCCAGATGATGATCGAAGAGACGCCGGCTGACGCCACCACCACAGTTGCCGCCAGCGAATACGTCGAAGGATTGATCACTAACGGCATGCGATACAGATCCGAGGGTAAGGTGCGAATCATGTAGGCGCACAAGGCCTGACCGACCGGAAAACCCGCCGGTACGGCGATCAGGGTCAGAAGAGCGAGTTCGCCGAGCAGAATGTAGGTGATCTCGCCGCGGGTGAAGCCCAGAACGCGCAGGCTGGCCAACTCGCGGCTCCGCTCGGAAAAAGCGATCCGCATGCTATTGTAGACGACCCCGAAAGCGATCACGCCCGCAAGCAGCGTGTTGAAGAAGGCGAAAGTCAGCATCATTTCCGCCATCGTTTCGCGGAAGTTTCTCAGCGCCTTGCTGCGCACCGTGATTCCCGCTACGCGCGGCATCTCCCGGAGTTCGTTGTAGATGGCCTGCCGGGAATCGGGCTCCACTGACAATCGTGCTCCCGAGATAGCGTGTCCTTCCCCCATCATCCGGTTCAGAGAGGCGAGCCGCACATATCCCGCCATGCCAACGTATTCCTTGACCACCGCCGCCACTGGGACTTCCAGAACCGGGCGGCTGCCTTCGAGCGCCTCAATCGTGAGCGCGTTTCCGGGGTGTACGCCGAGGACCTCGGCGAGATGGTCGGTGAGGAGGACGCCGTCCGGCGGCAGATTCACGGTCAGGAGTTTCTGGTCAAGCAGAAGATGAAGCGCGGCATCCGCCGGCACTCCCTGCAGAGAAGTCCGGTATTCCCGATGCTCGAAACGGAAATTGGCCGGGATGGCGCGGAACGGTTCCGCGAGGGTAACCCCCGGAAGGCTTGACAAGGAATGGATGGCACGCCGGGATGTTGGTTCCGTGAACGTCACGATCAGATCTTCGCGCTGAGCAAGCCGGAACTGGATATCGACCATGTAGTCCATCGCATCGCTGAAGAAGCCGCCCAGGACAAGAATCGCGCACGCGAATGCGATACCGGTAATGGAAAGCAGGGCCTTCAACGGCCGGCGCTCCAGGTTGCGAACGATCATCCGTGTCGGAGGCGCCAGCAGCCAGCCCATGCCAAGCCGTTCCACAACTGAAAGCTGGTATTTCTCCGGTGCGGTCGGTTTCATTGCCTCCGCGGGCGGCATGGCCGCTCCGCGCGCCACCGAATAGACTGTGCCCAGAACAGCCGCCGCCGCACTAATCAACGCGGCGGTGATCACCGCCGGAAATTGCAGTTGATAAACAAGGAAGGGGAACCGGAAATAGTCCATGTACATGCGGCTGAGCCCGTCCCCCAGCCAGGCTCCTGCGGCGATTCCCGCCACGACGCCGGCGGCGGCGATGACGAGGACAATCTCGGTGTAGTGGATCACCACGTCGAAAGTGCGATATCCGAACGCCTTCAGAATAGCCACCTGCTCTCTCTGTGTCGCGATGAGCCGGCTGATGACAACGTTTAGCAAGAACGCCGCAACGCCGAGGAAGATCATCGGGAAGAGGGTGGCCATATTCTCCAGTTGCTTGAACTCTTCCGAGAGGTATCGGTGCGAGACCTGATTCTCGCGGCTGACGGCGCCGAGTCCGCCATACGGTTTGAGTAATGCGTCCAGCCGGTCGATCACATCTTCAGGATTGGTCCGGGGTGAAATCCTCAACGCCACATCGTTAAAAGCGCCATCCATGTCAAATGCGTGGGCCAGCGGCGTTCGCGCCATCCAGAACACGCCGAAGCTCTCGTAGTCGGGTATAACGGCTCCCGGTTCGAGCTGGTAGACGTACTCCGGCGAGAGAGCGACTCCGACCAGCCGCAGCCTCTCGCGCCGGCCGTTGATAACGACGTCGAAGTGGTCACCCGGCGCTAGCTGGTGTGCTTGTGCAAAGGCTTGGTGTACTACCACCTCGTCCCTGCGGGCCTGCTCAACGAAACGTCCTTGCTTCAGATAAAGCTGGTTCAGCGAAGGCTCGGCATCGTCGGGTATTGAAATGATCTGGGCCGTGACCGGCTCGTCATAGTCCGGCAACTCCACCATCGCTCCTGCCACCACCCTGGTCTGAAGCCCCTGGACACCCGAAATACGCTGAATCTCGCCGGCAACATTCAACGGAGCCCTCTTCAAGCTGGAGAAGACATCGGCAAACCGGTAGTCCCGGTAGAAGGTCTCGCGGGTGATCCTGAGCGATTCCAGAGTGGTCGTTGACATGATGAAGGTCGCCACGCCTCCAGCCACCACCATGGCGATCGCCAGGGCCTGTCCCTTCATGTCCCAGAGTTCCCTCGCGGCTTTGCGATGGAGCGCCCGCATGCTACCAGGTCACCTCCCGGGGGTCTTTCTTCTCCTGATTTCGCTCCACCTTGACGATTCGGCCGTCGCTCAAATGGACAACGCGGTCGGCGATTCCGGCCACGCCCGCATTGTGCGTGATCAGAGCGGTCGTCGTGCCGAGTTCCCGGTTTGCCCGGGTGAGAGCCTCCAGGACAACGATCCCGGTCGAGGAATCGAGGGCGCCGGTCGGTTCGTCGCAAAGGAGGACGGAAGGCCTCTTCGCAATTGCCCGCGCGATGGCCACGCGCTGTTGCTGCCCCCCGGAGAGTTGCGCTGGGAAATGATCCAGCCGGTCGGCCAGCCCCACCATTTCCAGGGCTTCCTCCGGTTTCATCGGGTTTTTCGCGATTTCGGTGACCGCCGCGACATTCTCCCGAGCCGTCAGACTCGGGATGAGGTTGTAGAACTGGAAAACGAAACCGACATAGTACCGGCGATAGTTGGTTAACTCTCCGTCGGTCGCGTTCGTGATCTCCCGGCCATGATAGAAGACCTGCCCGTCTGTTGGATGGTCGAGGCCGCCCAGGATATTCAGCAGAGTCGACTTTCCGCTGCCCGATGGTCCGAGCAAGACGGCCAGCTCGCCGGAGTAGAGATCGAGATCAACGCCCCGGAGAGCATGCACTTCGACTTCGCCCATGCGATAGATCTTGGTCACGCCCTGGGCGCGGAACACTGTCTTCTCGTCGTCGGACTCAGGCACGCCGGCTTCTGACAATAATAGATCTTCTCTCCTGTCCTATGTTACGAGCCGGCGAGGCGCCTGCGGCCCGGAACCGGTGGGATAGCCTTAAGAACATGTGGATGGATTGGATGGCTCGGCTCGCCGGTTGGCGGTGCGCCCGCAGGAAGCGTAAGATCCCCGCGAGGCAGACGCCGATCTGTGGTCACGGCTTCGCGCCCGGTATCTCCGTCATCATCCCGTCGCGCAACGGCAAGCATCTGCTCGAGCGGCTGTTGCCCGGCCTCACCAGGGAACTCCGCGGCATCGACTCCGAGGTCATTGTCTCCGATAACGGTTCCAACGACGGAACGGGCAAGTTCGCCGCCTCGGAATGGCCGAATGTGAAAGTCATCAGACACTGCGAGCCCCTCTCCTTCGCACGGGCCGTAAACGCCGGAATTCGCAGAGCTCAATATTCCCGAACTTTTTTGCTAAACAATGACATGACACTCGGAGAAAGCTTCTTCCCGCCCCTTCTCACCGCTTTCGAGGAAACCTCTGAGTTGTTCTGCGCCACCGCCCAGATCTTCTTCCCGCCCGGGCGCCGGCGCGAGGAGACGGGCAAGACTGTCTGGCGACCCGCGTTTTTGCGAAACGAACCCAATGATTTCCCGGTCTGGTGCGAGGAGCCTCTGCCCGGCGAGGACCGCACCTGGGTTCTCTACGGCAGCGGCGGCTGCTCCCTCTATGACACGGGAAAACTGCTGGCTCTCGGCGGATTGGACGAGTCCTACGAACCAGCCTACGTGGAGGATCTGGACCTGGGCTATCACGCGTGGCAGTGCGGCTGGCCGAGCGTGTTCGTGGCTGGGGCGAAGCTGGTTCACGACCACCGTGCCACCAGCTCCCGCTATTTTTCGCCAACCGAGTTGCAGCGGGCGCTCGAGGTGAACTACCTGCGCTTCCTCGCTAAACGGATCGCGGATCCTGACACCTTTCTTGCGCTGTGGAAAGAAGCTGTCGTTCGCCTCGCACATCTCGCCAGGCAGGAGAACCCGGAGGGAGAAGCGGCGCGGCAAGCTCTCCGCGCAGCCGCCCAAGCCACGGATTGGATTGAAGCGCCGCCGGAGGGCCGCGTGCGTGACTCCACGATTCTGGCGATTTGCAGCGGCGCCATCGCCCGCTTCCCGGGCAGTGGCTCCTCAACCCCAAGGATTATCGAAGCCGCCGAACTGCGGTCTCCGGAGCCGGCCGAAACGAGCAAATGCTCGGAAGTCATCGTCGTCCGCGAGGGCTTCCCTGAGGTCCGCGAAGCCATCCTGCACTGGATCCGGGCAGGCGGTTTTACGAGCTGTTAGTTCCGGAGCGAGGTGTGCCTACCCGGCCTCGAATCCGGCCGTTTTGTGCGCGCCGTCGCAGAACGGTTTATTCCGCGAAGCGCCGCACCGGCACAGCGCCGAACGCTCGCACTGGACCGGCTCTCTCCCGTCCGAACCGCGAATTTCGAGTTGTCCGGACGTCAACACCGGGCCGTTCTTCGCGAATGAAATCGCCAGCGGCCCTTTTTTTGCCGGCGCCTCGGCCTTGAACGTCCCCAGCTCACCAGCATCATGGAAACCAGCCTCCTTGTGGCTGTTGTCGCAATACGGCTTGTTCTTCGACGCGCCGCACCGGCACAGCGCGAGCCGGGTATCGGTGGCCTGCTCTCCACCGGGCGTGGTGAAACGGAGATCCCCACGCAGCAGCAATGGACCGTTGGGGTCCACCGTCACGCTGTTCGCCGAAGCGGCTGGAAGCGGGTCGCCGCCATCTTTCCGCTCTGCCTGCAGCGCGCCGGTCGGGCAGCGGTCCACCACCCGCAGCAGTTCATCCACATCGGCCCTGTCAGGCTGAATCCATGGCTTGCGCCCGGGATCGAACACGTGGGGCAAACCGCGGACGCACTCGCCCGCATGGATACACCGTCCCAGGTCGTAGGACACGATTACGTTCTTGCCGTCGTACTGATGCTTCTTGACACTCATTACCCGTTGGATTCCCGGCGGCCGGCAGCCGATTCTCGAATCCGCGCCCGCCCGCTATAGCCGGCGGGCGATCACCGCATAGTCCAGGCCACCGAAGAAAGCCTGACGGAACTCATCGGGCAGTCCCCTGAGTGATGGGATCGTCTCCACGGCCGGAGAAAGCTGCTCTACTTCGATGCGCCCGAAGCCCGCCTCTTCCAGATAGAAAGCCATTAGCGAAGCCGGTACCGGACGCGTGTGTGTCGGGTCGAGGTAGAAATGCGTGGCAAAAATGGCGAGACATTCCGGATTGGGTGTCTCGATGGCGATCACCCCTCCACGGCGCAGTTTCTCGCTGGCCAGCCGAACGAAATCCGGAAGACTCTCCGGCGGCAGATGCTCCACCACCTGGGCGCAGAAGATCCCGTCGAGCGAGGCGTCATCGAGCGGCGGCATGTATTCAAAAAGGTCTCCCCGATCTACGTCGAGCCCCTTCCGGCGGCAGATGTCCACCAGTTCCTGGCTAAGTTCCAGTCCCCGGGCCCGCACGCCGGCCTCCCGCAACACTTCAAGAAATTCCCCGCGGCCACAGCCAATGTCGAGTACGTTCTCACAAGAGGCGAACTTCTCCAGATAAAACTTCTGGTTTCTCGCCACGTACGCTTCCGATCCGCGGAAGCGGTCTGCAAAACGCAGGTAATCGAATTTCGGTTCGCCGGAGGTTGCTGGAACGGCCGCGGGCGCGCCTACCGGGACGAACCGGCCAGCCGCGGCCCTCTGCCGAATGACCCGCATTTCGTTGTGGATCAGCCGCTCGTACTCCTCA
The DNA here is from genome assembly GCA_964468205.1 of uncultured Solibacteraceae bacterium. Taxonomy (GTDB): domain Bacteria; phylum Acidobacteriota; class Terriglobia; order Bryobacterales; family Bryobacteraceae; genus CAWELS01. The sequence continues at coordinate 64,508 of CAYXVG010000020.1, read as the reverse complement.
CGAATCCGCTCGAGGTCAGCCCAGAGCTGCTTCTGAATCTCCAAACCTGATCTCTCCAACGCGCCCTCGAAATCCCGGTGCTGTGCGCGCATCAGATCGCGCAGATTGCTTTCCATCTGTGTCGCCCGGTGCTCGTAGGCGGCCCGCAGGTCGGCCAGCCCGCGCAGAAATTGCACCTCGTTGGTGGCCACCTTCTCTGCCCAGCCCTTACGCCACTCCTGCCAGTGGTCGCGGATGTCCTTTTGATCCCGCAGCTCCTGCATAATGGGCCCATCGAGCGCTTCGGCCACGTGCCGCCGGAGGTCGTCATTGAGGGCCGCTAGTTGGGCCAGCGCGCGGTTGTTCTCATTCAGCGCCTCGATCGATGCGTTCACGCATTCCACGGCCGCCCGGTTGAATTCCACCTGCTCCCGCACGTGCCAGTCAAGCGCTCGCGAGACCCACCGCTTCACCGCCTGCACGATGTTATTCGCGAGGCCCGGCGGCCGCGGGTTCACCGTCCCGATGGCCGCCACCTTCGACTCCGCGCCGTCGCGGGCGTGCACCAACGGCATCAAGTCCGCCAGCGGCAACCGCATTTCCCCGGCCTCGCCGGACGGATGGCGCGCCCGCACCCGCTCCCGGATCTCGCGCACAATCTCAAGCAGTTCCTCGGTTCGCAATCCGTTCCCGTCTTCAGCGCCGTCCACGTTTTTTACTCCAGGATGCGGTAATCTTGCTGTGCACTCCGCCGCGAGGAAGAAAGTCGCCCGTCAGCTTCGCGGACTTCGGTTTCGCCGCCGTCACCACGTCGCGCAAGAAACGGTTCACGACGTTCTCCTGGAAGATGCCCAGGTTGCGGTAGGCCAGCATGTACATTTTGAGGCTCTTCAACTCCACGCAGAGCCCGTCCGGCACATACTCGAGCGTCAGCGTCCCGTGGTCTGGCAGCCCAGTGCGGGGACACACGCTGGTGAACTCCGGCATCTCGATCTCGATCGTGTAGTCCTCGCGATACTGGTTCTCGAAGCACTCGATCTCCGGAAACTCGTGATCTATCCCGGCGCGTGCGTGTTCATCGGTGTATAGCTTCTGCTTCGTTTTTCTTATTGCCATGAAGTCCCCTATGCCAGCACCAGGCTGCGCGCCAGCCGGTCTAGAAACAGCCCCACGTCGGTGACCACACCGATCGCCTGGCCCGTTCCGCGGTCGCTTACCTTCGTTGCCACTGCCGGATTGATATCCACGCACACAATCTTCACCCAACTCGGCAGCATGTTGCCGGTGGCGATTGAATGCAACATCGATCCGAGGCAGAGCACGAGTCCGGCGTCCCGCAACTGCTCCGCGTAGGCGTCCTGCGCCTCGTTCATGTCGGTAATGGTATCGGGCAGCGGGCCGTCATCCCGCAGACTTCCGGCCAGCACAAACGGCACGTCCGCCTGGACGCATTCGTAGAGAATGCCGCTGGAAAGGATGCCGTTCCGCACGGCATCGCGGATACCGCCGGCGTGGAAGATCTCGTTGATTGCGCGCATGTGGTTGCGGTGGCCGTGCTCTTCCTGCCGCCCGTCCGACATGCGAACTCCGAGCGAGGTGCCGAACAGGCTCGACTCCGCGTCGTGAACCCCGAGCGCGTTGCCGGAAAGCAGCGCCTGCACGAACCGCCCGCGAATCAGGGATGCCAGCGCTCCGCTCCCCCCGGTATGCACCACCACCGGCCCCGCGACAACCACAACGGTCTTTCCCGCCACGCGTGTCTGCCGGATCAGGTTCGCCGTCTCCCGCACCGCCGTCTCCACCTGCCGCTCGGATGAAGTCCCCTGGCTCATGAAGGCAAAGTGCAGCCGGTCGCGTTCCTTCGACTCGGGAATCACGCGGATCCCGTGCATTCCCACCACCACGCGGTCGCCCGCCTTCAGATCACGCAGCCGCAGGCACTCGGCCCCTCCGTCGCGCACCACCACCAGCGCGTCCATGCGCTGCCGCGTCACCGTCACCCACCGGCCGTCGACCCGCACCATCGTCGTGTGATTCGTGGAGGAGTAGAAATCCCGCGGTGCGCAGCGGTCTTTTTCAACCATCGCCAGTTGCACGTCGACGGCATCCGCCGGGGAGCAGCCCAACCCGAGCAACCGGGCGAGCATGTTCTCCATCTGTTCCTGCGCCGGCGCCTCCACTCGCAGCCGCAGCATCGACGGCTCTCGATTTGTCCGGCCGATTCGGAACGTCTCCACCTCGAAGCGGCCCTCGCAGGCGAGAACCGTGTCGAAGATCTGTTCCATGATGTGCGAATCGATCAGGTGCCCTTCGGCTTCCACAACTTCGCGGAAGGGCATTGAGGCTGAAGAGGAACTCATAAGTCGCTGTATTCAGGATACCTTAACCGCTCCAACGGGCCGCCGCGCCGCACCGTTGCGGCGGTGGAGCAAGCGCGTTCACGCCGCGGAACTCCGCGGGTTTCCTGTTGCGTACCCTGGCCTGATCTGCAGATATGGAGATCGTATGGTTGTGGATTTGCTCCCTTCCTACGCCGCCGCGTCCGGGCGACCGGCGAGGTTGGCTCTCCTGGCGATATGGTTGCTCTACAATGTGCCGGCTGTGGCGATGACGAGAGCGGTCGGCCCCGGCAAGCAGTATGCGGCTCCGTGTGCGGCCATCGCTGCAGCGCAGCCGGGCGACGTGATCGAAATTGACGCCTCGGTGGTTTATCGGGGCGATGTTTGCGGCTGGACAACTTCGGGGCTGACGCTGCGCGGGGTTGGCGGCCGGGCGCGCATCGAGGCGGACGGCCGGTACGCCTGGGGCAAGGGAATTTGGGTCATCGCCGGCGACAACACCACAGTGGAAGATATCGAGTTCACCGGCGCCGCCGTGCCCGATCACAACGGCGCTGGAATCCGGCTCGACGGCAAAGGACTGACCGTCCACAATTGCCACTTTCACCATAACGAGAACGGAATTCTCGCCGGAAGTGGTGGCGAGATTCTCATCGAATACTCGGAGTTCGGCTACAACGGCTATCAAGATGGGCAGTCCCACAACGTGTACATCAACCACACCGGCAAACTGATCTTCCGATTCAACTACAGCCACAACTCAATTGTGGGGCACCTCCTGAAATCCCGGGCTGCGGAAAATCACATCCTCCACAACCGTCTCTCGGGAGAAAGCGGATCCGGCAGCTATGAGCTCGATATTCCAAACGGCGGCCGGACGTTCGTGATCGGCAACATCATCGAGCAAGGTCCGTTGAGCCAGAACGGCGCGATGGTGACGTATCAAATCGAAGGGACTTCACCTTCGAATCCGTCCGACGAAATCTGGATTGTCAACAACACCTTGGTCAACAGACGCACCGGCACGGCGCGGACCCTGCTCCTGCCACCCGGTTTCGCGGGGACCGTGCACATGGTGAACAACCTGTTTTCCGGTGACGGGTTCGTAACGCCGGAGGAGGGAGTGATCCAGGAGGCGAATCTCCACGCCGATCCAGCCGGCTTCGTCGACGCCGGCGCGCTTGACATGAGACTCCTGGAGGCTGCCGCCGCGGTGAACGCCGGCGTCGAGCCGGGGTATGCCGGTAGCTTCTCTCTGACGCCGGGGGCCGCCTACTATCACCCGGCTTGCGGGTCGGTGCGCGTCCAGATTGATGCCATCGATACCGGCGCTTATGAACTGATGGGGGGAAGCGCACCCGTACCGTGGCCAGGCCAACCGGAGCGCTGCCCCATCCTCACACCCGACCCGAAAGTTCCCGCTGAACTCGTGTCGCCCCAGCCGGGCGCGACACTGCCCGGCGGTTCAATGGCTTTCCGCTGGAGTGGCGGGCTAAGAGTTTTCGGTTACTCACTCATGATCGGCAGCGCCGCCGGTGCAGCCGATATCTATTTCGGCTAATACGGCTCCACGACCAGGGCTCTGCTTTCCGGACTGCCGCATGATGATAGGACTCTCTTCGTCAGCCTTGGCTCGCTCATCGACGGCGAATGGCAATACCGCGGCTATCAGTACCAGGCGGCCGCCGGCCCGGCGACTCGGCCGGCGGAACTGATCACCCCCTCTCAAGGGGATATCCTCTCAGCCATCGCACAGGTATTCGAATGGACAAGCGGCGACGGCGTCGATTTCTACCAACTCGACATCGGAAGCGCCCCAGGCGGCCGTGACGTCGCGAGTCTCCCCTTGGTCTCCGCCGGCTCAATGACTGTGACGAATCGGCTGACGGTGACCAACCTGCCCTCCGACGGCCGGACTCTATGCGTCCGGCTGTGGTCCCGGATCGGCGATTCCTGGTACTATCGCGACTACGTTTTTCAAGCCGCCTTGGAACGCCGTCCGAAAGGGCCAAGAGGATCCGTGGCGGAACTCCTTTTCAGGGCGCCAGGCCATGCGGCCAATCCCTCGTGAGGCCGAGTCCCCTGTTCTAAGATGGAACGTGCGCGCTCTCCGCGCTCGCCAACCATGCGGATCCAAATCGATGCCTCTCCGCTGCTGCTCCGTAGCGCCGGCGTGAAGAACTACTTTTACTACTGGATCCGCGAATTGCGCCGGCAGGCGGAAAACGACGACATCCTGGCATTTCCGCTCCTCGGCGAGTTTGGAGAACTAAACCACGAGGGCTCAATCTTCGGCCCGCTCTCCACCTTGCCCCGGCTCGCCATGCTCTACGCGGTGAATCTGTTGCCGGCGATTCCGTTGATTAACTGCATGGCGTCCCGCGCCGATGTCTTTCATGTGTCGAACCAGATTCGCAATCCGCCATCGAATACCCCTCTCACCGCAACGATCCACGACTTGACCTGCTGGCTCATGCCGGAACTGCACACCCCGGCCAATGTCCGGGCGGACAGGTCCTTCGCGGAAAAGGTGCTGAAACCGGCGGCCGGCGTGATCGCGGTGTCGGAGAACACGAAACGCGACGCCGTCAAGCTTCTCGGGCTCGACGCGGACCGCGTAACCGTCATCCATTCCGGTGTCGCCGAGCCATATTTCCGCACCGGTACCGAGGCTGTATTGGCGCTGGTCGAAAAATACCAGCTCAAACACCACTACATCCTCTTCGTCGGGACGATCGAGCCGCGCAAAAATATTGATGTGCTGCTCGACGCCTACGAACAGCTTCCGCCCTCTCTCCGGGCCGAGGTCGAACTCGTTATCGCCGGCCCGCTCGGTTGGGCCCCGGAGGTGACCCGCCGCCGCTTGGCTGCACCTCGTTCCGGCATTCGCTACCTCGGCTACGTCCCGGAGGCCGATCTCCCTCCCCTGATGGCCGGCGCCACCGTCTTTGCCTACCTCTCTCTTTACGAGGGTTTCGGGTTTCCCGCAGCTCAGTCCCTGGCTTGCGGCGTTCCGGTCGTGGTCTCGAACGTCTCCTCCTTGCCCGAGGTCGCCGGCGAAGCGGGTATTCTGGTCGACCCTAGAAGTCCCTCCGAGGTCGCATCGGCCTTGAACCGCCTGCTCACCGACTCCCATCTTCGCAACGATCTTTCCCGCCGCGCTCGTGACCGAGCCCACAACTACCGCTGGGACGAATGCGCCCGCCGCTCGCTCAATTTCTTCCACTCCCTCCCGCTGTAGTCTCGCCTATGCATGACGGCCGCTCTCCATGGAGAGCCATCCCCGGCGTGAGGAGCCTGAGTGGAAGGCGGTAAACTCCACCGGTATTCGCATCATCCAGCCCCCACTCTGCCCCGGCTGGCTGATAAGCTGTGAGCCGAGACGCCGCTATGACTCCCGCATCCATCCGAATTCTCGTCGCCGTACTGGTACTGTTCCATTCCGGCATCATTCTGGCCGCCGCCGAGCCAGCGTTGCAGGGCCTCTGGAAGGTGACCTCGCTCGTCAACCTCACCACGGGAGAGGAGGAACCCGCCCACCGCCAGTGGCACATGTTTACCCCCACGCATCACATGATCGTGCTGGCCGGTTCGAACCGCCCCAAAATCCCGAAGAGCTTTGCGGACATGACGGCCGCCGAGGTGAAGGGCCAGCAGCCGGTTGGGGCCGGCTTCTACGCCTATGAAGTGCGCGGCGGCAAACTCATCCGCACCAACATCATGGCTCTCTCCGCCTATTACGAAGGCAAGACGTTCGAAACGGAATTCGAACTCCGTGGCGACACCCTGACTCTCCGCGACCGCCACGCGGCGGGAGGCGACCTCCGCCAATGGACGCTGCGCCGCGTCGAGTAGCAAACTCCGCATCCCTATTCCGGTCCTGCAAATCGCCCGGTTACAATGGTCATTGGGCGGTTTCACGAATCTCTGGCGCCGCTCCCCCCGAAAACGAGGAAAAAGTTGAGCGAGAACGCTACCCCTACACCGGAATCCGGGCCTGCCGGACCTTCCGAGCATTTCATTAAGCAGATCATCCGCCGGGATCTCGCCGAAGGAAAGAACGATGGACGCGTCCACACCCGGTTTCCACCCGAGCCGAACGGCTATCTCCACATCGGTCACGCCAAGTCGATCTGCCTGAACTTCGGCCTGGCGGAGGAGTTTGGAGGTAAATGCAACCTCCGCTTTGATGACACCAACCCGTGCGCCGAGGAACAGGAGTACGTAGACTCCATTCAAGCGGACGTCCACTGGCTGGGCTTCGACTGGGAAGACCGGCTCTTCTACGCCTCGGACTACTTCGACCAGCTCTACGAATGGGCGGTGCAGCTTATCAAGGGAGGCAAGGCGTATGTCGACGACCTCTCGAGCGAGGAGATGCGCGAGTATCGAGGCGATTTCAATACGCCCGGAAGGGAAAGCCCATACCGCAACCGCTCCGTCAAGGAGAACCTCGATCTGTTTGAACGGATGCGCAAGGGCGAGTTTCCCGATGGCTCCCGCACCTTGCGCGCGAAGATCGATATGGCCGCGCCCAATATGAACATGCGCGACCCGGTAATGTATCGCATCCTCCACGCCTCACACCACCGCACGGGCGACAAATGGTGCATCTACCCGATGTACGATTTCGCCCATGGCCAGTCTGACTCAATCGAACGCATCACCCACTCCATCTGCACTCTCGAGTTCGAGGATCATCGTCCTCTCTACGACTGGTATCTCGATCAAATCGGCATCTACCACCCCCGGCAGTACGAATTCGACCGCTTGAATCTCAGCTTCACCATCCTCAGCAAGCGGAAGCTTCTGAAACTCGTCGAAGACCGCCATGTGGACGGTTGGGACGATCCCCGCATGCCCACTCTCTCGGGGATCCGGCGCCTCGGCTACACCCCGCGAGGTATCCGCAGATTCTGTGACAGCGTCGGCGTCTCGAAAACCAACAGCACCGTGGAGTTATCGAAGCTCGAGTACTTCATCCGCGAGGATCTGAATAAGACCGCCCCGCGCGTGATGGGGGTGCTGCACCCGCTGAAACTTGTCATTGAGAACTACCCCGAGGGACAGACCGAGGCGCTTGACGCGGTGAATAACCCTGAGGATCTGAGCGCCGGTACGCGCAAGGTGCCGTTCTCAAACGTTCTCTATATCGAACGCGATGACTTCATGGAGGATCCTCCGAAGAAGTTCTTCCGCCTGGCCCCGGGGCGCGAAGTGCGCCTCCGCTACGCCTACTTCGTCACCTGCACGGGCTTTGTCAAAGACGAGGCCGGTGATGTTATTGCGATTCGCTGCACGTACGACCCGGAAACAAAGGGGGGCAACGCTCCCGATGGGCGCAAAGTGAAATCCACCATGCACTGGGTCTCGGCGGCCCACGCCATCGACGCCGAAGTCCGGCTCTACGACCGTCTCTTTTCGAAGGAGAATCCGAACAGCGTCGAGGAGGGGGAGGACTTCACTGCGAATCTCAATCCCAATTCTCTCGAGGTGCTGGAACACTGTAAACTGGAGCCCAGCCTGGCGTCGGCCGCGCCGGGCAGCCGGTATCAGTTCGAACGGCTCGGGTACTTCTGTGCCGATCCCGGCACAGCCCCAGCGAAACCCGTCTTCAATCGCACGATCACCCTTCGCGACACCTGGGTAAAACTGCAACAAGCCGAACAGAAAAAGGACCCCAAGAAATGAACGTCATCGGAATCGGCGGAATCCTGAACGACGCCGCCTGCGCGATCCTCAAGGATGGCGACCTCTGTGCCGCTCTGGAACAGCGGAAGATCGCCCGCCACCGCCGCCCGGGCGATCTGCCCGAGGAATCCATTAACGCCTGCTTGCGAATCGCCGGTCTCGACGCAGGCGAAATCGACTGCGTCGCCATCGTGCGTCCCCTGGGCGCCGGCCCCGACGCGCCGATCCACCTCAACCTGCGCTCCCGCTTTCCGAACAGCCAGGTTGTATTGGTGGAGCACCAGGCCGCCCATGCGGCCTCAGCGTTCTTCGCCTCGCCCTATGAGGAAGCGACGGTACTCACCCTCGACCAACGCGGTGACTTTCGCTGCGGCGCCCGATGGATTGGATCGGGCAACTGGCTGCAGATCGACCGCGAAATCTACTATCCGGATTCGCTGGGCGACCTTTACGGACGGGTGACCGCCTTACTCGGCTTCGAGCCGCGGGCGGACGAGCACAAAGTGCAGTGGATGTCGGCGTCAGGCGAGGACCGTTTCCGCGACCTCTTCCTTGATGTGCTGTCGTTCCGGGAGGGCGCCTGGCCGCGCATCGACCGTACCTATCTCGATGGCAACCGGCTGGCGTCAGGCGGTTTCAGCTCGCGCTTCTACGAACGCCTTGGGCTCGGAGATGGAGCGCCCGTGCCGAAAGGGCTTCGCTCGGACGTCGCCGCCAGCTTGCAAAAGGCCGTGGAACAGGTGGTTACTGAGATGGCTGGGCAGGGCGAATCCCTCTGTCTGGCCGGTGGTCTGCACTTCAACGTGATGCTCGTGGCGGCGCTTGAAAACAGCGGGAAATGGAAAAACGTGTTCGTCCAGCCCGCAGCCGGCAACTCCGGGACAGCCATTGGCGCTGTCTATTACGCCTGGCACACGGTGTTTCAGCGCACCAGCCGGCCGGCCCTGAAGAACCTCTGCCTGGGCCCTGAGTACTCTGCCGAGGAGATCAAGCAGGTTCTCGAGAACTGTAAACTACGCTTCCGCTACCTTCTCACCACAGGCGAGTTGATCGACAAAGCTGTCGACGAGATTCACAGCGAACGCATCATCGCCTGGATGCACGGCCGGATGGAGTTCGGCCCACGCGCTCTCGGCAACCGCAGCATCCTCGCCTCTCCTCTCAACCCGTACTCCACCGAGAACCTGAACATGTACATAAAGCACCGCGAGAGTTTCCGCAAATTTGCCGCTTCCGTGCCCGCTGAACTCGCCTCGGAGTACTTCGATGTCGGCCCCAACGCCCGCTTCATCGCTACTGTCGGCAAGGTAAAGGACGAGCACCGCGAAACCCTCCGCAGCGCCGTCCTTGGCGACGGCTATGTCCGTGTCCACACTGTCTCCCGCGAGGACAACCCGCTTTTCTGGCGCCTTCTCCACGCCTTCGGCGAAAAGACCGGCCTGCCAATTGTCTACAACACTTCCTTCAACCTCTTCGGCGACCCCTTGGTCTGCACTCCCCGCGACGCCGTCCGCAGCTTCTACTCCTCCGGCATCGACTCCATCTTCATCGGCCACTTCTTCCTCGAGAAATAAAAACGGTGACAGGCTACTCTTTACCCTTTTTTAAGCGATGCTCAGAATGCCGCGGCCGGCGATACTACTGGTCTGTTCCAGCCGCACACGACCACCGGCCATTGCCACCGGCCTCATCGTGGTAAGTGTTTAACACGACGCGGCAGCCAGGCCGCGATTAGTTGACGAGCGCGGAGGATTCCGGAACCTTCGGGCCGAGGGATCGCATCACTCCCCTAACGCGCCCCGGATAAGACGAATAGGGGTTGTAGGTCTCCAGAATGCCATCCACGTCCTTGTCTCGATAGAGATCCGAGCGGGAAAAACGGCCTGCCACGTGATGGATTCCGTCCCTTACCGAGGAGAATCGTACCCGGCAAGAGTCCCACCCGAAGACGTTGTTGTTTTTGTAGTACTTGCCGGCGCTGGACTCAATAGTGGCGATAGCCGGCAGAAGACGCCAATCTAGCTGATTGCGGTCGGCCGCGGCGATAAAGTCAGCGGCAAGGCCCTCGAGCGGGCTTCTCCGCATCTTCAGGAAGCTCTTCAAGCGGATGTACCGCGGATCCTTGTGATAGGAAAGGTTGCTCGTGATGTGCTGCTCCGGATGCAGCATCCCCGGCGTGCTGAACAGCGCCGCAAACACCACAAATCCTCTCGAAACTCTTTTCCTCACAGTAACTCCCCTCTGCTTGTCTGTTGAATTGTCTTCTGTTGGTTTCGACCCGGAAACGGTCAGAATGGTCGCGCCGTTACCGGCGCGGTGAGACTATGATTCGAAGTGAATCCTGTCGCGCATATACTGCTTCGATTATAACAAGAGCGCGCCGGATTCGAGGAATCGGCGTTCCCGCCCAGGTATCTCCATCCGATATCATTGCAGGAAGCTGCTCGAAAAAATGAAGTCGCTGGCCCTACTCACCTTCGTCTCGCTACTCGCTTCTGCCCAGGAGACCTACTACCAATACTCCATCGATCAGGACCGGCTCTCGGGCGCTCCGGATTTCAGCCAACTTAATCATCCACTTGGGCCCGAAGATCGTGTATTCGTACGGGATGGCAGGTTCCACACGGTGGGCCCGGACAGAACGCCACATACCCCCGATGACAAACGGATTCGCTTCTTCGGCGCCAACCTCTCATTCAGCGGCAATTTTCCCACTGAGACCGATGCCCTCAGAATAGCGAAGCGCCTGCGCCGGCTCGGGATCAACCTGGTGCGCCTACATCATCTGGATTCGTCTCCCTCTTCTGACCCGGACAACCCGCGCAGTATTCTCAATACAGATCCGTATCCGTCTTTCCATGCCATCGGCGAAAGGCGTCTCAAGGCTTTCATCGCGGCTCTGAAAGCCGAGGGCGTTTACGTGAACCTCAATCTGCATGTCGGCTACAAATTCCGCCCAGATGCAGACCGGCTGCCGCCCCATGACGATTTTCCCGCGCAGTCGAAACCTCTGCACATCTTCTTCACCCGCATGGTCGAATTGCAGATGGACTATACGCGCGAGCTGATCCGCAGGCTCGGCTTGCGCGACGACCCAGTACTCGCGATGGTCGAGGTCAACAACGAAACGTCGATGCTACAGGCTTGGCAGGTCAACCGGCTGGATAGCTATCTCACCGGAGAATACCGGACTCTGCTGCAGCGGTTGTGGAACTGGTATCTGCACCACCGGTATCGTTCTACCGAGGAGCTTCGGGCCACTTGGGGAACCACAACTCCGGATGGACCGAACCTGCTCACGATGGACTGGGAGATCGAGAAGGGGCCGCCCTCGGACGGCGTGTTCGAACAGTTCGAACCCGACCCGCCGGGAACCGTGAAATTTGTTGTCACGAGCGAAGGTCCGCGGCTTAATTTCAAGAAGGTCGGTTTCTCCGTCGAGGAAGGGAAGCATTTCGTTGCGGAGATCGAGGCCAGCGCAGAAGTCCCTCCAGGAGTAGCGCGCCAGGCCCGATTCGTAATCAAACGGAACGCCAGCCCCTGGACGACAATGGCCGCGAAGACCATCAGCGTCACGGCGGAGCCGCAGGTCTTTCGGCTGGCGTTTCACGCGGGCTTTTCCATGGACCGTGTCGGGCGGTTTTCACTCGAGCTCAGCGAGCTTCCCGCGGGAACCACGATCTGGGTGAAAAATGCCGCGCTTCGCGAAGCCGGTGTCCATGGCCTGGACGACTCGGAGTTTCAGGAACTCGGCAATATCTCGCTGGTATGCGAAGACGAAGTCGCGACGGACGCGCGTACGGACGACTTCCTCGCCTTCCTGGCCACGCTGGACCGCGCCTACCTCTGGGCCATGCTTCACGCGGTGCGGCGGGAAGCCGGTGGTATCGTTCCAGTTGCCGGCACTCAGATGAAGTGGGGCGGGCTCCTGAACCTCGATTCCCACGCCGATATGGACTACGACGACAATCACTTCTACGAGGATCACCCGTGGTTTCAAAATCAGGCCTGGGATGCGCGGGATTGGTCCATCGCCGACAGTTCGCTGGTCGGCGGCGGATTGACGCAGGTCCTCCGGGTAGCCGCCCAGCGTACCTCCGGCCGCCCGTACACGTTGAGCGAGTTCAACCAGGCATGGCCGAACCGCCAGGGTGCTGAAATCGACCCGGTGGTGGCGGTGCTGGCTGCTTTTCAGGACTGGGACGGCCTGATGCACTTCGCTTACGCCCACGACAATGACTGGGACGGCAGCGTCCCTGTCGGCTTTGATTTGGATGGCGACTGGTCGAAGCTTGTGAACCTCGGGCAGGCGGCCTGGATCTTTCGTTCTTTCGCGATCCTGCCCGCTAACGAGACCTTGCGCATTCCTGTCGCTGTCGAGGACCGCTACCGCGCCGGCCGCGAGCGGCGCAACGCCAATGTCGAGCAGTTCCTGAGCAGCGCCCATGGCTATCAACCCGAGGTCGCGCTCCGGCATCGCGTGGAGCTGGTCAAGGACGGCACGGGGGCGATGCCGGATGGCGCCCGGGAGGTTTCCGATTGGCCCATGCTTTCCGATACCGGCGAGTTTTCCTACTCCGAGCCGGGCCGGCTGTTCACAGTCCAGTCCCCTTTGGCCGCCGGGGTGATCGGCCACTTGGACCGCCGTCAGGTGACAGCCGGTCCTCTAACGGTGGAGCTGGGAGCGTCGGCGCGGGGGTTCGCCGTCCTGCTTGTGACTCCGTTGGACGGCCGGCCAGTGGAGCATTCGCAGCACCTGCTGTTGTCGAATCCCGGCTACACGCTCCGCACGCAACCCGCATCGAGTCCGGCCCGGCCACAGCAACTGGTCCCCTATCCCGGTTCGGCCGGCCGCTGGACTATCGAGCCGGAGCCGGATTTCCTTCACAAGCCCTCCGGTAGCCGCAGCTCCGGGCAGCCGCCCACATGGATGGAACGGGTGGAGGTGAAGGTTCTCTTGCAAACGACGCTCCCCAAACTCTCCGTCTATCCGTTGGATGGCAGTGGCAGCCGCCTTCCCCCGCTGAGCGGCGCGTATGTGCAGCGCGTCGAGGGAGGTTATCAGTTGCACCTCCAGGCCGACGGCCAGCAATTCTCACCGTGGTATGAAATCGCCGGCCAGTGACCGGATCAACCTATGGCGCCACCGGTTCCGCTGTCCGGGGGGAGCGTTTTCAGATGACCACCAGGATCACCAGCGTGGCCGCAGCCACCAGCAGCAGCTTCAGAATCAGCGGGGTGATGAACCTCGCCCAGCGGACGTACGGGACGCCGGCCATCCCCAACAACCCCATCAGAACCGGAGATGTGGGCACGATCATGTTCATGAAGCCGTCGCCAAACTGGTAGGCAAGCACCGCAATTTCGCGGCTGAGGCCGGCGAGATCGGCCAGCGGCGCCATAATCGGCATTGTCACGAAGGCCTGCCCGCTGCCTGACGGGATGAGAAAATTGACGGCGCTCTGCACCGCCAGCATTCCCACCGCCGCGGCCGCCGCGGGAAGCCCATCGAGGAATCCCGCAATGCCGTGAATGATGGTGTCTTTTACAAGCGCCGCATCCAGCGTTACCTCGATCGCGCGCGCAAATCCAATCAGTAGAGCGGCCATCGTTAGTTCCGCGGCGCCCTTTCCAAACTCGCGCGCTGTCCGGTTCGGAGCCAGCTTTCCACAAACCGCAGCCGCCAGGGTGATCGCCAGGAATATCGCGCTCAATTCGGTCAAGAACCATCCCCACCGCGCGACGCCGTAAACGAAGAATCCAATCGCGGCGGCGAAGAAGGCGAGGGTGATAATCCGGCCCGGCGTCAAACGGACCTCATGGTCAATTGGCGCGCCCTCGCGAAGTTGGATCGCCGCCACCAGACTCTGCGACGGGTCTGCCATTACTCTCCGCCCATAGCTCATCACGTGATGGACGCCTATTGCCAGGCAGACCGCCAACAATCCCCAGCGGATTCCTTGACCCGAGTAGAGCGGAACACCGGATATCTCCTGGGCCAGAACCACGGTGAACGGATTCGTCGCCGCGCAGCCGTGGCCGATTCCAAGGCCGATTTCGAGCAGGGCCAACGCCACAATCGCATCCATTCCCAGCGCCACGCACATTGCCACCAGCACCGGAACGAATGGGATGTACTCTTCGCCCATCCCAATGGTGGATGATCCAAGCGCAAACAGCGAAACCATTCCGGCCACGAGGAGCGCCGGTCTCCGCGAGAAGCGCCGGATCGAGGCGGCAATCAGGGCGTCGATCGCACCCGTCGCGCGGATCACCCCGATTGCCCCGCCAACCAGGAAGACCAGGATGATGATGTCCGCGGCGGCGGCCATGCCCCGGGGGATAGCCGTCAGGAAGAAAAACGGCGGCAGCGGATCGGCCTCCACGCGGTGGTAAGTTCCAGGGATCACCTGCTCACGGCCTGTCCCCGGGGCTTCCGCACGGTCGAACTCACCCGCCGGAAGGAAGTAGGACGATGCCTGCGCCAGCAGAACTATGGCGAAGATCAGAACGAGCGAGTCTGGAAACCGCAAGGGCTTCATGAAGAATGGTCCTTCCAGGGTCATACCCCAGCACGGCGGATGTCAAACCGCGGCGGCATGCCACGAAGCGTTCCGAGGCAGCAAGTATCATGGAAGAATCCGATGCCGCAACCACCAAGGCGATGGATGCTGCTGGGAGATTCCATCCGATTCAGCATTCAAGCGCTGGCCTCTAACAAGCTCCGGACATTCCTGACAGCCCTCGGGCTCGTCATCGGAAACGCATCGGTGATCCTTGTGGTCACCGTATCGCTGACAAGCCGGGACTACATACTCGAGCAGATCAGCGGTATTGGCAGCAACATCATCTTTGCTTACTTCGAACGCGGTAATCGGGAAGCCAGCGAAGTGGCCGCGGACTTCGTGAAGATTGCGGACGTCGCTGCTGTTCGGGAAGAACTCGGCCCCCGCATCACTGCCGCGTCCGGCGTAATGTTCATCTACGAAACTCTTACGGTGAACGGGCAACCTCGCGACATCCTTGTCCTCGGAACAGACGATCAATACTCCTCCGTTCGCAACCTGGTCCAGATTCAGGGGCGCGGGCTGAGCCCCAGTGACGTGATCCTGCGGCAGCGTGTCGCCGTGATCACCGAGCGGCTTGCCGGCCGCCTCTATGGATCGCAGGACGCCGCCATCGGCCAGATCCTGAAAATCCGCGGCCTGCGTTTCACCGTGATCGGCACCTTCCGGGAGAAGGCGGAAAGCTTCGGACTCTCCGAGCTATCGCAGGAAACCATCGTAATTCCCATGACTGTTTTCCGCTATCTGGTGCCTTATGAAAGGATCGACCCCCTGTACGTGCAGGCCAAGCGCGCCGAGGATGTGGAGGCTTTGACAGAACGCGTCCGGCAGATCCTGGAGAGCCGGCACCGGCCCGGCGCGAGCTACTTCGTGGGAAACCTCACGGCCATTCTGGACGCCGCGAAGAATATCTCCATGATCCTGACGATCGTGCTTCTGTTGATCGCCGCCATCACGCTGCTGATATCCGGCATCGGCATCATGAACATCATGCTGGTAACCGTAACCGAGCGGACACGGGAGGTCGGCATCCGCCTCTCGGTGGGCGCCACGCGCCGGGCCGTGTTGCAGCAGTTTTTGATGGAAGCTGTCCTCATCAGCACGGCCGGAGGCCTGGTCGGTGTCGTTATCGGGGTCGCCATCCCACTGGCTGGTCAGAGTTTTGTCGACGGGCTGTCGATTCCGATCTCTTGGATTTCCGTTGCCTCCGCTTTCGTGGTCTCCTTTCTGGTGGGCCTTATCTTTGGCCTGCTGCCCGCCAACCGGGCGGCCCGGCTGGATCCCACCGAGGCGCTCCGGCATGAATAACCGCCCTGTCGCGGCGGCCCCGGGGATATCTGGCGAGATCGACAGCGGGGAGATACGAATAACACCGCGGCGGTCCTGCGCAGCTCACAGGCGTTTACTTGAAGCTCGCAGCTCTAACCGAGCGCTCCAGACTGTGATACCGTGAGAGATTCAACCCGGCCCAGAGCGGCGGGGATCCTGCTCTCAATACAATTATTCGAGGAACGATATGCAAGCCTTGGGAATGGTGGAAACGAAAGGTCTCACCGGCGCGATTGAAGCCGCGGACGCGATGGTGAAGACCGCCAATGTTGAGCTGACCGGCAAGGAGTACGTCGGCGCCGGGATGGTGCTGATTACCGTCCGCGGCGATGTCGGCGCGGTGAAAGCCGCGACGGATGCCGGCGCGGCGGCGGCGCGGCGCATTGGCGAACTTGTATCGGTGCACGTGATTCCGGCTCCGCATCCAGAGGTGGAGAGCGTGATCCCAAATTCGAGAAAGGCCGGGAAGTAGTTATTGGCGCCGGCCGGCGCACAGGTTGGGTCCATGCTGCAGGATCAAGATCTCATCGCCATTCAGGAAGCCCGTACGAAGGTGGAGGCAGCCTACGCCGCATGGCAGAAGTATAGGCACTTCACCCAGGAGCAGATCGATGCCGTTGTGGAGGCGGCCGCCGAGGTAGGCCGGTCAAACGCCCGGCGCCTCGCGGAAATGGCCGTCGAAGAGACTTCGATGGGTAACGTCGAGGATAAGATCGCCAAGAATCTGCTGAACGCCGACTATCTCCCGCGAAAGATGCGCGGCATGAAGACCGTCGGGG
The DNA here is from genome assembly GCA_964468205.1 of uncultured Solibacteraceae bacterium. Classification (GTDB taxonomy): domain Bacteria; phylum Acidobacteriota; class Terriglobia; order Bryobacterales; family Bryobacteraceae; genus CAWELS01. The sequence continues at coordinate 47,825 of CAYXVG010000020.1, read as the reverse complement.
TGCTGCGCGAGTTGCCGGACGAGAAGGTCACCGAGATCGGCGTTCCAGTCGGGGTGATTGCGGCGATTGTGCCGACCACGAATCCGACGTCGACGGTGATCTACAAGACGCTTGTTTCGCTGAAGTCGGGTAACGGCGTGGTGCTTAGTCCTCATCCGAGAGCGAAGAACTGCTGTTGCTATGCGGCTGACCTCCTCTCCCAGGCCGCGGTGAAGGCCGGAGCGCCTCAGGGACTCGTGCAGTGTCTCGGGAATGTGACCCAGCAGAGTACCCAGGAACTCATGCAGCACAGACGCACCGCCGTGATTCTCGCTACCGGCGGACATGGCCTTGTGAAAGCGGCGTATTCGAGCGGGAAGCCGGCGCTGGGAGTTGGTCCCGGTAACGTGGCGGTTCTCCTGGAGAAGTCCTTCGATGTCGGTACCGCCGTATCCCAGGTTGTCGCCGGAAAATCGTTCGACTACGGCACGGTGTGCTCGAGTGAGCAGACTCTGGTCACCTGCTGCGATCTGAAGCCCAAGGTTCTCGAAGAACTTAAGAAGAACCGCGCCTATGTGGCCACCGAGGCCGAGGCCGAGGCGCTCGGCAGGCTGCTGATCACTCCCCAGGGCACGGTACGCGCCGAATGCGTGGGCCAGTCGCCGGTGCGCATCGCCGAGATGGCCGGCATGCAGATCCCCTCCGATACGACGATTATCGCGGCGGAAATCCGGGGCGTTGGGCCGGATCATCCGCTCTCGCGCGAAAAGCTATCGCCGGTGCTGTCGCTCTATTTCGGAAAGGACTTTGATGACGCCGTACGGGTCTGCGAATCCATCCTTCATTTTGGCGGCCTCGGACACACCTGCGTGATCTTTTCGAACGACGAGGCACGGATTCGCGAATTCGGGGTGCGAATGCCGGCGAACCGGGTCCTGGTCAACACGCCCGCGCCCCAAGGCTCCGTTGGTATTACAACCAACGTCTTTCCGTCGATGACGCTCGGTTGCGGCGCCGCGGCCGGCAACTCGACCAGCGACAACGTCGGTCCCCAGCATCTGATCAACATCAAGCGGATCGCCTACGCGGTCCGGACTCCAGAGGAAGCGTTCGCTCCGGACGCAAAAGCCGCTCCAGCCATGGTCCAATCCCGGCCGGCCAGTACTGTGCCGGCGCCAGCCGCCGCCGGCGTGACGAGGCAAGCGGTTGAAGCTATCGTGGAGAAGTATCTGCGCCAGCGCGACGGAGCTGTGCCGCCCGCTCCGGCTGCACCGCTTTCGGCTCCATCGAACCCGGCCGCCGCCGCGGATGTGGTTGATCGGTTTCTCGCCGCGCGTTCCACGCGCCCCGCTCGCAGCGCTGCGCCATCCTGCTCGTGCCCGCTTCCCGCGTCCCCACCGGCCGAGACGGCTCGCCCCGCGGCTGCCGATCCGCCGGTTCGCATTGTCGACTTCGTCTGTGAACGAGACGTGCGGGAAGCCATCGCCGAATCGCGCAAGATCTTTATCGGCCCGAAGACCATCGTTACCCCGTCGGCCCGGGAAACCGCCGCGGAAGGTGATATTCTCGTTCTCGCGGAGCGCCCCGGCAGTTGACCGGACTCCAAGACGGCACAACAGAGGCGCTGTCCGACCTGCGGGCGCACCGTTCCGGGAAGTTGACTTCGGATGGCGGGCTGGGTTAGCTAAAGAAAGCGACGGTCGCGGGAAAGTGGAGGAACGCTCATGAAGCCGGATCTCGAAACGCTCAGAACTGAGGTGGAGGAATACCTCAAGACTCAGGATTTTGCTGTTTTCCGGGGCTATCCCCGGATGGCAGAGCCCGTCACCATGGTGCATTGGGATTCCGAAGAGTATCCAGATTTCAAGGCTTTCCTCGAGATGCCAAAGGCGCTTGGCGTGCCGTTAGTGGTCTTCCATCACCGGAAGCTGAACGCGGAATTCCTCGATGACTCCTTCGACGAGCTTGAGACGCTGGATCTGCCGGATGACGAATACGTTGACATGGAGCGGCGTCTGCGCGAGATGCGGGTCTTCGAAGGATTCACTTGCGCCATTGAACTCTCGTTCGAACACCAGGGCCGGATCTATTTCTATAACCGCCGGGCCGAGTGGTATGAGGAGTTGCTCGACATCGTGGAAGAAATCCGCGATTACGCCCGGCTAGATGAGGATCTTGAAGAAATCGACGACCTCGACGATGATATGGGTCCTTATTTCTCGAAGAACTGACGCGGCTTGAAGATGCTCAAACCCGCGCGGTGGATCCTTCCCGGCGCACCGGCCGGCGCGGCAGACAGACTAGCCCGGGAAGCGTCCCTGTCGCTACCCGTAGCCCGAGTGCTCTGGCGGCGGGGACAGCACGACGCCGGCGCGGCGCTGCGCTTCCTGCGGCCGTCCTGGAGCGACCTTCACGATCCCGGCCTGATGCTCGATATGAATCGGGCGACCGGCCGCCTTCTTGGCGCCATCCGAGATAAGGAGCGAATCCTGCTCTACGGCGACTATGACGTCGACGGCGCCACCTCCGTGGTGATCCTCAAAACCGCTATTGAATTGGCGGGCGGGAGTGCGGACTACCACGTGCCAGACCGTTTCGAGGAGGGCTACGGTATGCAGCCCGGTGTAGTGGAACGAGCGGCGGCGAACGGCGTCGCGCTGATCATCAGCGTCGACACCGGTATTCGCGCAATCGAACCAGTGAAGCGGGCCGGCGAACTTGGTGTCGACGTCATTGTCACTGACCATCACCTACCGGATAGCCAACTGCCCCCGGCTTACGCCATCTTGAACCCGAACCGCCCGGAATGCGGCTATCCCGCGAAGAACCTCTGTGGCGCAGGGGTCGCCTTCAAGCTCGTACAATCCCTTTTTCGCGCCGCTGGCTGGCCGGAAGAGAAGGCCAGGCGGATCGAGACGTCATTACTCAAGATGGTTTCCATAGCCACCGTCGCCGACCTCGTCCCATTGACCGGAGAGAACCGGATACTGGTTAAGCACGGGCTTGGCGGCCTGCGGGAAGTCCGCAATCCGGGACTCCAGGCCCTTCTTGAGGTCGCCGGCTTCAAGAACGGAGAACGCCCCACCGCGGGCCAGGTGGCTTTTCGAATTGCGCCCCGAATCAACGCCGCGGGCCGAATGGCGAGTGCTTCCGAGGTAGTCGAACTCTTTCTCACCAGAGACTCCGCGCGGGCGCGAATCCTGGCTGAACAACTGCACACCCTCAACCGGGAACGGCAGGAGACCGAGGCTGACATGGTGAAACGAATCCTCGAACACTGTGAGCGGTATCCAGTCTCCGATGACCAGTATGCGCTGGTCTTCGCCGGCGAAGGCTGGCACCGTGGCGTTGTGGGCATCGTCGCCACGCGACTCGTGGAGCGATTTCACCGTCCGGTGTTTGTTCTGAGTATTGATCCCGAGGACGGAGAGGCTCAGGGGTCGGGACGAAGCGTACGCTCGTTTCATCTGCTCGACTCCCTCGAATCGATGTCCGCTCTCTTCACCCGCTTCGGCGGACACCGCCAGGCAGCCGGGCTAAGCTTGCCGCTGTCGCGGCTCGACGAATTCCGGCGCCGGATCAATGACTACGCCGGCGCATTTCTATCCCCTGACGACTTCCGGCCGGTTTGCGAAATCGACTCCGCAATCGGGTTCGAAGAAATTACCGACCGGACAGCGGCTGACACACTTTCGCTGGAACCTTTCGGCTACGGGAACCCGGCGCCCGTCTTTCTGGCCGAACGGGTGGCGGTGGAAGCCGAACCCAGCATCTTCAAGGAAAAGCACCTCCGGGTATCCTTTCTACAGAACGGCCGCCGGTTCTGGTTCAAGGCGTGGAACTTCGCCAGCCGGAAAGCTGAATTGACGCCGGGCGCCAAAGTGGACATCGCATTCACCTTCGAAGACGATCAGTACGCCGCGGCGAGGGGCTATCCCGGCTGGGGCCTGGTGTTGCGGGACGTGCGCCCAGCAGGTTAATCGGGACGGCTCCGCCGCCGCGAGAAGAACCGCGTTCCGATGCGTGGTGTTAGTAGCGAAAGACAGCGGCGATAGACTTGCCGCCAGGCACCTCATCCGGCGGGACGGCATACACGGCCCCGCGCTGAAGCAGGGTCTCGATGGCGGCCAGATTCAGCAGGTCGCGGTCGCCGGGCTGCTTTTCCGGTGATATCGTCGCCTTTTGTTCGGGTCCGTTCCATCGGCCCCAGATCTGTTTGCCGACGGCGACAAACAGCAATTCCACTTTCCCTTGCGAAGCGGCGGACACCACCGTCTCGACATCTTGAGACGCTTTCGCCGAGCCGGCGTTATCGAGGAAACGCCTGGCCGCGGTTTCTCGAACACGCCGAAAATGGGGTTCCACGACTGCCCAAGCACTCGACTGCAAATCTTCCGGCCGGCGTCCCTCCGGGTTCCCGTTTACTCCCTTTTCCGCCAAATGAGGATAGGTATTTGCTTCGCGGTAAAGCGGGAACAGATACTCGACGCCAGCTAAGACCAGCGGCGCACGATCTTCCCGCAACACCTCCCGCACACCGCGGTCCACAAGCCGGAAGAATTCCCGCAGCTCCTGTTTGTCTCCCTGGGGCTTAGCGCCGTGGCCATGGATCCGCGTGGGACCGCCCGCGTGGGCCGGAAACTGTTGCTGGATTCCCGCCGGCTCGAGGACCTGGCTCAAACGCTTCGGCGTTCCGTCAGGCAAGTCCACTTCCCGAGCCCCATAGCGGGTGCACTGGAAGAAGCGGACCTCATTCTTGCTCAGCGTCAACAGGTAGAACCGCCCGTCTTCAGTGAACAGCCGAAGCAGCGGTTTGACGTGAAAACGCTCCGTGACAACGAGCAACTCGTCAACATGGAGCGGCAACCGGTAGTAACGGAACCGCTTTGGAGACCGGAACAGAGCCAAACCGTCGCTTTGGTACTGCCAGAAGCCGGTGTTCTCGCACAGTTCCTGCAGAGGCTCGAGCAGGGGCTTCGCCTCTGAAGAAGTGACACCTTGCGCCGCGAGTTGCTCTTCGGCCGTGCGCAGTTGGTTCTTCAACCGGATGGCGCCTTGCTTAATCTCTACTCCGCCGCGATGGGTAGGGAGGAATATCGAAATGCACGGCGCATCCGTGGGCTCGATAAGAGTTCTGAGTTGGTCGTGTTGCAGCAGTTCCATTCGAAGTCCTCCGTAGATAGAGTAACGGTTTTTTCATTAGCCTTGTAGAGAAATCCATTTTCGGGCGCCTGTATTCGGTCCGGCTCGTTTTGACAGATCGACATTCCGCACTCTATACTGAGAAGCGGTAAGAGGCTCTCACGTTCGGGCCCGCTCTGTGCTGTAACGAGAAGTAATCGATGGTCGTTCTGTTAACCATTCTCCATGTTTTCGTTTGTCTGTTTCTGGTGATTGTGGTTCTGCTCCAGAGTGGCAAAGCCGCGGATCTGGCCGGCGCCTTTGGCGGGATGGGATCCCAGACGGCGTTTGGCGCGCGAGGTTCCGCAACGGTTTTGTCAAAGGCGACCACGGTAGCGGCCGGGCTGTTCATGGTCACATCGATGACTTTGGCCATTATGGCGACGCGCGGCGCAGGAAGCGGAGGCAGCACGGTTCTGGAATCGGCGGCGCCGGTTGAGCAGAGTGCGCCGGCGACGGGTACTCCGGCGCCTTCATCCGGGGCGGCGCCGGCTACGGTCGGCGAACCCGCTGAAGGAGATGTCGAGGGGCCGTCCGTCACTTTGACCGATCCCGAGACCGGCGAGTCCAAGACGATGCCGCTTAATATTTCGCCTCCTTCCGAGGCGGGAAACGAGCAGCAAGAGCCGAACAATTAGTAGTGTAGTATTGCCGATGCGGATGTGGCGGAATTGGCAGACGCGCAACGTTGAGGTCGTTGTGGGAGATTTCCCGTGGAGGTTCAAGTCCTCTCATCCGCACCATACCCGTAAAGGGTCCAAAGTGTAGACTCCTAGCTTTCCGCCACGCCGAGGTTCCCCGGTTCTCCCTGTTCCCGTTTTCGGAATTGATTCGGCTCTCCGCCAACCGTGGCGGCGCCGCTGATAGCGCCAAGCTGAACCATGAACATAACACCGTTACCCTGAGCCGGCGATTTGGCCCTCCGTCAAATGCCTCAGCTTGGCCGCTCTCCGCCGAAAGTGGACTTTGCAGTTCTCCTTCTTCAGAATTCATTCCATACGCGCAGAAGATCCTGGGACATCTTTTTGCCCATTTTGGCGGCGCCGGGCGCGGGCAGATTATCCGGAACCTGTTGTGACTCGCTATTTCCGGAAGCAACGGCAGTCGCGCACCAACCGGATCTGTCCTTTAGCCGGAACATGCTTTGACCGCCCGTGTATGATAGCGGGTGGCCTGGTTTTTGGAGTACCGGGAGCCCGCTCAACAGAACAGTGAAGGAGATACAGAGATGAATCGGCGAGAAGGATTCCAGGCGGCGGCGATGACCGCGCTAGGGTATTCCCGCGTGCTCGGCGCGAACGACCGTATTCGGGTGGCGCTGGTAGGCTGCGGAAACCGCGGGGTGAACGCGCTGCTCAAAGAGGCCCTGCGGATGGACGATGTTCAGATGGTGGCAGCGTGCGATGTCTACCAGCCGAATCTCGACGAGGCTCTCGACAACATCAAGCAGGCGGGCGGGCAGGCCGACGGCTACGGCGACTACCGAAAGGTGACGGAGCGGAAGGACGTGGATGTCGTGATGATCGCAACACCTGACCACTGGCACGCGCCGATCGTAGCGGCCTCGTGTGAGGCGGGCAAGGATGTCTACGTGGAGAAGCCGCTGGCGAACACCATCGAGGACTGCCAGCTAGCAGTGAGCGCGGCCAAAAAATACAACCGCCTCGTGCAACTCGGGGCGCAGCAGCGCAGCATGCGGATCTACCGCGAAGCGCTGGCGATGATCCAAGACGGGCAGATTGGTGGCGTCGTGCGCTGCACGATGGTGTGGGGCGGAGACGGCTCGACGCGGCCCCGGGAAGCGGACCAGGAAAGCGATCCGCCGGCAGACCTGGATTGGGAGATGTTCCAGGGGCCGGCGCCGCGGCGGCCGTACAAGCGAGGGCGGCAACGGGGCTGGCGCGGCTACTGGGAATATGGCTCGGGCGTGATCACGGACTTCGGTGTCCATCTGCTGGATGTAACGCACTGGTTCATGGGGATCGATCAGCCGCTCTCATGCTACGGTGCGGGCTACCATACGCCGTCAAGGCCCGAGGAACTGGTTCCCGACGTGGTGACGCTGACATGGAAGTACGAGAACTTCATGGCCACCTACATGGGGATCCCGGAAACCTGGGGGAACCGGTTCTGGGGAGACCAGGGATGGCTTCATGTGAACCGCCAGACCATACGACTGCAACGTCGCGGCGAGCGCCGCTCGCAGACGCCCCCGATGCAGGAGATCCCGTCTCCGGAGCCGGGCGGCGGCGAGCGCGAACACTTGCGGAATCTGCTGGACTGCACCCGGTCGCGGCAGCGCCCGAACCTCGATGTGGAGACGGGATTCCGTTCGACGGTACCCTGCCTGCTGGCCGCGCTATCAGTGCGAACCGGGAAGGCTTACTGTTGGGACTGGCCCAGCCAGTCGGTCCAGGAGGTCTAAGCAAAGACGCCGAGGTGATGGGCCCGCGCGGCACTGCCCTGCCCGATGGTGCGCTCAAAACCATCCGCAACTGGAGCCTCGCCGGCCGGACGCTCCGCGGCAGGACGTACTGCGAACGAGAATCAGGCATTCATTGGCTTAACTGAGTTGGTGGCCGCGATGCGGGCGGGTTCCGCATCCAAGTTGGCGTAATCGCGAGCGATGCGATAGCCTCGCACTAGATGACGAAGGCGTTCATGTTGGTGTTTGTTCTGCTGGCGACCATGGCTCTGGGTGCTGAGGAAGCGCCAGTTGTTAGCTTCGCTGTTGTCGCCGATATCCAGTATGCGGACAAGCCCGCACAAGGAAAACGCGCATACCGGGAATCCAAAGCCAAACTCGCTGCTTTGGTCAGCGAGATCAACCAGCACGACGTGGATTTCGTAATTCAGCTCGGCGATCTGATTGATGAAGGCGTGGATAGTCTCGATGCCATTCTTCCCGTGTTCCGGCGCCTTCGTGCACGCCAGTATCACGTGCTGGGAAATCACGATCTGTCAGGCGGGCGCGCGCTTGTCCTTGAACGGCTCGGCATGGAGAAACCCTACTATGATTTCTCTTTGCGGGGATGGCGGTTCGTGGCCTTGGACGGAATGGATGTTAGCGTCGACGGTGGCTGGCCGGCTGGAAGCCCGAATCAAGCTACGGGGGAACGAATACTCGCGCACCTGAAGGCTCGCTCAACCCCAAACGCGGTGTCTTGGAGCGGAGCGATCGGCGAGGCGCAGAGGCGCTGGCTCCAGAGGACGTTGGAAACCGCGGAGCGGATGGGTGAACACGTGATCGTGTTCTGCCACTTCCCTGTTCTGGCCGCCAGCAGTACGCCAGTTCACCTGTTGTGGAATCACGAGGAGGTGCTCAGCATCCTATCCTCCAGTCCTGTAGTGGCGGCATACATGAACGGGCACGACCACCGCGGCGGATACGCCGAGGGGGGCAGCACGCATTTCATCACATTGCCGGGTGTTGTGGAGTCGGGCGAGAAGAGCGCGTACGCCGTCGTCGAGCTGTTCTTGGACCGCATTCAGATCCGCGGCCACGGAACCGTTCCCAGCCGCACTTTGGCGCTCAGCGTACCGAGCAATCGATGAGCAATCGGCCGCAGGGCCAAGACAGAAAGCGGGAAAGCGAGGCGGCGTAGGGGAGAAATTCGGCCGCGGTTACTGTAACTCTGCGACCGCCCGGGAAGACCATTCGCGGATAATCACTTTGGCGGTACCGGGTGTGCAAGCGTGGGCTCCTCGACATCCATCAGAGAATCGAACGGTTGTACGCCTCAAACGACCTACGCTTGCGGCCTGAACTCCGCGATTTCCACCTCGCCCGGAAAGGCCTAACAGGGCCTTTCTACTTAGACGATCCATACCAAACAAACCCGCGCTTAGGGCACGACCAGACCGGGACATCCCTTTTCAGCCGGCACATCGTGCAGTTGGAGGGTGGGTGGTAGGAAACCAACGCGGTGCGACGGTCGGACGCCCTCACGCTCCGCCGTGTCTCGGCCCGTGATGTGTTAGTTTGAAGATCACCCATGAGACCACTCCTAATCACGTTTGCCGTGGTGCTGCTGCTTGCGTCGGCAGCCATAACAGACAACGCGAAGACAGGAACACGCCTGATCGAATTCCCCGACGTGCCGGGTTATCTAACGCTCAAATGCGACCTCCACATGCATACGGTGTTCTCCGATGGCAGCGTTTGGCCCGACATCCGGGTGCAGGAGGCCCTTCGGGATGGTCTCGATGCCATCGCCCTGACGGACCACCTGGAGTATCAGCCCCACCGGGACGACATTCCGCATCCGGACCGAAACCGAGCCTATGAAATCGCCCTGAAGTCAGCCGGGAAGGAACGGCTCATTGTTCTCAATGGTTCGGAGATTACGCGCAGTATGCCGCCGGGGCATTCCAACGCGATCTTTCTGGACGATGCCAACCGGCTCCTCCAGGACGACCCCGTGGCGGTCTTTCGGGAGGCCAACCGTCAGGGGGCTTTCACGTTTTGGAATCACCCGCACTGGACAAGACAGCGAGCCGACGGCGTCGCGGCGCTCGAGGATCTCCACCGCCAACTCATCAACGAAGGTCTTCTGCATGGCATTGAAGTCGTCAACGATACGACATATTCTGACGAGGCGCTGCAAATCGCTCTGGATCACGACCTCACAATTCTCGGGACATCCGACATTCACGGGTTGATCGACTGGCAATACGACGTGCCGAACGGAGGTCACCGCCCGATCACACTGGTATTCGCCACCGAACGTTCCGCCGCCGGGATCAAGGAAGCGCTGCAGGCAGGACGAACCGTCGCTTGGTTTGACAACTTGCTAATAGGGCGCCAAGAGCACGTGGTGCCTCTAATCAATAGCTCCTTGACTGTCCGGCAGGCAGCCTATCTCGGTGACTCCAGTGTACTTTCGGTGCTGATCGAAAACACCTCCGACGCCGAGTACATTCTCGACAACAAGAGCGGGTACACTTTCCATGCCGCTGCGGATGTAGTGATGCTCAAACCCCACCGGATAACTCGCTTCGACATCAAGACCCTGGATCGAAAGAGCGACGTCTCGCTCCCGTTCGAGGTCTTGAATGCCGTTATTGCGCCCAACACGCACCCGGAATTAGTGCTCGAAGTCACCGTCGGTCAGTGAGCCCAGCAGGAACGACGGATTCCCGCCGCCGAGCGGCGAAGGTTTGAGCGTCCGGCACGATATAGTGTCAGACTTTCATTCACCCTGTGGCGAGGCAGGTGCGCGCTCGGTTAGAACGATGAGTACCGCGCGAAGACCAAGGCGGAGAACCCCTCCTGGCAGAGGAAACCTGCACGAATAATCCGCATTTCACAACCGAATAGGGGTTGAGTCCCGGAGGTGTTTCGAGCACAGGGGGATGGTGCAGTTACTCAGCTCCGTGGTGAGCGGCTGAGTCCAACATGGGCAACGTCTCGAAGCCTAATATCAAGGCTTCATAGCGGACACATGGAGGATGTAAACGAGAGAGAGGTTGGCTCTCGCAGTGCGATGATCAACGGCTGTACGCCGGCAACATTGGATTGAGCGTTGTGCGATTGCTGCGGTTAGCCGGCGGGATCCTATTACTGTTGGCGCGGAGGGCTCACTGCTAACGGCTCATTGCCTTCCACTGCCATGGTCTTGACAGACGGATCAAGTTATGAAGCGCGCCATGCTTCTCACCAGGTAAGTCTGGAATGTCCGTGGCACACCTCGTACTCTCTGCGCGCGGCCCTCGAACTGATGCGTTCGGGGTCTGTACCAACAGCGGCGTCTCTGCTATCCTCCGAGCATGGACTTGAGTCAAATGATCGCGGAATTATATGAGGAGCACAACCAACTAACAGGAGCGATCGCTTCTTTAGAAAGGTTGGCCAGCGACCAGCCGAAACGCCGAGGCCGGCCACCGAAATGGCTGTCCGAGATAGAACGTGCGGAACCCGCCAGACCCAAGCGCCGGGGCCGTCCACGCGGCAGCAAGAAGCGCGAGGCCGTCGCGAACACGTAGCGGACTCTTCCACACGCAGGCCGCACATCGTAGAGAAAAAGCCGGCTGACGCTGGCTGACGCTGATGAACGGAGAACGCCCGCTAAGAAGCGGCACGTGGCCAAGCTTCCCACGCGGCGGCCGCGGTCAGAGCCCTGGGACATGTCGCCTTCAGATCGGCGCCGGCCGGGAAGAAGAACGTCCACTCGACCTACTTCGCCATGTTTGCGCGGATGGGTAGAGTTGCATCGCTGGTGGCAGTCCGCGGTCAGGTCAAAGGACTGGTACCTTGATACGAGGCACGGTCGAGCCTGACGAAGCTGCGCGGTGCGGCAAAGAGTCAGTGTCAGCCGTGAGGGAGCAATAGTCCGGAGAAACGAAAGAAGAGGTGCGACCATGAAGCTTTCCAGAAGAACAGCAATGCGGGCTTTTGGCGCGGCCGGGCTGACGCCGGCCTTCTTGTCCACAGGCTGCTCAGAACAATCGGGAGAAATGGAGAATCTGGCGGATCTGGCGGCGGTGGAGTGGCCGCCCGCTCTAGGAGAAGACGTTCCGAAGATCTGTCTTGGCGGCGGAGACGACGCGGCCCGCATGCGCCAATACAAACAGGCGGGCGTCGACTATGTCTTGGGGGGCGGCGGCCCGGCGCCGTGGACGGTAGAGTCGCTTCGCGAACGAATGAACCGTGCCGAGGTCAATGGCGTTCGGATAATCAACCTCATGATCGGCGGGATCAATGACGTGATTCATGGCGGGCCGAGGGCGGACGAGCAGACCCAAAACGTCATCGATTCGATTCGAGCGGCGGGCGAGGTTGGTCTGCCGGTCATCGAGTACAATTTCTACGCGCATCGGCTCGTTGAAGGCTACTACGAAGAGACTGGCAGGGCCGGCGCTGGATATACCGCTTACGACTATGATCGCGTGTTGGACGGCGAAGGCCGGTACGATGGGCCGGAAGACAAGGGGTTCAAGCCGAGGGACTTGCCGCCCCGCGAAGGTGTCGGGACCCACACCCGGGCGGACCAGTTGAAAAGAGCAAAAGCGTTCCTGGAGGCTATCGTCCCGGAGGCCGAGAAAGCCGACGTGCGCTTGGCGCTTCACCCCAACGATCCGCCGGTGCCCATTAGCCGCGGCTCCGAACAGCTCTTTGCCACACTGGACCATTGGAAGGAATACCTAGACCTGGTGAAGAGTCCCTACAACGGCATCACATACGACTGCGGGGTAACCACGGAGTTGGGTGAGGACGCAACGCCGGTGTGCCGCTTCCTGGGCGAAAGGGACGTCATCAATCATGTCCACTTCCGCAACGTGGTCGTTCGGAAGCCGTACATCGATTACACCGAGGTGTTCCTGGACGAAGGCGAATGCAACATGTTCGCCGTGATGTTGGAACTCGTGCGGCAGAAGTACCCGCGCGGCCTGTACCCGGAGCACCCGCGAGCACTCGACATCGATCGCGAACTCGGCGCTCTCCGTGGGTACCCCGGCGGCGGTGGTCTCGTGGCGCTAATCTACAATGTGGCTTACACCAAAGCCATGCTTCAGGCTGCGCTGACTCTTGAGAGAGCGTAGTGAATCGCCACGAAAAGAATGTTACGCGGATCAAGATGGAACTGACAACTATATTCGGCGCGACAACGAACAACACGCTGGAGTGAGGCGCTACAATGGTGACTCGCCGGCGGCGGCGCGGTGGCCGAGAACTAAGATGACCGAGGGCCGAAGATGACGCCGACGGTGACGATTGCGAGACCATTGGTTCTGAGAAAGAGATAGCGAGTGGAGCCGAGCCAGCGCCCGGGCGCCGGCGACGAAGGTCAGAGGCTCGTGCCCGCTGGTTTCTTCCGCATGGTGAAGCTTCGCCGGACGGCCTCCCGCACTATGGATTGGACTTGTGGGGTGGGCGCCCATCCTCATGGCGACTGTCATCTCACAGCTTTCCGTGTGCTCTCTTCTCGCCCAGGCCATGTCCCACCAGTGGATCTCATTGAAAAGTCCGAACGAGCGAATCAGACCCTGGTAGACAAACGATTCGACGAAGCGATGGCTCTATGGCGAACTTGTGGAGGCAATGCCCGGCGAAGCCGGAATGCTGTTAAACGCTGCCTCATGAACATCTGCGTATAGTGCAAGACAGTCGCCCATACTGCTTGTATTCGAGCAAAGTGTAGGCCCGCTCCAGAATCTGCGGCGTAGCCGTTTCATTCAGACGCCCGTGGGCCTGTTTGACTTTCGCCGGTGGCGGCATATCCGCCGCCGAGTAGCTTGGCAGCAACAGATGCCGCCGGTAAGTGGCGCGCTTGACCGTCTACGTCTGCACCAGGCTCGGCTCTCGATTTCCTGCACACAATTGAGCAATCCGTATCTTGCCCCCTCCAATTCCCTTCCCGCTCGCCTCAACATTGGACAGGATTCGGGCGCTATGTCTCGACAACTCGAGGATACAATGGTGGCAGAGAGTCTGTGCAGAGGAGGCGCTAATGGCCGGCGCTCACCGAAACGGCTGGGTTCAGGAGATTATCCTTGACTCTATTACCGACGGGGTCTTCACAGTTGACCGCGAGTGGAGAATCACATCGTTCAACCGGGCCGCTGAGAGGATCACTGGCATCCCGCGTGAGCGAGCAATTGGACAGCCTTGTAAGACGATCTTCCGGGCGAGTATCTGCGAGCAAGAATGCAGCCTCAAGCACACTATCCACACCGGCAATCCCATCACAGACAAACGGATAGATATCCTGGACGCCGAGGGTAACAGGAAGCCCATCAGCATATCCACCGCGCTGCTCAAAAATGAGCATGGCCAAGTGTATGGCGGGGTGGAGACCTTTCGGGACCTCACTACGATCGAGCGACTGCAGAAGCAGATCAGGCGGGACTACTGTTTCGAGGACATCCTGAGCTGCAATTACAAGATGCGGCAGCTTTTCGAATTGCTACCAGAGATTGCGGAGAGCCCGAGCACCATATTGATCGAAGGAGAAACTGGCACTGGAAAGGAGCTTGTCGCTCGAGCGATTCACAACTTGAGTCCGCGCAAGAAGAGGCGCTTCGTTCCAGTCAACTGTGGTGCATTGCCGGATACCCTGATCGAGTCAGAGCTTTTCGGCTATCACAGAACACTGACCCAATAGACGCTGTGACCTTTATTCTCAATCTGCAGTGAGCATCTCAAGCTGGACGTCGTGGGTTGGAATCTCAGCTCCCGATCCTACCGGTCAAATGCCGGGACACGACGAGATCGGACAGATTGATTTCGAATCGGAAGGGACTAAACGAATGGTGGCTAGGGACGGAATCGAACCGCCGACGCCGGCCTTTTCAGGGCCGCGCTCTACCAACTGAGCTACCTAGCCACCGGTGGTGGGACGCTTCAATTATATCAAAACCGCTTTAGGCCTGACCCTTCAGGACTGGCTCAGCGCGGCAAGTTCCTCGCCGGATGCCTCCAGCACCTCGGCGTGCAGGCTGTTGCCGTGGGAGTCCATGGTGACAATGGCGGCGAAGCCCTCGACGTCGTACTCCCACATCGCCTCAGGGATGCCCATCTCCTCAAGCAGATGAACTCCGGGCACCTTCTTCACCGTTCGCGCGTAATACTGCGCAGCGCCTCCTATGGCGTTCAAATAGACGGCCCCATGTTCCTTCAGCGCAGCCAGGGTTTTGGCTCCCATGCCGCCCTTTCCGATGACCGCGCGGACTCCGTAGCGCCGGATTACCTCGTGCTCGTAAGGTTCCTCGCGGATGCTGGTTGTCGGCCCGGCGGCCTTCACGGCCCACTCGCCGTTTTCCTGGAGCATCACCGGTCCGCAATGGTAAAGCACGGCGCCCTGCAAACTGACCGGCGGTTCATTCTTCATCAGGTAGGTGTGGACCGCATCGCGCCCGGTCACCATCCGGCCGTTGATGAGAACGACGTCGCCAACCTTCAAGGAACGGATCGTCTCCTCGCTGATTGGCGCCTCGATCGTTACCTCGCGGCCGGTAAGGGGAAAGCCCTCGCCCTCCACCATCTTCTCCACCGGCTGTTCGGGATCGCGGTACTGCCATTCGGTAATAGCCCCGGTGGACGCGTCCAGGATAACGCCCAGCCGGCGGAAGGCCCAACAGTCATAGGCGACCGAAACGAAAAAGCTCGCCGGCAGCCGGTTGGCCGCCGTGATTTTGCATCCGATCAGCGTAGCCTTTCCGCCAAAGCCCATGGCGCCTACGTTGAGCCCGTTCGCCTCATTCATGATGCGGGTCTCGAGTTCGGCGAGCGCGAGGTGAGGATTAACGTCGTCGAGAGTGCGGAAAAGCTGTTGTTTGGCGAGCCAGTAGCCATTGGCGCGGTCGCCGCCAACACAGACTCCGATGGCTCCGGGGGCGCAGCCCTGTCCCTGTGCCTGCCAGACGGCGTGGAGGATGCACTTGCGTACGCCTTCCAGGTCGCGGTTGGCCCGGCCCAGGTGATCGAGTTCGCAGGGGACCGTGTACTGGATATTCTTGTTCTCGCAACCGCCGCCCTTGAGGATCAGCTTCACCTCGATGTCGTCGCGCTCCCACTGTTCGTAGTGAATAACAGGGGTACCCGGCCCGAGATTGTCACCGCTGTTCTTGCCAGTGATGGAGTCGACCGAGTTGGGACGCAGCTTGCCGCGTTTGGTCGCTTCCGCGATTGCATCGCGAATTACCTTGCTGAACTCGATTTGGTTCATTCCCACCGGGCAGTGAATCTGGAAGGTCGGCATCCCGGTGTCCTGGCAGATTGGCCCTTCGTCCTCGTAGGCCATATCAATGTTTGCCGCCATGACCGTCAGCGATTGGGAAGACTGCGTGCCAGGGGTTTCCATCTGCAAAGCCCCACCCATCGCCTTCCGGACATCGGGCGGCAAGTTGGTGGACGTCTGCGTGATCAGTTCGAGAAGACTGTCGAATAATTGCTCCATAGGATCCTCGCACTCACAATATACGACGCCCGGGGCTGGCCAGGGGCCCTGCGAAGGATTCGGAACAGTCTGGCTGACAAGCCGGCGCAGGGCGCGGCATTTATATCAGCGCACCTTCGTGAGCCGGCGCTCCACCTGCGCAAGGTGCAGGTTTCGCGGCTCGATCCTGGCCGGATCGATGGTCTCAAACCAGCGGCCGCCGGCGGAAGTTTCTCCCTCTGCACCGGTGAAGATGGCGACGAAGTTCATTGAGGGCGGTCCGAACTGATCCGGGGGAGGAGGAATCGGACGTGCCGCGCGGATATTCCAAAAGGTACCGCGAGCCCCGCAGTGTTTGCCAAGGTCCCGCCCACCCCCGCAACGCCACACTTCAGTTCCTTCACCAGCGTCGATATCGGTGTAAAGATTCTCGTAGGGGGCCCGCTTGTGATGATCGAAGGTGAGGTCTTCTCCGCTTCCCGCAGAAATCACGTTGCCGGCGCAGTGACTCACCGAGAGATCGTGAACGAACTTCATCCTGATGTCGAACCGGGTAAACAGATTGTCATCGCCCGAGAGATAGATGCCGTGATGGCCTTGTGACCGGCGGCCCTTGTCGCGCGCCCGCGAGGACTCCATCACCACGTCTGTCACGGTATTGAACTTGCCCGAGATGAAGATCCCGCTATCGAGGTTAGCGAAACGCACGTTGCGCACCCAGCAGTGCGCCACCTTGCCAAGAGCGATGGGATTGAAGCCCAGTTCCGTGAAATGGCCTTCGTAGGGCCGCTCGGGAAACTCGAACGCGAGCCCTTCGATTCCGGCCTCGGTCACGGTGGGTTCGAAGCGCCGGACAGTGGGTTTCCACTCACCGCGAACATCGAAGCGAAGGGGCCGGTCGAACACAATCACGTTTGCGTCGATTGCCTCTATCGTCACGACGAGAGACGCCCGCGTCCGGCCCAGCAGCTTGGTAGTGGAGCCGGGATCGCCCGAGTAGAGATGGGCGGCGAGGGTGTTGCGCTCATTGTCCTCTTGATAGATTTCCACCTCTTGTCCGATCCGTAAGCCGGTGGTCGATGCGAGTTGCAGCCGCCGGCTGCCGCGCTCGGCCGGAGCTGTCACCTTGGTGAGCGCATCGCCCCGGAAGTCGCCTTGGAGCGAAACGAAGCCGCCAGACCAGGAGTAATTCGAGGTCCTCCTACCTTCCGTGGTCGCACCCCAATTCGGCTCGATGTCGTTCAGCGGCTGTGGGAAGAAGAGAGTCGATTTCGCTGGCCCGGCGCCGCGCAGGACCACCCCGCTTTGGCTGATTTTCAGAATGGTGGTGATCTTGTACCGCCCCGGCGGGACGTCGATCACCCCACCCGCCGCGATGGCTTGCAGGAATGCGGCGCTGTCATCGGCCACGCCATCGCCTTTCGCACCGTAGTCACGGACGCTGCGATCGGGCTTTGCCGGCGCGGGCAGCGCCACCTCGCCGCGATGGTAGCCGGCATGAGAAAAGTCGGGCAGGCGGCCGCCGGGGGACCACTCCTCACCGCGCTCGCCCCAGAGTTCGGAAAACGAAACGGCGGCGCCGGAGAGGATCAGCGCCATCCCAAGAACAGTGAGCGTTGCGAAAGTTCGATTCACAAAGGGAATCTTACTTCAGAATCGTCTCTCCCATCAGCCACATGTCCATCGCCCGGGCGGCCTGCCTGCCTTCCGCGATGGCATTCACCACCAAAGACTGGCCCCGGCGCATATCACCGGCGGCGAACACCCCGGGGACCGAACTAAGGAAGTCTTCGGTCTTCACATTGCCGCGCTGGTCGAGTTCCAGGCCGAGTTGCTCGATCATGCCGGACTTCTCGGGCCCAGTGAATCCCATTGCCAGCAGCACGAGATCGGAATCAAGCTCAAACTTGCTACCGGGAATCGGCTCGAACGACGGAGGCGGGCCGACCTGCACCGCATGCAATTTCTTCACGTTGCCGTTTTCATCGCCGGTGAACCGAGCGGTGGAAACGGCCCACTTGCGGTCGCCGCCCTCTTCGTGAGAGGACTCCACACGAAGCATCAGCGGCCACATCGGCCACGGTGTCGCATTCGAGCGCTGCTCCGGCGGTACGGGCATGATCTCGAGTTGCGTGACAGACTTCGCTTTCTGCCGGTGGCTCGTTCCGAGGCAGTCCGCACCGGTGTCCCCGCCGCCGATGATGATTACGTTCTTCCCGGTAGCGAGAATCTCTTCCTTCATCCGCGTCGGATCGGCCACAATATCCGTGTCCCCGGCGACTCGCTTGTTCTGCTGGGGCAGGAAGTCCATGGCAAAGTGTATGCCGTTCAACTCGCGCCCCGGGACCTTCAAATCGCGGGGCGCCTCGGCGCCGCCGGCCAACAGAATCGCGTCGAAGTCCTTTCGGAGGTCCTCGACCGGCACGTTGCGCCCCACATGGGCGCCGGTTTCGAACACGACACCCTCGGCCGTCATCTGTTCGACGCGGCGGTCGATGTGAAACTTCTCCATTTTGAAGTCGGGTATTCCGTATCGCAGCAGACCGCCGATGCGGTCCGCCTTCTCGAACACCGTGACGCTATGCCCAACGCGGGCGAGTTGCTGCGCCGCGGCGAGGCCAGCCGGGCCAGAACCGACAATGGCAATCCGCTTTCCGGTGGAGGCACCTGGCAGCTCGGGGACAATCCACCCTTCTTTGAAAGCGTGATCGATGATGGTTCTTTCAATCCACTTGATGGATACCGGCGGCTCGTTGATTCCGAGCACGCAGGAAGTCTCGCACGGAGCTGGACATATGCGGCCAGTGAATTCGGGGAAGTTGTTAGTGGAATGCAGCACCCGGATAGCTTCCCTCCAGCGCCCTTTCCAGGCGAGATCGTTCCAGTCCGGGATGATATTGTTGAGCGGGCAGCCCGTGTGGCAGAACGGTACGCCACAGTCCATGCAGCGCGCTCCCTGAGTACGAACTTCGTCCTCGTTATAAGGCTGGTAGATTTCGAAGTAGTCGTTAACACGCTCGTCGACGGGGCGGCGATCCGGCACCGCCCGCTGGTATTCCATGAATCCGGTAACTTTGCCCATATGACCTCCGTCTCGTGACCTACGCCGGTACGCCCGCCGCCACCAGCAATTCGGCCGGCCGGCCGGCCTGCGCCAGTACCTCCGGTGTCACGGCCAAGCCCTTGCGCGGAACGTTGAGCACACGCTTATACTCGTGCGGGAACACCTTGACAAACTTTGGCAACATGCTGTCCCAGTTCTCCAGGATCCACTGGCCCCGGGCGCTGGCCGTGTAGTTCACGTGTTTCTCAATCAAGGTTCTGAGCGCTTGAATGTCCACCTCGTCCACTACCGGCTCCAGGTCCACTCCCCTGGTGTTACAGTTGACCGCTTGGAATTGGCCGTCTTCGTCCAACACGAAAGCGATTCCGCCGCTCATCCCGGCCGCAAAGTTGCGCCCCGTACCGCCGAGAATCACCACGAGGCCCTTGGTCATGTACTCGCAGCCGTGGTCGCCCACGCTTTCGACGACTGCCACGGCGCCGGAGTTCCGCACACAAAAGCGCTCTCCCGCCATGCCGTTGAAGTAAGCCTCGCCGCTGGTCGCGCCATAGAGAGCAACGTTGCCCACAATGATGTTCTCTTCCGGCACAAAGGTAGAGGTCCTTGGAGGATAGACGATAATCTTGCCGCCGGAGAGACCCTTACCCGTGTAATCGTTCGTGTCGCCTTCCAGCGTCAGCGTGATGCCCTTGGACAAGAAGGCTCCGAAACTCTGACCGGCCGATCCCGTGAAGTGGAACCGGATGGTGCCGTCCGGCAGCCCCTGGGATCCATAGCGCCGGGCTACCTCGCCGCTCAACATGGTGCCGACGGTGCGGTGGACATTCTTGATCGGCATCTTGAATTCCACTGGGGTCTTGTTCTCGATCGCCTCCTGGGCGAGGTCGATGAGCTTGACGTCGATCTGTTTCGCGAGACCGTGGTCCTGGGGTTTCGTGCAGCGGCGGCCAACCTTCATCGGTACATCCGGATTATGGAGTATCGTGTCGAAGTTCAGTCCCCGCGCCTTCCAATGGTGATCCACATTGCGGGTAGCGAGCTTATCCACGCGGCCGATCATCGCCTCCATCGTGCGGAAGCCCATCTCAGCCATGTACCGCCGGGTCTCTTCCGCCACGAAGAAGAAGTAGTTGATCACGTTCTCCGGTTGGCCTTGAAACTTCGCCCGCAGCCGCTCATCCTGGGTGGCGATGCCCACCGGGCAGGTGTTCAGGTGGCATTTGCGCATCATGATGCAACCCATCGCGATCAGCGGAGCGGTGGCGAAGCCGAACTCCTCTGCCCCGAGGAGAGCTGCGATGGCGACGTCCCGGCCGGTCAGCAGCTTGCCATCGGTCTGGACAATGATGCGGCTCCGGAGATCGTTCATCACCAGCACCTGCTGGGTCTCGGCCAGGCCCAACTCCCAGGGGATGCCGGCATGCCGGATCGAAGTTACAGGCGAGGCGCCGGTCCCGCCGCTATCGCCGCTGATCAGCACGACATCCGCGTGCCCCTTGGCGACGCCGGCGGCGACGATGCCCACCCCGACTTCCGAGACAAGCTTCACGGAAATCCGCGCCTTCGGATTCGCGTTCTTCAAGTCGTAGATGAGCTGCGCCAAGTCTTCGATGGAGTAGATATCGTGATGTGGCGGCGGAGAGATCAGACCCACGCCGGGAATGGAATAGCGAACACGGGCGATATCCTCGCTCACCTTATGCCCGGGCAACTGGCCGCCCTCGCCGGGTTTCGCGCCCTGGGCGATCTTGATCTGTAGTTCGTCAGCGTTGACCAGGTAGTTCACGGTGACGCCGAAGCGTCCCGAGGCCACCTGTTTGACCGCGCTACGGCGGTTGTCCTTGAAGCGCTCCTCGTCCTCGCCACCCTCTCCCGTGTTCGAGCGGCCGCCGATCTCGTTCATCGCGATTGCCAGCGTCTCGTGCGCCTCCTTGCTGATCGCGCCGAATGAAATGGCGCCCGTGCAGAAGCGCCGCACGATCTCGGCGGCGGGTTGCACCTCGTCCAGCGGGACGGGCCTCGCCGCCGGCCGGAACTCGAGCAGACCGCGGATGGTGCAAAACTGGCGGCTCTGATCGTTCACCGATTGTGCGAACTGTTGGTAGTTGTCCCAGCTATTCTGGCGCACCGAGTGTTGCAGCGTGGCAATCGAGACGGGATTGTTGAGGTGGTACTCGCCGCGAATCCGCCAGGCCAGGTTGCCGCCGACGGCCAGTTCCGTATCGTGTTCGCTGATCGGTTCGTAAGCGAAATCGTGCTTCATTTTCGCCTCGCGAGCCAACACCTCAAGGCCGACGCCGTTAATGCGCGACGCCGTACCGGTGAAGTACTTATCCACCAGTCCCTTGTCCAGGCCGATCGCCTCGAAGATCTGAGCGCCCCGGTAGCTTTGCAGGGTCGAGATACCCATCTTCGAGAAGACTTTTAACAGGCCCTTGTTAATGGCCTTCACATAGTTCGCATGAGCCTTCTCGACGGTCATCTCATCGCCGAGATCGCCGCGGTTGACCATGTTCTCGAGAGTTCCGAACGCCAGATAGGGATTAATCGCGCTGGCCCCATAACCGATAAGCAGACAGAAGTGCTGCACCTCGCGTGGCTCGCCGCTTTCCACGATTAACGCGACCTGAGTCCGCGTCCCCTCCCGAATCAGATGGTGATGCACGGCGGAGAGGGCGAGCAGGCTCGGAATTGGCGCGTAGTTTTCGTCCACCGCCCGATCCGACAGAATGAGCAGCGTGTAGCCGCTCTTGATGGCCCACGAGGCACGCCGGCAGAGGGCGTCCACCGCGCGTTTCAGTTCCTTCTCCCCGCCATCGGCCCGGAACACTGTCATCAATGTGGTAGCGAGGAAATCGCCCCAACTCACCCGGCGCATCTTTTCAAGGTCATAATTCGAGAGAATTGGGTGCGGAAGCTTCAGCGTGTGGCAGTGCTGCGGCGTCTCGGCCAGGATGTTCCGCTCCGTGCCGATGTAGCTGCAGAGGCTCATCACTGTATCTTCACGAATCGGGTCTATGGCGGGGTTGGTGACCTGGGCAAAGAGCTGCTTGAAGTAGTTGAACAGTGGCTGTGGACGCTCGGAAAGACAAGCGAGCGGCACGTCAGTGCCCATCGAACCGACTGGGTCCAAGCCCTTCATTGCCATCGGGGCCATGAGGTTGCGCAGGTCCTCGTCGGTGTAGCCGAACGCCCGCTGGCGGCGTACCATCGTCTCGAAATCTGGTTTGTGCCATCGCGGCGGGGCCGGCAGGTTCGAGAGTTTGATCTGGTTCTCGTTCAGCCATTGCCAGTACGGGCGCCGGCCGGCGAGCCGGCGCTTTATCTCGTCGTCAGGTATGATCCGGCCCTCGTTGAGGTCCGCGAGCAGCATTTTGCCCGGCTGCAGGCGTCCCTTGGCCTTTACGTTCTCCGGCTTCACTGGCAGTACACCCGTCTCGGACGCCATGATGAGCATATCGTCGTGGGTTACCACATAGCGGGCTGGACGCAGGCCATTGCGGTCCAGAGTCGCGCCGATTACTGATCCGTCGGTAAAAGCGATCGCAGCCGGGCCGTCCCACGGCTCCATAAGCGACGCGTGATACTCATAGAAAGCCTTCTTCTCGTCGCTGAGAGTGTTGTCATGATCCCAGGCTTCCGGAATCAGCATCGCCATCACGTGGGGAAGGTTGCGGCCCGCCAGATGGAGCAGTTGCACGGCGTTATCGATGCTCGCCGAGTCGCTCACCCCGGGAGTAATCACCGGAAATAGTTTCTGGAGATCGCCTCCGAAATGCTCGCACTCCAACACCGCCTCGCGGGCGCGCATCCAGTTGACGTTGCCCCGGACCGTGTTGATTTCCCCGTTGTGACAAATGTACCGGTACGGATGCGCGAGGGGCCAGGTGGGGAAGGTGTTCGTCGAGAAGCGCTGGTGGACGAGGGCAATCGCGCTCACGACCTCCGGATTGGCCAGATCCCGGTAGAATTGCTCAATCTGCGGAGCCAAGAGCAAACCCTTGTAGACAATCGTCTTGGTGGACAGCGAGCAGATGTAGAACGCTTCTTTTCCCCTGATCTCCGCGGCCGCAACTTCATTTTCAGCCCGCTTCATTACCACGTAAAGCTTGCGTTCCAGTTCATCCTGGCTCATCTCGCGGGGACCGCGGACGAAGACCTGCTCAATGAATGGCTGTGAGGACCGCGCCAGCCACCCAATCGCGTCCGGGTTCCCTGGCGTCTCCCGCCATCCGAGAATCTCCAGGCCCTCTTCCTGCGCAATCCGCTCGATGTGACCCTCGCACACCAGACGGGAGTCCTTCCGCGTGGGCAGGAACATCATCCCCGCACCGTACTCGCCAACCGGAGGCAAAGTGAAGCCGAGCTTCGAGCACTCCTTGGAAAAGTAGTCATGTGGGATCTGGATCAAGACACCGGCCCCGTCACCGGTGTCGGGGTCGCAGCCGCAGGCGCCGCGGTGCGTTAGATTGATGAGGACTTGCAGCCCCTTCTTGATTACCTCGTGGGTTTTTTGCCCCTTGAAATTCGCTACGAAGCCGATCCCGCAGGCGTCGCGCTCGAGCGACGGATCGTAGAGTCCTTGTGCGGCCGGAAGGCCGTATGAGCCGAATTTAATCATAGTGCAGGTTTCCTCGGGAAGAAGCACTACCGCCTTCGTGCCAGGTAGGCCGTACAGAGAGTATAACACAGCGACAAGATTAGGCAATGATAAATCTACGCACAGCAACATTAGGTAGACTTATGATAGAATCGAACACGTGGACCTAGACAGACTCCATCTTTTCAGGGATATAGCCCGTGAGCGCTCCATTACTCGCGGCGCGGAACTACATGAGATCAGTCAATCAGCCGCCAGTCAGCATGTGCAGGATATAGAGCGGAGCTTCGGGGTGAAACTCCTTGACCGGTCCACTCGCCCTTTAAAACTCACCCCCGCCGGGGTGGTGTACTACCAGTTTTGCCGGGATGTATTGCGGCGGAGGGAAGAATTTGACGCGGCGATGGAGAGCGTTAAGGCCCGGGTGGAGGGGTTGGTGAGGGTTGCCTGCATCTACTCGGTCGGCCTATCCGAGATGTCCCGGTGGGAGGGGGAGTTTCGCCGCCGCTATCCGGAGGCCGAACTCTCGGTCGATTTCCTCCGGCCCGAGAGGGTGTACCAAGCCGTGCGCGACGATAACGCCGACATTGGACTTGTGAGCTACCCAGAGCCCAGCCGTGACTTGGCCGTCATTCCATGGCGGGATGAGGTCATGCTGGTGGCGACCCGTCCAGACCATCCCCTGGCCGTCAACACGTTCCTCGAGCCGGCGCTTCTAAACGGGCAGGATTTCGTCGGCTTTGATGACGATCTCCCGATCAGCCGGGAACTCCAGCGCTATTTTCGCGACCATGGCATCGAAGTGCATCGAGTTATGCAATTCGACAACGTGCTCATGATCAAAGAAGCGGTGGCTCTCGGAGCCGGGATTGGCATTCTGCCCGAGCAGATGATCGCCGACGATGTCGCCCAGGAACGGCTCATCGGTATCCCGCTAGAATCACCGGGCCTGTACCGGCCGTTGGGCATCATCCACCGCCGCCGGAAACGGTTCAATCCCGCGGCCCGGGCCTTCCTTGACCAGCTTGACAGCAACGGCGGCCTGCGTCCGGGCCGCTGACCCTTCGCCCTTCCCACCTAATTTATCTCATTGGTTTTTGCGGATCCTGCATTATAATACTGGCTCTGGTCAGGAGGGAATTCCATGGAGCAATATCGGGTATTAGACCGCTGTTGCGATCTGGTGATGCGGGGCGGGATCACGAGCGGCGTTGTCTATCCGCCGGCGATTTGCCGTATCGCCGAGAGGTTTCATCTCGTTGGCGTCGGCGGGACCTCGGCCGGCGCCATTGCCGCGGGCGTGGCTGCCGCGGCCGAATATAGGCGCCGCGTCGAGAAAACCACCGCCGGCTTCGCCGCACTCGAAAAGCTGCCGGCGATTCTTGCGGACGGCGACAATCTGCTCAGCTTGTTCCGGCCGGACAAAGCCACTGCACCGCTCTTCCGGCTTGCCATCGACAAACTCGACTCCGCGCACCGTACCTGGATAGAGCGGCTCCTTTGGTGGCCGCGCGCGATAGGGCGGCTCCTCACGTTCAAGCGTACCCTGCGGCCCTTTTTCGAGCAAGGGTACGGGCTTTGCAGCGGCATGGCCAACGGCAACCGCGACGGCGCAACCATCGAACCGCTCACCGAGTGGTTGAGCAACCTGCTCGACGACACGGCCGGCACGGGCGGCAACCCCCACCCGCTGACCTTTGGCGATCTCTGGCGCGCCCCGGTGCCGGACTCCTTGCAAGGCACGATCAGCGGCCCGCGGGCCATTGACTTCCGGGCCGTCACCACCAGTCTCACTTTCGGGCGGCCGTTTGAGTTGCCCTTCGACGAGAAAATCTTCGCATTCGATCCGGATGAGTGGAAGGCTCTGTTTCCAGGCAACGTCATGGAGTATCTCATCGGCGAGGCGGAACAGATTGACTCGCCGAGCCTCAAAAGGGACGGGAAGCTTCCCCTTCCGGTGGAGGATAAGCTTCCGGTGATTGTCGCCATCCGGATGAGTTTATCTTTCCCGGCTCTCTTTACAATGGTGCCTCTCTATGCCGTGAACTACGAGAACCCCGCGCAGCCGATCGAGAGGGTGTGGTTCAGCGACGGCGGCATTACTTCCAACTTCCCAGTCCACCGTTACGATTCCCTTTTCCCCCGCTGGCCCACCATCGCCATCAACCTGCAAGACACCGGCAGCGACGGCGAGCCCACGCGACACGGTGTCGATAACTTCGTTTATCTGCCGAAGCGGCCGGAAGACGCCGTCCGCGACCTCCGGACTCCCTTTGGCGGCTCCAGTACCGCCCTCGGTGAACTTGCCGGCCTGGCGATGGCCATCTTCCGTTCCGCGCAGAACTGGCACGACAACAGCTTCCTCCCACTGCCGGGTTACCGCGACCGCGTGGCCGAAATCTGGCTCAAGCCGGGCGAGGGCGGTCTGAATCTCAGCATGGCTCCCGGCACAATCGAAGAACTGGCGACGCGCGGCGAGACGGCGGGAATCCGGCTGCGGGAGCGCTTCGATCAGCAGGAGGAACCGGCGCCCATGTCGTGGGAAAGCCACCGATGGATCCGTTACCGCTCCGGCATGGCGGCCCTGATGCGGATGCTCAACCAGCTTGGGAACAACGTCGCTCACGGCATGCCGGGCGATCCCGCGCTCCTCCAACTCCTTTCTACCGGGACCGAGCCCGCCCGCTACAAGTTCGTTTCCGATGCTCAGCGGGCGAATTGCGAAGAAGCGACGCGAAAACTGCTTGACCTGATTGCCGAGTTGCAGGGTCTCGAGACCTGCCAGAGACCGGAAGATCAGCAAGAACGGCCATTCTGCGGCGGCCCGAAGCCGCCCATCAGCCTGGGCTCCCGCGCAACGATGTAGGCCGCTTCGCAGGGAGCGGGAACTTGTCCACGCATAGCCGGCGATGACAGCTTCATGCGCCCGTCCCCGCTCTGGGCCGCTTTGTCCCCCGTGGGGAGAAGCGCCGAAACAGCCCGCGCGCCGCGGCGGGATTTCCCTTCGGCGGGGTTGAGAAACAGTGCGCATTCACAGTGCAATAGGAGTCGTGGGGACGAGTTCCAGACTAATCGCCGGCGTCGGTTTGTGGGCGGCGCTGTTGGCCGGCCAGGAGAATAGCCCGATCCGCTTCTCTTACCACCCGCTGCCAGTGACATTGGAGACTTCGGAACGCCTGGAGGGAAAACGATTCACGCCGGCGACAATGGCCGGCGGTGTCGCCGCTTTCGACTACGACAACGACGGCGGCCTTGACCTGTTCTTCACCAACGGCGCGAGCATGCCGGACCTCGTGAAGACTGGCGCTAAGTTTTGGAACCGCCTGCTCGCCAATGACGGGAACGGACAGTTCACCGACGTCACTGAACAGAGCGGATTGGCCGGCGCCGGCTATGATTCCGGCGTTGCTATCGCCGACTACGACAACGACGGAGATCAGGACCTGTTCCTGGCCGGCGTCCATCGCAACGATCTTTACCGCAACAACGGGGACGGAACCTACTCCGTCGTTACGGAAGAGGCGGGCCTTGCGGTCGTGGATTCCGAATACGGTCCACTGTGGGCGGTGGCTGGAGTCTGGTTCGATTACGACAATGACGGCTGGCTGGACCTGTTCGTGGTGAATTACCTGCGTTGGAGCATGGACCGGGAGCCGATTTGCACCGGCTACTGCCACCCGAAGCACTACGACGGCCTACCAAACCGCCTGTTTCGCAACCGGGGCGACGGCACGTTCGAAGATGTGAGCGGCGAGTCCGGCATCCGCGGCCACGTCGGCAAGGGAATGGGGGCGGCGGCGGCCGATTTTGATGGCGACGGCGACCAGGACATCTTCGTCAGCAACGACAAGACTTTCAACTTCTTGTTCCGGAACAACGGGTCGGGGAAATTCGAGGAGATTGCCTTCGAGGCCGGCGTGGCCCTGGCGGAGCATGGCATGGAAATCTCTGGCATGGGGACGGACTTCCGGGATTTTGACAACGACGCTTGGCCGGATATCGCGATCGTCGCTCTTGATAACGAGACTTTTCCCCTATTCCGCAACAACGGCCGGGGAGCGTTCGTCGAAGTTACCAACCGTTCCGGCCTCGCAAGCCAGGCACGGGAGATGGCTGGATATGGGCCGGTACTCGCCGATTTCGACAATGACGGCTGGAAAGACCTGTTCGTCTCGCGGGGTCACGTCCAGGGACCCGACATGAAAAACCAGTGGGTCATTGAACAGCACAACACCGTCTTTCGCAACTTGGGCAACGGCCGGCTGCGGGCGTACACCGCGGAAGCCGGGTTTGCCGCCGGGCCGCGACGGCGCCACCGCGGGGTTGCGTATGGGGATTTCAACGGTGACGGGCGGCTGGACCTGGTGGTCACGGCGATCAATGCCGGAGCGGAGTTGTGGATCAATGAAAGCCCGGGCGAGGCGCACTGGATTGCGGTGAGACTGGTCGGCCGTGCAAGCAACCGGGACGGAGTCGGGGCGCGCGTCGAGGTGGTGGCCGGCGGTCAGAGGCAGCACAACCATTTCGCCACCAGTTCCGGGTATGCTTCCGCGAGCGCAGGGCCGCTGCACTTTGGCCTGGGGAGCGCCGTGAAGGTGGATGCGATCGAGGTGATGTGGCCCTCCGGAAAAGTCACGACGATCGAGGACGTGGCTGCGAATCAGGTGGTGGTGATAAGGGAGTAGCCAGGGGCGCTCGATTGCCGCCGGCCGGATGCGGGCCGGGGCAGTCCCGCCTACGGCTCCTTCACCTTCAGAACCTGGTTGGCGGAAATGTTTTCCAGCTTCTGGACAGTGCCTGAGGGCCAGCGTATATCGAGGAGTTTGACGACCTTGTCCTTACCAAGCCCGAAATGGACCGGGCCGGCGCTCGAGGAAGCATAGCCGGCCGCATGGGAGTGGTGATTGTACTGTTCGCCGGAGGCAGTGACGATTCTGAGTTTCGTGCCGATGCCGTCACGGTTGCTCTTCGTTCCCTCGAGGTCCACGTACAGCCAGTGATTGCCGGCCCCTCCGTCATTGATCCAGATTTCAGCTTCCTTCCGGAGGGCGGATACGGCGAGGTCGACCCGCCCGTCCCCGTTGAAGTCCCCATGGGCGGAGCCGCGGTGGCGTTTCGGCGGGGCGGCGTCGAAGCCGGCCGATTCGGTTCGCGCTTCGATCTTCATATTCCCGAGATTGTGGAACACGGTGTTGTGCTGTTCGATGAGAACGCGCTCGGCCATGCCCGTCGACTGCACATGGCCGCGGGAAACAAAGAGGTCCTTCCAGCCGTCGTTGTCGAAGTCGAAGATGGCCGGGCTGTATCCGGCCATCGAGCGGCTCTGAATCGTCATTCCGGTGCTGGAGGTCACCTCCTCGAAAGTGCCGTCCCCGAGGTTCCGGTATAGCGGGAAGGTCTCGTTGTCCAGAGCCACGAACGCAATGTCGGCGTGGCCGTCGTTGTCCATGTCCTTGGCATCGACGCCCATTCCCGAAATGAAGTTGCCGTGTTCTGGCAGCGCGACACCGGCTTCGAACGCAATCTCCTGGAAGGTCAGATCGCCAGTGTTGCGGAACAGGTAATTGAAGAGTTTGTCGTTGGCGACGAATACGTCGGGCCGGTGATCGCCATCAAAGTCCGCCATTGCGGCGCCCATTCCCTTCCCGGGGTAATCCCGCAATCCAGCCGCCGCGGAAACATCACGGAAGGTGCCGTCGCCGTTATTGACGAAGAGGGAATTGGGCAGTTCATTGTAGAGCCGGGGATGGCAGTACTCGAGCGCGCCCTCATACTTGCACTCCGGCTCCGTGTCCGGGTCCCAGCTCAGATAATTGACCACGAAGAGGTCCAGCAGGCCATCGTTATCCGCATCCATCCAGGCGCCGCCAACCGACCACATCGGCCCGAACTCCGGATCGATCGCCTTATCCAGTCCCGCCTCCTTCGTCACATCGGAGAAGGTCCCGTCGCCGTTGTTGTGGTACAGCGTGTAGCGGTGAACGCCGCCGATGAAGACATCAGGATAGCCATCGTTGTCGTAGTCCGCGGTGGCAAGGCCGGTGTCGTAGCCGAAACCTTTCAGGCCCGCCTTCACGGTGACGTCGGTGAAGTTGCCCTTGCCATCGTTCGCGAAAAGCCGGTTCCAGTAGTTGTCGCCGCTTTTCTCGAGCGTCTTGATGTCGGCGCCGTTAGCGAAGTAGAGATCCAGGTCGCCATCGTTATCGTAGTCGAAGGCGGCGACGCCGCCTTGCATCGTCTCCGGCGCATGCCGCCGCGCGGACTCCGAATTGTCCAGAATGTAGTTGATTTTCTGGTGCCGGAAGCGGATTCCGGCAGCTTCCTCGGCGCGGATGCAGGTCCCAGCGGCGGCCAACACGCACAGCAGGCAGGCGTTCAATCTCATCGAGTAACGGACGGTGCGCGGCACACCCCTCTCATAGATTACAGTACCAGACACGCTCAATCCTTCGGTGCTGCATCGGCGGAGCGGCAAAGGCGCCACGCGCGGTTGAAGTGCGAGGAGCCGGTTCACCGCTGTGGCTGCTCAGGCAGAGTTCCGCCTTGCTGCTTCTCGCGTTCGGCCTTGAGGTCGAGAAACAATTTGCGGTGGCGCTCCGCCTCTTCCTTGCGGCCCGCGCGGTTGAGGGCGGCCGAAAGGTGAAAGTGGGCCTCCGGACTGGTCGGAGCAAGTGTCACCGCCGTTTGGAGATGCGAGACCGCGATGTCGAGCTTTCCGGCATCCAGAAGTAGGCGCCCGTATATATTGTGCGCGGTGAAATCCGAGGGCGCCAGTAGCACCGCCTTCTCGGCGTAGGGCAGTCCCTTGGGGGCCTGCCCGCGCTGCAGATATTCGTAGGCGATTTGCAGGCGCGCTTGCACATGATCCGGAGTGATTTCCAGTTCCTTCTCGAATTCGGCGATCGCATCCTCGGAGTGTTCCTGGAGCAACAGGTATGCGCGCAAGTAGTGCGCGTTGGACTGCCGGGGATACTTCTCGAGCAATGTGCCGGACTCTTTGAATGCCTCCGGAAGGCGTTTTCTCCAGGCCAAGACCGTGGCCCGGCCGGCCAGCATCACGGGCTCTTTCTTATCCTCGGGGATCTCTTCCGGGAGATACTTCAGCCTCAAGGCGCTTAATCCGGCGAGTTCCACGAGATTCGGGATGTCTCGCTGTGGATGCGAGACGATTTCGTTCAGCAGCCCGGCCGAAAGCTCAAACTGGCCGATCTTATTGGCCAGAGCGATGTAGTGGTAGCGGACGATCGTTTCAAGCTCCGTACCCGGGGGAATGCCTTTCTGCTGGGCGAGGACAAGGTGTGCGAACGCGGTCTTGTACTTGTTGTTCTGTGTTTCGCACAAGCCCAGAAACGCGAAAGCGCCGCCGTTTTGTGGCATCTGTTCGGTGACCTTGAGAAAAGCGTCTTCGCACTCTTCGTAGCGGTCCAGATCGTAGTAGTTCAGGCCTTGGTACCACCATCCTTCTGTATTTCCGGAATCGAGCGCCAGTGCCAGGCGGTACAGCTCCACCGATCGCTCGGTCTGGCCGGATTCGCGCGCTGCGAGCGCCTGCTTGGCCAGTTCCTCAGCCGAGTCTTGAGCCCAGCTTGGAGAAAGGATGAACAGTACGAGGAAGGGGATCCACCACATTAATCTGCCTTCAACATAGCAAACGCCGCGCTGAGAGGCCGGAGAAAGAATAGGCGGGCGGAATCGCCGCCCGCCTTCCAGGGGTTAGTGTCCGTTCAACTAGAACTGGAACTTGATTCCCAGGCTGATAATTCGCTTGCCGACCGTGTTGTCGGCGAAACCGAAGCGCTGGTTAATAAGTTCCGTGGTTCCGTTGTTGTTCTGCAGATCGAGCCGGAGATTGGAGTCTCCACCGATGAAAGACCGCACCGGGTGGTTCATCCAGTTGAAGAACGACGCGCGGAATTGGAAGTTCTTCGATTCGCCCACCTTGAAGTTCTTGAACAAGGACATATCCCAGTTGAAGAACGCCGGTCCCGAGAGATAAGGCATGATGAGGCTACCGTTGGCGCCGAGTTGCCCGTTCTGTCCCGGGATGGGAGTGCCGAAGCACGCGCCATTGATGTACTGGCCATCTCCCAAACCCTCACGAGGATCACACGTCACAATTGGCATCAACTGGATCGCATCGGTACCGGTGACGGCGGCGCTGTTGATGTTCTCGCCATTCACCGTTGCGGTCATGTTGAAGTTCCGCATGCCGTCCTCGGTCTGTTGGAGGAGCACACCGCTGTTCCATTGGACGATGCCGGAAATCTGCCAGCCGTTGGCGACGCCCTTTGCGAAGCCGTTGCCGCCCGCGTCGACGAGGTCTGGCACGTTCAGCACATAGCTGCCGGCCAGGATGTGTGTCCGGTCAAATGCCAGCGGTCCGTAATTGGCATCGCGGTCCAGGCTGTTGAGCGGCCGGTCGACGATGCCCATGGCTTTGGACCAGGTGTAGGCGAACGTGAAATTCACCATACCCGTTTGCTTGGTCAGCGTGGTCTGGAGGGCGTTGTATTTCGTGTATGCCTGATGGCGGTCCATGTTGAGGGCGTTGTATTGGGGGCGCGGGCGGAAGTTGTTGGCATCCGCCTCGGGATCGTTAATCATGGCGCCTACCGGTACCTGATTGATGTCCCTGAGCCCACCACGGTAGGTTAGTCCCCAACTCTGGTTGCCTACGTAGGAGGTCTCCCACAGTATGCTGCGGGAAAGCCGTTGCGAAACCGTGAGGTTCCAGCTATAGGTGCTGGGCATGCGGTTGTCGGCCGAGTCGACGGTTTCGCCACCAAATGACAGCGTGCCATCGTTTTGGATGTTGTCGACGTCGGATAGCATCATGCCGCCGCCGATTCTGACGGCACGGAGACCGGCCGGCAGATCCATCGCGCCAGCCGAAAGCTGATCGTCGTGATAGTGGAATACACCGAAACCGCCGCGAAAGACCGTCTTGCCACTGCTGAACATGTCCCATGCAAATCCGACTCGCGGAGCGAAGTGGATAGCCTTCCGGTCCCAGCCCGCCTTGGAGACGTCGGGATTGATGGAGTGCCACTGAACACCGGGCAGATCGCCCGCGGGTGCATTCCTGTTGGCATCGTAGTGGGACTCGACCCAAGTGGCGATTCCGAACTCGTTGCGCGCCGTCCAGGGTTGCAAGTGCTGGAAGCGGGCGCCGAATTCCAGGGTCAGGTTCGGCTTGACCTTCCAGGCGTCCTGGACAAAACCGGCCCATTCGCTCCAACCCATATCGCGGACAACAGCGAGACCATCCTGGTCCCAATTGCTGATCCGGCCCGAAACCATATCGGCAAGCATGTTCCCGGTCGAGAGACCATGCCATGGGCTGGTCTGGATCAGACCTGCTGACGGGTTGTTGCCTGGCTGCTTATTGACGATGAACCCCCAATAGCCGCCAAACTTGAGTGTGTGGGTACCGGTGACCTTGGTCGTGTTATTCGTCAAGGTGACTAGGTGCTTGGTAGCGAATAGAACCGGGTCCATTCCGCCCGGTAGCCACATGCCGGCGGCCGGAGCCGCCCAAGTGAGCATGCCCGGGATCTTCGGATCCCCGCGGAAGCCATCGATTCCCTGATATGGGTAACCCTGGGTGTCCTTCATCATAATGCTGTCGTCTTCGTACTGGTTGGGGAAATCGACGAAGGTGTACCCGAAGACCGTCTCGTTCGTCAGCGTCGGGCTGAGAACCTTGGTGAAGTTCATCGAGATCGAATCACTGGCGTTCCTCCCCAGAATCGGAGTGGGCATCGGGACCGCGCCCGCGTTCCGCCACCAGAGCTGAATCGGGAAGTTCTGGACCTCCCGCTGCAGATTGTAGCGGATGAAAAGCTTGGTGAAGTCACTGAAGGAGTAGTCAATGCGGGTGCTGAACTGGTGCATGTTTTGGTCAACAACCAAGGCGTCAATCCAGTTGAAGCCTTGGGAAGTCGCTGGGTCGCGGTTGTCCAACGGTACATTGTTGAGCAAGGCGGCCATGCCAGGGTCAATCTCGCTCTGCGGAATGATCCCGCCCGCATAAGTGCCGCTGATACCCCCGTTTGTATTGCTCAGGAGATTCGACATGTAGGCTGTATCGGAGAAATCCCCGTTCCGCATCGCCTGTGTTGGAACGACGGACCGCAACAAACCGGTGTCAATCGTCTGCCGGAAATACTCATATCCCGCGAAGAAGAACATCTTGTCCCGGTTCCGGTTGAAATTCGTGCCCGGGAGCAGAACCGGACCGCCGATGTTGCCGCCCGGGAAGAAGTACTTGTTCTTCGGCTTCTCCTGGCCGTTCTTGTTAAACAGCGCATCGTTGGAGTTCAGCGTGTGATGACGCGCGTAGAGGTAGGTGCTGCCGTGGAAATCCTGGCCACCGGACTTGGTGATTGAGTTCACCACGACCGGCCCCTTGGCATACTCCGCGGAAAAGTTCGACTGCTGTACCTTGAACTCGGAAATCATCTCCGGGTTCGGATTCACGGGAGTGGCGCAGTTGCAGCCGGGGTCGGAGACGTGGGAGCCGTCAGCCGTGATATCGAGAGCGTCCTCGCGCGTCCCGTTGGCCGACACGTTACCGAGCATGCTCTGTTTTCCACCGTCGCCGTTCCCATTAATGCCGATGTTCTCTCCGTTAAATCCAGGACGGTTCTCAAGGCCGCCAACCGGTGCAATTCCAGGCAGGATCTTGAGGTATTCGGCAGCGCTTCGTCCCACAACCGACACGTTCTCGAACTGCTTGGTTGTCAGGACAACCGCCTTCTCGCCGGATTCCACGGGCGTCAACTCGGACACCACCGCCGACACAGTCACTTCTTCGGCGGCCGTGGCCACATCCAGAACCACCTGGCCGAGAGTCCTACGGTCTCCGGCAGTGAATTGGATGTTCCGCGCCTCGTAGGTATTGAAGCCCGGGGCTTCAATTCGCACAGTGTAGCTGCCCGGGAATACGCTCGAGATGTTGAAGAATCCCTCGGTGTTCGTCTCGGAGCGGCGAACGTCTCCGGAGGACTCGTTTGTCATTGTCACCGACGCAGCAGGAATCGCGGCTCTCGAGGAGTCCATCACAACACCTGAGATGGAACCGGTAATCTGCTGGCCGTAGATGGTCAAGCTGCAAAGCAATGCGAAAAGCGCGATGGTAACGCCTTTACGCAGCAAAGGATGGTTCATGTTTTTTGCCCCCTAGGTTGGACCGCTTCTCTCACTGGACAACCATGATAGTCTTAACCCGAAAGTCATACGCTTGTCAATACCTAATTTGCCCGGAGAACAGATTTGGGGTATGTAAACTTCGAATACCGACAATTTTCAATGACTTGAGTGGGGAGCAATCAAGCTCAAGGCGCGATTTTCACCGCGGCTTCAATCGGAAGTATGAACTCAGCCGCCGAGCGGCGGAGTGCGTGCCGAGTGTAGTCGACAGGTGCGGTAAGTCAGGCGGGCGATCACGGCAGCTCGATGTCGAGTGCGTAGATCTCTTGGACGCTCCGGTCTCTGAGGATGACCGGATCATCGTTGGCGGCCATCGAGAGACCGAAGGGCCCGAGGGTTCCCGCAACGTCGATGTTCTTGAGGCTTGCCACCTTCTCCAGACGCCTATCGGCGAGACGGACGCGGTAGATGCCGCGCTCTTCGGTGAACGCGTGGAACATGTAAAGGTGCTTCGCATCCCGGCTCCATGAAGGAAAGCCTCCCTGAAACTCGGTCAAGAGGGACCATTCCTCGGTCTCCAAGTCGAACAGTGACAGTTGAGAGTTGTCCTGGCGAATCGCGGCTATGTGGCGTCCGTCAGGCGACCAACGCGGTGAATAGTACGGTTCGCCTTCCGGCAGACTCTTAACCGTTCCGGTGGTCAGGTCGAGAATGCGAACTCCCCAGTTCTCCGGCTCGGTTTCCCAGGGAAGGGGAGCGAACACCAGGCGCTGGCCGTCCGGCGACCAGTTGGGATCCGCCTCCGGCCCCAGCCCAGGCAACACTTCTTCAGGCGCCCCGCCGTCTACCGGGATAATATGTATCTTCCATCTGGAGCCGGGCATTCGGCCCATGAAGGCGATGCGCTGGCCATTCGGTGATAGCCGGGGGAGGTAGATCCTCATTGGGGCTTCCGTCAACTGCCGGCGCCCGCTGCCATCAGCGTCAGCCACCCAGAGGTGATTGTCCGGGAAGCTGACGTAGGTGAGTTTACGGCCGTCCGCGGAGTAGTGAAGCTGATCAGCGGACAGGCCGTAAAGATGGGGGACGTACTGCTCGACCGCCGAATCCCAGCGCAGAAGTTCTCCGCGCAGCATCTCTCCAATCGCGACGAGACGGTTTCCTGCGGGAATCAGGCGCGGGGAGCGAAAGCGCAGAGGGCCTTGAGTCAACTGCACGGGATTTGCGTCGTTGCCACCAAACATGGCAGCGTTCTCGGGCCGAATCCACAAATTGAAATCCGAGGGCGAATAGAAAAGGAAATAGGTTCCCCCAGCCGTCCAGGCGCCGCAATGTTGGGTGAAGTCCCAGTTCGGGAACACGGGCCGAAGCGCCGAATCACGGATGGAAACCTCCCATATGGAGTTCTGGTCGGCTGTCGGATAACCGGAACGGAAGCGGATTCGGTCGCCTGCCGGGCTCCAGCGAATGGCGCTGTTAATCCCTTCTTTTTCGATCAGCAGCCGCGGCGACGAGCCGTCGGTCTCCGCCAGATAAAGTTCCTGATCCACGAAGTAAGCGAGAAACCTTCCATCGGGCGACCATTTGGCGTCATTAGCGACAAGGGAGCCGAGCCTCTCAGCGGGTCCACCGGCGATTGGCTGACGCCAGAGTTCTCCGTTTCCCGCGTCATGGGCCAGGCCCGAACCCGTCTTCAGCAGCACCTTGTCCCCGGACGGATCCATGTCGAGGACAAAGAGACTGATATCCGGATCGAAAGTGGTTGGGATCAACCTCGGTTCTCCGCCGCTCAGAGGAGCGGCCGCGAGGACCGTCCTGCCCTCGCGGAACTCAACGAAAAACACCTCATCGCCGTTGCTGCAGAGGCCGTCCAGCTTCTGCCGCATATCGCCCGTTAGCTGCGTGTATCCGGAGACTTGCGGCGCCGGCTTGGGCCGGAACAGCGGCAAAGCGGCCGTTAGCGCAACCACGAGCGCGGCAGCCAGTATCGCGATTCCCCAGAGGCGCCTATTCGACGAATCCGCCGCCACGGGAGTAGCGGCCAGCGCGATTTCCTCGGTACTCTCCGCAACTCTGGAGTCCTCGACCGGCGCGATAAACCGATAGCCCTGCCGGGCGAGCGTTTCGATGAAGCGAGGGTTCTCGGCGGAATCCCCCAGCGCCGTCCGAAGCTTATTCACCGCTTTGTTCAGGCGATGGTCAAACTCCGGAGGCGTCTCCTCCGGCCAGAGCCTTAAGCGGAGCGCTTCTCGCGTAACGATCTGGCCAGGTTCTTCAAGCAACGCTTCCAGCACCTGAAACGGCTGATTCTGTACCTTGACCCTGATCCCGCCCTTATGGACGAGTTTTTCCTGGAAGTCAACTTGGTACAGACCGAAACGAACTACTCTCGGTGAGGTTTCAGGTCTTGCTACGCTGCCCATCAGTTAGTGCTCTCAAGCAACTCAGCGTACCATTCCTTCATCCGGAATGAAATAAGCAAGTGGAGCAGATAAGTGTCTTTGAGGCGTCTTTTCATGCAGATAGACGGGGATGCCGCGTTACCGGTTGCCGTAGGATGCGAAATCGCGTGTAGTATGCTTGAAAACATGAAGGGCCTGTTGAGCCTGCTGCTGCTCTTACCGTTGACCGGCCTTGCCCAAACTGGTTCCCCGCCAAAGGTGCGGACAGCTCCGTCCTTTCCGGGCGGGACTACGGGCGCCGGGGCGCGGCCCGCTAGCTCCAGCAGCTTGAAGCAGCTCTTCACCGAAGCCGTGGAGGCGCACCAGCGCGGCGACTTGACCACGGCGATCGCCAAGTACGAGGAAGTCATCGAGCTACGGCCGGACTTCGTTCACGCCTGGTCGAACCTCGGCGCTGCTCTGGCCAAGAGCGGACGGCTCGGGGAGGCGGCGGAGAAATACGAACGGGCCCTGAAACTCGATCCGTCCAACGCCGCCATCCGCCTGAACCTCGCCTTGTCCTATTACAAGCAGATGGAATTCGGGAAGGCCATCCCGGAGCTCGAGAGGGTGTGCGCCGGACAACCCGATAACAGGCAGGCAACTCTGCTGTTGGCCGACAGCCTCCTGAAAGTTGGCGAGAATGACCGGGCGATTGCGTTGCTGGAGCCGCTGGACAAAGCGGAGCCTGATGACCGGACCGTGACATATCTATTGGGGACGGCCTTGCTGAACGCGGGCGAAATCGACCGTGGAAAAGAGGTGATCGATCGCTTCATGCGCCACGGAAGTACCGCCGAAGTTCACATGTTGATCGGCGCGGCGCAGCTCGCCGCGGGCGATTATTCCGTCGCTTTGGTCACGGTTCGCAAGGCGGTCGAATTGAACCCGGAATTGCCGGGCGTGCATGCCCTCCTCGGGCGTGTATTGATGGAGAACGACCTGCAAGAGGAGGCGAAGGCGGCCTTTCGGGAAGAGCTGAAGCGGGATCCGCACAACTTCGATGCCAACGTTCGCCTCGGCGCCATGCTGCGGATGGAGAAGAGGCTGGCAGAAGCGAAGCCCTTCATCGAAGCGGCGTTGCGCATTCGTCCGCGGTCGATCGTCGCGCGCTATCAACTCGGGAGCGTCTTGCTGGCCGAAGGCGAAACCGAGCAGGCCCGCCAGGTTCTGGACGGAGTAGTGGAGGATTCTCCGGAGTTCGTGGAGGCGCACATCAACCTGGCGGCGGCTTACTATAAGTTGGGCCGGCGTGAAGATGGCCAACGGCACCGGAAGATCGTCATGGATTTGCAGGCGGAGAACCGCCGGCGAGAGCTGGAGCGGCAGGAAGCGGCCGCTTCAAAAGAGGACGGCGCCCGATGATGGCAAACGGCCGGAGCGAGGGGTCCACAGTGAGGTTTCGGCCGCGCGAACCCAGCGCGGCGCGGGGCTGTTTTCGAGGCGCATCTCTGGAGTACCTGTTATGAGCACGATTCAAAGAACCGCGGTCACCGCAACCGTTGCGGCATTGTTCCTGTCCCAACCCGCACCAGGGCAACAGGAAACCCAACCACCGGAGGCCACCATCCGCACCACTGTGGAGGAGGTGCTTCTCGATGTGATCGCCCGCGACGGCAAAGGACGCTTCATTAAGGACCTGAAGCCGGAAGAGATCGAGATCTACGAAGACGGCAAGAAGCAGGAGCTCTCTTCGTTTCGCCTCATCTCGGGTACCGAAGCCTTCGCCGGCGGCGCCGACGGAGAAGCAAGGCAACTGGATCCGCTGCGCCAGGTGCGTCTGGTGACGCTCGCCTTCGAACGGCTGGATCAAAACGGGCGGCGGCTCGCGCGCAAGGCCGCGCTGGATCTTGTCGGGAACGATCAGTCTTCCAACGTCTATTATTCGGTGATGCGAATCGATCCGAGCCTGAAGATTCTGCAGCCCTTCACGACCGATCGCAAGGCAGTGCAGGAAGCGGTGAAACTTGCCACGGGAGGCGCCGAGTCCATTGTCGCGGACCTGAACCTCGACAACCTCAGGAGTCAGGCGGAAATTGGCGCGGCCCAGGGGACCGACCCGTCGAGCATTGCGGGCGGACCCGGGACCGCCGCCGAGGGCGCGAACATCGCCGCCGCCGAGATGGCCCGGGTCGTGATGCAGATGGTGCAACTGGCCACTGACCTCGAGGGGCAACAGATGGGTTCGAACGCGATCTCCGCCCTGACGGCTCTCGTCAAAGGCCAGCAATCCCTGCCCGGCCGCAAAACCGTACTCTATTTCTCGAGCGGCCTCCACCTGGACAACAACGTGATGCACCGGTTTGAGTCCCTGGTGGGTTCCGCGAACAGCGCCAACGTGTCCTTCTACTCGATTGACGCCCGGGGATTGCAGAGCTACTCGACGGCCGCCGCAGGCGCCCGGGGGCTCGCGCAGACTGCCGAGTTGAGCGTGCGGACAATGACGGATACATCCGGACGGACGCAAGCCGCCGAGATGAAGCAGACCGACATGGGGCTGGACTCGCTGTATGCGGACACCCAGGGAAACCTGAACACGCTGGCCGAGTCGACCGGCGGATTCCTGATCGCGAACACCAACGATCTGCGCAAGCCGATGCAGAAGGTGGTAGAGGACATATACGCTTACTACGAACTCGCTTACCGGCCCACGAACAAGGATTACAACGGCGCCTTCCGGAAGCTGGAGGTGAAACTGAATCGCTCCAAGACGGACGTGCAGAGCCGGTCGGGATACTTCGCCATGCCGCCAGAGCTGAAGGAAGCCCTGTTCCCTTACGAGGTCCCGCTGCTCCGCGCGATTGCCGGCGCCAGCGCGCCTTCCGATGTGGACTTCCGGGCGTCCTGGTTCAACTTCGAGCCCGCCGGCGGCATGCGGCGCTGTGCATTCGACCTCGAAGTGCCGTTCGAGAAGATCGAGATCCAGAAGGACGAGGCCAGCGGCCTCTACAAGACCAGCGTCGCGGCGGTCGCCATGTTCAAGGACGAAGGCGGGCGCGTTGTCCGCAAGTTCAGCCGCCTGGTACCGCTGCAGATTCAGGAGGAGAAGTTGGAGTCGCTCCGCAATGGGACCTTCTCCTACAACGACCACTTCGTCCTCCCGCCGGGAGCGTACCAGATGGAGGTTGCCGTAGCGGATCCGCAAGGCGGCCGCATCGGCGTGAAGAAGACCGAACTTTCGATTCCGGTATACAGCGGCGGCGTGGCGGTCAGCGACCTCACGTTGATCAAGCGGGTCGACGAGGCGCCCGCCGAAAACCCGGACATCCACAACCCGTTTCTGTTCAGCGGCGGCAAGGTTGTCCCTACGCTGCAGCCGATCGACTCCAAGATCCCGGGCGCAATGGTTTCGATCTATTTCCTGGTCTACCCGGACAAGAGCGTGAAGGACGCCCCGGCCGCGACCATTGAGTTCTACGCCGGCGATCAGAGACTGGGCCAGTTGGAACCGGAACTGCCCGCCCCCGATGAGCGTGGCCGGATCCCCTACATAGCCAGTGTGCAGGCGTCCGCGCTACCGCCCGGCGCCTACGAAGCGCGGGTGACGGCCCGCCAAGGCGCAACATCCGACATCGCTAAAATGAGTTTTACAGTCGAGTGAGCCCGGACCGGGACACGAAGACACTTACGCGGACTTGGGGTGCCTGGAGGGACTTGAACCCTCGGCCTCCAGGGCCACAACCTGGCGCTCTAACCGCCTGAGCTACAGGCACCACAGCAACCTTCTTATTGTAGCATCGAGGTTTCGAGCCCAGCGACTTTACGGCTGGTCCGGCTGCAATTCCGGCGTTCTGGTTTCTTCCGGCTTGCGGGACGACTTGAAGATGTCGAAGATGCTTGGCTGCTGCTCCTGCTCGCCCTCCGCCTCCTTGCCCTCTTTTCCGCCGAGAAGCCGCTCGATGATGCCCGCCGCAGCGCCGACCCCGATGTGAGCCAGGTCCGGCCGCACTTTCGGATCCTCGAATGTGCCGGTCACGGCGAAGGGCACGGCGGCGCGGATTACGCCCTGTCCATCCGGCTTGCCCCCCAACGCGTTTGCGACCTCGCCGGTCAGATGGGCCGTGAGATCGAACTCCATCGTTCCATCGAACGTGAAGGAGCCGATGCCGCTGATGTCTCCCGAGGGCGTTTCGATTGCGATGTCCGTCATGTTGACGGTCCGATTCGCGACCGAGACGCCGGAAGACATGGTTGTGAACGGAGTCTCTTCCCCGCCCTTCCGGGCGGCGCCTTCCTGAGTCCGGCTGGAACGGGTCAAGCCGGTGATTTGGAGAACCGCCTCGGCGGCATCGAGGACGCTGCCGATCGTGTCGACGAACGTGATGCGGCCCTTGTCGAGCGTGATGGAGCCCTCGCCGTGCAGGGAGTTCAGCAGTTCCTCGCTGCCAGTGCCCCGGAAGCTTAGCTCGAACCTGGGGATGGCGGCCTGGCCGTAAATCTGGCCCGAACTCTCGGTGAAGGCGCTCAGCATCTGATCGATATCCACGCCGTTGATGGAGCCGCTGACGGCGCCCCGCGTGCCGCCGAAGCCGAGAGACAGTTGCAGATCGCCGTTAAAGGTTCCGTCACCGAGCTTCAAGCCGGTTTCGCGCGCGTTCAGGGTTAGCACGGGGTTGTTCAGCGCATTGGCGACCGAAAGCGCCAGAGGCGCCGTGCCGGAAAGCGGCAATTGGCGCTCGGCGTCCCGGCCGAACTCGAAGCCGTCAAATGTGAGCGTTCCGCCTCCCTCGAGAGTTTCGATCAGATCGCCGGTCACGTTGGCGTTCATGCGGACGATGCTGTTGGGACCCGGAGCGCGCATGCTTTCTCCGAGCGCCCGCACGCGAATCTCCTCGGGAATCTCGGCCGGGGCCAGCGTGATCGAGAGTTCACCGTTCGCCGGGAATGACAACTGCAGCATTGGGCCGGCGCGTCCCGTGAAGGACACCGCGTTCCGGTCGCCGCCAAACGGCTGGGCGCTGAATTCGAAACCGAAGTCGGACGTGGTGGAGAAGCCCGTCACATCCACGTCGACGTTTTCGAGCCACAGTGACTCCTTTGACTCGATGTCGAAGAGCTCGACGGTTCCGCCGCTGACGCGCAGAGCGTTGATGGCGAGAGGCCCGAGTTCGGCGGCCCCGGCCGGCTCCGCGGGTCCAGCTTCGGTCTCGGGGGCCAGCGAAGACAAGTTGTTCCGGCCATACTCGTTGGTTTCAATGCGCACGACCGGATTGACGATCGTGATCCGGTCGACCCGCGGCTCCCGCGCAATCAGAGACTGGAGCGAGATCTGGCCGGAAATCTCGCCGGCTTCGATCATGTTCCCGCCGGAGAAGCCCTCCGGATTGGCGATGGAAAGATCCTCGAGCGTGACCGCCGGCCGCAACAGCAGCCACTGTTTCAAGTCGAAGTCGCCGCCGCCCAGGCCGACCTTGACCGGGAAGCGCCGGCTCAACTCCTCATGCAGCGCGGAGGACGTTTTTCCAGAGAGGAGTGCCTTGATCACCAGGCCGGAGCCGAGCATCACCACCAGATATAAGCCCACCAAAACGAGGACGATCTTGAAAACCCGGGCCATGGCTCCATTCTAGAGGCGGACCGGGTGAGGGTCCAGAGCCTCTCTCCGGAAGCGGGGCGAGTGGCTTGCCCAACCGAACACTATCTCCGGCTGCGCCGGTCCGGTCCAGAGCCTCTCTACGGAAGCGGGGCGAGTGGCTTCGCTCCGAGCGATGGATCCGCGGGCTCTCAGGCCGGGATCGACTTATTCATGCGGGCGATGGTATCGTCCACTTCGGCGGTATTCAACATGCCGATGGTGACGGCGTCGACGAGGTTGTTTTCGAAAACGAACTTCATCGAGGCGTCCATCTTCTCCGGCGTCTTGATGCGGCCGGCGCCGTAGATCTTCATGCCGATGATGCCCTTGCCGCGGGAGCGGGCCGACTTCAGGACCGGGACGACCTCCTCGACACTCGCATCCATGAGCGCTTCCTTACCGACGTTGTTGATGCGGGCCAGGATGACATCGGTCCAGGGGTCCTCGGCCGCCACTTTGAGGGCTTCGAAATTGTGGCACGAAACGCCGACGGCGCCGATGGCGCCTTTTTGCTTCAGGTCGACCATCTCGTCGCGGATCCGTTTGTACTCCGATGTCCACTCGGGCGTCAGCATGCAGTGAATGAGGCAGACCTCGAGGACGTCGGAGTCGAGTTCCTTGCGGAAGCGGTCCACCTCTTTGAGGGCGCCGCCGGAGGCGTTGTTCCAGTACTCCGTCCGCGGCCAGATTTTGGTGAGGATGGTGTACTTGTCCCGGGAGACTCCATCGAGCGCGCGGCGAAGATAGGGGTGCGAGCCGTACAGATCCGCCAGGTCCATGAAGCTTGCGCCCCGCTCCAGGCTGTGCCGCACGAGATTAGTGAACTCCTTTTGGCCGAGCCGGGTGTGCGCGGACGAGCGCCCCCCGCCGTTGAATCCGGTGCCCTGCGCCA
Source organism: uncultured Solibacteraceae bacterium (assembly GCA_964468205.1). Taxonomy (GTDB): domain Bacteria; phylum Acidobacteriota; class Terriglobia; order Bryobacterales; family Bryobacteraceae; genus CAWELS01. The sequence continues at coordinate 4,065 of CAYXVG010000020.1, read as the reverse complement.
AGCGAGCCGTCTTGACGCCGGTTTTGCCCAGGGTAACTGTCTCAGCGGCCCGATCCACACGGCCGGCCTTGCCTTTCGCAGCGAACGCGCCGGCAACCGCGGCGGCCGCGAAACCTCGACGTGTCAGTTCTTGCATAGAATGCTCCTCTTCGGTTCCTCGTTGTGGCCTCGAGACGGCCCAGTGAATCCCAGAGATTGGCGCGGGTTCAGAATCCGCGCCTTCCTTAATAGTATGCCATGAGCGGGAGTTTGATCGGCGGCGGCCGGGCCCCGAGGCGCCCGTTCACTCCGGCACGTTGAGCTCGTTCTCGGTGCGGGCGATGAAGGTGGCGCAGGAGAGATCGCCGGTGACGTTGACAACGGTTCGCGACATGTCGAGGATGCGGTCGACCCCGAGGATCAAAGCGATACCGGACTCGACCTGCGCGCCCAGCCCGATACTCTGCAGAACGACAATCAGCATGATGATGCCGGCGCTCGGAACGCCGGCGGTGCCGATGGAGGCGAGCGTGGCGGTAAGCACCACCATGAGCTGCGAGCCGATGTCGAGCGGGATCCCGTAGATTTGCGCGATGAACATGACGGCGACGGCCTGGTAGAGAGCGGTCCCGTCCATGTTGATCGTGGCGCCGAGCGGCAGCACGAAGCTCGAGACGCTCTTCGACACTCCGAGCTTTGTTTCCGCCGTCTCCATGGTCACCGGAAGGGTGGCGTTCGAGGAGGAGGTGGAGAAGCCGAACACCTGGGCGTCGACGATGCGCTTGAAGAAGACGACCGGGTTGACGCGGGCGGCGAAGCGGACTATTAAGGCGATGGTCACCAACATGTGCGCAACAAGCCCGACCAAAACGACAAGGGAATAGAGGAGCAGGCTGCGCAGCAGATCGAGGCCGAACTTCGCCACCACCGCGGCAATGAGCGCGAACACCGCGTACGGAGCGAGCTTCATGATCCAGTGGATGATGGTCATGCAGGCGCTGTTGATGCCCCCGCAGAGGTTCAGCACGGCGCCTTTATACTCGTTCTCTTTCACAATGCTCAGGGCCGCGCCAAACACGATGGAGAAGAAGATCAGCGGCAGCAGGTCAAACTCCGCGGCCGCGCGCACCGGGTTGCGCGGGATGATGTTGAGCAGCACATCCTTGATTTCCGGGCGATCCTCGGCAAGCTGCAGCTTTTCCGCGGCCTCACCCTTGAACTGGGCGGCGAGGGCGTCGCGCGTGGAAGGGTCGACGCGGCTGCCCGGCTCAATCAGGTTCGAGAGAAACAGCCCGATGGTCACCGCCGCGGCGGTGGTGAACATGTAGTAGACGATCGTTTTGCCGCCGATGCGCCCGAGCTTGGTGAGGTCGCCAAGCGAGGCCGCTCCAATGATGATGCTGGCCACGATGAGCGGGACCACGATCATGGTGATCAGGCGGATGAATGCCGTGCCAATCGGCTCGAGCGCGACCAGCGCCGCGGTGAGCCAAGCCAGTCCCGAAACGTTCGCGACTGCTCCGGCCGCGACACCCGCCGCGAGGCCGATCATGATCTTCGTATGGAGCTGCATTCGGAATAGACCATTCTACGGAAACCCGCGAGGGCGCCGGAGATATTCGTTTGTTTGAAACCCCGATTGGCTACAGTCCCGCCTTCCGCCAGAGCGCGTCGACGCGGGCCTTGACGTCGCCGGTCATCTCGATCACCTTCGGCCAGGGCCGTCCGAAACCCTCGGCGGGCCATTTGCGGGTGGCGTCGACGCCCATCTTGGAGCCGAAGTCCGGCAGCCGGCTCGAGTGATCGAGCGAGTCGACCGGGCCTTTGACGAGCTCGATGTCGCGCTCCGGATCGATATTGTTGAGCGCGCGCCAGGCCACTTCGCTGTGGTTCTGGACGTCAACGTCCTCGTCGACGACGACGATGCACTTGGTGAACATCGCCTGGCCGAGTCCCCAGATGGCGTGCATCACCTTGCGGGCGTGACCGGGGTAGGACTTCCGGATGGAGACGAGCATCAGGTTGTGAAACACTCCCTCGGCCGGCATGGCCATGTCGCGCACCTCGGGAAGTTGGAGGCGCATGAGGGGGAGGAAGATGCGCTCAATCGCCTTGCCCATGTAATAGTCCTCCATGGGCGGGCGGCCGACGATGGTGGCCGCGTAGACCGGCTTCTTGCGCCGGGTGACGCAGGTGAGGTGGAAGACCGGGTAGTCGTCCTCGAGGGAGTAGAAACCGGTGTGGTCCCCGAACGGGCCTTCGGTACGCGTTTCGCCGAGCTCGACATAGCCTTCGAGAACGATCTCGGCCTGGGCCGGAACCTCGATATCACAGGTTTCGCACTTCACCATCTCGACGGGCTTGCGGCGCAGGAAGCCGGCGATCATCATCTCGTCGATCTCGGGCGGCATGGGCAGAATGGCCGAGTACATGGTGGCCGGGTCGGCGCCGATGGCCACGGCGACGGGCATCCGCGCGGACTTGCCTTCCTTCAAAAGGTGGCGGTAGTGGGCCGCGCCCTGCTTGTGCGTCTGCCAGTGCATGCCGGTGGTGCGTTCATCGAAGATCTGCATCCGGTACATGCCGCAGTTGCGCTTGCCGGTCTCCGGATTCTTCGTGAAGACGAGCGGCAGGGTGATGAAGCGCCCGGCGTCGAGCGGCCAGCAATGGAGCACGGGGATCTCGGCGAGCGAGAATCCTTCGTGCTGGATGACTTCCTTGCAGGGTCCGGAGGAGACGGTCTTCGGGAAGAACTTGCCCATGTCGGCGAGTTTCGGCAGCATCTTGAGCTTGCCGATCATGCCCTGGGGCATCTGCATCTGGAGGTATTCGGCGATGCGCCCGGCCACTGTTTCGACCGAGTCGACCTCGAGCGCGATCTCCATGCGCCGTTCCGAGGCAAAAGCGTTGATGAGAACGGGAAACTGGCTGCCCACCGGTTTTTCGAAGAGCAGAGCCGGCCCTCCGGATTTCACGGCGCGGTCGGCGAACTCGGTGATTTCGAGCACCGGGTCGACCGGAAACGGGATGCGCTTGAGCTCACCGGCCCGGTCGAGGGCGCGGATAAACTCCCGCAGGTCAGTGTAGGCCATAGGGAAGTGAAATCTCCTTTCTACTATGATGAAGGATTGCCCGGCGGAGGGCTCTTTCGATTCGCCAGGATCCGGCGAACCGGGAGCCGCGCCAGGATCGGCTGGCGAGGGGGCGCACGGAAGGAGATGTGGAATGTCTGAACGAGTGGCCTGTGTCACGGGAGCGAGCCGCGGGATTGGCCGTGTGATCGCGCAGACGTTGGCGGGCGAGGGCATGAAGGTGATCGTCGCGTCGAACGAGCCGGAGAACAACGAGAAGGTGGCCGAGGAGATCCGGTCGGCCGGCGGGGAGGCCGTGACGCAATTTCTCGACCTGACGCAGCCGGACCAGATCAAGGAAGCCTTCAAGGAGATGCTGGCGGAGGCCGGCAAGATCGACACGCTGGTCAACAACGCCGGCGTCACCAAGGACGGCCTTGCCGCGCGCATGAAGAAGGACGCGTGGGATTTCGTTTTGCAGATCAACCTGACGGGGACGTTTCTCTGCGCGCAGGCGGTGATGCCCTCGATGATGAAGGAGCGCTGGGGGCGGATCGTCAACATCGCGAGCGTGGTGGGCCAGATGGGCAACGCCGGCCAGGTGAACTACGTGGCGTCGAAGGCCGGGGTGATCGGCCTGACCAAGACGCTCGCCCGGGAGCTTGCCTCGCGGAACATCACGGTGAACGCCGTCGCGCCCGGCTTCATCGAAACGGACATGACGAAGGTGCTTGCCGAGGACGTGGTGAAGACGATGCTCGACAACATTCCGCTGAAACGGATGGGATTGCCGGCGGACGTCGCGAAGGCCGTACGGTTCCTGGTGAGCGAGGACGCGGAGTACATCACCGGCCAGGTGCTGGCGGTGAACGGCGGCATGTACATGTAGCGACCGGCGGCCTTTCGACCGCTTTGTTATAATTGTCGAAGCGCGGTAGCGCATGTCATCGCTCCTCTCCGGGGCCCGTAGCTCAACTGGCAGAGCAACTGACTCTTAATCAGTAGGTTGAAGGTT
>CAYXVG010000019.1:0-113642 GCA_964468205.1 uncultured Solibacteraceae bacterium | reverse complement strand
ACCGCGAATCGCCTTGGCTTGAGCATGGCTGGAGGTGATGGTCAACGTGGTTTGGTTGCCGTGCCGGGTCTGGCGCGCGATTCCGTGCAGTAGCAGTGGCCGACTGGTGATCGCCTCCGTATGGCGGTTGGGAATCGCCAGGCGCGTGTACAAGCTCCACCAGTTGTAGATCAGGGCGACGATCCGGGCCAGGATCTGACAGCGCTGGTGATCGTGCGTGGTGAACCCCGTCCAGCCCCACTGATTCTTCAGTTCATCGATAACATTCTCGGCCTCGGCTCGGTCCCGATACAGCTGTGCGATCCCCAACACCTCCTCCTCCAGTGAGGTCACCAATACCGCGTACTCGTAGAGATCACCCGCCTGGGCCAACTCCGCCGTCGCAAACAGCATCCCTTGCGCAGTGGTTTCATCGGTCTCGACCAACGCCAAGGATTCACGTACCCGCCGCCGTAACACCACGACCCGCCGCGTCCGGCTCCACCCCGTCAGTTGCAACTCGCTCGACAGCCCCTGCCAGCTACCACCCGCCGGCATCCAGTCCTGGCGCCGAAACAACTTCTCGATCTGCCGCTTCACCTTCGCCGTCTGCTTCAGCTTGAACAGGTACGGCAGGTCCCGTTTTTCGCACTCCTCCATCATCCGCTCGGTGCCCCATGCCAGATCACCGCGAATCAGCCGTGGCCACTGCTCCCGCGGCCGCCGCTCCAACCACTGCCACAGTTCCGGCTGCGCGTACTTTGACGCCGTTTGGTTGCCAGCTTGTACCTCCACGTCCAGCACCATCCGGATGGCGGCAATGAAATAGCTCTGATACACCTGCGACGGCCGACCCGGTTTCGTCGGATTGTAGCCGCGCACGGCCTTCTCTTGCTTCCCGTACAGCGGCTTCACTGTCGCATCCATGTCCAAGATCCACGACTCACCCAGCAACTCTTCGTAGCTCCTCTCCAGATGCCGCTGCAGCCACTGCCCGTAGACCGACGCCTCTCCCTGCTGGAAGGCCCGCCGCACAGCGTCTTCACTTCGAACCCGCTGCATCCCCAACAGTCCGGGTGTGACGCTGTCGCTGCGGATCGTCGTGATGTGAGCGTACCGCTTGTGACCGGCTAACACCCCCAGCAGAATCGTCCCCAGGATGTCGGCCTTGGGCGGCGCATTCGGACTCCGATATTGCAACGGGCAATCCTCCACCCACCGCTGCCACAGCTCGTTCACCTTGAGAAATTCAATGAAGTAGCTGACCGGACCAAAGCCCGTCACCGAAGCCTCCGGATCCCATCGCACGTGCACTTTGCCGCCAAAGGTCTCCACCGTACTGGCGGCCCCCTCAACTCGTTCCAGATCACCTTCCACAGACTCACCCATAGGGTGAACCGGAATTCGCCCCTCATTCCCAGACATGTCTCACATTAACAACATCTTCGCCTGCTACGGGACCACGCTAACTGCCGGATTTAGGATAATGAACTTCTTCGGCATTTCGTTGCCGGGTCTACGAATCGCCGGCGGGGTGATGGTAATTCGCATCGCGATGTCGATGCTGAGCGCGCAAAGCGAGGTGGCAGAGGATACGAAGCGGGAAGCCCGGGTGAAGGAGGACATCTCGTTCACCCCGCTTGCGATGCCGAGCCTAAGCGGACCGGGGGCGATCGCCGTCACGATTGGGCTTTCGGCAGGCACGGAGCACTGGATCGAATACACGGCGATTGTGGCCGGGATCCTCGCCGTTGTGACTGTGGCTTACATCACTCTTCGAGCCTCTGATCAGATTGTCCGGTTTCTAGGCGCCGCGGGCATCAACGCACTGTCTAAAATCATGGGGTTCCTGCTGCTATGCGTCGGCATCCAATTCTTGATCGACGCGACTCTCAAGATCGTGACCGATCCGGAGCTCCTCGAACAACTGGCTCGGGTTTACGGGCAGGCGACTGGAACAACATAGGAACTGACGGCAGCAACCGTCATGATGTGGCGAAATGAGTCTCGTGGGCTGGTTGCCCCTTTGAAAGGAGACCAAGATGCACGAATTTGTCTCAAGAATGCTTGCGCAGTATGAACGCGGCGAGATTGGGCGCCGCGATCTAATATCCGGGATTGCGGTGGTGGCGAGTATCTCGCAGAGCGCGGCGGCTCAGGCGTCTTCGACGTTCGAGGGAGTTGATGTGAACCACATCGCTCTCAACGTGACAGATGTAAAACGCTCGCGCGACTTCTATCAGAAACATCTCGGCCTGCCTGTGGTCAGGGAAAGCTCGAGCAGTTGTTTTTTGGGGATGGGGAACAACTTCCTGGCGCTGTTCCAGAATTCGCCGCCGGGTTTGAACCACTACTGTCTCTCGATCAAGGACTACGAGGTTGGGCGGGTGACCGCGGAGCTGGAGCGCCAGCGCCTTAACCCGCGGCAGCCCTCGGGATCGAGTCGGGTCTACTTCGACGATCCCGATGGGATCGAGGTGCAGCTTTCCAGTCCGAATCATGGACCCTAGGCTGCAGCCAGCCACTGCGGATTCGACCCGCGGTCAAGGTTTGAGCCGCCTCCCGGGGTCGGTGAAGAGGGCTTCATCGACCTGTTGAGTAACGCTGACGCCGCCCATATTGATGGAGTTCCCTTCGGCATTGGTGTGGTTCGTGGCGAGAGTGACACCGTTGAAGTCCCCATATTCCCACTCCCATGCCCCTTTGCGCCCGCTCTGGAGAGTGTACTCCCAGTAGACCATCAGATTGGACGATTGGCTGACGTAGGCGTGATAGGTGTCGCCGGGGGTGAAGCCGACGTTTTGGAAGGTTAACTCGATCACATCACACGGCTTGCCGTCGTGCTGCCGCACTCCCAGGTGTTTGAGATTCACACCGGGGTCGAACCACTTCCACGGCATTGCGAGCCAGTACATGTCGTTAATGAACGCGCTATAAGCCGCTTCGATTTGCTTGCCGGCTTCGGATTCAGGAAGCTTTTCGCCGTCGAGGAAGACTTGGCCGTCTTTGTCGTTCACGTTGAAGAGCACTATCCGGCGGCCCTCGGCAGTGTCTTGCTCCAGACGGTACCGGCCCGAGTACTTGTCCCAGAGGTGGCTGCGGTTCACCCGCTCCTCGCCACCAGCCGTGACAATAAAGTCAAAGCGAACGTACCGGGCGTTGTTCCAGGCATCTTCCCCGCCCATCGCCTCCATCATTCTTCGCGCGACCGCCTCCGCTTGGGGGTCGCGCTCCGCCGCGGTCAGCCATCCACAAAGAGCCGCGAGCATGGCGGCGCAAGTGAGAAATTTCATGGGTGCCCCTCCCTCCTGATATCGGGCGTACTTGGCTGCAGGGTAGCGCGTTTCTTCGCCGCGTGGCAAGGTAGTGACGGCTGGATTTCCGCACCGGCCGGCACCGGTGAGAGTCCCTTGTAGCTTCAGATGTTACAATGTGGCTTTCCATGCCCAATTTACTCGACGGCAAGACGGCCCTCGTCTTGGGGGTCGCCAACAGGTGGAGTTTGGCCTTCGCCATCGCCAAGGCGTACCGCAGGGAGGGCGCCAAGGTTATCCTGACCTATCAAAGCGAGCGGCAGAAGCTGAGCGTCGAAGATCTGGCAAAGGAGTTGGACGCAGAAGAGGTCATCGCCTGCGATGTGACCCGGGAGGACGAGTTGGCGGATTTGTCGGCGGCGCTCAAGAAGTCCGCCGGGAAACTGGATATCGTCGTCCACAGCATCGCCTTCGCGAATCGCGAGGACCTGTCCCGGCCGTTCGTCGAGACGTCCCGCAGTGGATTCCTGCTCGCTCACGAGGTGAGCGCCTACTCGTTGGTTGCCGTCGCCCGCACGGTTGCACCTTTGATGACGGAGGGCGGAGCACTTCTAACACTTACCTACCTCGGATCGACGCGAGTGATACCGAACTACAACGTAATGGGCGTGGCAAAGGCGGCTTTGGAAGCTTGTGTGCGGTACCTGGCCAGCGACGTCGGCCCGAGCGGCATTCGCGTCAATGCGATTTCGGCCGGACCTGTAAAGACGGCCTCGGCCCGGGGGATAAAAGACTTCTCGAAGGTGCTCGACGGTGTAGCGGAGAGGAGTCCGCTACGGCGCAATACAGACCCCGGCGAGGTGGCCGACACGGCCGTCTTCCTAGGGAGCGATCTCGGCCGGGGAGTGACGGGGAATATCATCTTTCTCGACGCCGGCTTTCAGGTAATGGGCCTCTGAGACGGCGAACCGTCATGCGTTTGACACTCGTTTCCAGAGCTTTTTATCATATCTTAGGGTCCGTCGGAGGGCCGGTCGCCGCGCCTATGCGCGTGGCGTCATTCAAGTTTCTCGATTCAGAGAGTCTTACATGATTAAAGTCGAAGGTCTCACTAAGCGATTCGCTCGCACCGTGGCCGTAGATAACATCTCCTTCTCGGTGGAGAAGGGCCAGATCGTTGGCTTCCTCGGCCCCAATGGGGCTGGAAAGACCACCACGATGCGGGTCCTGACCTGTTTCATGCCACCGTCGGAAGGGAGCGCGACGGTAGCGGGGCTTGATGTACTGGAGCATCCGCTCGAGGTGAAGAAGCGCATTGGTTACCTGCCGGAAACACCGCCGCTCTATCCCGAGATGGAGGTCATCGAATACTTGAACTTCGTTGGCCGCCTGAAAGGGATTAACGGCGGGTCCTTGAAGAGGCGAGTGGATGAAGTTTGCGAGCGCGTGGCGATTGCAGACCACCGCAAGAAACTCATTTCCAAGCTGTCGAAAGGGTACCGGCAGCGCGTCGGCCTGGCGCAGGCGATCATTCATAATCCAGACGTGCTCATCCTGGACGAGCCCACGGCGGGTCTCGACCCGAAGCAGATCAATGAGACACGGAAGCTGATCAAGGAGCTTGCCGGCGAGCACACGATCATCCTCAGCACGCACATTCTGCCCGAAGTGGAGCAGACGTGCGAGCAGGTGATCATTATCAGCCAGGGTAAGTTGGTGGCGACAGATTCGGTGGAGAACTTAACCCACCGTCTCCGCGGCTCCGAGGTGATCGCCGTTGAAATCGCGCCCAGAGAGGGCGGCCTGGATGATGCGGCTGTGACATCGTGTCTCGAAGGGGTGGAAGGAGTCACCCGGGTCGAGCTAACGGACAAGCGGGACGGGCGCCTCCGATACGAGGTGGAGAGTACTTTGGGACAGGCGGTGCGGGGAGATCTCGCCCGCCGGATTGTCGAGTCCGGCTACAATCTGCACGAACTCCACGCCGCGGCCATGAGCCTCGAGGAGATCTTCTTGCAGTTGACGGCCAGTGAGCCGGCCGAAGTGGAAGGAGCCGTACAATGAGGAACGCCATCACCATTTGCAGGAAGGAACTCAACACCTACTTCGCCTCGCCGATCGCCTACGGTCTGATGGCGTTCTTTGCGGTTATCGCCGGCTACTTCTTCTACGTGGCAACGGCGATATTCGTGGACCGCGGCATGCAATCCCAGATGATGGGCCGCCCGATGCCGATGGACGTCAACGAGTGGGTTATCCGCCCGGTGCTAATGAATGTGAGTGTCATTGGACTGTTCCTCATTCCAATGATCACGATGCGCCTCTTCGCCGAGGAGAAGCGCTCCGGCACCATAGAACTGCTGGCCACATCGCCGGTTCGCGATTCCGAGATCGTTCTCGGCAAGTGGCTGGCGGCGCTAGCGCTCTACGCCTCCATCCTGGCGATCTCCGCTCTGAACCTCGTGGTTCTGTTCGCCTACGGGGAGCCTGACTGGAAACCGATGCTGGTCGGCTACCTCGGTTTACTCCTGCAAGGTGGCGCGCTGCTGGCAATCGGAGCGTTCCTCTCAACGCTCACCCGGAATCAGATCATCGCCGGCACCGCAACCTTTGCCGTGTGCCTGCTGCTGTGGGTGCTTGATTGGGTGTCGGCGTACGAGACGGCCACTTGGGCCACGGTGATGTCGTACCTTTCCGTGGTGACGCACTTTGAAAGTTTCGCCAAAGGCGTGCTGGACTCAAAGGACGTCATCTTCTACATATCAGTCACATTCTTCGGGCTGTTCCTTACGGGCAGGTCCATGGAATCTCTACGCTGGAGGGCCTAAATGAACTGGTTGAAAGCAAGGCAGACGAAATTCGCCGGGTATGTCACGGTTTACATCCTTGTCGTCATCGCCGCGCTGGCCATCGTGAACTTCCTGGCCAACCGGCACAACAAGTCGTTTGACGCGACTTCAAACAAGCGCTACAGTCTCTCGGATCAGACCGAGAAGGTGGTCGAAAACCTGGAGACAGATGTCACGATCAGCGTTTACGATCAGACCAGCCGCTTCGCCGAGGCGCGAGATCTGCTGGACCGGTACGAGAACCTGTCACCGAAGCTCTCGGTGGATTACATCGACCCCGACAAGAAGCCGCAGGCCGCCCGCGCCGCTGGAATCACCTCCTACGGCACCATCCACGTTGACAGCGGAATCCGGCGCGAGGAGGCCAACTCCGTGACCGAGGAGGAGATCACCAACGCCATTATCCGCTCGTTAAAGGGCGAAGCAAAATCCGTTTGCGCCGTGCAGGGAAGCGGGGAGCATAGCTTCGACGAAACGGGACGAGAGGGCTACTCTTCCCTCAAGGAAGCACTCGAAACGAACAACTACGAAACGCGGACCATCTCTCTGCTCGAGAACCCCGAGGTGCCCTCGGACTGCACCATCCTGTTGGTGGGCGGCCCGCGGTTCGACTACGTGGAGCCGGTTGTCGATGCAATCGAGAGTTACGTGGAGGCCGGCGGGCGGGCCATGATACTGATGGATCCGCCGTTGCGTTTCGGCTCGGACGCCATCGGAGACAACGCCGAGATGGTGGAAATGCTCAAGGAGTGGGGCGTGATTCTGAATAATGACCTCATCCTCGACACCTCCGGCATCGGGGGCCTTTTCGGGCTCGGACCGGAAGTTCCGCTGATTACCGATTACGAAAGCCACGCCATTGTGCAGGACATGCGCGACATCGCCACCGCATTCCCGCTCGCCCGCTCAGTGGAGCCAGGAGAGGCCGAGGGGATTACGGTGGACGAGTTGTTGTCCTCGAGCAGCCGGGCTTACGCTACCACCAAGCTGGGTTCGGCGGAAATCGAGATCGATCCTTCCGAGGACAAGCAGGGACCTTTCAACCTCGCTGTTGCCGGGACGATTCCAGTGGATGACGAGACGGAAACGGCGAGCGATGAAGACTCCGCGGAACAGGAAGGTGATGAAGGCGAGGATGCCGAAGATGAGACGGAAGCGGAAGGCCGCTTTGTTGTGGTCGGTTCCTCGGGCTGGGTGGCGAACAACACTCTCCGCTTCAACGGGAATCGCGACCTTGCGCTCAACATGATGAACTGGCTTTCCTCGGACGAGGATCTGATCTCGATCCGCCCGAAGGAACCCGAGGACCGGCGCCTGACCCTTACCCGCGAGCAGATGTCCCGCGTGTTTTACGCAAGCGTGGTCTTCCTGCCGCTCATCATCATCATTGCCGGCGTAAGCGTCTGGTGGAGAAGGAGGTAACCGCATGAAGGGACGTGGACTGCTCGCCGCCGCCGTCTGCCTCGCGATTCTCTCCGGCTTGCTCTACTGGTCAAACCAGGTGGAAAAAGCCAAAGAGGACGAGCCTGATCCGGACGCGCCTCCGAAGATCGTCGATGTTGAAGCGGAGACGATCAATCGCATCGAGATCCTCCGCGCGGACGCCGAGCCGGTTGTGATCGAGAAGTCGGAAGACGATGTTTGGAAGATCACGGGGCCGGAGACGCTCGATGCCGACGCCAGCGCGGCCAGTTCCCTGGTGTCCGCGGTGGCCGAACTTGAATCGAACCGGCTCGTTGAGGAGGAGACCGGCGAATTGGCCGACTTTGGCTTTGACGAACCGCAACTCGTTGCCACCGCCCGCCAAGAGGACGGCGGCGAGATCAAGGTTCTGGTCGGGGATGAGACACCGACTGGCAGCAATTTTTTCGCCAAGCGCGAAGATGACCCGCGTGTGTTCACTCTGGCGGGCTACAACAAGACGTCGCTCGAGAAATCGGCCTGGGACTTGCGCGACAAGCGTCTTCTCACGTTCGACTCGGACAAGCTCTCGCGGATCGAACTCACGGCCCAAGGCGACACCATGGAGATTGGCAAGAACGCCCAGAACGACTGGCAGATTCTGAAGCCGCAGCCGTTCCGGGCAGATGGCGGAAATGTCGAGCAATTGCTGAGCCGCCTCCGCGACGCCAAGATGGATGCAAACTTGTCGGACGACGAACTCCGGCAGGCGGAATCGGAGTTTCGCAAAGCTTCGGGCGTAGCCGAGGTCAAGGTGACCGACGCCGCGGGAACGCAGGAGTTGGAGGTCCGCAAGACCAGCGACGGCGACTATTACGCCAGAAGTAGCGTGGTGGAGGGCGTACACAAGATCACCAGTTTCGTCGGCGAGGGTCTTGACAAGGGTCTTGACGACCTGCGCAATAAGAAGCTGTTCGACTTTGGTTTCAACGATCCCTCGGTAATTGAAGTCAGGGACGGAAGTACGACGGTCACCTACGAGAGGAAGGACGACAAGTGGGTCCGCGGCGATGGAGTGGAGATGGACTCGCTGACCGTTCGGGCTCTCATCGACGAGTTGCGCGATCTCTCAGCGGAATCCTTCGCTGAGTCCGGCTTTGGCGAGCCGCATCTCGAGGTGAAGGTCGTCTCCCAAGATGGAGACCGCGTGGAGAAGGTCCTTATCTCAAAGAGCGGCGACTCCTACATTGCGAAACGTGAGGGCGAGCCGGCGCTCTACGGACTGGCGGCACTTGACGCGGACCGGCTGCAATCGGTCGCTTCCGATGTCAAGGAACCAGCCGAGGAGTCCGAATCGGAAACCGAGGACGAATAGCAGGACAAGACGTAGAATGGTGTCTTGAGCCGGCCGGGCTTGGCTCAAGACACTCATGAGCGCTCTTCTCACCGATCTCTACGAGCTCACCATGGCGGCCGGCTATTACCAGGCCGGCAAGACCGCGGAGATTGCCACGTTCGAGCTTTTCGTCCGCGACCTTCCGTCGAACCGGAACTATGTGGCGGCGGCCGGGCTTCCCCAGGCGATCGACTACCTGACCGATTTACGCTTTACGGCCGCCGAGATCGACTATCTCAAGGGACTGCCGCAGTTTTCCCGGGTTGCCGAGGGATTTTTCGAGATGCTCGCCGGCCTGCGCTTCACTGGCGACGTCGACGCCGTGCCGGAGGGAACGGTGGTCTTCGCCGGCGAGCCGATGCTCAGGGTTCGGGCCCCGCTCATCCAGGCGCAGGTGGCCGAGACGTACCTGTTGTCGATGATTGGCTTTCAGTCGCTTATCGCGACCAAGGCCTCTCGTCTCGTGAACGCGGCCGGCGGGCGGTCAGTCGTCGAATTCGGGACGCGCCGCGCCCATTCTCCGGAGGCTGGAACGCTGGCCGGGAGGGCGGCCTTCGTCGGCGGCTGCATTGGAACCAGCAACACGCTCACCGGCATGCGCTACGGTGTGCCGGTGTTCGGCACTGCCGCCCACTCGTGGATTCAGGCTTTCGAGTCCGAGTTGGAAGCCTTCCGGGAATTGCAGAAATTGCTCGGCGGGTCAACCATCTACCTGGTGGACACCTACGACACGATCGCAGGCGCCCGGCTGGCGGCGGCCCTGGGCGAGCCGATGTGGGGCGTCCGCTTGGACAGCGGCAATCTGGTGGAACTCTCGCGGGAGGTGCGCCGGGTGCTGGATGACGCCGGCTTCTCCCAGGCCAAGATCATGGTCACCGGCGATCTGAACGAATACAAAGTACTCGAGATGATGAAGGAAACCTTGCCGGTGGATGCGTTCGGAGTGGGCACGGAACTGGCGACGTCGGCGGACGACCCGCGGCTCGGCGCCGTCTATAAGCTGGTGGAACTCGAGGACGACGGGTCGCGCCGTTATACGGCAAAGCTGAGTACGAACAAGCAGACACTGCCCGGCGCCAAACAGGTCTTCCGGTACCCTGACCGCGATCTTATCGGGCGGGCAGGGGAGACGCCCCCGCCGGGGCCCGGCGGGGCGGCGCCCGAAGCACTGCTCCAACCTGTTCTCCGTCGCGGGGAACTCATTGCCCCTTTGCCCGGCGTACATGCGGCCCGTGAGCGCCTCTTCAGCGGTTTGGCGAAGCTTCCTGTCGCCTTGCGCAGCCTGTTCACCGTGGACCCGCCCTACCCGGTGGAGATCAGCCCGGGCCTGCGCCAGCTTTACCGGGAAACCCGTAGAACCATCCGCGGAGGGAAGGAATGACCACTGTATTCTTCGATATCGATACACAGTTGGATTTCGTGGTTCCCGCGGGCTCTCTGTATGTACCGGGAGCCGAGAAGATTTTGCCGGCCGTGATTTCGCTCAATCGCCTGGCCGCCGAACGGGGATACCCGCTGATTTCCACGACGGACGCCCATGCCGAGGACGATGCTGAGTTCGAGTCCTGGCCGCCGCACTGCATTCGCGGCTGTATCGGCCAATCGAAGCCGGCCGGCAGCCTGTTGGAGCGGCGCATTGTCCTTTCGACGGCGCCGGGGGACCACGAGATCGCGGACGCCCAGCAGATCATCCTGGAAAAGCAGGAGCTCGACTGCTTTTCCAACCCGAATCTCGCCGCCGTGATCGAGTCGTTGGAAACCGAGCGCTGCGTCGTCTACGGAGTGGTCACTGAATTCTGTGTTCGCTGTGCGGTAATGGGTTTGCTGAAACGAGGAATGCGGGTGGAGTTGGTGCGCGACGCCATCCGCAGTTTGAACAAAGAAGACGAACGGAAGACGCTAGCCGAGTTCGAAGCCGGAGGAGCACATAGTACCAAGGTTTCCGAGCTGTAGGCCCGATTGGGGCGCGAAATAGAGTTACAACCCGATGGTGATTCCGGCCGGAGCGTCATAGAATTTTCGCAAGGAGGTCTCTATGAGCTCGGTGCGAATCGGCGTAATGAGCGCGGCTCTGCTAATCGTCTCCGCGGGCAGCCTCGGCGCCCAGCGGATCATCCAGGATGCCACGGCGGCGGCAACCGGCATGAGTACCGGAACCGCGGCGGGGAAGCAATTGGGCAAGGGCGTCTCGAACATATTCGGCAAGGTCGGCCAGCAGATGCAGCAAGCGGCGGGCACGGAGATGGTCCGGAAGACGCCGGTAGTACTCGATCCGGGCGCGGAACGTGCAGAGGAGGCCTCGCCGGAGACGAGCCAACCTTCCCTCGGAGCCGCGCCGGCGCAGAGGCGGGCCGCCCGCCCCACGGAGGTTCAGTTCCCCCGCGATCCGGTCTTCCTGGCCCCGGCGTTTTCGCATCGTGAGTCCGCGCCGGCCCTGAGCCGCGACGACCTCGCCGGGCTCCAAAGTGGCACGGAACGGGAGGAGTTGCTCGCCCGTGTTGGCCGGCCCAACGCGCGCGTCGTCATCCCCGAGGATGGCTGCCTGCGGGAAGTCTACGTTTTCCTTGGAACTGACGGGCACTTGGGGAGCGTGGAACTTGAAGACGGCGCGGTCAGCGAAGTGAGGCTGAGCCGCTTTTAGCCCGCGGACTCTCCGTTGAGCCTACCTTCTCCCGCCGGTATCTCAACGTCTTTCGCGTGGCGCCACAGACGATCCAGATCGTAGTACTCCCGGGACTGCTCCGAGAAGATGTGGACGAGCAGGTCACCGTAGTCAACGAGGACCCATTCGGCTGCCTCATAGCCTTCAATGGAATTCGCGCGCTCACCCAGGCGTTTGAGACAGAGGATGATTTCGTCGGCGATGGCCTGAATCTGACGCGGGTTGCTGCCACTGCAGAGGAGGAAATAATCGGCGAATGAGGTGACTTCGCGCAGGTCGAGCACCCGGATGTTCAAAGCTTTTTTAGCTTCCGCGGCACGCAGGGCCTGAAGCCAAATCGGATCGCCATCTACTTTTGGCGCGGGGTGAAAGTTGTCCGCTTTCGATTGCAAAGGGATCGGCAGTCTGTCTCCTAAGAGGTATCGTACTACAATCGGAAGTGAATGCGCCGTAATCGCGCGCTGGCAATCTTGTGCCTTGCGCTGCCTCTTTTCTCCCAGTCCACGGAGTCGCCTGACCTTCGCAAGGCGCGCGAGGACGCCCGGCGGGTGCGGGAGCTTGTTGAGGCGGGCGCCTTGCCGCGGCGGGCGCTGGAGGAAGCGGAACTGGTTCTTGCCGAGGCTCTCGACGAGGAGACGCTACGGCGCACCCTATACGGCGACATCCCGGTTGGAGACCTCACCACGCGGCAGGCGGAAGACATGATCTCCGCCGCGCGTGGCCTCGTGGACCGGCAGGCCCGCGAGTTGGAAAGCGCCGAGGCCCTGGTGCGCGAAGGGGCGCTCGCGGCCGGCCAGTTGGAGCCCTATTGGGAGGAACTCCAGCGTCGCCGGAAGACTCTCGCCCTGGCCGAGAGCCGGGCCGCTCTATTCGAGGAGCTTGTCCAGATGGTGCGGCTAGAGAAGCAACTGCAAGAGGCGCTCGATCACGCACCGGAGGAGGCGAAGCGCATCGCCGAGCGATTTGACGGCAGCGGCGTGCTGCTCGGGTCACAGTTCCGCGTGGTTGAGATCGAGTTCCGGCGGCGCTTCGGCAAGCCGCTGCCGATCAGCGCCAACGGCGACACTCCACTGCATCGTTCGATGGGTTTCGACCACGCCGGGCGTTATGACGTGGCCCTCCATCCGGACTCCGAGCAAGGCTCCTGGTTGAGAGGATTGCTGGAACGCCTGCGCATCCCATATTTTGCGTTCCGCGGCGTGGTGGCCGGCAAATCGACCGGGGCTCACATCCACATCGGCCCTCCAAGTGAGAGAATCGATCTTGCGAATTGAAACGGCTCACATGAGTGAAAAGTGCGCACTGCGGGTTCTGATCGGCCGAGATGAGATTCGTGACAAGGTGGAGGAACTCGGACGGAGGATCGCCGCGGACTTTCCGGCGGACGAGCTATGCGTCATCGGCGTGCTGAAGGGCTCGTTTCTGTTTATGGCGGACCTGGTCCGCGCGATTCCGCGGCCGGTCATGGTCGATTTCGTGGGCGCAGCGAGCTATGGAGAGGGAACGGTCAGTTCCGGGGAGGTCGTGCTAACGAAAGACCTATCGTTGGAGATCTCCGGGCGGGACGTTATAGTCGTCGAGGACATTGTCGACACCGGGGTTACGCTCGATTGGCTCCTCGCTCGAATCCAGCAACGAAGTCCGCGGACACTGCAGGTGGTGTCGCTCCTCGACAAACCTTCGCGCCACCAGCGCGAGATCTCGATCGACTACCTTGGGTTCGAGATCCCCAACCACTTCGTGGTGGGTTACGGGATGGATCACGCGGAACGTTACCGCAACTTGCCAGACATCTGCATTCTGGCAGAGTAGCTGGATTAGAGGTTCGCTTCCGTCCGCCGCGCGTGGGGATCGCCGCCGCCGGCGGAAGATTCCATCAGGTGTGAAATATCTCTCTGCAACTCGTCGAAGATGAGACCCGGCGCGCGTGAGGCGTCCACCATCTTGAAGCTGTAGGCGTCGGCCATGTAGTCCAGGGCGCGGATGATTCTCGTCTGGTATTTCACGAAGCTATCGTGCATGTCGCCGCCGAAGCGCATGTCCATCCCGCTTTCCCAGTAGTCAAAAGCGCCGCGGCCGACAACGACCCTGCTGACGAGGTCCTGTACGTCGGCCCGGAGGTAGAAGACCACGTGGGGCACGATGGCGAACCCCGCCACCCGTTCTATCCAGTCCCGGTCCGACCCTCTGGCGATCGCACGGGCCATGAGGGAGAAGATGTAGCGGTCAGTGAGGACGACGAAACCGGCGCGGAGGGCGGGCACGATTTCGTTTTCAAGCCGGTCCGCGAAATCGGTGGCGTAGAAGAGGGTCATGGTCAGGGGGCCAAGGGTATTTCCCTCCTTAGCCTGTTGAATCCCCTTGCCAGCCAAGGCCGATCGCGACATGCCCGTTACGAGCACTGCGTGGCCCTGCTGCTCGAGCCACGTGCGCAGGCGTATGATCTGCGTGGACCTCCCCACAGCGTCCGGACCTTCAATCACGATCAACTTACCGTTGAACTCCGAGGCCTGCACCCCGGGAAGCGGATCACTATAGAAGCTGAGGGGTTCGGTCGGCACCGATGATCACTCCTTCCGTCCGCAGGACACCGGCAGTAAGGCCTTCGCCCAATTCCCGCACCACGATCTCCCGCATCTCGCTCTGCTGTTCCTCGATAGAGCCGGTCGCGTCGATGACGTGAAAATCCATCTCCTCGGTCATCGAATCGTACTCTTCCAGGATCTTCCCCTGGAAGATGCGGAAGCTCTCTTCGACCGTCGGGCTCAGCCGGAGGTCCATTCCCGCTTCATAATACTTGATCGCGTTGCGCCCGCCGAGAACGCGGCCAAGCGCTACTTCGAGGGGCACGCGGAAGTAGAAAGCGATGTTGGGCCGGATGGCGAAACGGTACAGGTTTCGCACCCAACTCCGGCTTACGCCGCGAGCCACATCGCGCGCGAAAGCGGTGTAGGCATATCGGTCAGCACAAACGACAGCTCCAGACTTCAGCATCGGAATGATATAACGCTCCATCCGGTCGGCAAAATCGGTGGCATGGATGAGGCTGAAAGTGGTGGGGGTGAATGCCTGCTTCTTCTTGCCGCGCTTCGTTGTCTCCTTCACCAACGGTGAAGAGTTCCAGTCGCTGAATGCGACGGCGACGCCGGTGGATCGCATCCACTGGCTCAACAATGAGATTTGCGTGGTCTTACCCGACCCGTCGATGCCCTCCACAACGATGAGTTTGCCACGGTAGCGATTCGGGCTGAAATATGGCATAACGCGATCTTCATATTATACCTTGAGCGGTTCTAGCGGCACTTTGCGGTTGCGACGGCCCGCGAGCGGAAAAAATGAAAAAAGATAGTCATAGTATGACGTTCATATTACAAAACCTTTCAATTCGTTGACTACGGGGGTACATTAGTCCGTATGCGATTCCACGACGGCGAGACGGTTGCGGCATTTGCCCGCGATCAGGTGTCGAGCCGGCTTGGGACGCTGGTTTTCGCAGTGCGGCGGGCAAGCGAAAAACCAGACGCGGAAGCGATTCATGATTTGCGAGTCGCTATCCGGCGGTTGCTGCAAGGCCTCACAATTTTCTCTTCCCTATTCCCGCCAGGAGAACTCAAGCGGGTAGAGCGCCGGCTGAAGCGGACGCTGGATGCGGCCGGCGCGGTTCGCGACCGTGACATCGCGCTGGAGTTAATCGAAGCCGCCAGCCTGAGCGATTCTGGGCCATTGGCCAGCCGGATTGTAGCCGAGCGCGAAAAACTCGAGCGGAAACTGGAGAAGAGGATCGTGAAGTGGAATCGCGACGATTTTTCGGCTCATTGGAGGGCCGGCCTCGGACTCACCGGACAATGAGAGTCACGGAAGGAATACGCTGGAATGCGGACGCTGCCGTAGTGGCTAGTGCGAGCGAAGTTCTTCCCGCGATGGCGGCCGATCTTTACACTGCGGGCCGCCGGGCGGCCAGCGGGAAGATCAAGGCCAAGCGCTTGCATGAATTCCGGTTAGTGGCCAAGCGGTTTCGCTATACGGTGGAGCTGTTTCAGCCGCTGTACGGCCCAGCGCTTGACGGGCGGCTGGCGAAACTGCGCAAGCTACAGCAGTACCTGGGCCGGATCAGCGACTGCTCCGCCACCGCCGGCCTGCTGAAGGATACGGCGCGAAAGCGGAAGGGCGCGAAGAAGGACCTCGCGCCAATGCTCGGTTTTCTAAAGAAAGCCGAGGAGAAACGAACCAGGGACTTCCTGGAATTCTGGCGGGAAGTGTTCGACGCGGCGGGTGAGGAGGAACGCTGGACCCGTTATCTGCGTGACTACGCGGGCCGGAGCAACCGGTCCGGGTAGGCGGCGTCCAGCCGCGGCGTTGGGCCGTGTCAATGGGGCATTGTATAATTGGGTGAGACCTCGGTAATGGGAGGTCGTCTAATGGTAAGACTGCAGACTCTGGATCTGCCTATCGGGGTTCGAATCCCTGCCTCCCAGCCAATCCTCGATGGCATGTAGCGCGCATTATATCGTCCCGGGCAAACTTTATGCGAGTGGCGCGCGTCCAAAACGAAGAAGCATGATACGGACTCTTACGACTGCAGTGTGCGTGTTTGCCGCTTCGCTCGTCTATACGGTTGGAGCGGCGGCACAGTTGTCGAATGATTTGCTCGACAAGGCTCCTCCCCACGTCGACCAGGCTCTGCGCGGCCGCGTCTCCTTCTTCTATCAGGCCCACGTTGACGGCAAATTCAGGCTCGCGGATACGGTTGTTCACGAAGACAGCAAGGACGCATTTTTCGTGGCCGACAAGAACCGCTGCAAATCATTCGACATTATCAAGATCGAGTACGAAGAGGAGTTCACCAAGGCGCGGGTGGTAACGGCGGTGGGAACGGACTTCTTCATGCCGGGACCGGGCAAGCTCGACGTCACGATTCCGCTGACGACGTTGTGGAAGCTCGACGCGGGCGAGTGGTGGTGGTACGTGCTGCCCCGCGGCGAGGAGGGAGTCGAGACTCCCTTCGGAACGATGAAACCGGGAGCGGAAGGGGACTCTTCGTCTCCCTACCACCGGTTGCAGAACATGCCCGGAGTGGAGCAGATCGGCAGGAATATCCGTGTGAACAAGACGGAACTGACACTCAGTTGCTCGTCGCCTTCAAGCGATGAGGTGGTTATCTCCAACGGGATGCCAGGCGCGATTACGATTCAGTACAGCGTTGACGAAATTGAGGGCGTGACCGCGACGCTGGACAAGAAGGAGCTGCCGGGCGGGGAGGACGCGCATCTCAAGGTCAGTTGCGAGCCGCGCGAGGAATTGGCGGGCAAGCGTTTATCGGGCACGATCGCCATTAGCCCCACGGGCCATCAGATTCCTCTCACCATCACGATTTCCGCAAAGTAACGCCGAGTTTCTGTTTTGGCCTTCCATATGCTTTTTCCCAAGCGGAGGAAGCATGCCGATCAGTCGTGCCAAGTCGGATACCGCAAGTTCTCATACCACCAGCGGAGCGGTGCGCCCCGCTAATGGTCCTGGAACAACCCACTTGTTATCAGTCAATTGCGGTACAGACCAGGCAGAGCACCTAACGAAGTCTCTTGAAGCCCTCGGTTACGATCCGTCCCGGATCGACGTTTCAGATCGGGACGGCGAGGGCGAAACGAATGTCATTTTGGATGCGGAGCGGCAAATTATCGTCACGGACGAGGAGACCGAGTCGACGATGGGACGGCCGCCGGGCGGAGAAAATCCGCGCCGGGAGTCCTCGCGTCCGGCTGGCGCTGCCGAAACAATCGTCGTACTGAGGAACTCGCTCTACAACGCCGGAATCGATCCGTCCACGGTCACCCCGGCTAAGGAGAAGCGTGAATATACCGCCGCGTGAAGAATATTGGAAGGAAGCTGGATGAGTGTTATAACGAACAAACCTGATTCGCTGTCTTCGTTTCTGGCGCAGTCCGCCACCGGGGGCGTGAAATCCCGGCCGTCAGACACGTCAGCCAATGAGTTCGCCGCGTCGCTCGAACAGGCGCTTGAAGGCCTGGGCGTCTCCGGAGTGAAAGTTCGCCCCGCCGCAACGGAAGGTGAATCTCCGTCCGGAAGCGGAGTGGCGGCCAGCCAGTTTGTCATCACCCTGGCAGGCGGCCAAGTGCCCGCCGGAGATGCAGCAGAGGTTTCGACAATCGAGCCTGGCGGGTACGACCCCGCTGTTGGGCCGCGCATCACCCGTGAAATGTGGACGGATGACCTTCTCGAGGGCGACCTGCCGAACGAGGTCTTCCTGAACGTCCAGGACAAGGCAGACTTCCTGAAGGCGCGGCTGGAACGTGTCCAGCAGCCTACGCCCGCCGTGGTTCAAAGTGATCACGACGGCAGTGAGTCGCCGTTGAACGGCTCCTTCCTCTCCACGCGCGAACAGGCGGAAAGCGTGAAAGAGCTATTGCTCGGCCTCGGCATTGATCCTGGGGAGATCGTGGAGATCGGGATGGGAGGACCGTTCAGCGTGGACTGGCGCGGTGACGGCCGCAGGCAGTTTAATGTCGGGGACCACAACGTGGGCCTCATTCTCGAACGCTACGCGAAGTACCCGAAAGAGCAGGCGGACCGGATGATGATTGAGGAGTTCGCTGTTTAGCCTGAAGCTTCTGTTCGGGGACGATTCTGCAGCCCGTGAAACGAAAAAAGGGACGCTGGTGGCTGCGAGTTGGCCGGAAAGACCCACCGCCCGACGATTCTGCAGCCCGTGAAACGAAAAAAGGACGGCCGCTCGGGCCGTCCCTTTTCTCTATAATCCAGGGTCCTTTATTGGATGGCGATGCTCGATCCGTTGCCGAACAGGAGTTGCCCGTCGGGAGCGACCACCGCTAGCGCGAATGGCGCCGCGGGTCCAGGAGTTGTGTCCTGGGGTACCTCGAAGTAGACAACATAGACGCCGATCATGTTGACGGCATATTCGCCGCCCAACACCCTGACGCCCTCGTTATTGACACCGACGACGAGGTCGAGCGGAACCATCTGCTCGGGCAAGCCCGCGCGGTTGGTCGCCGAAGGCGGGTTCACCTGTCCAAGGCCGGTGCAGAACAGGCCGAGGGTCTCGCCCCGCCGGGCGGGATTCTCCGGCGAGACGAAGCTGCCATCAGGCCGCATGACGACCGCATGGCGGAGGCCGTTAGCCGCGGTGGTCTCGAACAGTCCGGGTTGGACCGCGAAAACCGGGACGTTCTCAACGGTGGTGGCGCCGCCTTGCACGCGCACAGTCGCTGAGACAAGACCGGTCTGCAACTCGAACGGAGCCTGGACGGCCACTGACTCTTCCCCGTTGATGTTGCACACATAGTATATGGGCGCCCTCATCGGGGCCGAATCCGGGCCGAACTGTACCGTCACCCCGGCAAGCTCGTACGGTAGTGCCCCGACGTTCGAACTCGGAATGACGCAGTTCTGAACATTCGGAGCCAGTCCGGGTGCGACGATTTTGACCACTCCACCCGGAACAGCCCCAACTGCGTTACTAGCTCCGTTCCGGAAGCTGAGCGGGTTAATCCCCGGTCCGGGCAGCCGCACCGCGAGGCTAAAGGTCACGGGAGGCAGGTCCCCATACCGCGCCACAACCGTGACGGGTCCCGGGGAACTCCCCGCGGTAACTGTCATCGACGCTCTGCCCTGGGCATCGGTGGTCGCGGCCGGCGAGCCGGTGGTGGCAGAGCCGCTGGTGACATCAAACCGCACAGACTGCCCCGCGACGCCATCGCCGCTGCTGTCCACCAATTGCACAACCAGGGGAGCGCCAAAGGGAGCGCCGGCAACGGCGGACTGCCCGCCGCCGGACACTTCATTGAGCCCCGTGGCTTGCACCAGAACTTGCAGATTGAAAGTCGCCGAAATGCCGCCGGCGGTCGCTCTGACCTCGACGTTGCCAGGCACATTGCCAAGCGTGGCGGTCGCGCTGGCTTGTCCACCGGCGCCGGTGACGGTCTGGACGTTGCTTAGAGTCGCACCATCGGTCTGGACCACTTGCCAGGTGACGGCGGTGCCGGGAAGCGGATTCCTGGCGGCATCCTGAACCTCGATGACGAGTGGCTGCGCCAGAGTCTGACCGGGCTGCCCGGATTGGCCATCGCCGCCCCGTTTCACTAGAATAGACGGAGCGCCGGGAAGGACCGTAACCGTGAAATCCTCCCACTTGTTGAAGTTGCCTCCGACGCGGACGTCCATTCTCGACGTGCCTACCTGCCCAAGGAACTCCAAGTCGCACAACATCCTTCCGTCAGGGCCGCTCAAAGAGAAGCCGAGAGGAGCGCAGCGGGTCCATGGCCCGAGGGCCGGATCGTTATTTGTGTCGACATCGAGAGCGATGTTCGGAATTCCCACACCAGCATTTCCGCCAGTCCCACCGACGACGATGGCCTCAATTGCTCCCGGTAGTATTTCGCCAATCCTGGCGGTTAAATCGCGCTCGGCAAACCGGGGAGTGATGATATCGGTCTGTGGAGGCGTCGCCGGCTGGCCGTCGAGCCGGAAAGTGGGGTATACGGTGACATAAAAATCGACGCTTGTTTCGTCAAAGGTGGCCGTCACAACGGCTTGTTCCCAAGACTCCGATGGGTTGACGAAGTTATTCCCGCGGAAGGCGTTCGCGGCAAGACCGTCCTCGTTCGTGATGGTGGTCGCCGCGTCGACTAATCCGAATCCCTGGGTCACGGTCCAGGTTACCTCCACTCCGTCGGCGGGTGTTCCGTCCGGGTTCGTCACTTGCACGGTCAGCGGCTCGGCGAAGATAAAGAAAGCATCTCCGATGAGCTGCCCCTGGCCGCCGGCAATCGAGATGCCGGACTGGCCGGGCACGCCGCCGCCGGTTCCGATGGAAAGTTCGAAGGTGACCGCCAGCGACCCGCCGACCGTCACTTGAACCGGAATGGGACCGATGACATCGTTGGCGATGACTTCAGCCTTGGCCAGGCCGTCCTTGTTGGTGGTGGTCATCGCGTTGAGAATGTTCACGCCCGGCGGCGCGGACCACTCCACGGTGGCATTGAAGACCGGGAGACCATCGGCATCGAGGGCGCGGAGGGCGATCGGCTTGAATTCTTCCTCTTCGGGGATCGCCTGCTGGTCGTTGTACAAGATGCTGTCAACCGGCGTCCCAAAGGAGGAGAGCCCTGCGTATCCGAGGCCGTCCGCAAAGACCGGGACCACGGCCGGCGTTCCCTGGAGGGCGTCGCCATCGAGCGTTATCCGGGAAAGCGATGAGGTCGACGTCGACGTCCCCTCCGTGAAGAAGAGATGCTTCGCATTGGGGTATTCATTTGACTTCACAATCCCAAACACGGCGTCTGGAATTTGACCGCCCACAACATCGAGTACTCTGAGATTCCCGTCAGGAAGCGACACCTCGTAGATGACTTGCGAGGTCTTTGAGGTCATAAAGAAGCGATCATTGCTAACCACTTCCACGCGTGGCGACATAATCGCCGTTACGATACCCCCCGGCCTTATCCAGTCCTTCTTCAAGGCGACGATATTACTCTTCAAGTCGAATATCCAGACCGATGCATTTGTAGTCGTCTGGCTATTGGTCGCAATCCCGTAACGCCCGTTCGGCGTGAAGTAGATCTTGTGGGGTAGCCCGGTGAGGCGGATTTCCGCGGTCTGCGTCATGCTTTCGCCGTCCACCACGATCACGGTGTTCGTCGTGCTGACATAGAAGAGGCAGTTCGGACCCGCCGAGACGCCAGTCGACTCGCCGTTAATGTCCAACGTTTCCACTACCGTGAAACTCGTCAAGTCGACCTTGTACAGCCGCTGGGAGTTGGCGCTGAGGACGAGTGCGTATTTCGAATCCAGGCTGACCGCGACATCGACAGGCGATGATCCCGTGGAGACCGTGTCCACCTGGTTGCCGGTAGCCGCGTCGAATATCCAGAGAACACCTCCGACCACCAGCGCGTACTTCCCGTCCGGCGTAACCACGGCGGTCCGGCCGGGATCGTTCCAATCTCCACTGCGGGATAACACCGCGTGGTCGCCAGTCGTTACGGTAAGGGCATCGGAAGTGGTGAAACCCACGACGTAGCGCCGCTGTCCGTCCGGCGTGGTTGCCACATCCAGCACCGGACCTAGTCCGCTCTCGAAGCTTCCTATCGAAGAGACGGACTGCTGATCGTAGATGTTCACAAGGTTCGAAAAATTGGGATTTGGCCAGACGTAGACATCGCCGGCCTGCGCGAGAAGCGCGAAACATAGAAGAGCTGCAAAAACGGTTAAGGAACGCACCCTAAGGCTCATTGCTACCTCGTTGAGGGATTGGGAATAGACGCGGGAACTGCAACAACCAGTCTACCACTCCGGGACGAAACATCAACCTGTCCCGATAGTGGAGTTCAAGGTAGTAGTCTATCCGATCTGGAGCAAAAAGAAAAGGGGGGAGCCGAAGCTCCCCCCTGATTTAGTGAGGTTGTTACTACTTACTGGTCGAGCGGCTCGCTCTTGGTGCCGGTGCGGGTAAGACCGGAGGACCCGGATTGCCAAATCGGGGAGTCCATAACCAGAGCGATGTAGCCTTGAGCCAGCTTCTGGGCGCCGAGGTCACTGATGAACGCATAGCCGTGCGCGTATTGGAACATGCACTGTGCGATCACGTAACCCTCGAAGCCAGGCGCCGAGTTGATGACGCCTTCCAGAGGCATGCCGAACGGCTTCACGCCACCACCAGAGGACAGCGTCCAGACGGCGTAACCGCCCGCACCGATTTCCGGTGTGGTGTCGGGGGCCGGCGGGTTCGCGCCACTGGAGTTGCCATAGTAGTTAATCGTGCAGGCACCTTCCTGCGAAGCGGTACCGAACGGATCCAAGGAGGTGTTCGAGATCACCATACCGGTGTCGAACCCAGCCTGGTTGGTCACGTACGGCCACAGCAGGTTGGTGGCGCAGCTATTGATGGTCATGAAGTCTTCGTCTTCAGACCGGTCAACGAACCGCGGCTGCAGGTTAGCGGAAGTTGCGGTAGCGACGGTGCTAAGCGGGCCGTAGGAACCGGCGACCGCACCCGTACCGAGGGCAGGAATACCCGCCGCGCTGTTCGGGGTGAAGTCCACCTGAACATCGAAGGGAATGTTGCCCGTGGCGAGCGTGTCCGCGCGGATCACCTCCCATGTCGCCGTACCGGCGCCGCCGGAAAGGCTGACCTCTGAGAAGCCAGAAAATCCGCCGTCATTGAGAGCCAAGGCCGCGGAGATGGAGGCGGGGGTGCCGCCCGCACCACTGGAGTCGGCTCCAGTGACGATGGTCGCGATGTCTTCGTGACAATTGAGATCGCCGAAGCCGCCAGTGCACGAACCGGTACCAATGCTGATCTGGTTCAAGCTGACCGCCCGGACATAGAGCCTGACGCCATCGGGAATACCCTTGAACTGAGCGACGAGGCGCGTTCCCTGACTGGCCAGTCCGGCATCATCCGCATTGTGGGTATTGTTATTGATACCCGGTGCGTAGAAGCCGGTTTCCGTGTTGAACACGGCGCCGACCAGGTCTTGCGGGAGATCGGATGCGCCTGGATTAGGAGCGGACTTGTCTTGATCCACCGCAATATTACGGACCTTGAAGGCGGTTGCGAACAACTCCTGGAATTCAATATCAACCGGATTGCCGGCGGCGAGATCCGGATCCTCGCACTGCAGGAACTGAGCGCTGTCGGCGCTGAACGTCAGGCCGTCCTGAACGAACGCGACAATCTGCTGCGGGTTGTTGATCGGGAGCGAGGACGTGCCGGTCGCCGAGATGAACATGATCAACTGGCTCGGGATCAGCAGTCCGCCGACGCCCTTCTGCGCGGCATTCGCGCGGACGTTGGTGATGCGGATGATGCGGCTTCTCGTGGTTCCCGGAGGATCGATCGGCACACCAAGCCACTCGATTGTGTTCCCCTCGGACACCGTGTTACCGGTGATATGGGTACCCTGAAAAACGTTCGGGATGCCAGGCACGGAGTAGTCCACACCAGGCTCCTCGCCCACACCGTTAACAGCACAACCGCTACGTTCGCCGCACAGCTCCAGGTCGTCAGGGACCGGCTCATCGATGATGAGGAAGGCCTCGTTCCAGGTGCCGTCCAGCAAGCGGCTGGTCACGTTGGTGTTGAGGAAGACGCGGAAGTTAATCCGCGGGACGGGCTGCCCCAAAAGCGTCGGGGTCCCGCCGGTGCAGATAAGAACCACGTCGCCCACCAGCTCCGCCAGGCCCTCGGACCGAACGATCGGAGGGACGCCAGCGTTCGCAACGCACGTAAGCGGATCATTGGGATTGATCTGTGCGTTTCCTGCAGTGGCCATAATTGCGATAACGGCCAACAGCAGTAAGCTCTTGCGAAAAGTTACCATTTCCTTCTCCTTGTGGAATCTGAGATTGTGAATTGATGGAAGTTCTCTTTCAACCTGAGCCTCAGTGCTCCGCAAGCGCTTGCCGGTTGGCCTTGCCTTGCGTTGAACTACCAAGTCTTGTTCCAATCAGCCTAGCTCAAATTGAACTCGACCTCTCTCTAATTGTCTTCACATCTGTGCTCGCGGGATTCATCTCTTCATAAATGAATGCCGCTACTGTCGTTGGACGCAGTCAAAATATAGATATCACTTACGCAACACCAAGTCAAGCGGAATCTCGACCCGCCCGAAGCCCTGCGTCTTGGCATCAATGTACCCACCAGCCTGTGATTAAACCACGCTTGGCCCAAGCAAGTCAACTTCAGAAGGCCCGATGCTCTCTTTTTTCTTATCGGCTGCATGGCCGGATGGCAACAGACCAGACCGGCTGACAACAAGTCTGGATCGCTTTCACGATGGGAATCGTAGAGAGCGGCCACGGCGGGCACTCCTAGGGCGGGAAGCGCGGCCGGCCCACGGGAGGGCGTCCAGCCCGGCCCATCGCGTTGATGGGCCGGGGTAAGAGAGACTCGGGGCGGGGGGGAGAAACAGCCCGCCCGGACTTATTCGTCCGCCTCTCGCAGGGATTTCACGAGCTTCTTGAAGCGGCCCTTCAGTTCGTCGCTCGCTTCGGTGATCTGGTTGGTGTCGTAAATCACACGAGGGGTCATGAAGATCACCAATTCGGTGCGCTCGGTGCTCTTTGACTTCGCGCCGAAGGCATAGCCGAGGATCGGAATCCGGTGCAAGCCCGGGATTCCGGCGCTCGACTCGGTCTCGGACTCGTTGATAATCCCGCCGATCGCAATCGTATCGCCGTCGTTCACGGTAACCTGTGTTTGCACTTCCCGTTTGGAGAACGACGGAGACTGGATTCCTCCCACAGGCGGAGGCTGGGGAGCGCTCACCTCCTGGTCAATGATCATGGTGACGATTCCGCTCGGGTTGACCCGCGCCAGCACACTCAGGGTAACGCCGCTGTTCCGGTTGGCGATGGCATTCGTGAAGAGCGAACTGCCACCGCTCTGGATTGGAGAGACCGCTTGAGCGGTCAGCACCGGCACTTCGCTGCCGACGTTAATATTCGCTGGGATACTGTCGGTGGCGATGAGAGTCGGCGCGGCGATTACCTTTGCCTTGGTGGTATTTTCCGTCAACTCGAGAAACGAGAGGAGTTCGCGGCTTTGGTCGACGAGGGCTCCCACGGAGAAGCCCAGCCCCCCTGATGTGATTGTCGCCAGCGGCTTAAACGTTCCGAGTTGCGGCCCGTTGTCGCTGCCGCCGCCGCGCGCTTGTAAGAACGTGGACACGCCGGCGGAAAACGCTCCGGTCAAACTGACCTCGAAGATCTTGGCATCGATCAGCACCTGCCGCGGTGGAGTATCCAATTCATCCAGAAGCTTTCGAATTTGGCGGTATTCTTCGGGCGTTCCTTGAATCAGTAGCGTGTTGTCGAGCGGATTCGGAATCACCACCGGAATGCGGCCCATCCCGCCCATTGCGCCGCTTCCTCCCGCGCCCATGTAGGTACCGGTCGCGTCTCCGGAAAACGAGGCGGGCACCTCTGCGCCGCTCTCTCCCCGGTTGTGGCTCGCGACATTGTCGGGTACGTAGATATTGGGGCTGCCCATGCCTCCCATCAACCGGCCACCTCCGCCAAAGCCGCCAAAACCACCGCCCCCATAACCTCCGTAGCCGCCTCCACCAAAAGCGCCCCCGCCAAAAGCGCCTCCGCCACCAAAAGCGCCACCGCCAAAGGCTCCTCCGCCAAAACCGCCGCCACCGAAACCGCCGCCGCCGAAACCGCTATAGCGGTTACCAAAGCCGGCCGCGGATCCGGTAAAGAGGCCGAACTGCGAACCGAACCCACCGCCGTAGCCGCCTCCGCCATAAAGCGCCATGATGGCCATCGCGAGCGCCTCGGCCCGGCGATACTTAACCCGATAGACGTAGTTATCGATCGTGCCCGCCGTCACCTTGGTCGGCTGATCCAGCTTGTCCAGCCATTCCTCCAGCTTTTCGAAAGCGCCGGGGTTGGCAGCGACCGTGACAATAATGTTAAGACGGTCAATCGGCAGGAATCGGATCGGTGAGGCTTCGGGGTTTAGCGAGATGGACTTGAGCACAGTCTCCAACTCGACCGACAACTCGCTTGGCCGCCGGTGCTCGGTCTCGAACAGCCTGACGCGCTGGCTGGCGAGAGCGTCGTCGTCAAACAGATCAATCAACCCCATGGTCCGGCGCATATTGCGCCGGTTGTCCATAAGCAGCAACAGATTCGCCGGCGGATAGGCCCAGGTCGTCGCACCTTCCCCGATGAACGGCTCAATCACCTTCGCGATCTCTTCCACGGTGACGTATTTCAAGAAGAACAGGCTGAGCATAAGCTGCTCGTCCGCGGGAAAGTCAGTCGGATTCACCTGCGGGGGAAGCGGCATGCGCGGAGCCTGCCCCATGGGGACGATTCGGAAGAAATCTCCAGCCTCCACCATTGCGGCGCCATTGATGCGGAGGATAAGATCGAGCAGTTGCCGCGGGTCAATCTGGCTGGTGTCGCCGTAGGTGTTGAGAATGACCCCTCCCTCGACCCCCGGATCCAGAATGTAATTGATCTCGAGCTGCCGGCAGAGAGCGTCGATCACCTGCGTGAGGGATGCGTTTTGGAGATTGAGCGCTCCGGTTGGCTGGCGCGGCGGAACCGGTGCGGGCGCGGGTTGCGCCTCGGCGGTTTCGGCTTGGGAAGCTCCGGTTTCCGGCGCTTCGCCCTCCGCGGGCGCGCCTTCGGGAATCGGACCCGCTTGCGGTTCCTGATCGGCGGCGGCGCCCTGGGCATCCTGTGGAGCGGCTTCACCCGCCGGCGAGGTCTCAGCCTCGCGGCCTTGTCCCTGGGAATCACTGGGAGCCTGTTTGGCTGGTTCGGGAGCCGGTTTCGGCTTAGCGGGGGAACGCTCCGGCTGCTGTTGCTCCCGCTGGGGCGGGCGCGGCGGAGGAGAACCGAATCCGGGTGGAACCGGGACTTGAGCCGCCAGTTGTCCCATGACGAGAGCGGCCATAAATGCCAATGCGGTTATTTTGCGGATCATCCAGCGTTACTCCTCTTTTTTAGGCCCGGCCGGAGACTGCTGTTTCCGGGCAGCCTCCCATGCCAGGCTCTCCTGTGCAGTGAGCTCATTTTTCTTGCGGACCCAGGTGTACTTGCCGAACGGGCCTTGTTTCTCAAACCGGACTGAATCACCTTGATCGAACGCCTTCAGCCCGGGATCCGGTTGCACGCCGCCCTCCGGAACCGCGGCCCCGGAGTCCTCCGCCGTAACTTTCGCGGCGGCTGCACTGCCGGCAGGCCCGGGTCCACTCTTCACTTCGTCCGAGCTGCCGCCGGAGCCGGATTTCCGGGAGTCGTCCTCGTAGCGCACCACGCCAAAGGGCGTCTGCCGGTAAATCCAGGCCTTCCCGCTCTCATCGACATACCGGTGCGTGAGGGAATCGATTCTCACAGCGCCCGCCGGGACCTTGCCTGGGGGCGGCTCCGAGCCAGCGGATTCCGCGGGGGCGCCGCCGCCGGGAGTCGCAACCGCTGGAGCCGGAGAGGCGCCGCTTCCCCTGGATGCAGGGCTGTCGGGATAGCGGACCAGACCGAAGGGCGTCTGCCGGTAGATCCAGGTCTTGCCATCCTCGTCGGTATGCCGGTGGGTAAGAGAATCCACGCGCTCGGCATCGGGCGGCAAAGTAAGACGCCCGGGTCTGGAGCCTGTATCGCCGCCACCCTCTTGCTGTCCGGCGGTGAGCATCATCACGGAGGCGAGCACCAATATCGGAAAACGCAGTCTCATAACCTCACCCTGGAATCCGCCGGCAAACGGTTTGTGGATACCCATGTCTGACGGCACTCTCCCGATAACGCGGTTAGACACGTCATTTCACCGGCTCCCAGCGGCAGACACTCCCGAAAGGCGTCTGCGACACCACTTTCCTGAAACCGCCGGCCACGGTACCGGGCGGTGACGTATCCCCCTGCTGGCAGGCGCGGAATCCACCACCCATATCAATCTTGCTCGGCCCTTCAACTTTCTCACCCAGAACAGCCGCCTTCGCCTTGGCCGGTTTCGGCTTCGCCGCCGCGGTGGTCCTGGTTCTGATGGGAGGAGCCACCGTCGCGGGTTTCAGCTCTTCCAACGAGCGGCTCAGCAGTTCACCCTCCCATTCGAAGACAACCGTGGTATCGGTGATGCGCGCAATGCGGAATTGCTCGTACTCATCGCCAACCCGGTAGGCCCGCTGCAGGGCGCTGTCGTCCGCGGAGAGGATGATGGTGGGCCCGCTACCGAGATCGAGCACCCCGTGCGCCACCGGCATCGGGGGAACTGGCTTCGGCGGCGCGGCCTCGATCACAATATCGGGATTGCGGTCCGGGAAGAAGAGCAACTGGCGGGCGATGTCGTAGTAATCGCCGGCGCGCACCGGCTCCGGCGGCGCCTGTGGATCCGCCGGCGGCGGCTCCACCTTTTCGAGCGGCTGGTCCACAATCGCGCTCAGGCGCGCATCCGCCTCCTGCATAACGTCCCAAAGGCGCCATGCAGCGGCCCCGATCAGGACAACCAGGGCGAGGTTCAACGCTATCAACTTGCGGTTCAAAATCGCCTCAATCCCTGCTGTTGCGGCACCAGCGAGCGCGGAACCATCCCCCCAGCGCTCATGCGCACACGCAGAAGTTTGTCATCCCGCGACCCCGGCGTTATGCGGATTTCATGGGACACCACCGCCTCGGGCCGGGCGGTAAGATCGGCCAGGAAATTCACGAGTTGCTCGACGGCGCAGTCAAAGGTAATCGAAACCAACGCCTCGCCGTAGTCATCGCTGCCCTCGAACGGCCTGATCTGGCCGATCTCGACGGAGCGGAACTCCAAAGGTGGCGTCTGCACCGATCCGATTTCCCGGAGTATCTGAAGTACCTGAGCCTGTGCCTGCTGCCCGGTCTCGGACCGGATGAGGCCGGATTCCCACTCTTCGACTTCCGCCTTCAAACGGTCCCGCATCGCTTCCCGGGATGGGACCTGCGCCGCCATCTGGCGCACCCGCTCGAGGCGCTGCTCGGCCTCCTCGACTCCGCCGGCGCCCACTACTTCCGGCGCCGCGGCCTCTTCCGGCCAAAAGGAGAACACCAACATCAACGCCACCGCGACCCCGCCGATCAGAAGTATCTTCTTGTCCCGTTCGGTAACCGTCATTGGCCGCCTCCCAACGCCGGAAACTCTCGCTGGAGCCGGACCGTAAAACGCTGCAAGCCACCTGCATCGGAGATGGGCGAGGTGAATTCGGAGTTGTGAAACAGCGGCGAGGCGTCAAGCATTTCAAGCAACTTCGCCGCCTCGGGCGCCTCTCCAGTCACGGTGACCTGGTTGCGTTCGATGCGCAGATCGGTCAGATACGCCGGCGGCGCCAGCAAGTAAGTGAGGTCGAGAATCGAATTCATATCATCCTGCGTTTGCCGCAGGAACTTCCGGACCAACGCCTTGCGCGCCCGGAGAGCCTCCATCTCGGCGTCCAGGTCAGCGATGCGCGCGGCCTCGGCGGTGTACTTCGCGGCTTCGGCGTTCACGGTGGCGCTATACTTCTTGTCCGTAATCCCCCCGTAGACCCCGAGGACCGTCAGCAGGATCGCCAGTATCGCGCCCAGGCCCACAGTCGGGGCGTAAACCGCGCGGGAGCTCCGGCTCCGGCGTTCCGCGGGCAGCAAATTGAGCGACAGCGCCAGCCAGGGACAGGCCCCCGCCAGCGCCGTCGCGTAAGATACCGCATAGCGGTCCAGATCCCAATCCGCCGGAGCCTGAGCGGGCTCGGGCAGAAGTTCAAGGAGACGAGCGGGTTGAATATCGGGATTCAGGCGCAGCTCGGAAGACGCCAACGCCAGAACCCGCTCCGGAGAAGAATCAAAAATCGCCGAAAAGACTGGCCTGCCAGGGCTCTCGCCATAGGCCTCCCATTCCTCGCCTTCCTGCTGCAGCACGAGGAAGCCGGCGTCCGGCGGGTTCGCCAGCGTGCGGAACGCGGAGTAGAAAGCGGCCGCGGAAAAGGTGAACGTGGCGGTTCGCAAGCCCGCCTCCAGGAGAAGCGTCGAGTAGTAATCAATCACATCCCGCCGGGCGATTCCGACAAGGACCATCGCGGAATTCGGAATCTGCGCCCAGGCATAGGCAACCTCTCCCTCGGGATAAGGATGCAGGGAATCTATCTGGAAGCGGATTGCCGCTTCCATGTCCTTACGCCCGACGCCGGGAAGCGAAAGCTGCCGGACGATCACCTCGTCTCGCGGAAGCAGCACGGTACAGGCAAGATGGCCGCACCCCCGCTCACGCAGGAATTTCAGGATTTCCGTACCCCACTCGCCGGCGGGCCGCTCCCGGAATCCGGGAATCTCGAGCGCCCCGAGCACGCGCACGTCCTTGGGGCGCACTCGGGCAACGGTCACCAACAGGTCGTCCCCGCGGACCTCGATACCCACCCCGGTCCCGAGGGAAAGCCACTTTCTAAGATCGCCTGTGATCATTGCCACGCAACCGTGTCGGTGGGCGCGTAGTCGTACCACCGGAGCACATGATACGGAGGATTGAAACCGTAGCCGAGAAACTTCACCAGCGCGGCGGCGCTGCGCCGCATGTCGGAAAGCTGCCCGTCTTGGCGCCGCACCCGTGCGGTCGCCCGCAAGGTGAAGATGGAATTCCCTCCAGTCACCAGGCGGCCGCCGGCAGCCCCGGCCATGCCGCGAATCTGGCCGATGTCCTCCTGCCGGAACGGCCGTTGGCCGCGCATCTCGACAATGCGGTCAACCACGTGGGGTTCAACCCCAATCGCGCGCAGTAGGGCGGGGTCCGCCGAATTGACATCATAGGTGGCGTTGTCGCCGTACACGGTGATGCAATCGTTCAGCCCGCTGCGCCGGACCAGCCGCCCGTCGCCATCGCGTTCATATCTCCCGTAGAAGAGTTCCGGTGTCATGCCCTGCACCAACAAAACTTCCTCAATCTGCTCAAAGGACGCATGGCGGCCGCGAAAAGACGGATTGCCGGACATATATTGCATGTCCAGCCGGGAGTGCGCGCCGGGAGCCATCGGTTTTCGCCAATCAACGATTCCTTCGGTGATGGCCGCGGCCCGTCCAGGCTCGGCTCCGAGCGCGATCAACAGCCGGAACAGCTCCTCTTCGGTCGCCATATTGATGCTCAGGCGGGCGGTCACCGGAATCACCTCGACGACGACATCGCCGGCCGGGAAGCGGTGATACACACGCGGCATCCCCTGCTCCCAATACCGGACTCCGCCATCCTCGGCCTTTTCGTTGGGTCCCCATAGCATGTAGCAGATCGTCCGGTCGATTCCGCCGGTCGCGAGGTAATAACCGCGGACTCCGTCCACCATGGTGGAGGAGCGCTCCATCTCGCCCCGGACGGAGATGGCGACGGAGAAGGCGATCGCCGAAAGCGCCGCGGTAAGCCACAGAACCGACAGCAGAGCCGCTCCCCGCAAGCGCGGTTTCGACAGGCGGGGGCGACCGCTATTCCAAGTTCCGCGGCGCCCTTCCCTAGCGCGGCCTCTGGTACCTGTCCACATAATTCGCTCCAGGAATCCGGTTCACGCGAACCGGAGCCACCATTGAAAGCAGCGGAATATTGCCGGACGCCGGCTCGAGCGGGACCATCTCGATCCGGATCGCCAGCGGAAAGTTGTCGGCGCTGAATACGGGAACCCACTCCTGCCCCAGCGGCGGCGGGGCGTCCTGCAGAAACCCGAACCGGCAATTCGCCAAGTTGTCGGCCAGCACAAAGGACTGAGGCCCGATCTCGACCGGCGGAAACTGGTTGCCCATTCCCGGTGGTCCCCGCCCGATGCAAACCTGCCCGGCTGAGGCCGGACCGGCATAGATCCGTTCATTCACCACCAAGCGGACGCCCCGCCCGTCCGGCCGTGGAACCACCTGGTATTCCAAAATGCGCGGGTAGCCGCGGTGGGCCTCCTCGAGCGAGTAGGTGGAGACGAAGCGCATGGTCTGCGGCTCGCCCTGGAAGAACGGGATCCGGACCGGAGGGCCGCCACCCTGGCAATCGGCCATCGTGACAATCATCCCGGCTATCTGCTGTTCCAAAATTCGTTGCGCACCGAGCGCCCGGCGGTTGGCGATCACCCGGTTGTTGACCTTCTCCATCGAGTTCAAGCCGACACGCATGGCCATCAGGACGCTCACCGAGAGCAGGCTGACCAGCGAGATGGCGATCAGCAACTCGAGCAGAGTGACACCGGATTGCGTGCGCCTTCTCATCGAACCATCGCCCCCATGCTCAGGTCTTCGTTCACCAGCGGAGCGGCCCGGTAAGCCTCGAGCAAGAACGTGCGCCGCTGGCCGGACCGCATCCACCAGACCTCCAACTCCACCCGGTCCATACCGAGGTGGCCGGGAGCCGCGTTCGGCCCCCGCTGAAACGGCGTGACCCTGGCCTGCCAACCGGCCTCCACGCCAACGGCGGCGGGATCATACGTCCCTTGAATGTCAGTCCCCTTGGGAATGTCGGGGCGGACGAGCAGCTCGTCCATGGTGCGTTTGGCGAGCAGAGACGCCCGGTCATAGTCGGTGAGCCGGGCCGCGTTCGAGAGCGAAGTGGAAAGATTGGAGAGCAGGCCCACCACGGCGATGGCCATGATCGTGGTGGCCACCAGTACTTCGAGTAGCGTGTAGCCGGCTTGGCGTCTCTGGCGGCTGCTTCTCATGGCCGCGTCTCCTCCCCCGGACGGCGGATCCGCGGGGCGCCGGTGATGGGGTCCACGGAAACGATCCGGCCTCCGCCACGGCTGTTGGCAAGCTCCACTGTAATCCCCGGCACGGTCCCGCCCGGATAAACCAGGAACCGCCGGGGAACCTCGCTCCCGGCGCGAATCTCCGGACGGATGTTCCGGAATTCGACCCCAGTGGGGAGCTCGAACGACCGTTCGTATCCCGGCGTGGCGGAACGGAGGTTCATTTGCCGTTGGTCGATGAGAAACTCGATCTCCACCGCCTCCTGCCAACGCTCCGCCCGGTTCACCGCGGCGTTCAAGTGGCTGGCGACGGAATCCGCCGCCGAGGCGAGCCGCACTGACTCAATCCCCGCCGTCACCGACGGGAACGTGATGCCGACGAGCAAGCCCAGCAGCGTCACGACGATCAGCATCTCGACCAGCGTGACGCCCCGCCGCCGAAATTGAGACATGGCCCTACCCTGATCCACAAGACACACAACCCGCTCCCTGCGCGCCAGTGCGCGCCGGGCCGATAGGCCCGCCCCGCCTATTGGCTTTTCCAACTCACAATATCGGCGAAGATGTCCTCTCCACCGGGCTGGCCATCGGCTCCGTAACTGATGATCTCCGGCTCGTAGCCGCCGTTCTCGGAAGGAAACCGGTAAACGTAGGCATTACCCCACGGATCATCGGGGATGTCCTGCGGCAGATAAGGCCCCTGCCACTGATTCACGCCTTGCGGTTGTATCCGGAGAGCGTTCAGCCCTTGCTCGGTGGTTGGATAGAGTCCGGTATCGAGCTTGTAGGCGCCCAGAGCGGTCATGAACGCGTTGATCTGCGCCCGGGTGGCCGTAATGCGCGCCGTATCGCTCTTCTGTAGCATGCGCGGAGCCACCAGCGCTGCGAATAGCGCGATGATGGTGACCACCACCAGCATTTCAATCAAAGTTACACCGGCTTGCCGCCGGATGTTTTTGCGTTTCATTTTCTACACCGCCACTTCATTAATACTGGTAATCGCCAGCAGCATGCTCAATACCAGGATACCTACCATGACACCCATCACCAGAATCACCAGCGGCTCAAACAACGAGGTGAACCGGCGGATCGCGGCGCGGGTGTCGGTCTCGTAGATCTCGGCCATCTGCGAGAACATGTGATCGAGCCGGCCCGTTTCCTCGCCGACCGAAAGCAAATGCCCGGCCAGGGCGGGAAACTGGGCGGTCTTCTTGAGTGGCCCGGCAATGCCTTCGCCACGCTTCACGCCCTGGGCCACCGCTTCGAGCGCGGCCGCGATCTTCCGATTGTTCAAGATTGCGCGGGCAATTCCGATCGATTGCACCAGCGGCACGCTGTTGGCCACCAAGGTCGCCATGGCGCTCGCGAAGCGCGCGGTTTCCGCCTTGCGGAGAGCGTCGCCAAGCAGGGGAATGCGCAGGCGGAAGGTGTCCCACCAAAGGCGGCCTTTCTCGGTGCGGGTATAGAACTGCAGTCCGGCAATGGAGCCAATCACCACCAAAATCGCGATCCACCCGTACGATTGCAGGAAGCCGCTGGTTTCGAGGAGTATCTTCGTCGGCAGAGGCATCTCCATACGCGACTCCTCGAACACGGCGGCGAAGCGGGGCACGACGAAAAACATCAACACGAGGATTGATCCAATCCCGACCAGCATCAGCAGAACCGGATAGACCATTGAGGAGATGATGTAATTGCGCAGGTCGTCGCGGGTCTGCTCAAACTCGGCGAGGCGTTCGAACACAGCCGCCAGCGAGCCGCTGGCCTCCCCCGCCCGCACCATGTTGACGTAGAGATCCGAGAAGTGTTCCGGATGCCCGGCCAGGCTATCGGCGAGCGATTTTCCGCCCTTCAAAACGCGGATGACGTCTTGGACCACGCTCCGGAACGCCGGCCGTTCCGTCAGTTCGCTGGCAATCGAGAGCGCGCGGTCCACCGGCACACCGGCGTTGAGGAGCGTGGACAGCTCCCTGGTGAACATGAGGACGTCCTTGCGCCCGCTTCCGCCGAACGAGGGGAGCTTAACCGAAAAGCCCGCGGCGGACTGCTGACCGACGTATACCGGCGTGAGGCCTTGATTCCGCAACTCCACGGCGACAGCCTTCTCGGTAGCGGCCGTGAGCGTCCCCATTCGGACTTTGCCATCGGATGCGATCGCCTTGAAATGAAAACTGCCCATTCGCTTCGCCTAGAAATCCTGAGTAACCCGCAGCACCTCGTCCGCGGTTGTAACACCCTGCTCCACCTTCATCCAGCCGTCCTCACGGAGGTTGCGCATCCCGTTCTTCCGGGCGGCCTTGGTCAACACGGATGCGTCCTCGTTCGCCATGATGAGCTTGCGAATCTCGTCGTTCAATTCCATCAGCTCAAAGATACCGACACGGCCAATATGACCGCTGCCAAAGCAGTGATCGCATCCAGCGCCGCGGTAGACATTTATCTCCGTTCCGTCCGGGCTTAAGCGCTTGCCGTCGGGCTGCCGGCAGCGCGGGCAGATGAGACGCACCAGGCGCTGCGCCAGCACGGCGACCACGGACGAGGTAATCAGGTAGTTCTCGACCCCCATGTCGGTGAGGCGCGTGATGGCGCTCGGCGCATCGTTGGTGTGGAGAGTCGAGTAGACGAAGTGGCCCGTGAGCGCGGACCGGATGGCGATATCCGCCGTCTCCCGGTCGCGGATCTCGCCCACCATGATGACGTCCGGGTCCTGGCGGACAATGTGGCGGAGACCGGCGGCGAAGGTGAGTCCGATCTGCGAGTTCACATGGATCTGGTTGATTCCGTCCATCTGATACTCAACGGGATCCTCAATCGTGATGATCTTTCGCTCGGAACTGTTCACGCGTTTCAACGACGAGTACAGAGTCGTCGACTTGCCCGATCCGGTCGGGCCGGTAACCAGGAAAATCCCGTGGGGAAGCTGGGTGAAATGCTCCATGCGCGCGAGCATGTGCTCATCGAAGCCGAGGCTCTGCAGATCGTAGAAGTCGCTCTGCGAGCGGTCCAGCAAGCGCATGACGACGCTCTCGCCGTAGAGAGTTGGAAGCGTGGAGACGCGGAGATCGACCTCGCGGCCCAGCGTCTTGACTTTAATGCGGCCGTCCTGGGGGAGCCGGCGCTCGGCGATGTTGAGCTTGGCCATCAGCTTCACGCGGGAAGTCACCGCGGCGCGGAGCTCCCGGGCCGGCGGATCCTGGGCATAGAGAACGCCATCCACACGGTAACGGATGCGGAAATCCTTCTCGAAGGGTTCGATGTGGATATCGCTGGCGCGCTTCTCCACCGCCTGGGCGATCATGGCGTTCACCAAACGGATCACCGGCGCCTCGCTGGCCATGTCCCGGAGGTGCTCCAAATCCTCCGTCATCTGGCCGTCGACGTCTTCCACCACGGCGGAACCCTGCTGCTCCTGCTCGCCGTAAAACCTCTCGATGGCGTCCAGGATCTCCGCTTCGGTGCCAAGCGCTGTCTCCACCTTCAACCCGGTGAGGTTGCGCACCACGGAGATGGTCTCGAAATCGAGCGGATCGGCCATCGCCAGCGTCAGAGTGGAATCGAGCTGCCCCATCGGCATGCACTTAAACTGGCGGAGAAACTTCGCCGACAGCCCCTCTGTCTCCGGCGTCACCGGCGGCGGCTCGGTGAGCGAAGCCAGGGGGACGCCGAGCTGCTCCGAAAGCGCCGCCATCACGTCCCGGACGGCCACGAAACCGAGATCCACCAGGATCTTGCCGATCTTCTCGTCGCGTTCTTTCTGGATTTCGAGCGCCCGCTCCAGGTCCTCGGAGGAGATGAGCCGGCGCTCGATGAGCATTTCGCCGAGTCGCATGTCTTCCTTAGAATTCCTGAATCCGGATGGCTTCCCTGAGGCCCGCGGCGTCGAGATTGCCGGACTCGAAGTCCACCAGCGCCTGCCGGCGCGCCTCCATCAGAATCTGCGAGGGAATGCCCCGGGAGTCCTCCCAGCCGAAGCGGAAAATCGAGACGCCCACGGCCACCCGCTGGTCCAGCGGAACACTATTCAGCCTGAGAGCGGAGTCCACCATCTGCGCCTGCATCATGTTCTTCAGGTCTCCCAGCCTCGCGATCTTCTTCAGCCGCAATTGCTCGAGCTGTTCCGGGGTGTATGCGGGCCGGAAGGGGGTTACCACCGCGGCCGCCACCAGGTTCAGCTCCAGGCTGAAGAGCACACCGTAGTCTTCCAGATAGAATCCGCGTGTGTTGCCGAGCAAATGGAAAGGATCGTTCGGATTGTAGCTGGCAATCCGCGAGTCAAACATCCGTTCGAGCGCCGCGAGATCTTCGCGGTTAACCGCCGGATTGGCGGGCAGGGCGGCAATCGCGGCAGCAACCGCGGCTACCGCTACCAGCAACCACCGTTTCACCGTGCCACCTCCGGATATTCGGTCATCCGCGCGACACTGATGTGCTCCACGTTCAGCCTTTTGGTGAGGTAGTCAAAGGCCTGCTCCACCATGGCCCGGTCCTGCCGGCGTTCCATTTCATAGCGTTCGGCGGCCGTCTGCAACAACTCCTCGGTTCGTTCGTGGCTGCGCTGTTCCGCGGTAGCCACCGCTTGCGCCACAGCCGTATCGAGCCGATGCGCGACTTCACGCTCGACGATCTCCTGAACCGCCGCCTGGTCCAGACCGGTCTCCTGCATCACGGTTGCCGGACGAGTGTAGGCATGCACAAAGATCGCCACGGAGAGCATCGCCGCCGAGGCAAATCCCAGCCTCGGAGCCGACTGCCATATACGCTGCCACCAGTTCGGCTCAAACACTTTGTCGGAGACAAAAGCGATCCGCCGCGGAATCTCTTCCTCGCGAACCGCAAGCAGCGCCGCATGCGTGGTCTCGAGGCGCTCCATTTCCTCGCGGCACTCCGTACACACCCGCAGGTGCTCTTTCACCCCAGCGGCCTCTTCGGCCGCCAGTTCCTCGAGAAAGTAACCTTTGACATCAATTTCCGAGCAACTCATCATTGTCACCCCGCTACGTGCGTTCCACCGGCGCCAGCGTCTCCTTTAGCAGATCCAAAGCCGTATAGACCCTCGACTTGACAGTGGACACCGGGCAATTCAGAA
The DNA here is from genome assembly GCA_964468205.1 of uncultured Solibacteraceae bacterium. Taxonomy (GTDB): domain Bacteria; phylum Acidobacteriota; class Terriglobia; order Bryobacterales; family Bryobacteraceae; genus CAWELS01. The sequence continues at coordinate 75,836 of CAYXVG010000019.1, read as the reverse complement.
TCCCGGCGATCTCGTCGAACTTAAACCCTTGATAGATCTTCAAAACCACCGCTTCCTGCTGGTCCGCCGAAAGCTTCTTCATTGCCGCCGTGACCGCCAGCGACGTCTCCACGGGCAGCATGCGCCCCCCGGGACCCGCCGCCGGCGGCTGATCCACCACGTCGGTTTCCGGCTTGCGCTTCCGCAGGAGCGAATAGGACTCATTGTGCGCGATGCGGAACAGCCAGGCGGAAAATCGCGCCGGGTCGTCCAGCTTCCGGAGGCTCTGATACGCCTTCAAGAACACGTCCTGCGTCAAGTCCTGCGCGTCTTCCACGGCGTTGACGAGCCGCAGCACGTAGTTGTAGACGCGCTTCTCCCAACGCGAGACGAGGCGGTTGTATGCTTCGACATCGCCGGAGCGCGCCTGCAGTACGAGGTCGCGGTCTTCAACCTCCCGGAAGATCAAGCTTGAAACTCCGTTTCCTGGTCTATTGACGTCATGGAGGGGCAAAAAGTCGAGACGGCGCTCGGAGAACCGTCTCCCTTACCATTATTGCCCGTGGCGGGGCGCTTTCATTGCCCGTGGCGGGGCGCCTTCCCGGTCTGTGGCGCGCTCATGGGCCGCACTATGCCGCCGCGCTGTGCGAAAAGTGAATCACCGTGGGCTTCGCCGTGCGGCGGTACTCGTTCGTATCCAGGTAGATCGTATCCTTGTGCGTCCCGGCGTTGCACGCGATGGTCTGCTCATTGATGAGCGCGCTATCGAGAAATGTCGGCATGTCGTATAGGCCCCCGAACGGCGGCATCGCGCCTAACTCGCAGTCCTCGAAGAGTTCCGCCAACTCCTTCTCGGTGGCCAGGCGGATGCGCGACAGTCCGAGCGCCAGCCGCAACTCCTGTAGGTCCACGACGTAATCGCCCGGAAGAACGGCCAGGCCATAGCCTTGATTGCTACAAAAGACGACGGCTTTCGCCATACGATGCGCCGGGACGTGCTCGACGTCGGCGACCTCTTTCGCCGTGTAAACCGTCGGATGCACATGATGCGTGTAAGCGACATGATTCTGATTCAGAAATTGACGAAGTCTTGGCAGGACTGCCATGCGATCCTCCTTTCAGGCTGGCCGCCGGCCCGCTGGAGGGCCCGCCGCGCCGTCCGGCGGGCGGCGGTCGTGAGTCCGCCACCAGTTTAGGTTAAGAACGCGTTACCGCCAAGCGAAATCGGAGGCGCACGCCACAATTCGAGACCGGCAGTAAAATGGGAGTCTCGCATGACTACCTACCCGGACTCGGTCCACTTCCTCTACTCGCTGGGCAACGAGGTTCGGACCATCAAGCTGGGCCTGGACCGGATTCGGACTTTCCTCGAGGCCCTCGGCAATCCGCACCGAGCCTTCCGCTCGGTCCACATCGCGGGGACCAACGGCAAAGGATCCGTTTCCGCGATGATCGCCTCCGGGTTGCGCGCCGCCGGCGTCCGGACCGGCCTCTACACCTCTCCTCACCTGGTGGAGCCGACCGAGCGGATTCAAATGGATGGGATTCCCGTCAGCGAGGAGCAGTTCGTGCGGGCGTTCGAAGCCGTGCACCGCGTCGCCGAAGATATGTACCGGCGCGGGAAGATAGACGCACATCCCACGTATTTTGAGACCGTTACGGCGATGGGGATGCTGCTATTCCGCGACCTCGGCGTTGAAATGGCGGTGATCGAGACCGGACTCGGTGGCCGGTTGGACGCTACCAACGTAGTCTTACCCGCGCTAACCGTCATAACCCGCATCGACTATGACCATGAGCGGTACCTCGGTAACAGCATCGAGGCGATCGCCCGGGAGAAGGCTGGCATCCTGAAACCTGGCGTTCCAGTGGTGGTCGGCGCGCAGCGCCCCGAAGCCTTTGCGGTGATCCAGGAGAAGGCCACCGAAGTGGGCGCGCCACTAATCGAGGCCGGCGTCTGGACGGCCCGGAACTCGAGTCTATCTGCCGATGGAAGCCGGTTCGTCGCCTGCACAACTGGCCGGGAAGTTCAGGTCTCGTGCCCGCTGGCCGGCGAGCACCAGGTAGAGAACTCGCTGACAGCCGTTGCGGCCCTCGACGCGCTCGGACTCGCGGCGAACGTCATCGAACGCGGAATCGCCGCGGTAACCTGGCCGGGACGGCTGGAGCGGGTTGCCCGTGCGCCCGAAATCCTGCTCGACGGCGCGCATAATCCGGGGGGGATTCGCGCGTTGGCACGGCATCTCGGGCGATTCTATTCCGGCCGGCGCATCTGGCTCATCTACGGTGCCATGCGCGACAAATCACTCGACGAAATAGCAGATATCCTCTCGCCGGTTGTTGACCATGTGATTCTCACCAGCCCGGAATCCCAGCGCGCCCTGCGTTCCGAAGTGCAGCAGAGGCTTTTCGACCACACCTCCGTGTCGGTCGCCGCGAATATCGAGGAGGCGCTGCGCCAGACGCGCACAGCCGGCGAGGAGGACCTGATCGTCATAACCGGCTCGCTGATGCTCGTCGGAGCGGCGCGCCGAATGCTCGTCAGCTAGAATCGTGGTTGTGCTTCGGAAGCTCCGGATCGCCCTCATCACGAATCCTCTAGCGGCCATTGCAGTCCTGATGATGGGATTGTGTACCGCCGTGGCCCATACGATTGACCGCAGCGGAAACTCCGGCCACTGGGCCGCCTGTTTTTGGTCCCGTTTCATGCTCTTCACCTCTGGGGTGAGGCTCGACGTTCAGGGAGGGGAGGATACGCCGCGCCACGGGCGGCTGCTGATCGTCTCCAACCACCGCAGCATGCTGGACATTCCGGTGCTCATCGTGAGCCTGCCCGTCTCCTTCCGCTTCATGGCGAAGCTGTCGCTCTTCCGCACCCCCTTCATCGGGTGGCACCTGAGTTTGGGCGGACACATTCCCGTGGAACGTGAGGACAAGCGCGCTGCCTTGAAAGCCTTCGCCGCCGCGCGGCGGAAGATGGAAAATGGCGCCCCGATGCTCTTGTTTCCCGAGGGAAGCCGCTCGCCCTCCGGCTTGCGGCCCTTCAAACCCGGCGCCGCGCTGCTGGCACTGAAGGCGAAAGCGACGATCGTGCCGGTCGGCGTCTCGGGAACCGGGGAGGCGCTACCGCGCGGCACAATACAAGTCCGGCCTGCCCACGTGCGCGTCCGGATCGGAAAGCCCATACCCGCCGGAAGGTTCACCGAAGCTAACGCGCTCACCGCGGAACTCCAGCGGCGGGTGGCGGAGCTGATTGCGGAACCAGGCCGCGGCACCGCATAATTGCAGTAATCCAACTTGCTGGGCATTGAGATGAAACGCACTGTAATCGGCATCACACTCCTGATATCGCTCGCCGGTGGTCAAGAAATGACGATCGAGGAGTATGAGCCGCGATCCACTCTCGTTACGCCCGAAACCGTCGTGACGCGCGCAAAGTATCCTTTCATCGACGTACACAACCACCAGCGCCGCCTCACTTCACCGGAGCAGGTGGAAGCTCTCATTCGGGATATGGACCGGATCAACATGCGCGCCATGGTGAATCTCAGCGGTGGATACGGCGGCCGGCTGAGCAAGAGCGTCGAAGCGTTGGGCGAGTATCACGGCAGCCGTATCGTCGTCTTCGCGAATATCAACTTCGACGGGATCGACGAGCCGGACTTTCCCAGCCGCGTGGCCGCCCAAGTCGAGCAGGATGTGCGTAACGGAGCGGCGGGCCTCAAGATCTTCAAGAACTTCGGGCTGACACTGAAGGACGGCAGCGGCCGGCGCGTCCAAGTCGACGACCCTCGGTTTGACAAGCTTTTCGCCGCCTGCGGCCGGCTTGGTGTCCCGGTGCTGATCCACACCGCCGAACCCGCGCCGCTGTTCGAGCCGATGGACAAGTACAACGAGCGCTGGCTGGAACTGAAGCTCTACCCCCGCCGGGCCAGGCCGCCGGACGCGTATCCCAGTTGGGAATCCATCATGGCCGAGCAGCACCGCCTCTTCGCGAAACACCCCGGGACCAAATTCATCAACGCTCACCTCGGCTGGCTTGGCGGAGACCTCGCCCGGCTGGGAAAACTCCTCGACCGCCTGCCGAACGTCTACACGGAATTCGGCGCGGTCATCGAGGAACTCGGCCGCCAGCCGCGCTTCGCCCGGCAGTTCTGCATCGATTACCAGGACCGCATCCTGTTCGGAAAGGACACCTGGCGCCCGGAGGAGTACAGCACCTATTTCCGCGTCCTCGAAACCGCTGATGAATACTTTCCCCATGACCGCAAGCACCACGGCCTCTGGAATCTCTACGGCCTCGACCTGCCTGACGAGGTCCTCCGGAAGATCTACTACGAAAACGCCCTTCAAGTGGTGCCGGGGATCCAGTAAACCCCCGCGGCCGGGACCGACCCGGCGAACAACCCGTGTTTCGTCCCGATCGTAGCTGAAGCGTTGGACGAGAGCACACGCGCGAAGATTGTTTCCATTCCGGCCAGCTTCTCGGACTACGGCTGCAAGGTACACATCCCCTGGACCACGCAGCGCGAATTTATCCAGGGCGGTTACCCGCGCTTCTTCGGGACACTCATGCCGCTTACCCCCGGAATCACGGAACCCAGACGGCGGATCCGCCGGTCTTGCAGTGAACTATCAGCGGCTGCTTACGGAGCTAAGCCGAGCAGCGCTCCAGGCATTGTCGCTATCGCTCACGCCAGCGCTGTCTTTCGAGATCAGAAACGGCCCCAACGCGAGATGGCGCAAACCCGACCGCCGCAGCACGTCAACGGCGTCTGCCGGACTCGAAGCGATCGGCTCCCCGTGAATATTGAAGGAAGTGTTCAATAACGCGCCGCGCCCGGTTCTCTCCTGGAAAGACTCCAAAACGCGGTGGTATCCTGGATTCCATTCCCGCCGCACCATCTGCGGCCGGATCGTTGCATCCGCGGGATGGCAGGCGGCAGCGATCTCGGAGGTATTCCGGGAATCGAACGTGAGGATCATATAGGGGGCGTAGAAACCCTTGGGGTTATGCAAATAGCGGTCGGCCGCCTCCTCCAGAACCGACGGGGCGAACGGCATCCAGAAATCTCTGCATTTGATGGCGTGGTTGATGACTTTGACGACCTCCACGCTTGACGGATCGGCGAGCAGGGATCGATTCCCCAACGCGCGAGCCCCGAATTCTTCCCCGCCCGTCACTCTTGCCACCACTTCTCCGCCCGCCAGCAGATCGGCAATGAAGTCTTCAATCCGATCGGGACGCTCGACGCTAAATCCTTGTTCCTTGGCCTGCAGCGCGGCCGCCTCATAGTCGGAAGCCGCCGGCTCGGGCCCCAGGTACAACGGTCCGAATGGCTCGATCTCTTCAGCGCGTCCCTGATCCGCCAGGTATGCCCAGGCGGCTCCGATGGAATTCGTTTCGTCACCGCAGGATGGAGTGATGAAAATGTCATCCACTTCAGGCAGCGCGCCAAGAACCTGGTTGAGCTTGACATTCATGAACACGCCGCCGGACAGGCGAAGCTTCCTCTTTCCCGTCCTCCGCAGCCATTGCTGCACCCATGCTCCGAGGAACTCCTCGGTGAAGGCCTGCAGTCCTCCGCACAGTTGATCAAAACGGGTGAATTCGAGGGCCTCGCGCCAGTATTCATAGGAGAACAGGATGTTCGGAGCCTTGTTCGCTAGCCTCCACGTCCCGTTCGAGTGTTCGAAGGCTCTGCTGAATATCTGCTTCGCCGCTTCGGTTCCTTTGGCGCTCGCGTACGGGGCCATCCCCATAAGCTTGTATTCATGCTCAAGCGGAACCATCGTCAGCAACGCCGTGATGACAGACCAAAGGTTCCCGATCGAGTGCTCTTCGCTCACCGTCGCGAGCGTCTTCAATTGCCCGTTCGCCGCCGGTTCGGATACGGTTGCGCACAGCCCGTCGCCCGCACCGTCAATCGTGATCACGAGCGTATCGTCGCTCATCCCGGCGCCGTAGTAGGCCGTCGCCGCATGCGAACGGTGATGATCGATTTGGAAGATCACATCGCGCTTGACGCCATGCTCAAGCAGATTCGCGATCTGGCGCTCGCGCCGGGCCCGATGGGTTCGCGCCCTCATTGGCGTCTTGCGCAGCCAGCGCCGCACCTTCGTCCGGGCTAGATTCTTGTAACTGCGAATGCGGAGCGAGTAGTCTCGTTCGTCTAGACCGGGCTCGTAGTAAACCTCGTGTCCGCCGAATACGAAGGCGTCAACATCGCTCCATGACACGGAATGGTGACGCAACAAGCGCTCAACGGCGTTCCGTGGGTATCCGCTCTGGTTCTTGCATCGTGTAAGTCTTTCTTCCTGGAGGGCTCCAATGAGCCGTCCGTCCTGAACCAACGCTGCCGAGGCGTTGTGTCCTCCATTAATCCCGCAAACTAGCACTGAGTCCTCCTCCCAGCGTCTCCTCCCCCGTGCGAGGAGTCTCGCCTTATGATACTAGATTAGTCAAACTTACGATAGGCGTCAATGCACCCCATATATATCCCTGGTGGTACATCGCGAGTTTGATAATGCCCAGCGGCGGCCCGCTACGTTCCAGGAATCAACCTTCGAGTCCCCGGCGTCAGCACGATCCTCGTTTGTTTCCGGCCTGGCGGGATTTCTGCCCACCCGGCCTCTGGCGTGACATCACTTCTCGGCCACCAGCCGCGCGATCCGTTCAGGCCGCCAGGACCAGTCCGCGGGGGCCAGCGTGTCCTCATACCGGAGAATCCGGAGACGCCCGAAGACCTCGAGCAATTGGTTCGGCCTGGGCAGCCAAGGCGCGGCGCCCTCGCTCCCCGACAGATCCATTAGGTGTTCAAAAACGATCAACCCCGCGGGCTTGAGCGACTCAATGATGCGATCAACATACTGGCCGTCCAGAGGAACCCAGGTATAAGTCATCACGATCAGGTCCCATTCCTCCCGCCCGAACTCGAAATCCTCATGGCGCTCGACGAGAGCCGTCAGCGCCACCCCCGCCTGCTTCGCCGCCTCCCGCGCCGTGCGCACCCCTTCGGCGGAATAATCGAAACCCGTAACTTCCCAGCCTTTCGAGGCAAGAAAGATGGCGTTCCTCCCTTGCCCCATATGGATGTCCAGCGCGTGCCCCGGCCTCACGTCCCGGACGGCTTCCACCAGCAAGGCGTTCGGTTCGGTGTTGAAGCGCGGTGCGCTCGCGTAAGTCCGATCGAAGAAAAGCGGGCGCAGTTCCTCCCGGCGCTCTCTGGTCAGCCGCTCGATTACCTCCGAGCGTTCCCCCAGCTCGCCGTCGCTAAAACCGGAACGCTTGAGATGATCGAGGTACGCCTGGCGCGGGTCGGTAACAGCGATGGGCTGACGCAGGTACCACTCGACGTACTCGTTCCAAATCGTTTCTGTGTCGGTCCCGCCCCAAGCGAAGCCCACCGCGGCCACGCAGGCAAGCAGATTTCGCCGCCGCACACCAACAATTATATGCCTCCGCCCGGCATGGCCACCGGCCGCGGCATACCACCCGCCCTTTGGGGGCGCACCGATCCTCATGCGTCCCCTCGGCTCCAGTCGTTCCGATCCAGGCCAAAAAATATGCTGAGCCGCACCATGGAGGGTTCAACGCGCGAAGGACAAAGTTTTGCTTATGCAAAATACGCGTAAGTTGAATTCGGCTTTGCGCAATCACATCGCCTCAAATCCTACACAAACCGCAACATATCAATCACTTGCTGCGTCTCGACACCTTTGTTTCAAAACGGCGAGTGGTAGTCTTCTGGAGTACTGGCGGATTCGGCTTGGCTGCGAGCTCGCCCGTGAATGAGGCCTGACGTTGCCGCGAAGATGATCCTCGCGCTGCGTTCTGGGGCCTATTGAATCTGTCTCCTTGGGTGGCGGCCAGCAGCCTCTACCCGCTGGATGTTTGACAACCGAATATGACAAAACAAAGCCAACTAAACGCTGGAGCCACTCCGGCCAGGAGCTTTGGCCGGCATCAAAATGGCGAAAATGCTGCTCTGTAATCGATTGATTCAGAATTGGTTATTCTTCGAAGCGATTAACATCCAAGTCTGGGCCACCGTAGACAGGCGGCAGAGGGACTCTTCCGGGCGGCTTCACTCTCAGCGATTCGGCACGATCTGAATCGACCCTTCGTTAGTCCATAGACGTCCTTATTTTCGATCGTTACAGATCAGGGGGGACATTTCGGCGCAGGGTGTGCATGTGCTGGCGAAACGGATCCGGGCGGTATATCTAAAAAATGATCATAGAAGATTCTACCGGCCACAGGACGAAACGCCTTCGGAGGAACTAACGATGTCGAAGAAGAAAACGGTGGAGACCCCAGGCGATTCCAATATATCGCAATGCCTCCAGGACCTAATTCAAGCTATTCGCTCGGCTTCTGACGACTGGATCCAAAGGGCGGCGGAGGCGACATTAGAGCGAGACCTCGTCAGCCACGGCAAGTGTCTGGCGATCAGCCAACACTATGATGCCCTCGTGGAAAAGGTCGAGGCCCTGCAACGCCAATGGAACAGCGGGCCACGTTCAGACGCGAACAGGCCAATTGACGCGACCCCTACTACGCGTGGCAGGCTCCGTGTTTTCATTGACGGTGAAACGATCGGGAAGCCTACGGCTGCTGAGACGTTTGCCCGCGCCATCGCAAAGATTGGGATCGAACGCGTGAAAACACTTCACAAACGGCTTTCGGGAATCGCACTGATCGAAACCCAGGCCGCGGAAGACTACCACAACCAATTCCGGATTGGGGGATACTACATCTGCACTCACTCAAATACCGCCGAAAAGAAGCGTTTACTCGAAGAGATTGGACGGACGCTCGATATCTCACTGCGCGTCGAAATCATCCCATAGGCGGTAGTGGCCAGCTTGCTCACTGCTTAGATCGCCGATCACATCACCTCAAATCCTACACAAACCGCAACATATCAATCACTTGCTGCGTCTCGACACCTTTGTTTCAAAACGGTGCGTGGTAGTCTTCTGCAGTACTGGCGGATTCGGCTTGGCTTCGAGTTCGCCCGTGAATGAGGCCTGACGTTGCCGCGAAGATGATCCTCGCGCTGCGGTTCTGGGGTCTCTTGATTCTCTCTTCTTGGGTGGCGGCCAGCAGCCTCTACCCGCTGGATGTTTGACAACCGAATATGACAAAACAAAGCCAACTAAACGCTGGAGCCACTCCGGCCAGGAGCTTTGGCCGGCATCAAAATGGCGAAAATGCTGCTCTGTAATCGATTGATTCAGAAGTGTTTATTCTTCGAAGCGATTAACATCCAAGTCGGGGCCACCTTCGGCAAGTGCTGAGGTGGCCCTCCCGGGCGGCCGCAATTTCAGTGGTTAGGCCGGGGCGGACCCCCTCGCTAGCGGAGACTCTCCATGATCTCGTCGAGTGCGTCCTTCGGCGGCCGGGTTCTCGACTCCGGCAGGGTCCCGAGCGGGTCGTCAACCAGGTTCAGCATGTCGAGGAAAGTCTCGGCCTTGTTGTTGACGTAGAGTATCCCAGTCAGGGTCTCGCTGGCGCGGGCAGCCTCATGCAGAGCATGGATAGCGGCGTAGCGGTCCGTCGGATCGTAGTCGCGATCGAGTTTCCGGAGCCGTAGCGTGGAGCCGTCGTGAAGTTTCACGTCACGCACCTCGCCCTCGGCGATCTCCACCTCGATGTCCTCGAAGTAGGGGACGAAGTCGATATCGTGCAGCGGCTCATCGTGATCCTTCATGTAGGAGTAGCTCTTGGTGGAGCCCTCGTGATCGTTGAAAGTGGTGCACGGGCTGATCACGTCCAGCACCGCCAGCCCGTCGTGCGCGATGGCGGCCTTCAGTACGGCCTTGAGCTGGTTCTTGTCGCCGGAAAATGAGCGGGCCACCATGGTGGCTCCCAATTCGATGCCGAGCAGGCAGCAATCAATGGGCGGAAGCTCGTTCGACAGGCCGCTCTTGAGCTTGGAGCCGACGTCTGCGGTCGCGGAGAACTGGCCCTTCGTCAGGCCATAGACGCCGTTGTTCTCGATGATGTAAATCAGCGGAACATTGCGCCGCAGCATGTGCATGTACTGGCCAAGTCCAATCGAGGCGGTGTCGCCGTCACCAGACGCCACCATGCCGATCAGATTGCGGTTAGCCACCATCGCTCCCGTGCTCAGCGCGGGGGCCCGGCCGTGCACTCCATTAAATCCATGGGCTTGATTCAAGAAATAGGCCGGCGACTTGGACGAACACCCGATGCCGGAGAATTTCGCCACGCTCCACGGTTGGATGCCCATCTCGAAGAAGCAATCGATGATGCGCTGGGAGATGGCATTGTGTCCGCAGCCGGCGCACAGGGTCGTCTTGCCGCCTTTGTACTCGATGATTTCCAGACCAATGTGATTTGTCTTGGGGGCCTTCGGCGGAGGCGCTGCTTTAGTACTCATAGTCCCTCCTGACTGGCAATATTGTCGGTAATGGAGCGGGCGTCAATGGGGAGCCCGCCATAGTAGCGGACGCTTCGTAGCTTTGCGCTCCTCTCCGGACTGAGATCCATCTTCATCAGCTCAAGCATCTGGCCGTCCCGGTTTTGCTCTACCACATACACCGTGGCGTGGCGGTCGATGAAATCGAGCAACTCCTGAGTGAACGGGTAGGCGCGCAGGCGAAGATAGCTGACCTCGAAATCGTACTCCGCGGCAAGCTGGTCCCGGCTTTCCTCGGTCGCGTACTTGGAGGTTCCGTAGCAGACCAGGCCGGCCGAAGCGTGCTCGAGAGCCTGGATCTCCGGCTTCGGAACATGCCTCTTCATTTCGTCGAACTTGCGGGCCAGCCGATCGACGTTCCTGACGTATTCGTCAGGCCGCTCGCTGTATTTCGCTTCTTCGTTGTGCCCGCTGCCGCGAGCGAAATAGGAAGCCTTGGGATGTTCGGTACCCGGCAGCGTGCGGTAGCCGATTCCGTCTCCATCAACGTCCTTGTAACGGGAAAAGCCGCCAAGCTTCTCGAGGTCCTCCGCCGTAAGTACTTTCCCGCGGGCGATCGGCTCGGATGGGTATTCGAACGGATCGGACATCCAGTTGTTCATCCCAAGATCGAGATCCGACATCACAAACAGCGGAGTCTGGAACCGCTCGGCAAGATTGAAAGCGTCATTCATCATCGAGAAGCATTCGCAAGGTGATCCGGGAATCAGCATCGGATGCTTCGTGTCGCCATGGGAGAGAACGGCGGTGGAGAGAATGTCGCCCTGCTGGGTGCGCGTCGGAAGCCCGGTGGAGGGTCCCACGCGCTGCACGTCGACGATGACAGCGGGGACTTCCGCATAATAGGCGAGTCCGGTGAATTCCGCCATCAGGGAAATTCCCGGACCGGAGGTGGCGGTCATCGCCCGGGCCCCGGCCCAGCCGGCCCCGACGACCATGCCGATCGAGGCCAACTCATCCTCGGCCTGCACGACGGCGACGGTGGATTTACCGGTTTCCGGATCGATCCGCGTCTTCGGCAGGAAGCTGGTAAGGGCGTCAACCAGCGACGAGGAAGGCGTAATCGGATACCAGGCGACCACGGTGACGCCCGCGAACAGGGCGCCGAGAGCCGTGGCGGCGTTGCCGTCGATGATGATCTTGCCCGCGGTTTCGTCCATCCGCTCCACATGCAGCGGGTCGATCTTCTCGAAGGTTTCCTTGGCGTACTCCGCTCCAGCTTGGACCGCGCCCCAGTTCAGATCGGCGGCCTTCACCTTGCGAGGACCAAACTGCTTGTAGAGAGCCTGGCGAACTTCTTCGAGCTCAATACCAAGCAGTTGGGCCACCACTCCGTCGTAGATCATGTTGCGCACGAGTTTCCGGAGGCGCGCCTCGGGGCAGACTGGCGCCACAAGCTTATCGAAAGGCACCGGGTAGAAGCATAGATCCGAACGCAGCTCGTTCAGCTTTAGCGGCGCATCGTAGACCACGGCCGCCCCGCTCTCGAGCGTGGCAAGATCATCTCTGGCGGTGTCCGAGTTCATCGCCACCAACAGATCGATCTCTTTCTTCCGGCCTATGTAGCCATTCTTGTTGGCTCGGATGGTAAACCAGGTCGGAAGGCCTTGGATATTGGATGGGAAGAGGTTTTTCCCGGATACGGGTACGCCCATCTGAAAGATGGAGCGCATGAGAACGTTGTTTGCGGTTTGGGAGCCGGAACCGTTGACCGTCGCGACCTGAATGCTGAAGTCGTTGACGATGTGCGGCTTCCCCCCTTCTTCTTCTTTCGCGGCAGCGGGACTGACTTCGGATGTCGACATCGAGCTACTTCCTTGTCCAGAATGGATGCAATGAGGGTCCCCTCAGTCACAATTATATGAAACTTGAAGGACAAGTCATGTTTGAGATAATCAGATAATAAGTTCCTTTACTTTGAAGATTTGGAGGAGGGCTGCGTGGTCGCCGTAGCAGTCGTGTCCGCGACCCACTTCTTGACGGCGGCTTTCATGCGCCGCACCCGGGCCGGGTGATCCTCGGCCAGGTTGGTCTTCTCGGCGGGATCGGCCGCGAGGTCGAATAGGCCGTCGCCGGCGAGGCCGCGCTGGCCGGTGATAAGCTTCCAGCGGCCGTCGCGCATGGCGAATGCTTCACCGTGCTGCCAGAAAAGCGGGCCACGCTCCAGCTTCTCGCCGCGGAGCAGAACTGGCGCCAAGCTCACTCCGTCCAAGGGATGGGCCGATGGCGGTTTGATACCGGCTAACTCCAGCATCGTCGGCATGAGATCGAAGCTCATCGCTAACTGATATGTTTCGGACCCGGCCTCGATTCTGCCTGTCCAGCGCGCGATGGCTGGCACACGGTGGCCGCCTTCGAACACGGCGCCCTTCGTCCCGCGAAACTGCCCGTTGCTGCCCTCGGCAGTGGCGCCGTTGTCGGACAAAAAGATGACGAGGGTGTTTTCGTCAAGGTCCAGACGCTCGAGCGTCGCCAGGATCTGGCCGACTCCTTCGTCCATCTCGATAACCATCTCCCGGTACTTCTGCCGGATGGTCGCTTCGTCCTGTTCCAGCCGGACGGAGCGCTCGCCGGCAACGCGAAAGCCCTTCGGGTCATCATCCGGCCCTTGAAAGGGATAGTGCGGGGCCTCGTGGGGCACATAGAGGCAGAACGGGCGTTGGTGATTCTGCTCAATGAAGGCGACCGAGTGCCGGTTGATGAGGTGGGTGACGTAACCAGGCTCCTGGGCCGTCGCGCCGCCATGCCACCAGTCGTAAGTTCCTGCCTGGTCGACATGGGAGAAGAAATCAATGTTGCCGCTCACATAGCCGCGGAAGACATCGAAGCCGTGGCGAACGGGGTTGTACCGCGGGTGGTAGCCAAGGTGCCATTTGCCGAAGATCCCGGTCGCGTAGCCGGCGTCCCGAAGGAGCTCGGCGAAGGTGATCTCCGAGGTTTGCAGGCCGTCCTGGTGTACCGGCTGCTTTGGGTCCGCGTACACGACGCCGGGAATGCCGGCTCGCTGCTGATACCGGCCCGTCAGCAGCGCGGCGCGGGTTGGGCTGCAAACGGCTCCGTTGGAATGGAAGTCAGTGAAGCGCATACCTTCCGCGGCCAGACGATCGAGGTGCGGGACGTCGATCCACCCGCCGTAGGCGGATAGATCGCCGTAGCCCAAATCGTCGGCGAGGATGATCACGAAGTTGGGAGGTGCGGCCTGGAGCGTGAAGGCAATAAGCAGGGACAACAGAAACAAGGCGTGCCGTGGCATCTAACTCGCGATTCTATCGCAGGCGCCGGCAGGGGCGCTGTTAAGATGGAGGAGACTTGGCCGATGTCTGAGAAACCCCAATCTTCGAAGCTCAATACCGTCGAGTTCGCCCGGCAAATCAGCGGGCAACTGGTGCCGCTGCGCAATCGCTTCTCTTACTTCTTCACCGGCGTCCCGTTCGCGGACGACGATGTTAAGGAGTACCTCGATGAACCGGTGCTGGCGCTGCCGCCGGCGATCCGCGAAAAACTGCCGGAGACAGCCATTCTGCTGGTTCCCTATCTGGAGCACAGCAACGGCGAGGACCGGGTAGCCTTCGAGCGCCCGGCCCCGAAAGTACGGGTGTGGGACTCCGTGGGTTTAACGCCGGAACTGGCTGCCCTGATTTTCGCGGTGAAAGACCAGGAAGTGGCCGAGTATCATTACCGCTTCTATCATTGCCTGGCCAAGGTTCTCGTGGAGGCGGCGGGCGAGTCCATTCAGGATGCTTTCTTCGCGATTGTCCAGGATGAACTCAGCGGCGCTGTTCACGGTGAAGTAGACGAGGAAAGCTGGGAACTAAAGCAGGCCCTGCTGCGCCGGCAGACCAATCTACGCCGCAAGACGAAGGGTTTCGACAAGTACGCCCGGCAGGCGTTGATTGATACCTTGACACTGTACCTGCACGGGATCTGCTGCGACATTGATGTCGAAACCGGACCGCGCCAACTGGCCAGCCGGTACCTGCGCCGGAGGCTCGAACTGCTGCAGGAACTTTTCCCGCCGCCGGATGGCTACGCTGTTTTCCCGGAGGACTTGAAGTCCATGGAAGCGCAGCCACGGCAGGGACACGCCAAGGATCAGGCTTCGCCGGGCGGCGCTGAGTAGAAATCCAAGAGCCATCGGCGATACTCAGGTCCTCCAATTTCGGTAATGTCGTTGTGGCCCGCCCCCGGAACCTCCCGGAACTGCTTCGGCTCGGGCGCCAGGTCGAAAAGCTCCCGGCCCATTTCGAACGGGATGATCTCATCCTCCGTGCCGTGGATCAGGAGCAGCGGCCACTTGAGATTCCCGATCTTGCTCTTCGTCGGAAATGACCGCACCAGCAGCGGGCCGAGGAATGGCAGTATCCGGTGGGCAACGTCGCCGGCGCTGGTAAAGGGAGCTTCGAGAATCACGCCGCGGGCTGGCCGCCGGATCGCGAGATCCATGGCGACCGACGTCCCTAGCGATTCGCCGTGTAGGACGATCTGATGCGGCCCGTAGCCCTGTGTGAGCAGATAGTCGTATGCGGCTTCGGCGTCCGTGTAGAGACCCTGCTCGGAGGGCCGTCCCTGGCTCTTGCCGTAGCCCCGGTAGTCGATCACGAGCACGGATGATCCGGCCGCCACGATCTCTTGGATGTGACGGCCACGGTGCGTGACGTTCCCGGCGTTTCCGTGCAGGTAGAGGGTGACGAGATCGGATCCTGGCGACTCCTTCCACCAGCCGTGGAGAGTCAATCCGTCCGGTGTTCGGATGGAAACATCCTCAACCCCCAACTGCGCCTGGCCTTCCCACCACCCGGCGGGATACCGCATCGGGTGAAAAACCTGCCGGTTGGCGATGAACCAGGCAGCCAGCCAGGCAAAGACGGCAAGAATCGGGTAGCCAATGTATGGTGGAATCTTCATCGGGTTCTTTCGCGACGGCTGGGGGCGCGGCTGCCACCACCCGGCACACGGCTACGTGCGGGGACTAGTCCTCGACGATCGTGTCGTAGACCTGGACCTTGCTCCAGATGTGGCCGGCTTCTTCGACGAACTTCGAATGGATGGGATGGTCGTTGTAAATCTTCCAGTCCGCCTGGCTTTTGAAGGTAACGAGCCAGTCGTAGGTCCAGGTGTTGTCGACCACTTCCCGGGGGGTCCCGGCAGGTTTCCCGATGTGGGAGTAGAGGATGGTCCCGATGGCTTTCATCTTGGCGATCTCCTCGAGAAACTTCTTGTGGTGTTCAGCGTTGTCCGGGTTCTTGAACCAGAAGAAGACGTGGTGGACGAACTTGCCGTCCGGCTCGTGAGCCGGGGCGGCGGAGGGCGCCGCCAGGGCGAAGACAGTAATTAGCAAAGCGGTGACCAGAGCTTTCATGTGGAGCCTCCTCGAAACGAGTGAACCTTCATTCTACCGGAGGCCCTCGCTCACCTTCATGCCGGCCTTGGTCTGCAGGTAGTGTAGAGCCCGGCGCAGATCGGTGCGGCGGTCTTCGAGCGCTTCGCGCGGCGTCTCCAGTTCGAGTGCGCACCAGCCAGCGTAGCGGATTTCCTCCAACGCGGCCAGTAACGCGGCAAAGTCGATGTCGCCATCGCCGGGGACGAAGAAGATGTCCTCCCCTTTGCCATCGCGCAAATGAACGTAGCCGATCCGTCCCCGCCACCGGCGCACGGCGTCGTGCGGCCGGGCGCCGCCGGCCTGCACGTGGGTGACATCGAGCAGGAAGTCGACGTTGTCTTCGCCGATCTCCTCGACCAGATACTCGGCCTCGGCGATTGTGCGGGTGAGACCGTTGCGGTGTGGCGCTTCCAGGTTGATGCGCAGCCCTTTCCCGGCGGCGTATTCGGCGATCGCCTTCTGCCCGCGCGCCTGCCGCTTAGCTTGGTCCAGGAACTCGTCGCGATTCTCGATCGGCATGCCTGCATGAAGGTTCACGGCCGGGGCGCCGAACTCCGCGGCGAGATCCACATTTGCGCGGCCGGCGGCAACGATGGAATCGAAATCCGCCCCGGGAGCATTGAAGTGACCGGGTACGGCGGTGAGGACGGTCACGGTGAGGCCGCTGCCGCAAACCAGGTCGACGAAGCGGCGGCGATCATCGGCCGACGCGGTCGAGGCGTCGAAGTGAGGGCAGAAGCCGGGAATCACAGCCAGGTCGATGGCCGTGATTCCCGCATTCCGGATTTCGTCAAGCGCCACGGCGATAGGCGCGCGACGGAAGCAGATTGTCGAGGCTGCCAGCCGGACGGACATCAGGCTCCCGCTAGTGAATCGCCATCACCGGGTCCGGGAACATGTCCGGCGGCGTCTCGATCACGTGTGCGATTTTGCGCTCCTTGATGTTGATGACGTAGACCTTCTGGATGTCCTGCGCCGAGGCGAAGGCGAAGCGCCCATCCTCGGAGAGATCCAGGGAAACCGGCTGCCCGGCCAGCGGAATGGTGACCAGTTGCTTGCGGGCCGCCAGATCGGCGATACCCACCGCCTTATCGTGATACAGGCCGTAGACGATCTCGGAGTTGTCCGGGGTCACGCGGGCCCGCACGGGACCATTGCCGGTTTTGATGACCCCAACCGCGGACTGGTTGGCAGTGTCGATAATGCTGATCTGCGCAGCCTCGCGGTTGACCACATAGAGCCGCTTGCCATCGGGCGCGAGCGTGCTTCCTTCCGGGCGCTCGCCGGTGGGGATCAACTTGACGCTGCCGCTGGCCAGCTCGATCGCCGCGACATTGCTCGAGGAGCTGTTGCTCACGTAGGCCCACTTTCCGGCCGGCCCCAGCCGGACCATGTGCGCCGTCTTGCCCTTCGCGTCATAGGTTTTGATCACCTCGCGCTTCTGTGGGTCGATGACGAGAAGTTGATCCGGCAGTTCGGTGCTGACGTAAAGGTACCCGGTGTTGTGGTCGATGTCGATTCCGTGCGGCCGGCGATACTTGCCGAGTGAGATTTCCCCGACCTTCTCGCGTTTGAGAATGTCGATTATGGAAACCGTGTTCCCGCCGGCGCCGCCCTGCTCGATCATCATGACGCCATTGTCCGTGCAATAGATGTATCGCCCGTCCTTGGAGAGCACCATCTCGTGCGGGTGCTTGCCGGTGGCGACGCTTTCCTGAAACTCCCCCTTGCTCGAATAGAATCCGAGCGATGACCCGCCTTTGTGCAGGATCAGGATCTGCGGCGGATGAGCCAGCATGGAGCAGCAGAAAACCAGGAGCAAAAATGTGGTTCGCAGCATGGCCTCATTATAGGCTGGTTCGAGCGGAATGCGACACACATCCGGCGGACGGAAATGGCCCGTAAGGCCAGTTTAGAGAACGAAAGGTCGAGAGGATTTGGTCGGGCCGGCCAGATTTGAACTGGCGACCTCTTGCACCCCAAGCAAGCGCGCTACCAGGCTGCGCTACGGCCCGCCAAAATGTTATTGTAGCGCAACCGTGCGGGTTGACTGGCCCGTACCCCTGGCCAAATGTGCCCCAACGCTGCGAATGGGCGCCGTCCAAACAGGTGCTGGATACACTGCCAGCCTGTTGATTTCAATGTGGTTCCCTCCTGGGTGCAGTTTGGCAATGCGGATGCTGAACATCACAATTTGGTAAGCTGGGCATCGATACCCTATCAGGGACAGAATCGGATCTAGAGACCTGTTTTCCCTACGGGGCAGCTTGGCCTGCCCGACGAGAAAGGACCGCGAATCCATGTCCGAGAGCGCTGCAACAAGTACGACCGAGACCCTCCGAACGCTGCCGGGGGACGATGTCCGTCAGATTATGTGGAGGTTCACCGGCCGGTTTGACCTACAGATGATGGTACAGTCCGTGCGCCAGGTCGCTCGCGGCGTTGTCGCCAAGATGGTCGCCGAGGGTGTCCGCAACTCCCACGAGTGGACGGACCGCAAGAATGAGATGCTCAAGGAGTTCGACGCGGCTGGGCTTTCCTCGATCTTCGCGGACCCGGAATACGGCGGATATTTGGAAGGCCCGAAGAACCTCGCCCTGGCCCTCTCGGCGTTCGAGTTGGCTTGGGTGGACGGCGGCGCAGCCACCTGCAGCCTCGCCACGGGGCTGGCCCTGGCGCCGATTCATGAGCGCGGCACGGAAGAGCAGAAGAGGAAGTACATCACCCTTTCCGCGCAGGGCGAAACGCCGGGAAGCGAACCCTGGCGGGGAGCTTTCTGCCTCACCGAGCCGCTCCCTTACGTTGGAGTGGAGACCGGACTCCTCGGCGGCAAGATGCGCGTCGCGGAGTGGACCGGGACAGAGGAGCCGCTGCTCGAAGTCACCAAGCGCGGCCGTTTCATCACTAACATGGCCTTCGCGAACTTCGTGACGGCGGCCGTCGATTCCGCCGACGAGCGCATCAAGGGCTCGTGCATGGTGATACTGGAGGAAGGCGATCCTGGCATCTATGACCGCGGGGCGGCGGCGCGGAAGCTGGTGCACCAACTTTCCGCCACCAATGACCCGGCCTTCAACCTGAAGGTTCCCGCCAGCCGGATCATCGGCGGGTATACCATTCAGGACGGCGTAATCGTACCAAACTACAGCCACGGCCAGATCATCGAGGCTGTCTTCCGGCGGACTCGTGTCGGTGTCGGTCTGATGACCGCCGCCAAGCTGCTTTCCGCCGTGGAGCCGCTGATACGCTATCACCGCGACCGCTTTCGGGGGGGCGAGGCGGTTCCCGCCGGTTCCCCGCGCTACGAGTACGGCCTGCAACAGCGCGAGGACGTGCTTCATCGCCTGCTCGACGTCTGGGCGACCGGCGAGGCGGCCGCATCGCTTGGGTTCGACACCGCTCGCCTCTTTGACGAGCTCGACCCGATCGAGAGGCAAAAAGACGCCATTCTTGCCGCTGCTGGAGTGAAAGGCGGCATGGCCGCGGTGAAGTTCCTCCGGAAGCGGGAGAAGCAGGCGCTGGAGCTCATCGCGCTCGAAATGCAGCCCGAAGAGCGGCGTGACCAGGCCCGCTACGAGGAGCTCAAGAGCGACGTCATCGTGCGCTTCCTCGTCCTCGACGCAAGTGCCAACGTGACCTGCCCGGCCACCAAGCTGTGGAACACCGGCCACGGCGCCAACGTGATGCGCGAAGCGGTGAGCCTGATGGGCGGCTATGGCATCACCGAGGACTGCCCGGGATTCCTCGGACACAAGTGGATGGACGCCCAACTCGAAGCCACCTATGAAGGCCCGGAAGCCGTTCAGCGCCGGCAGTTGAGCATCACGATGACCAACGAGATCTTCCTGGCCCAGCTCAGAACCTGGATTCAAGACCTGCGCCGCATCGCCGGCGGGAAGCCCGGCTCAGGCGCTTGCGCGCTCGCCTCCGCCATGCAGTTGTGGCTGTTCACCCTCAAACATCTGCAGACCCATAAGGACGCGGAAGGAGCTAAGCTTTACCACGGGGCGCGGCAGGGTATCACATTCCCGCTGGCCGACGCTTTATGCTGGCTGCTTGCTTCCCGGCAGCAGATCCTCGATGTAATCGAATTGGAAAAGAAAGGGCCGGAGAACCCGGTGGCCGCCGAGGGCTTGGCCGGCACGGTGGAGTTCTTCTTTGACCTGGCGCATATGCAGGCGTCGCGGGCGGCCAGCGAGGCCGGCCGCATCTGTGCCGAACTCGTCTACGGTTACAACAGGCATCCAGCTTGGGACGCGGAGAACCACGAGGGCTGTTTTGCCGAGGAAGAGCTGTTGGCGATAGAAGCCATGGCGCCCGGCTTGTCAGGTTACGCGACCGACGTCGTCAAATCCGATGGTACGCACCCATCGAAGGCCGGCCCGTGTGTGCGTTTCGAAGGGTACGAGGATTTCAGCCGCCTGCGCACGAAACTCGACGGCTGTCTTACCGGCGCGATGCTCGCCAAAAGCAGGGCGGCCAAAGCCCTGACCAAGGTGATGATTCCAGCAGCTCTGGACTATCCGCAGTGAGACGGTTCTTGACGAGTCCAGCCGCCGCACGAGATTTCAGACATGAGCGATACCCCTGAAGTTCCTCGCCAGTCCATGGATGTGGATATCGCCTGCGTGGGTTTTGGTCCCGCCGCCGGCGGCTTCCTTTCGACCCTCGCCCGGAGGCTCGCCGATCCGGACGGCGCGCCGCTCGAAAGCCAGGCCATGCCCGGCATGCCGCTCCAAGTGGTCTGTTACGAGCGGGCCGACGACATCGGTTTTGGCGTCTCGGGCGTTGTGACCCGGGCCCGATCCATTCGCGGGAGCTATCCGGATCTCAACCCCGAAGAGATTCCCTTGGCCGCGAACGTGGCCGAGGAGAAGGTTCTGTACCTGCTCGATCCTCACGGAGCTTCTCGCCGTCCCTGGGCGATGCGCGCCGCCGATAAGTTCATCCGCGCTTTCCGGTCCGGGTTCCGGTACGAACATCACGCGATCGAATTGCCCTATACGCCGGACTTTCTGCACAAGGCCGACGGGTTAGTTCTGTCGATCGGACAGTTCAATTCCTGGGTCGGCCAGCAGCTCATGATGAGCGGAATGGTGCAGATCTGGCCCGGATCGCCCGTATCCCAAGCCTTAATGGAGGACCGTAAGGTGACCGGGATCCGGCTGGTGGACCAGGGCGTCGAGAAGGACGGCACGCCCGCCGCGGCTCACATGCCGGGCATGGACGTGAAGGCTCGGCTCACGGTAATCGGCGATGGCCCGGTCGGCCCCGTCGGCCGGAAGCTCGACGAGGAGTTTGGACTTCCCGAGGGACATCACCGGAACGAGTGGGCCGTGGGGATGAAGTTCGTCGTCGATCTGCCGGAGGGCGCCGGTTTGAAGCCGGGCACTGTTTTTCACACGATCGGCTACCCGGAGCCCGAGATTTTCGGCTTCTTCTACGTGCATCCGGGCAATATCGCCTCGGTTGGCATATTCGTGCCCTCGTGGTTCGACAACCCGGTCCGCACCACCTACCGGTACTTGCAGCATTTCATCCAGCACCCCTATCTGTGGCGCTACCTGAAGGGAGGCGCTCTGCGAAGCTGGGGGGCGAAATCGCTGCAGGAATCCGGCCGCCGCGGCGAGCCTCATCTCGCTGGAGACGGCTACGCCCGCATCGGCGAGGGATCCGGCTCGACGAATGTCCTCACCGGTTCTGGAGTCGACGAAGCCTGGGCTACCGGAGTGCAACTTGCCGAGGGCGTGATCGAACTGCTCGAAGGGGGGAAGGCGTTCACGAAGGAGAACCTGGAGGCGGCCTACGTGGCGCGACGCCGCCAAAGTTGGGTGGAGAGCGAGGGCCGGGTGGCCGGGAAGGCGCGCGATGGGTTTACCCGGGGAGTGATTCCCGGCTTTCTCGGTATGGGTCTCACCGGCCTTTCGGGGGGGCGGCTGGCCGTTCCCGGCGAGCCGAAGGCTCCCCACGAGCGGATGGGCAAGATCGAGGACTTCTTCCTCGACCGCCTGAGCCGCGACGAGATTGACAAGATCAGAAACGAGTGCGAGCGGCAAGGAAAGCCCCTTCACGACGCCCTGATGGAGGCGAGCGGCTGGCCCGCCATCGAGTATGACGGAAAGCTGCTGGTGAGCCAGCAGGACGCCCTGCTGATCGGTGGAAAAGTTCAGGCCCCGGCCGGCGTCGCCGATCACGTTGTCTTTCCGTACCCCAACCTCTGTGAAACCTGTGGCACGAAGATCTGCGTGGAGATCTGTTCCGGCGAGGCAATCCACCCCGGGGAGGGCGGCGTTCCAGGGTTCGACCGCGAGAAGTGCGTGCATTGCGGGGCGTGCATCTGGAATTGCTCGGAAGATAACATCCGGTTTGAAGCCGGGGCGGGAGGCTTGCACTCGGCCGAGAATTAGTGGGAGCCGCAGATGAACGCCGTTCACTATAACGTTGTCCTGGCGTTCGTGAGCGTTATTTACCGGCTATTCGGAAAGGACTTTTAGTATGAGCTACCAAATTGTCGTCTGCGGCGGCATTGTACCGGATCCGCTGCAGACACTCGAACCGGTACCGGGTCCGCAAGGGCCTTCGCTGAAGAACGAGATGATGCTGCCGGCGGTCTTGGACCCCTGGTCGGCGCACGCGCTCTACGAAGCGGCCCATCTCGCCGGGAAAACGCCGGGCAGCAAGATCTGGCTGGTTGCACTGAGCCCCAAGGCCAAGCTCCAGCAAGTGATGATGAAGGTTGCCCAGAAGGCGCTGTTCGAGCTCATCGCCGTGGACGGGCCGTCGAGCGGATTCACTGATAGTGCCGAAGTGGCCGCTGCACTGGCGAAGGCGATCGAGAGCATTCCTGGCCTGGACAAGTCACAACTGCTTATCTTTGGTGGTTGGGAATCCGCTTCGCGGGGCTCGGGAACCACGATGCAGATGGTTGGCGAACTCCTTGGCATCGTGGATCAGTTCCAAGGAGTCGACGCCCTGGAAGTGGAAAGCGGCGGAACGCTAAGGATTCTCGAGCGCATTGAGGGCGGAGTGCACCAAGTCTCGAGGTGCGCGGGACCTCCCGCGGTCCTTGGCTGGGCGACGGGCACTCTCCCGGAACCTCCTAATCAGCCGCAGGTGGGAATGCAGAACATGCGGGCGCTCATGCCAGCGCTCCAGAAGGCTCAGCCGGCGGAGTTGACCGGGGCGGCCATTGAGTTCAAGAGCGCGGCCTTGCCCAGTCACCAGCGGCAGACCAAGGTGGTGAAGGACTTAGCGCCGGAAGAAATTGCCCAAGAGATCCTCGCGTGGGTAAAGGGATAGGACGTCATGGAAAAGATTCTGCTGTTGCTTCATACGGATGAGAATGGCGAGTTGCCCAAGACGGCGTTCGAAACGGTGGAAACCGCACGCGGGATGGCCTGCGGTCTGAAAGAATCTACCTGGACCGTTGGCTTGGTGGGCAAGGATATTCAGAAGGCGGCGAACGCCATCGCAGCGTCCGGGGCGGGGAAGTTTCTCGGTGTTGCCGGCGAGGAGTTCGCCATGCCGCGGTACGCAACTGATACAGCCGCGGCGGAGGCGATTTCAAAGGCTTGCGAGGCCACCGTAGTGCTCGCTCCCGCCACTTCTCGTTGGATGCGCGCTCTGCCGGGTGTCTGCCAGCGGTTGGGAGGAGCGGTGGACTCCCATGTGGTGGGCCTCAAAGTGGAGGAAGACGTTCTCACGCTCCGGCGCTGGTACTACCGCCAGCGCATCGAGGTATCGCAAACGCGCTCCGCGCGGCCCTGTGTGATTCTGATGGATTCCGGCGCCGGGCAGGCCTGGTCCGGCGAGGCGGGCGAAGCGGCAGTGGAATTGCTCCCCGTCGAGGTTCCGGAGAGCCTGAAGCGCACACAGGTGATCGGCGTCGAAGCGCCCGAGGCGGATGAGCAGACGATCCGGCCGGATTCCGAAATGCTGTTCGTCGCCGGCGCGGGCTGGACAAAGAAGCAGGGTGACGGCCAGGTTCACATTAACGAAGCCTCCGAACTTATCCAGGAATTCGTGCGGAAGACCAAGTGCTCACTCGGATCGAGCAAATCGCTGGTCGACTTGTCGGGAGAAGGACAGGCGGTGCTGCCATTTCTGACCCATATGCACCAAGTGGGCCAGACCGGCTCGACGCCGCGCCATTCCAAGGGTCTCGCGACCTGCTGCCATGGCGAAGAACCGCACGTGGTCGGCTGGCGTTTTGTCAACGAGCGCCGCGCCATCAACACCGATCCCAATTGTGGGTGGGCGCACGGCAAAGCCGATGTACTCTATGTCGCCGACGCGTTTGCCGTGATGCGTGAGGTCACCAAACTGCTGGGCTGATCCTCCGGCCGGTTCGGCTTACTGCAGATAACCAAGGCTCTTGAGGGCCTTGATGTCCTCTTGGGTCATCGTATTTTCGCCGGCTGCTCCGGCGGTGGAGTCGAACCAACGCTTCAGCCGGCTGACTTCAGTCTTGAAGAGCGGGCTTTTGCTTCTGGGCTCCACCGGCTTGAGCTCGAGCGGATCCTGCTGGATATTGAAGATCTCGAGGTACTTGTCATCCGGCGTATAGATCACTTTCCGCAGTCCGAGCGTGTGGCCCATTTTAAGGGGCGGACCGTCTTTGTCCCGGAATAGGTCGGCGATGAACTTCGGCAAGAAACCCTTTTTGCCTCCGAACGTCACGAAGCGGACCATCTGCTCTTGTGCTTCAGCGTCCCCGTTGATGACTTTCGCAAGACTGCGGCCGCCAAACTGGATGGGTAGCTGCAGATCCGGGTCGATCTTCTTCACGGTGAGATCGGCGACAGTGGACGCAATGTCGATGATGGATACTTCGCTATCGACAACCTTGCCGGCGGTAGTGTGGCCGGGCAGACGCATGATGAGGGGGATGCGGACTATCGGATCGTAAAGCTGGCGGCCGTGGCCGATATAGTCGTGCTCGCCCAGGCTCTCGCCGTGGTCGGCGACGAGGACAACCAGAGTGTTGTCATAGATGTCCTGACGCTCCAGCTCATCGAGCAGGATACCGATGTAGTAGTCGGTGAAGCCGATTTCGGAGTTGTACTGTCGTATGCGCTCCTGGGCTGTGTCTGAATCCAAGCCGGGAGCCGGCGGCGGCGCTTCACCAATCTTTTCAAGATCTGCAAATCGCTCGCGGAGTTCGTAGGGGCTATGAGGATCGAAGTAATGCACCCAAAGTAGAAACGGCTGCTCCTTGTCCCGTTCGTGCCGGAGCCAGGTCAAGGCCTTCGGCGTCACGTCGCTCGCGTGGCGCATCGAGTTCACCATCTGGTATTCGCGCGGCAAGTCCTCGTCGTAAAGGTCGAACCAGTTGTTGAGCTGTGTCATCCGGCTGGTCAAGGGCCAGGCGCTGACGAACGCCGCGGTGGTATAGCCATAGGAGCGCAAGACCTGGGGGAGGAAGACCAGGCGTGCATCCCGGTTGAAGGCGATGCCGTTGATCCTTCCTCCATGTTCCTGCGGGTAACGGCCGGTAAAGAGTGAGAGATGGGCGGGGCCGGTCAGTGGGATCACCGTGTGAGCCCTGGTGAAACGGACACCGCTTTCCGCGAGCTTGTCGATGTTCGGCGAGGTCCGGAGGTGATAGCCGTATGACGACAGGTGGTCGGCCCTGAGTGTATCAATCGTGATGAGAAGTACGTTGGGCCCCTCCTGCGCCTGCTGTGCCGCCATCCCAGACAGCGCAGACAATACGAGCGCGAACAGTACACGCATGGAATCCATTACGAACAGTTTACCGGAGGCTGG
Organism: uncultured Solibacteraceae bacterium; assembly: GCA_964468205.1. Classification (GTDB taxonomy): domain Bacteria; phylum Acidobacteriota; class Terriglobia; order Bryobacterales; family Bryobacteraceae; genus CAWELS01. The sequence goes on along the minus strand of CAYXVG010000019.1, from coordinate 50,261 downwards.
TGGTGAACCCCAAATCTCCCGAGACCGAGTTCCGGGCGGAAGCGGCCGATGCGCTAGTACCGCAGGCGCCTGAGTACCATTCGGAAAAATCCGATATTAGGGGCGATTTTTACTGTTCTCAGGGCACTACCTTAGGTAACCCAACGACTGTGGTTCCTGGACCATTGCCACTCCCCGCGAGGGCCAGTGGACATAACGAGGAGATTTTGTAGATGAAGGATCGAGCTGCCTTTGGGCCCGCCGCGCATGACCGGGTGGTGTCGATGTCGCGAAGGCTTGCCGTTTTGCTGGCGGGATGCTCCAAGCGGGAGCTGGAGATGTTGATCCGTTATTACGTTCATGGGCAGGACGAGCGGAGCGTCATGGCGGCGATGGGCTGTTCCCGGAGTGAATTTGCGTGTCTCCGGGCCAGGCTTCGTGAGCAGACGGTTTCCCAGCGGCGGCCGAAAGCGCGCGGGGCGGCCGCGAGCTAGCGATCGAATCAGATGTCCGGCAACCGGAGACAGTCAATCCGGCGGCCGTCGAGCGTCCAGTAACCGTTCATCAGATTAGCCGTGAGGCAAGAGTGAATGGGAAGGACGGCGACGATATCGCCGACCTTAACCGACTTCACGAAGTGCGAGTTGCCGGCTACGATTCCGTGCTCTTGGGAGAGAGACTTCACAATGGGCGCGTCGCCGGCCGGGATCTTCCAGCCATCCGGTTGCAGCGCGGCCACCAAGCCGAAGTACTCGGTTCCATCCGCGAGAGTGGAGCGATCCTTGGAAAGATGGATCGCACCTCCGTAGAGGACCACTTCGTTTCGGCTGGGGTGGACAGCCACCACCGGGCAGGCGAGCGCCACGGCGATCTCTTCGAGGCCACATGATCCGATATCGCGCTGCGCCAAGTCGTAGAAGACGAAGTTGCCGGGCCTGATTTCATCCACTTCCGAGAAACGTTCCAATACGCTGCAGCAGGGAGTGTCGCCGATGGAGGCGATGATGGAGGGGTAATCCTGGGCGTAGCGCTGCTTGAGGTCTCTTATGAGCTTCACGCTCTCGTGGTAGATCCGGTCCACGATATCGCGGCCGCGGACTTTGTAGGTCTGGCCGGCGTGTCCCAGAAGGCCTGCGAACCGCAGCATGGGGAATCTACCAGCGGCGGTGAGAATGCGGCCGATCAGGCCGCCGTCATCCGGGGCGATTCCAGTCCGGTGATAGCCCAGGTCGATTTTCAGGAAGTAGGCAATCGGGTACTCGAGGCTGGCTCCGAGTTCTTCGACGGCCTCGACCGACTCGACCAGAATGTTTAGCTGGATGTAGCTGGCGAGGCGGTTGATGCGGTCCGTTTCGAGTACGTTCACCGGAAAGGCGACGGTGATGTCGCGCCAGCCGTCCTGGGCAAAATACTCGGCCATGCGAAACGACGACACCGTGATCCTTTCGACGCCCTCATCGCGCAGCCAGCGGCCGACCTCGTGAGATTGATGAGTCTTGAAATGAGGCCGGAAGATAACGCCGCTGTTGCGTGCCTTGGCGGCCATGCGGGCGATGTTGGCGAGGCACTTCTCTTCATCGAGAAGCAGCGTCGGCACGGTTATGGTCATGCGACTATCAAAGCAGATGCCGAGTCGAAGTGCGAATGGTCCGTCTGGGGCCGGGAAGGCCGGGAGTGAGCCGAAGCTGCCGGTGGAACTGGAGCGGGAGCTTGTGGCGATTCGGGCGGACAACACGAGCGGAGCCGTGGATCTGGTATGCCGGGCGGCGGAAGTTGTCCGGGCGGCTTCTCACGTCCCCTCCTATACCCGGGCGGTGTGCCTCGCCGCCGTGCGAGCGCAGCCGACAATGGCGCCAATGGTGAACCTGGCAGACATGGTTCTCAAGGGGCTCGATGGCGGAGAAAGCGCCGCGAAGATATGCGGAGGGTTTGTGAAGTCGCTGGCAGCGGCCGGAGAACGGATCGCGAAGCGCGCGGCGGGATTGGTCGAAGAGGACATGACGGTGCTTACCCACTCATACTCGCGAACCGTGCTGGACGGGCTGACGGCAGCGGCGCGCACGAGGAAGAGTTTGAACGTGATCTGCACCGAATCGCGGCCGGCCGGCGAAGGCATCTCGCTGGCGCGGCGGCTTCACGAGACTGGAATCGAGGTGACCGTGGTTACGGACGCCTCGGTCTACCGGGTGATGAATCGGGCGGACCTGGTGATGTGCGGCGCCGACAGCGTTATGGCAGACGGATTCGTGAACAAGACCGGGACCGCGCTTCTCGCCTTGGCGGCCCGGGAACGCGGCCGGCCGCTATACGTGCTCTGCGGGACGCAAAAGTTCCTTCCGCGAGGCTGGACGGCGACACCGGAGCGGTCGAGGCCCGCTGACGAGATCGTATCAGCGGACATGGCCGGAATCCTCGTTGACAACCGTTACTTTGAAACGACGCCGCTCGATTTGGTGCGCGGGGTTGTCACGGAGGCCGCGATTCTCGCGCCCGCGGAGATTCGGGCGTTGCTGCCGGAGCGGGCACACCCTGAACTCCTCAGCCGCACGAACAGGTAAGCATTACTTCAACTTTGCGCTTGATCGTCTCGGCCGCGTCCGGCACGTGGAGCACATCGCATTCGGAGCCCAAGATGAAGGGGTGGCCGGCGCCACGCATTTTGTGCAACAGTTCGCAAGTGCGCCGCCGCACCTCCGCTTCGGGCATCTGCGCGTCTGAGTAGAAGGTTTTGGTCGGCAGGTTACCAAAGAGGACAATGTGTTTCGGAATGAGGCGTGCGTCTTCCCAGAGGATCCGCGATCCCCCGAAGCTCATGATGGCGGGATCGAGTCCCTTGGCGAACCGTTCCACCATACTGTCGTTGAGTTCGCCGCAGTCGTGAAAGATGAGATCCACGCCGGCGGCCGCCATCTGCCGGCGCAGCCGCCGGTTCGGCTCCATCACGTAGCGCTCGAAGATATCGGAGTCCCCGGTCAGCATATTCGGCGAAATGTAGACCACGTTGGCGGCCGGTTCACAGACGATGACGGCTTTTGCTCCGGCCTCGATCTGCGCGGCGAGCGAGCGGGCGATGGCGCCTTCGGCCAGTTCCAGGGCTTGTTCCGCCAACTTGACGCTCTCGTCTTCCGCGGCCGTGAGACCCAGGCCGGCCATGGCCACGGCGACGATCGGGTCGGATAGCAGTTTCGTCATCAGGGAGAACGGTCCGATCAGCATTCCGACCGGAAGCAGATCCGTGCGCGCGGCAATAAAGCGGATGGCGTCGAGGTGGGCTTGGCTGGCGGCGGGAAACGGGGCGGCGCTGGTCCGCCTAGCGGCTTCCAATTGCTCCTCTCCCGGAGGTTCCTCGAAGTGATAGAGTCCCGTCTTCTGCGCTTCGACTCCAAGCCGGATCAACAGGTCCGCCTTTTCGAGACGCAGGTCCATCAGGGGAACCGCAAGAGGTGTTCCGTAGCGGCGGGCGGCGGCTTCGATGACGCGGCCAAGCCGCTCGCCATCGTGGCGAGCCTCCTCCGGGTCGGGTTCTTCAAAGAGAACAAGGTCTGTTCCGATTGGCATGCGCTGGCCTGACGCCGCGATCCGGTGGTAGAAGTCTTGATCCACTGTCCCTCTATTCTAGCGAGTGGAAGTGGGCGGCCCATTCGGGAAAACGTGCTGGAACAGGCGGGACGTGTCCAGGGATTCCCATGCGGAGCGCGATACCTTGCGCCGCGGTTGTGTCAATTCCAGGCCGGCGGCGAACACAGGCGTGGTGTTCCGCGTCAGATCGCCGGACGGAGACTCGCGGAACAGGATCAGCCGCCCGGGGGTGATTGGGTTGTCCTGAAAGCTGAAGAATCGAGCCAGCGGTTTCGCGGTCCAGCGGAGACGGCCGCCGCCGGTGGCTTCGAGGTCTTGCGGCCAGTCGTCGCGGTAGAGCAGATACAGATCTGGAGCCGGTTCGCCAAGCTGGAAAAGGAAGTACGGCGCCCAGTGGAACATCATCCGCTCTTCCCCAATAGAGAGATAGCGCCCGTTGGACTGGAAGAGGCGCGGCTTTCGCGGGACCATCCGCACAATGATTGTGGAATCCTCATGGAGATCCGGCGATTGCTCGATGATCTGGGCCAGCATCTGACGTTGTTTCTCCCAAGCCTGGATGTAGTCGCGTTGGACCACGAACTGAAAGACCACGAGCAGAACAATGAAGGCCAGTCCGCCGGCTCCGAGAGCGATTCTCGCTTTCTTGGCGGGCCATCTCCGCCAGAGAAGCGAGCAGAATCCAGCCAGGGCAATGGCGACGCCGAACTCGGCCGGGCCGAAGATGCGAGTGCCGCGCCCAGTGGACTTCAGCGATTCGAGCGTGGCGCCGGGAGCGACTATGAAGGAAAGCCCTAAGCCCAGGAGCGCCAGCACCGAACCGGAGAAGATCGCCCTTTGCGGGGCAAGCCAACCAGTGCCGGCGGGCGGCGTCCCGGGATCGTGCCGAAACCATCCAAGCCACAGGAACCAGACCGCGGCAACGATTCCGAAGAGGAGCCCCTTCCCCGTTCCCTCTACCAGTGCCAGCCACGCTCCGTTCAGAAACAGCAGGGGGATATTGACAAGATGAAGCGCCGTGGAGCGGATGGCACTCACCACGAGATCGAGCGGGCCGGGCAACTCTGTCATGACGCGCGTTTCGCCAATCACAGATCGAAAACCGGCGACGGCAGCGAGAATGGCAACACAGATGACGAAGTGACGAACGGTGCGCCGGCTCAGGAGCGGTTCAGCCCGATCGAGTAGCGGTGCTCCAAGGAAGACCAGGAAGAGCCACTCGTAGGTGAGGAGCGTCAGGGCGCCCAGCGGGTATGCGAGCCAAAGGCGCCGCCGCTGGTAGGCCAGGATCCCGGCCAAGGCAAAGACGTAGGATGGCGCCATTTTATAGGCGGTGTTGAGGAACTGGCGGACGGTGGTCAGCGGGGACAGCACGAAGAACGTGGCGGCGAGCAGCGCAAGGTGACGGGGGAAACACTGGCGGAGAACCAGGTAGACCAGAGCGGTCATGAGCGCGGAGAAAGCGTACGCGATGACGTACAGGACGGCAACGCTGTCGAGCGCGTAGCCAATATAGCCGTTGACGTACAGGAGCAGAATTTCTAGCGGCCGGCCGAAAACCAGCTCGGCGATCTGCTTCCACATCAGGTCAAACCAGACCTCAGCGCTCCAGTTGTAGGGTCCGGTGTTGAAGTACCAGTCGTCTTCATAGAGGCCGAAGCGGTAGTAGTGCCAGAAGTGCGCTATCCAGTCGAGAGAAAGAAGGAAGAGAAGATCGGGGTAAGAATCGCGACAGAGCGAACGTATGGATTGCGGAGCTCTTGGAATCGCTTGGGCGTCCATCGGCGTTTGGCTTCCGCTGACCATGATAGCGGGATGACGCCCGAAGGCACGCTGGCACGTATTGCGAGCGATATCACGTAGCCACCCGTTTCAGATATTGTCTGGAGGCGAAAGATGAAAGAGACTGTTCGCAGGGCCCCGTCCGGGATAGCCGTGCTCTTAGTATTACTGCTCGTGATCGTAGGGGACATCGCGAGCCTTGTGATGGTGATCCGGGCTCAGCCGGATGCGATCGTTGTAGGGATTGTCCTGCGTATCGCGATTCTTGTGGCATCCATTCTTGGCTTGGTGGGCCTCTTTACGGTGCAGCCGAACCAGGGAGTGGTGCTGCAGTTGTTCGGGCGCTACGTGGGTACGGTAAAGGATCCCGGTTTGCGCTGGGCGAATCCGTTCTATTCCAAGAAGCCAGTCTCGCTGCGGGTACGGAACTTCGAGACGAGCAAAATGAAGGTGAACGACCAGGACGGGAACCCGATCGAGATTGCCGCGGTAGTGGTATGGAAGGTGGTCGACACGGCGGAAGCGGCGTTTCAGGTGGACGATTACGTCAACTATGTTCACGTTCAGAGTGAAGCGGCGATCCGCAATTTGGCCACCGCGTATACCTACGACACGCATGATGACGCCGAGATGTCGCTGCGCGGGAATACCGCGGAGGTGGCCGAGAGGCTGAAGGTCGAGGTTCAGGAGCGATTGGAGGTGGCGGGCGTGGTTGTCGAGGAATCGCGAATCAGCCACCTGGCTTACGCGCCCGAGATTGCAGCGGCGATGCTGCAACGGCAGCAGGCGTCGGCGATTATCGCAGCGCGCCAGAAGATTGTGGAAGGCGCGGTGGGCATGGTGGAAATGGCGCTCGATAAACTGAAGGAGCGGGAGGTTATTGAACTGGCCGGCGAGCAGCGGGCGGCGATGGTGAGCAACCTCCTGGTTGTGCTCTGCGGCGAGCGGGCGACACAGCCTATCGTCAATACCGGAACCAGCTATAGCTGACGCTCATTTTTTCGCGGCGGGTTGAATCTTGAGTGGATGGTGGATTAGAGTTTGAAGCATGTCAAACATCGATCTCGTCCGCGATGCCCTGAAGGCCGGTGAGGGTGTCGTGAGACTCGCCCCGTGCTGGGTTCCCCGGTCATTCCTGATGCCGGGAGGCCGGCTGAAGCTCGATCCCCGCGACCTTTACGCGCTCGGCGCGCATCGGGGAGGTATTGACGAGCGCTGGTTCTCCTCCACGACGAATGCAGATAACGGACCAGGCACTCCGGAAGATGAAGGCCTTTCCTACATCGCCATCAACGGCAAGCGCGTGCTGCTGAAGCAAGCCGTCGAAGAGGTAGGAGACGAGCTTCTGGGCGCGGACGTAATGCCGGAATACGGCGGATTCAATCTGCTGTGCAAGTTCTTCGACAACCTGGGGCCGATTCCGCACCATATGCACCAGAACGAGGAGTTCGCCAAAAGGGTCGGCGCCAAGGGCAAGCCAGAGGCCTACTATTTCCCGCCGCAATACAACCAGAAGGACAACAACTTTCCATATACTTTCATGGGGCTGAATCCCGGCACCACGCGGGACGACGTGCGGAAGTGCCTGGAGAGGTGGAACGAGGGGGACAACGGAATCCTTTACCACTCCCGCGCCTATAGACTGAAGCCGGGCTCCGGCTGGCAGGTGGACGCCGGAGTGCTGCACGCTCCCGGTTCCCTGGTTACCTACGAGCCACAGGTGAACTCGGACGTCTTCGGAATGTTCCAGTCGCTGGTGGAAGGCCGTCCGGTGCCGTGGGACCTGCTAGTGAAGGACGTGCCCGAGGAGCACCATCACGACCTCGACTATATCCTGGACATGCTGGATTGGGAGAAGAACCTGGATCCGGAGTTCGCGGAACACAATGCCTTCGATCCGGCGCCAGTGGACGACCCCGAGAAGATGGTCGACAGCGGCTACGCGGAGAACTGGATTGTCTATTCCACGCCCCACTATTCGGCGAAGGAGTTGACCATCCTGCCGGGACGGGAGGCCGTTCTCACCGACGCCGCGGCCTACGGCCTGATCGTCACCCAGGGCTACGGCTCGATTGGAGCGCACGACGTTGAAACGCCGACGCTGATCCGTTATGGCGAGATGACGAAAGACGAATTGTTCGTCTCGGCGGACGCGGCGAAGGCGGGGGTGCGAGTGGTCAACAAGAGCCTGACCGAGGTCCTCGTGATGTTGAAGCACTTCGGCCCGGGCAACCCGGATGCGGCGAGGTTCGTGCGATGAAGTTCGGCGTGAACGCCCTTATCTGGACGGCGAGTTTTGACGAGGGGGACCTCGGGTTGCTGCCCAAGGTGAAGCGCATGGGATTCGATGGGATTGAGATTCCACGCTTTTCCTTCGACGGGTTTCCCGCGGCGAAGGTGCGCGACGCGCTGGCCGGAGAGGGGCTCGAGACCACGTTTTGCTCGGCCCTCACCGGGCAGATGAGCCTGGTGAGCACCGAGAAGACGGTGCGCCGCGAAGCCCTCGCATTTCTGAAACGCGGAATCGAGACAACGGCGGAACTTGGATCGAAGCTGTTCATGGGGCCGTTTTGCGCGCCGGTGGGGCTGCTGCCCGGCCGCCGCAGGACGGATGACGAGTGGAGGTGGGCGGTGGAGGGGCTGCGCTCGCTCGGCGACGATCTCGAGGCGAGTGGCGTCACCCTGGCCGTCGAACCGTTGAATCGCTTCGAGACCTACTTCCTCAATACCGCGGCGGACGGCGCCCGGCTCTGCGACGAAGTGGGACACGAGAATATCGGAGTACTGTTCGACACGTTCCACGCCAACATCGAGGAAAAGAATCTGGGTGACGGGATACGCACGCTTGGCGGACGCCTGAAGCACGTCCATAGCTGCGAAAACGACCGCGGTATTCCTGGTACAGGCCACGTTGACTGGCCGGGCGTCTTCGCGGCCCTGAGCGAACTCGAGTATGAGGGTTGGCTGACCATCGAAAGCTTCGGCTCGCATATCAAGGAGATCGCCGCCGCGGCCTGTATCTGGAGGGACATTGCGCCATCCTCGGATGCGATCGCCGAAGACGGGCTGAAGTTCTTGAAGAAGATGGCGGAGGCGTAGCGGCAGAGCCGGGGCGAAAGACAGGTCCCTCCGGCCGTTCCGGTCTTAGCGGAACGAAACGGTGACGGGGTTGGCGAGGATTCCGTCGAAGTTGAGTTGCACTGCGACTTCGCCGCGGCCGGCGAGGCTGCTGGGGACGGGTCCGACAACCGCCTGGTCAAGACCCACGAATCCGGGATGGGCGACGGCCCCATATACGGGTACGTTTTCGCCGCCGATAGTGCACAGCGTTGAGGAGTGGTTGCGAAAGCCGGTGCCGAAGAAGCTGAGGAACACCTGGTCACCCTCGCCGCCGAGCTTGATGGGGACATTGGCCTGTGAGGAGTCGGCTGTGAAGCCCTCCGTGCGCGCGCCCGCCGCGGTCACGCGCAGCCAGGTGGCCGCGGCTGGCCCCTCTCCGCTCGCCGCCGCGGAAAAGACTCCCGGCGCAACCCGTGGAACGGTGATCGACGCCACGTTGTGGAGGAAATCCGGGTTGCTGACGCGCAGTGACGCCGGTCCCGGTGCAAGATCGTCCGGAACGTAGAACTGCAAGCGGTTCGGGCTGACGAGGTGGAGGCGCACATTGCGGTTTCTGCCCTGATGATCCGTAATGGAGGCGCTGGTACCCTCCCACCAGTCCGGAAGGTCCGGCAGAACGATGGTCTTCTGAGAATAGTTCTCGCCCCACAAGTCGGCCCAGGAGCCTGGCGTGGTGGCTCCGGAGACGAAAGACGCGGAATTGGTGAGCGTCTCCGCGGAGAGCACTGGCGCTCCTTGTTTCGCGCTGGAGACGATGAGGCTGGCGGTATTGCTGAGTACCCCGCCGCTCTCCACAGTTACGGGTTGATTCCCATTGGATAGTCCGGCAGGGACTTCGAAGGCAATTCGATAATCGGCAACGCGACCCGGGGAGGCGGCGGAGAAGTGCACCCTGGCCATCTGGTCTCCGACGCGCACCAGGGGCCGTTCCAGCGTCAGCGCCGGCCCTTCGAGCGGCCCAGGCTGACCGGCGGGGACGGCTGGTTGCGTGGCCCCGAGTCCGGTGAGGAACATAGTGATGATTTCGCCGGGCATGGCTTCGGCGAAAGGCTTTATCAGGATCCGGTCACGGAAGAACCGGCCGAAACCTTCTCCCTGATTGATGGACAAGATGGCCGGAGCGAAAGGAACCAGCTCGATTGGGAACGCGGCTGACCGGCGTCCTTGATAATCGACGACGAATCCGGCCTGGCCAAGAGGGATGTCGAAGGGGATTTGGCAGACGAGTACGCCGGGGTTGGTGAAATTGAGCGGACACGGCTTGTCTGAAACCGTCACCTGCACGGAACACAGAGTATCGGGCCACGGACCACTGCTGAGGCAATCGCTGTCAGGCTTAGCGAGGTTGCTGCCGGTGATGAACACGAGGGCCCCAGGGGCGATCCCGAGCCCGTCGCCTCCGGCGTTGAGGACGTCGTTGACCTGTGGAACCTGCGCCGACGCCATGGCGGCCAGCAAGATAAGGAGCGGCGCAAGTCGTGGCATGAATTCTCCTCACTCCATGGTAGGAAAAGTCATGGCCTCGACGTAGGTGTCTTGAAACGCGGGGTCATCCGCAAGGGAGACGTGCGTGATCCGTTCGCGCAGATCCGTGAAGTTCCGCTCTTCTGGGGTGGTGCGGAACAGGACGAGCTTCGCACCGAGCAAAGCCGCGTTACCGGCGGGCGAGAGGACCTCGAGCGGAAAATCGATCAGACCGATCTTGCGGGCGCTTTCGCGGCGGACATAGTTGCCGAATGCCCCGGCAAGGTAGGCGAACCGGACATCCCGCAAGCGGGCGCCGAGTTTGGAGAGCAGCAGCCGGACTCCGGCGGCGATGGCGCCCTTGGCGAGCTGCAATTCCCGGATGTCACGCTGGATAAGCATCACCGGATTCGCCACCAGCCAGGACTTTGCACCATCGGCGAAACGGCCGCTGGCTTCTATGCGGCCAAGTTCGAGGCCAGCGGCGACTAAATCCACCAACCCGCTTCCGCAGATCCCGCGCGGTTTGCCTCCGCCGAGGATGTGCAGCAATAGGCGGCCGGATGCGACCTGCGCCTCGGCGATGGCTCCAGTTGATGCGCGCATCCCCGCAGAGATGCGACCGCCTTCGAACGCCGGTCCAGCGGCTGTGGAGGCGCAATACAGGCGTTTCCGGTCGCCGATCACGATTTCCCCGTTTGTCCCGAGGTCGAGCAGTGCGGTCAGCTCATGGGCCTGGTTCAGCCCGCAGGCGAGGATTCCGCCCAGAACGTCGCTGCCCACGAAGCCGCCGAGGCACGGCAAAAACTGCACTAGCGTGTGAGAAGGCAGATCCCACTGCAACTCAGAGGCGTGGAAGCTCTGGAGGCCGTCGTCCTCGGAGCGGAAAGGGAAATGCGAGAGGGGTTCAGGGTCGATGCCGCAGAAGAGGTGGTGCATCACCGTGTTGCCCACGAGGACGACCTCGGAGACGGTGGGGGGCGGAGCGAGGGACGCAATCAGGCGTCCCGCTCCCTCGCGGATCAGGCGAGTTTGCCGCTCGAGTCCTTCCGGGGTCAGGGCGTCCTGCACCCGGCTCATGACGTCCCCGCCGTGGGCTGTCTGCGGGTTCAGCGAGGACTGTACGGCAAGTACGTGCCCTGTCTGCAAATTGACAAGCTGGGCGACGAGTGTGGTGGTGCCGATGTCCACGGCGATACCGAGGCCGGGCCTCGGGGTTACGTTTACGACCGTATCGTCAGCGAGGATGGCTGTCTCCCACTGGTCGATTTCCAGCGTGACGTCGGCAACGGCGCTGGCGCGGCACGCGAGACGCCAGCCCTGGCCGAGTTCCTTCCGGGAGAGGATCTCTTCTTCTCCTGGCGCCACGGGCATCTCGCCTTCGAGCACTTTCACGCGGCACTTCCGGCACTTGCCGTGTCCACCGCAGGGAAACTCCACGCCGTGGGAGAAGAGGACGTCACGCAACGGCGTGCCGCGGGGCACTCGAATCGATCCGCCAAGCGGATGAAGGGAAATGGAGACGAACTCTTTCATCGGGTGATGGCGCTTGCAATTGCAGGCCGGCGGGCCAGGTAGCTCGCCCCACGGGACCGCTTAATGCCGCCGCGCATATTCCACCATTGCGCGGACGTTCTCTTCGGGAGTGTCACGGACAACCTCGCAGCCGGCACAGACGATGTACTGAGCGCCGGCATCGTGGTGGCATTTCGCAAGTTCAGACTGGATTAGTACCGGAGTCCCGTTTCGAAGCACGGCCACGGGATCGATGTTTCCGGACAGAACCTGGTCCGGCGCGCTAACGGCGCGGGCTTCGGCGAGCGGCGACATCGAGTCCAGGTCCACCATGTCGGCGCCGAAAGTGCCCATCCACGGTAGAAGTTTCCGGGTGCGCCCGCAGATATGGAGACGGGTGCGGCATCCCATCGCCTGAATAGCGCGAATCAGCTTCTGCTCATACCCGGCGACGAAGTCTCCGTAGAGCTGCGGTCCGATCAGCGAGGCGGCGGCGTCTCCGATGCCGATAATATCAGCACCGGCTTCAACCTGTGGCTGCGCGAAGCGGATCGCGTTCTCGACGACGAACTCGAACAAATCGCGCACAAAGCCGGGGTCGTCGTAGAAATCGAACATGAGCGTGTTGATGCCGCGCAGATCGGCGGCTTCGGCGCACGGGCCCTCCACCCAGCCCTCGACCAGCTTCTCACTGCCGATTTTTTCCTTCAAGAGGCGGATCGCTTTTATGCGGTCATGCATTCGACCGCCGCCGAGGGGGTCGGGAAACTCCAGACGCGCCAGGTCATCCTTCTCCGCCAGCCGGGCCTTCGCCTCGACAATCGCAGGGGGTTGGTCTTCCATATACTCGATGCTGGCGCCGAGGTCGGCAGCTTCGCGCGCCGGATCAGAGATAGCGGAAACGTAGTCGAAGTCGAACTTACGGGCGGTTTCGATCTGTGCTTCTACCATGACTCGATGGTCTGTTGCGTAGTCACGGTATTTCGCTCCAATCTGGTCGCCGGCGAACATCATCGTGATCGGCATCGCCGGGAGACAGTCGACCGGTTTGCCATCGAGCTTGTTGAGAATGCGTTCGCGTCCAGTCATTCCATGGGCTCCGTATCGATGATACTTTCATCGTACCGGGCGACGACGCGGTGGCCGGGAGGAATGGTGAGGAAATCATCTCCTTCCCAGTCTCCGTTCACCAGCCGTTCGATAAGAACCATGTCACCCTGCACCTTTTCAAATGCCATGCCCCGCTTGGCGGCTTCCTCGCGAACCTCGCGTTCGAAGCGCCCGTCCGGCTCGACGCCCATTTCAATGTAGGTCAGTTTCCCGTAGTTCTTGGAGTAACCACCCAACTCCGCCCAGAGGTAGTCGGCATTTTCCTGACCATACTTCTCTACGAGTTCTTCATAGGATTGGGCCATGCCGAACTTTTTCCTGAACTCCTCGCCGCCGAGTTGGTCGAGCCCCTGCCCACGTTCAATCCAGCCAGTGGTTTTGAAGTAGACACCGGGGTTGTTGTTGAAGTAGTCCTGATATCGCCCGCGGCTGCCGAGGAAGAGAGTGATGCAGTCGTGACCCCGGGGGAGAATGACCGGCTTGGTGCGGGCCTGCAGTCCGGCGAGCCCCAGTCCGCAGAGAGCGTAGCCGAACAGGATTGCGTCGTAGCGGGATTCGTCCACGCTGTCGAGCGCTGCCTGGAGTCGCTCACACATGCCCTCACCGGCAATATCATGCAAGCCCTTGGGCATGAACTCCACGTCGATATGGTGGGGCGAACGCGCGAGGGCGGAGCACATTTCACGAAAGAGGATCTCGCACGAGATCAGCTTGAGCCTCATCGGCCGGCCTTCCGGCGCCGGAGTTGTCATAGGCTGTCGAGGGCGGCTCTCGCGGCCCGAATGAAGTCTGGACCGGCGCCGCAGCAGCCGCCGATGTAGCTGGCCCCCGCAGCCACGAGTTTCGGCACGTACGAAGCGAACTCCTCGGGGGTGGTCGCGTAAGTAACCCGGCCTTCCTTCATCACCGGCAGGCCGGCGTTGGCTTTGATCCAGATGGGAAGTTTCGTCGCCGCATGGAGCCGTTGGCACACGGGGATGTAGCCGGCGATGCCGTTGCCGCAGTTGGCGCCGATTACATCCGCTCCGGCCCCGGCGAGCTCTTCAGCAGCCTGTTCGGGGGTGACGCCCATCATGGTGCGGTCCTTGTTCTTGCCGGAGTCATAGACCATGCAGGCGACGGTGAGGAGCCCGGTCGCTTTGGCCGCCGACAGAGCGATTTTCGCCTCCGCGAGATCGGACATGGTTTCGATGACGATGGCGTCGGCCTGGGCCTCGGCAAGGGCGTCGGCCTGCTCGGTGAACGACTTTCTAAGATCATCCTCGGTGACATCGCCCATCATGAGGAGCTTGCCGCTGGGTCCGATGGATGCAAAGACCTTCGCCTTGCCGGCGGCCGCCCGCTTCGAGATCTCCACTCCGGCGCGGTTGATGGCTGCGATGTCGGCGTTCGGCTCTTTTTCCCGCACGACGATGCGGGTGGCTCGAAAGGTATTGGTGAGGACAACCTGGCTGCCCGCTTCGACATAGAGTCGCGGCACTTCTTCCACGCGTTCCGGATGGGACAGGTTCCAAAGATCCGGCAGTTCATCCGGACCGAGGCCGCGGTCTTGGAGTTGGGTACCCCAGGCGCCGTCCGTGAGGATCGGGGAGCCGTTCATGCAAATGCCTCAGGCGACCAGCTTGCGAGCCTGGGCGACCGCGGTGCTGGCGTTATCGGCGTAGCCGTCGGCTCCGATCTCCGATGCGTATTCCGGTGTCACGGGAGCGCCGCCGATGATTACCTTCACGCGGCCGCGCACCCCAGCGCCGTTGAGCGCCTCGATGGTTGACTTCATTGAGGGCATTGTTACCGTCAGTAGGGCCGACATGCAGACCAGATCGGGCTGTTCAGTCTGCACCGCGGCAACGAACTTCTCGGCCGACACGTCGGCTCCGAGATCGATAACCTTAAAGCCGGCGCCTTCGAGCATGGACGCCACCAGGTTCTTCCCGATGTCATGCAAGTCACCCTTCACGGTACCAATGACGGCGGTGCCGATCGGCTTGGCGCCACTCTGCGCGAGCAAGGGTTGCAGCAGCTTCAGCGAGCCCTTCATCGCTCGCGCGGCCAAAAGCAGTTCGGGGACAAAGAACTCTTCGCATTCAAATCGCTGTCCCGCTTCGTTCATCGCCGGGATCATGGCCCCATTGATGAGTTCCTGGGGGTTCATGTTCTCGGCCAGGGCTTCCTCGGTAACGGCAATGGCCGTCTTCTGATCTCCTTGGAGAATCGCGTCGTGCAGCCTTCTAAGGTCCGCCATGTATGCCTCTCACAATAGAATCAGGACTGTGTCGTCCGTTTTGGTGCTTCCCAATTGTATCAAAGCGGCTGGTCTTCAGCATGTTGAAAATGAAGACGATTCGGAGAACGGACTCGACCTGTCATGCGTAATAATTATTCGGGACAAGGAGACGCAATGGAAACTCACGTCCGGCTGTTGGCCGCCATTCAAATTGGCTTAGGTGTATTGGGAATCCTGGCCGCGCTGATCGTTCTGCTCGTGTTCGGCGGCGCGGCGGGCATCTTGGGCACGATCGGTGTTGCGGAGGCTCCGGAGGCAATAGTTGCTGTCCCAATTGTTGCGATTGTAGGGGCCGCAATCATCATCTTTCTGGCGGCCCTTTCCGTCCCGGCGATCATCGCCGGGGCCGGCCTGCTGAGGTTTCGCCCGTGGGCACGCACGTTGACGACGATTCTTTGTGTGATCGATCTGTTCAACGTACCCATCGGGACGGTGGTTGGCGCCTACGGGCTCTGGGTGATGCTTTCAGCGGACACCGAGCCGCTGTTCCGGGATGGCAGGGGATACCAATCGCGGCAGACATGGGACTCGCCCCGGGCGGCTTAGGGTCTGTCGCCGAGGGCCGCAGGCATTGCCGTTCAATCCGTGGAGGAAGCCGGCCGCCAGGAGACACACCGGAGCGCAAACCCATTCTCCCTTCAGATTTATCCCGCACTGGAACGAAGCTTCCCCGTCAGGCTCGCCCCGGGTTGGAATCAAAAATCGACTTCAAACTCGGTTTCGGATTGGAGAATGCTGACCCATCGGGCGTGCTTGTGGCTCCGACACAGCAACTGTCATTGACAGCGTCGAGTGGTTCGGGATGGAGGCGCCATCGATCCTCTCAGAGCTGTTGTTGTTCCTATCTGCAGGGTGTGATTTGAATGATGCCTGTCTTCCAGTGTAGGATCGATGCAGACTGGGCTGGCCGAAGTAGAGGATTCGTTCATGCGCTTTTTCAGGAGTGGTAGGATAGCGCTGCTATTTGCGTGGCCGGTAGCGCTCGCAGCACACGCCGGCACTACACATTTTGTCGAACCCGGCCAGAGCGTTCAGCAGGTAATTGATCGGTCGAACGACGGTGACGTGGTCGTTCTGAAGGACGGCGTTCATCACGGATCGCTTGACATCCATCGATCAATCACGCTCAGGGCGGAACACGGTGGCGAGGCAACGGTTACGAACCGCTACGCGGGTCGACTGCCATGGGAGCGCACATCACCCGGCAGCAGAATCTGGTTTGCCCGTGGAGTCGACTGGCCGGTGCACGGCCTCTTGGTCGAAGGCCTCCATGCATTCGATTTTCGCAGCAAGGAAAACTTCGACGCCCAGGCCTGCGGCCCCTACTGGAGCAAAGGCTGGCAAGGCCAGGGGATTACACCGGGTGGGCGTCCACCCAAGGGTAACTACCGCTACGCGACTCCACCGATCTCCTTCGCCCACGACGCCCCGGCCGCGACGCTTTGGCTGCGGTTGAACGACACTCGCGATCCCAACCAGATCGCAGTTGACTTCAATAGTAGTGATGTCGACGGAGAGACGCTCGTGCAAAAGGATCTGGGCACGCACTGGAATCAGCAGGAGATCGTGGTCATCTCCGCAGACCCGCCGGTCCACCCCGTCACCATGTGGTACAGCGGAACGCCCCAAGAGCCAGACGGCCCGCGGTTCATCAACTTCCCGAAGATTTGTGGCATCGTCATCGACATCAACGCCGACAACGTCACCATTGAGGGCGTCCGCATTCATATGGCGCCGACTGTCGGCATTGAGGTCAACAACTCTCACAATGTCACCATCCGCGACTGCTACTTCAGCGGCTATCAGTTTGCGGTCAACACCGGCTACGAGTGCACCAACCTGACCATCGAGCATTGCGAGATGGACGGCGGGGAAGTGGTCAGTTTCGGCGGACATCGCGACGTGAACAATCACATGTGGAACCACAGCACCTACATCAACCCAGTCAAGTTCAACGGGACGGGTCTACAGTTTCGCCACAACTACGTGTACGAAGGCTACGATCTGTTTCATCCGCGAGGGCGGCACAAGAACTTTCCGCACGTGCCAGATCTGCGCTCGGAAGTAGCCTATAACGTCTGGCAAAACGCGATCGATAACGCGCTGGAATTTGATGGCGTGGAGGCATTGATGAACCTTCGCGCGCACCATAACCTGATTCTGCAGGATCATGATAGTTTAGCGATCACCACCACGGAAAACGGCGGACCGCTCACCATTGACCACAACATCTGGTGGCCGGGAGGCGGGCGGATCATGAAGCTCGTTGGGACCGGTCGCCAAAACAATGGAGTACAGTTCGTGCACAACACGTATTTCACGGGCAGCACATGCTCCTACAACACGTTTGGCGCGAGCAGCTTCGAGAACAATATCGTCATCTCAGATTGTGAGCGGGCCGGTTGCTGGTCGCCAGAGCGGCTCGGCGCGTTCTTCCCGACCAAATACAACCTGCTGGGCAACGGAGAAGAATACACGGACCAATTCGAGGGCCTGACGGCGGACCCGCAATTTGGGCGGACGCCGGAGACCGTCTTCGTGTTGCAGCCCGGTTCGCCGGCGATCGACGCAGGGGTGGTGAAGGCGGGCCACCATCAGAAGAACGTCTCCGACGGCAAGCCGGATCTCGGCGCGCTGGAGTCCGGTCAGACGATCGACGACTGGCGCCGGCAGTTCGGCCATGTAGGTCCAAGGTGGATCAGCAGCGCGGACGCGGCGAGGAAGGCGCCACACCGCCCAGCCTGGCCGGCGGAACTCGACAAGCGGTGGGGCGGACTGGATTAATACGCTGCTGAGATTCTTTCCAAACAGGTGAGCTCAAAAATGTTCGGTTCGTCTCAACACGTATGCGAGGTGAAGACCGGCAGTAGCACGAGTTGTTCAGTTACAGATCGTTCAAAGATCATGCTCCGGCCGATCCTCCCTCGCGGCCGACCCGGGTGATGGTGGATGAAGCGCTGGCCAACCGGAGCCCCCGTTTCGACGAGATTCATGGGGAAAAGGGCTGTCCTTCGCTTTCGCCGGAGCGCCGGCCGCGGGGCACTTCGACGCATTCATCGAAGGCAAGGCGGGTGTCAATACTCCTCTTCCCGTTTACGAGTTGTCAAACTCGCGCACCGCGTCGATCATGGCCACGATGTTTTCGACCGGGGTTTTCGCCTGGATGTTGTGGATGGTATTGAAGACGAAACCTCCACCCGTCCCAAAGATCTCGCACCGCCGCAGCACTTCTTCCCGCACCTCGTCCGGCGTGCCGAACGGTAGCGTCTTCTGGGTGTCGACGCCTCCTCCCCAGAAAACGATCCGATCGCCAAAGGTCGACTTCAGATGCTCCGGATCCATGTTCGCGGCTGAGCACTGCACTGGGTTGAGGATGTCGAAACCCGCGTCGATGAACCGCGGGATGAAGCGTTCCACCGAGCCGCAGGAGTGTTTGAAGCACTTCCAGGCAGTATTGGCGTGGATCCAATCATTGATCTGTTTGTAGTACGGGAACCACAGGTCGTTGAACGTATCCACCGAGCAGAAGGTCCCCTTCTGGGCGCCGAAGTCAGTACCGCAGAGGAAGACCGCGTCGACGGAGTCGCCAATCTTCTGGTGAATGCGGGCCAGATTCCCGAGGGCGACCTCAACCTGGCGCGCAAAAACGCGCTTGATGTAGTCCGGACGGACGGCGATTGACATATACCACTCGGCAATGTCCCGAATGCCCTTGGGGCGCTTCAGAAACGGCGCGGGAACCACGGCGATATCGCCAAGCGCCGTGCCGCCAAAAGCGGCCAGGATCGCGCGTCCGTCCTGGTTGGCGGCCTCGACGCCAGCGCGAATCTCTTCCAAGGTGGCGTCGTCGAGCGGTTTGAACTCCTCCATGTTGTCGGTCGGATCCAGGTTGTCCTCATCGATCGGTTCCTGCCGGATAATCGTGTCGAAGAAGTAGCCGCCCGCGGGCATGCGCCCGCTGGGCGGGGCCGTCGTGTCTCCCTGCGGGTAGATCAGGGTGTCCCCGTTCTGATCCACCGTGGTGTTGAAGTGTCCGGAGACAAGAACCTCCAGACCGTCGTACATCCGCCAGGCCTTCCAGTTTTCGTTGGGGAATCCGAAAAGCGTTTTGCGGCGGAAGACGCCGGTTACGTCAAGACCCATCGCGTCCTTCAGATCGTCATCGACGAAGCCGAGCATCTGGTATGGTTCGTGGACCTTTACGGGACGCCGTTCCAGCCCGTAGTGGTCTCGCAAAGCCGCGACGCAGCTCACGTGAATACCTGTAACGGAAGACGCACCGAAATCAATTGGGATGCGGTCGGGTTCCTGGTGGTTCAGTACGGCTTGGATGCGTTCGCGGGAGTTCATTGCCAAGCGCCAGATAGGGAGAAGGGGCGATCCTAAGGAGCGCCCCTTCGCCGCGTCGATCAGATTCGACCCTGGATTTGTTACTGTTTGGTCCCCTTCTCGCCGGGGCCTTACCAGCATAGCAGAAACCATCGCGGACCAGCTGATTCGCGGCTAGCGCTCTAGCGGTTGACGTTGTAAGTGAAATTGAGCTGCAACCGGATCTCATCGCCGCGAAACTCCTGGGGAAGCGGCGGGAACGGGTTTGAAGCGCTGATGCCGGCGACGGCCGCCCGGTCCAGGGGCTCGGCTCCCGAGGGCATGGCAATCACAAGCTTTGGCACGTTGCCCTGCCGGCCAATGGAGAACTGAATGACCACTCTTCCCCGCCGCCCAAGCCGGGCGCTTTCCGGCATGACCGCAAACCAGTTACGGCGGACGGAGGCCAGTACACGGATCAGGTAGGGGCGGAAGTCAACACCCATCGGATCGCTCAGCAGTTTCACGTTGCTTCCGGTGTTGTTCTTCGATGGCGGCGCCCCGTGGGGCTCGAGCACGCCAGGAGCGATTTCGACGTCGCCAATCACCATGCCGGCACCGATCCCGCCGCCTAGACGGGAAACTTCCCGGATTGCCTCCTGCACGTTTGAACTGGGAGCCGGAGGGATCGCGGGAGCCGGCGGTTCCGACGGATTGCCTATACTCACGGACCCGGGCCTGGACGGTGCTCCGAAAGTACCCGGCCCGACATTTTCAAAGGCGATCACAGGATTCTCTGCCGGCGGCTGGTCAGGTTGGCTGCTCGAAGGTTCCGGCGCGCCGGGGCCCAGAGTACGGGGCCGGTCATCAGTGGCCTCCGCTGCCTCCTCCAGAGGCTCGATCTCCGCCGGTTCCTCGATCGGCCGCTCGGGATCTGGTTCAGGAGGAGCCTCCGGTTCCGGTTCGGCCACCGGCGCCGCCGGCGGAGCGGCTACGGGTGCGGGGGCAGAATCGGTCGAGGCCGGAGCCGGTCCCGGTTCGGCCATCAAGGCGTTGAGATTGACCTCCGAGACAGCGGGCGCTGAGCCTGTAAGCTGCCGGAGGAGTTCCGGCGCCGGCGCAACTAGCGTCACCGGCTCGTTGTAGCGGAGAGCCAGTTGCATCTCCTCGGGCGAGAGTTTTGGACCCACCGGCATGGTAAGAACCCAGAGGCCAACGGCCGCATGGATGACCGCAGTGCCGAGCCCGGATTCCAGCGTGCGGCGGCGTCCGATTTCTCCAGCCTCCGGCCGAAGGACCAGTTCGGGGAAAGGCGCCAAGCTCTCGGGCCGGCCGAGGAGTATAAGGCGAGGTTTGGGTTGATAGGGCCAGAGCCGGCGGGGGATGGAAAACCACGATTGTGGGATCTTGCGTGCCTGCCCTCCGCCGGGGGGTATGGAATGGATCGGGAGCCAGTGGCCGATGGTGATCAGCGCGGGTTCGGGCACGGTTCTCTTTCTCAGTCGCAGACTGTTCCGCAGGTCTCTAACGCGTTGAAAGAGAATGTGAGACAACCTTTCCGTGCTCTTCAATTTTATCAAGAATGGCGAGCGCCACTTCGAGAGCGCGAACCGCTTCCGGCCCGCCTACTCGCGGCGCCTCCCGAGTGTCCACGCAGTGCAGAAACGACTCGATCTCAAGCCGCAACGGCTCATCCTTTTGGACGGCCAGGGGCGAGAAACGGATTTGCCTGTTTTCGCCCACCTGGAACGAGACACCTTCCTGCTTCTGGTAGTCGATTGAGATGTATTGGCGGTTCTGGAACATCCGCACCTTCCGGATACGTTCAGTGGAGATCCGGCTGGCAGTGAGGTTTGCCACGCAGCCCGTGGCAAAAGCCAACCGGACATTGGCGATATCCACCTTCTCACTGAGAACGGAGATTCCGGCGGCGCGTATTTCGCTGGGGGCCAGTCCGGTGAGCGAGAGTACGACTTCAATATCGTGGATCATGAGGTCGAGTACCACGTCCACGTCGAGGCTGCGCGGCGTGAAGACGCTCATCCGGTGTATCTCAAAGAAAAGGGGCAACGTAGCCACTTTGCGAAGCGCTGCGACCGCCGGGTTGAAGCTCTCGAGATGGCCCACCTGGAGGATGCGCCCGTTCGCCTCCGCCGCGGCGAGCAGTCGTCTTGCTCCGGCGAGATCGGAAGCTATCGGTTTCTCGACCAGGACGTCAACGCCAGATTCGAGCAGTCCGCAACCAACCTGCGCATGCTGGGACGTAGGGACCGCTACTACGGCCGCGTCCACTTTGCCGATGAGTTCGCGCCAGTCCGAAACGCTCTGGCAACCATATTCACTCGCAGCGCGGCCGGCGCGGTCCGGGTCAACGTCAACAGTGGCGATGAGTTCCGCTCTCCCGGACCCAGCTAGAACACGCAGGTGGTTCCGCCCGAATGCTCCGGCGCCGACAACGGCAATTCGAATGGGTTTCACGCTGACTCCCTGGCTAAACATGTATTGGTGGACCTAAGCTATAGTCTATAGTCAGCTTACGTTTCCGTCGAAATCTATACGTGGTGTCCTTCCGCACCGTAGCCCTCATGGCATTGCTGTTGCTGCCTTGTGCCGGACTGGCGCAAAGGTACAGTTTCCGCCATTTCGGGCATGAGGAGGGTCTCGAAAATCTCGCTATCGAGTGTCTGCTGCAAGACGCCACGGGATTCGTGTGGGTCGGCACCCAACACGGGTTGTTCCGCTTCGACGGCCGGGAGTTCCGGGAGTATCACGAGGGGGATGGCCTTCCGGGATCCTGGATCCGTGATCTTCACGAGACTGCTGACGGGGAATTGTGGGTAGCGGCCGACGCCGGGCTCGCACGCCGCGTGGGAGACGGATTTGAGCCTATCGATCTTGGCATGGACTACAAGATTCCGGGTTGGTCGGTGATCGACTCGGACAGAGACGGCCGGTTGCTGGCGGGTACGAGCGAAGGTTTGGTCCGGCTTCGGGAGGTGGAAGCGGCCCCAGGCTTCGAGGCCGATTTCGCTCCTCAGGCGCGGAGTTTGCACGCATCAGTGGTCTACAGCGTTCATGTGTCCTCCGACGGGGTTGTCTGGTATGGGTGTGGGCCGTGGATCTGCCGTCTCGATGGTGATGCTGTCAGTGTGTGGGGCGAGGATCGCGGCGTATCCGGAGAGCGTTGGGATGCAATTATTTCGGACCATGGAGGCCGTATTTGGGCTCGTAGTCCACGGCGGCTTCTGGTCTTGAAGCCCGGGGCGGATATTTTTGAGAGCCACACTGCGGATTTTCCGCCATCCGCCGATCACGGAGCGCTTGGGCTCGACCGCAACCGCCGCTTGTTGGTACCGACCGACAATGGGCTGTATCGCGAGACAGTGGAAGGTTGGCTGGAAATCGCAGAACGTCAGGGGCTTTATTCGAGCAGCATCTCAGCCGCGCTTGAAGACCGCGAAGGTTCCATATGGATCGGTATGCAAGGCGCCGGACTGGCCCGCTGGGTCGGAGACGCGGAATGGGAATCCTGGACGAAGGCGGAGGGTCTGAGCAGCGAGATTGTCTGGGCGATTCAGCGTGGTGCAGACGGCGCCCTCTACTTCGGCACGGACGGCGGCCTCAACCGGATGCCCGCAGGCGGGGAGGGCTGGCGGGTATGGACCGAGAACGAGGGCCTGCCCGGGAACCAGGTTCGCGCGCTGGCGGTTGGATCGGACGGGCACGTGTGGACCGGCAGCAGGCCCGGTGGACTTGCGCGGGTGGATCCGAAGTCAGGCATGGTCGACCGGATTTCGCGCGAGCGCGGTTTCAGCGGCGACCGCGTAAACAGCGTGTTTCTGGATAGCGGGAACCGGCTTTGGGTTTCCACCGAGGAGGGGCTTTTTCGCAGCGGAGACCTTCGAGAACAGGCGCGGTTTGAGCGTTTGTGGCCGCCAGGCGCAAGTGAAAGCGAGGTCTTCTTCCAATGCCTTGAAGCCGGGTCGGGCGTGGTTTGGGTGGGGAGCACGCGGGGATTGCGCCGGTGGGACGGCCGGCGGTGGAAACACTACACGTCCCGCGATGGACTTTCCAGTGATCAGGTTTCCTATCTGGCGGAAGACCGCCGTGGCAATTTGTGGCTCGCCTATTGGGGGGCCTCCGGTATCACGAAACTGACCGACCGCGGCGGGGAGCTGGAGTTGGAACATTTCACTCAGAGCGGCGGCCTGATATCGGACAACGTGGTGTCACTAACAGAAGACGCAATCGGCCGTATCTGGGCCGGGACCGATCACGGCGTGAACCTTCTGGAGGGAGGCCGCTGGCGTCATTTCAGCCGCTCAGACGGCCTGATCTGGGACGACTGTGATGGTGGTTCCATGCTGGCGGAAGCAGACGGCAGCGTTTGGATCGGAACCAGCCGGGGCCTGGCCAGGTACCGGCAGCGGAAGGAGGCACTGCCGGTCTTCAACCCGCCCGCCGTGGTGACGGAATTTCGTCTTGGAGATACGGACTACCGGGCCGGGGATCAGATTGAGGTTCCTTTTGAAGACCGGTCGCTGGTTGCTCGCTTTGCCGCTCTCACTTTTCGCAGCCGGCACAAGGTTTTCTTCCGCTATCGCCTTAGCGGGGTAGACGATGACTGGGTGGAGACCCGCCAGAACGAAGCCCGGTATCCGAAGCTCGGACCGGGACACTACACATTCGAGGTGATAGCCCGGAGTTCGGAGGGTCTCTGGAGCGTCGTGCCCGAGCGGGTCGAGTTCAGCATTCTGACACCATGGTGGGGAGCCCGGTGGCTTCACGCCCTGATTGCGGTGGGCGTCATTTTCGTGGGGCGCTGGTTGCTTCGAAGGAGGGTGCATCGAATCCTGGCTGAACGCCGACAGTTGGAGAAAGCGGTTGAGGAGCGCACCCGCGAGCTGGCATATCAGAAAATTCGGGCCGAAGAGGCCAACAAGCTGAAGAGCGAATTCCTGGCCAATATGAGCCACGAGATCCGCACTCCCATGAACGGCATTCTGGGAATGACGGAGCTGGTTCTCCAGACGGACCTTAACGGCGAGCAGGCAGAACTGCTGGATACGGCACGCTCGTCGGCGGACTCCCTGCTCGTGTTGCTGAATGACATTCTCGATTTCTCGAAGATCGAAGCGGGCCGCCTAGAGGTTCAAGAGGAGGACTTTGAGCTTAGGAGGTGCTTGGAGAATGCCCTCCAGGTACTTGCTTTCCGGGCGAGAGAAAAGGGAATTGCGTTGAGCCTCGAGGGCAGTGAAGATCTGCCAGAGCGGCTGATCGGAGATTCTGGAAGACTGCGGCAAATTCTCATTAATCTTCTCGGCAACGCAGTCAAATTCACAGACACTGGATATGTGAAGCTTTGGGCGAAGCTGGTATCCAAGGATGGGGATATGGCAACGGTCCACTTCGCCGTTGCGGATACGGGTATTGGAATCAGCTCCGAGAAGCAGGCGATTGTCTTCGAGGAGTTCCGGCAGGTTGACGGCTCAAGTACACGGAAGCATGGTGGAACCGGGCTCGGGCTGGCGATCTGCCGGCGTCTGGTGGAACTCATGGGCGGGCGAATCTGGGTCGAGAGCAAGGAAGGTCATGGCAGCACATTTCACTTCACGGTCCGCCTTCGGCTGCCTCAAGCCAAAATGGAGGCGCCGGGGGTGGAACCCGCGCCACCGGAGCAACGTGTGGACACTACGCCGCTGAGAGTCTTGCTGGCTGAAGATAATGCTGTCAACCGTACCGTGGCCGAGCGGTTGCTTGCGCGACAAGGGCACCACGTCAGTTCTGTTTGCACCGGGCACGAAGCGGTTGCGGCTTTTAGGCAAAGGGAATTCGACCTTGTTCTGATGGACGTCCAGATGCCGGAAATGGATGGATTAGAAGCGACGCGCCGGATCCGGGACCTCGAGAGCGGAACGCAACGCCATATCCCGATACTGGCGATGACGGCGCGCGCGATGAAAGGAGACGCCGAGCGTTGTATCGAGGCGGGTATGGACGGCTTTCTCGCCAAGCCTGTTCAGGCGGAGCAGCTTCTGAATCGAGTTCGGGCCTACGCCACACGCGCTGTTGCCGCCGAAACGCCACCGGGTGAGACGCGTTTACTCGGCGAACACGCTGACGGATGTTAGTCTTCCGGCAGGAAGCCGATTATCGAGAGGCGCTCGCGATCCGCGGCGGCGAGTAATTCGTCTTTATCAAGCAGCAGGGTGCGGCCAGCGTCGACGGCCAGTATGGTAGTCCCGGTTTCTTTCATCACCGCCACGGTCTCCAGCCCGGCGACCGGAACATCGAAGAGTAGGTGCCTGCGGCGGCGCGAGACCTTCACCAGCCGTAGGGGGCTCCCATTGGCAATCCCGGCTGCCCGGCGCAGGGTGGCGTCCGTGCCCTCCATGGCTTCCAAGGCCACGCAAGCGCGGTCACTGATCACGACACTTTGGCCCACGTCATAGCCGGCCAGGGCGTTCGCGATGCGCCGTCCGTAGTCGACGTCGCGACTCTCGTCCTTGGTGGGTTTGCGCCGGGTCATGACGCCCTCGCCGGCGAGCAGAGGTTTCAGAAGGCGCGTGGAGTCCACCAGCCGGATACCCTCGTCCTCGAGCGCCCGGACCACAGCGCCAATCAGCGAGTCGGTGTTTTTGGTTGACAAGCTCGCGAGCACCTTCAAAAGCCGCCAGTCCGGCTTAATAGAGGAGAAGATCTTGGCGTGCTTCACCTGCCCGGCCATCATCGCCTCTTCGATCTGCTCGGCGTGAAGGATTTCGATCAGCCGGCTGAGTTCGCCCAAGGAGATCCAATGGCAGCGTGCCGCCAGCGGCTCGATCTCGGGGGAGGCCTCCTCCTTTATCCCGATCGCGACCACTTGATGGCCGAGCTTGCGGGCGCTTTCGAGGGCGAGGATTGGGAAGCGTCCGTTCCCAGCAATTACCGCGTATTTCATCAGCTCGTGATGACGCCGCGATCCGAGGACTCGATGAACTCGATCAATTCATCAACCTCGGCGCAGCCCTGAATCTCCTCCCGGATTCGCGCCACCG
Organism: uncultured Solibacteraceae bacterium; assembly: GCA_964468205.1. Classification (GTDB taxonomy): domain Bacteria; phylum Acidobacteriota; class Terriglobia; order Bryobacterales; family Bryobacteraceae; genus CAWELS01. The sequence continues at coordinate 24,083 of CAYXVG010000019.1, read as the reverse complement.
CCTGACTGGTGTTGAGCTTCGGGCTGGTCAACAGACGGAAAGCCTTCTGAAGAGAGTCAATTGCCACCGCTTCGAAACCGCGGCGTTCGAGTCCAATCTTGTTGGCGCCGTATGCCTTGGCGTCCCTGGAACTGGAAGTGGTGGAGTAAGGGGCGACGTCCCGGGTGATTACGCTGTAGCCGCCAATTACCGCGTGCCGTCCTACGCGGCAGAACTGATGCACGCCGGTGAATGCGCCCACCACGGCCCAATCTCCAATCACCACGTGCCCTGCCAAGGTGGTCCCGTTGGCCAGGATGCAGCGATTCCCAATATGGACATCGTGGGCTACGTGGGTATAGGCCATAAGCAGGTTGTCGTCGCCGATGGAGGTGACCAGACCACCGCCTTCGGTTCCCCGGTGAATGGTGACGAACTCGCGAATTTTGTTGCGGTTCCCGATGCGCGTCTCCGCCCGCTCGCCCTTGTACTTCAGATCTTGAGAGGCGACGCCGACGGTGGAATAAGGATAGAAAATATTGTCCTCACCAATCCAGGCCGGGCCCTCTGCATAGATGTTGGCCATCAGCCGCGTGCCAGCCCCGATTTCCACCTCCGGGCCAATCACGGAGAAAGGGCCGATCTCGGCGGTTTCGTGAATCCGCGCCAAAGGGTCGACGATCGCGCTGGGATGGATCGGCATCGCGCTATTGCCGTGAAACTAGGCTCCAAGCTTGCACATCACCGTGGCCTCCGCTACGACGGCGCCATCCACCGTGGCTGTGCCGCTCATCTTCGCAACCGTGGCCTTGAGACGGTCCACCTTCATCTCGATGAGGAGCTGGTCGCCGGGGACTACCGGCCGACGGAACTTCGCCTGCTCGATCATGGCCAGGTAGACGACCTGCTGCTCTCCTCCCATTTGGTGGAGCGCGAGCACACCAGCCACTTGGGCCATCGCCTCTATAATCAGGACGCCGGGCATTACCGGATGGCCGGGAAAGTGGCCCTGGAAGAACGGCTCGTTTATCGTGACGTTCTTTATGCCGACAATCCGCTTCTCCTCTAGCTCTTCGATACGGTCCACGAGGAGGAACGGATAGCGATGCGGCAGGATCTTCTGAATGTCGGCAATGTCCAGTTTGTCCATGGAATCCCGCTATTATAACAGTCAGATGGACGCCTTTCTCGCCTACGCCCAGGAGAACCAGCCGCGGATCATAGCCCTTTTGAAGCGCATGGTGGAGTGCGAGTCGCCGACTGGCGACCGCGAGGCGCTCAAACGCATGGCGGACCTCGTGGCCGACGAGACCGCCGGCACTGCCAGCGCCAAGCGGCTGCGAGATGGCCACCTCCGGCTCGATTTCAGGCTCCCCGGCAGGCGGAAGCGCGGCCGGATTCTCGGGCTGGGCCACATCGACACTGTCTGGCCGGCGGGCACGTTGGCCGCACTGCCGTTCCTGCAGAAAGATGGCCGGTTGTGGGGGCCGGGGGTGCTGGACATGAAGTCCGGCGTTGCGTTTTTCCTCTTCGCGATGCACACTCTCCGGGATCTCGATGTTCCAGTTGGAAAACGCGTGTCGCTGTTGCTGGTAACCGATGAGGAGGCAGGAAGCCCGAAGTCCCGCTTTGTCACGGAACGCGAGGCTTTGAAGAGCGATATCGTGCTTGTGCCCGAGCCCGGCCAGGGGCTCGAAGGGAAGCTGAAGACCGCCCGGAAGGGCTGCTCCGATTACACAGTGACGATTTATGGGAGGGCAGCCCATGCCGGCATCGACTTTGCCGACGGCGCCAGCGCGATTGTCGAGATGGCGCGGCAGATTGGGAAGATTGCCGGGTTTACCGATCTGGACAGGGGGATTACGGTTAACCCGGGTGTCATTCGTGGGGGAACGGGACCGAATGTGGTGGCTGGCGAGTGCTCCGTCGACATCGACGCGCGCTTCCGCCAGAACCGTGACGCGGCCGTTATCGACAAGAAAATAAAAGGGGTGAAGCCTCACGACAAACGCTGCCGGCTCGAGGTTGCCGGTGGGGTAAACCGGCCGCCGATGGAACGGACCAAAGGTGTGGCACAACTCTACGCGAAAGCGAAGAGGCTCGCGGCCGAACTCGAAGTTGAAGTGGATGAGGCAATGACCGGCGGGGGCTCCGATGGCAATTTCACCGCGGCGCTCGGTATCCCGACCTTGGACGGCATCGGCGGGGTCGGTGAAGGTGCGCACGCGCGGAACGAGAGCATCCTCGTCAACCGGATTGCTGATCGGACTGCGTTGATCGCAAAACTGGTGGCTGCCCTATGACTTGAACGAGGGGATCCCGTCCGTGGGAGCATACCGGACGAGCGATCCCTCGATTCCTCTTCGGGGTCCCCCGCCTGACCGCGCGGCCGGCACGGAGAGAAAGAGCCCCCAGGCTCATCTTGTATTGGACAAGCAAGACTGAAAGAAAGGATTCTCCCGTTGCGGTGATATAGTAGAGTAACGGCGTGTTTCCGGTCAAGTAACCGTTTTCCCTAGGAGATTCTTTCCATGTTTGATCTGTTTCGCAGCCAAGCAAAGGCTGTGCGGTATCTGTTAGGAGCCCTTCTCTTGTTAGTGGCTCTGTCGATGGTTGTGACCTTGGTGCCTGGGATCGGCGCCAACTACGGAAGCGACTCCCAGATCGTCGCTGAGATTGGCGATGAGGTCATCACTACCCGCGATATACAGGTTAACATCCAGCAGCAGTTGCGCAACAATCAGTTTCCCCGGGAGATGGCGGCAAACTACGTTCCGGTGATCGTCAACCAGTTGATCGCCGAGTATGCCCTTGCCCACCAGGCAAAAAAGCTGGGATTTGAGGTCACGGATGACGATGTGGCCGTGGCGGTACAGTCGATGATCCCGGCCCTATTTCAAGACGGACAATTTGTCGGACGAGAGGCTTACTCCCAGTACCTCGCGCAGATGAATCTCACAATTCCCGAGTTCGAGAGCAATGTGCGCAAGAGGATGTTGCTGTTGAAGATAGCCAACCTGGCTCTCGAAGGCGAGATTGTCACCGACGAGCAGATAGAGCACGAGTTCAGAAGGGTGAACGAGAAGGTTCAGGTCGAGTTCATCACCATCGCGGCAGCCGATTTTAGGGACGACGTATCGGTCAACGCAGCGGAGGTCAAGGAGTACTACGACGCGAACCAAGCCAAGTATCGGATTGGTGAAAAACGCGACGCTCGCATTCTGGCAGTGGACGAATCCGAGGTTGCCAAATCCCTCGAAGTCCCCGAGGAAGAACTCCGCAAGATGTACCAGGCGGAAATCGACCGGTTCCGCACTCCGGAGCGTGTAAACGTTCGGCATATTCTCCTCAAAACGACTGACAAGAGCGAAGAGGAGAAGCAGCAAGCGCGAACGAAGATCGACGAGCTTCTCCAGCAGTTGGAGGCGGGAGCGGATTTCGCCAAACTGGCCGAGGAGCACTCCGAGGACACGGGTACGGCCGTCGAGGGCGGAGACCTCGGTTGGATAGCCCGCGGGCAGACAGTTCCGAACTTTGAGAAGGCTGCTTTCGCACTCGATCCGGGTGGACGGAGCGGTGTGATCGAGACCGAATACGGGTATCACATCATCGAAGTGAAAGAGAAGGAGCAGGCGCGGCTGCAGCCATTCGAGGAGGTGAAGGAGCAGCTTGCCTCGGAGCGCAAGAGGCAGTTCGTATTCGACCGCATCCAACAATTGGGGGACCAGGCGCGGGCAGAGCTGGTACAGAACCCAACGCAGCCGGAAGCCGTGGCACGAAAGTTGGGGATCTCCGTTCTGAGACTGGAGAAGGTGGGCGCCTCGGATCCGATTCCTGAAGCCAACCCGCAGATGCGCGATGCGATCATGAGCCTTGATCGCGGAGGCGTTACCGAAGTTCACGAACTGGCTGAGAATCGTTTAGGAGTCGCCGTCGTCACGGAGATTTACCCGGAGCGGGCCGCCGAGTTGAGTGAGGTCGAAGACCAGATCCGGCAAGAGTTGGTTACTCAGAAAGCCGCTGACCTGTATCAGCAGAAGCGCCAAGCGCTGGGCGAGGTGGCGGCCACGGCGGGAGATGACCTGAAGAAAATCGCCGCGGCGATTGGCGCGAAGATTCAGACCAGCGAGGAGTTCAATCGGAGCGGAACGCTCACCGGATTCGGCCCGGCGATGTATGTCGCCGACGCGTTCAAAGCCAACGAAGGTGATGTAGTTGGTCCGATCGACGCAATGGGCCGCACCGTGGTCTGCAAGGTGATCGAGAAGATTCCGGCCGACTTGACCCAGCTCGCGATCGAGCGGGACACGATTCGCGAGCAGATTCAAACGCAGCGCGCCAGGGAACGCCGGGAACTGCTGGAAGACGCAATCGTAACTAAGCTCATCGAAGAGGGCGAGGTAAAGATCAACGAAGGGAGCATCCAGCGCCTCGTCTCGATCTACACGGGATGATCCCGCGATTCCCTCAGTCCAGACCGAGAACTTCGAGGGAGCGTGCGACCTGTCTATCTCTCAGGATCTCGACCTGATCGCCGCGGCTAACCCCAAGAGTCTGGTTGAAGATCTCCTGCTGCAACCGGCTCCGGATCCACTCCCTCTCCGCGGACCAGTCCGAAATCGGAGGCTGAATGCTCCGAACCGTGAGCCAAGCCTGGAAATCGTCCAGCAGCCGGTCGCTCACCTCGAAGTCGTCTTCAACTTTTGGCATCGTACGGATCGCTTCCGTCGCGAAGGCTGGAAATGCGCCGCTTGCTTCCAGGACAATGCCGAGGCGGCTCATCGCCCGAGGATAGATTAGGTGATCCGGGTGGATCCCGCCACCACCCTGTACCGACCGGCCCTTGTCGGTCCGGTATTGTCCGGCTCCGGGGCTCGCTTCTTCACCGGAGAGCTGGCCGCCCTCGAGCGGCTTCTGAATCGACCGTCCGCTGGGAGTGTAGTAGTAGGCAGTAGTGAGGGCCAATCCAGCACCGCCTGACAGCGGGTAGACCTGCTGCACGAGGCCCTTGCCGAACGTCGGTTCTCCCACCACCACCGCGCGATCGTGATCCTGCAGGGCGCCGGTCACAATCTCGGATCCGCTGGCGGATTCCGGGCCCACCAGCACGGCGACCGGGAAGCGGTATGGTTCGGAGTCATCCGGCACTGTCAAGCTTTCGGTTTCCGTGCCCCGTCCCCTGATGCTGACCACAACCTGGCCGGGCTCCAGAAAGAGCGCGGCGGTGTCCAATGCCGCTGCCATGATTCCGCCACGATTCTCACGGAGGTCCAACACCATTCCGCCCAGATTCTTGCCGCCGAACTGTTCGATTGCGTCCCTTATTTTGACGCCCGTGTCCACGTCGAAGCTCTTTGCGCGGATGTATGCCACCCCCGCTCGGAGGAAGAAAGTGAGATCCACGCTCGAAGATTCCATCTCCTCCGGCGACATCGTAATATGGATCAGCCGGCTGGCTCCGGGGCGGCGAATATCAAGGCGAACCTCGCGGCGGCGGGACTGCGACAGAAGCTGAACGAGTTGCTCGATACCGAGGCGGCTGAGCGGAATCCCGTTGATCGCCAGGATCTCATCACCGGGTTGGATTCCGGCGCGTTCGGCCGGCGTGCCGGGCAACGTCTGCAGGATGAAAACCCGCCCCGGAAGAATGGATACGACGCTTCCGAAGCCCTTGCGTGTGGCTTGCTGCAGCTCCTTGAGTTGCTCGAACTGGTCCGGATCAAAAAAGATCGAGTGCGGATCGAGGCGTTTCAGCATTCCCGGGAGCGCCCCGCCGTAAATCGCGGAAAACGGCGCCACCGGATCCGCGGACTCTTGTTCGACAATGGCGTAGATTTCAGTGAAGTGTTGCAGGAGCTCTTCGATCTCCCGTAAGTCGTCTGGAGGCGGCTCCTGCGCGAGCGCCGGCGGGACGCATGCGAGCGCGGTCCCAAGGAAGAGTATGGTGAGGCTCCTCAACGCCGGTACCTTATCCTGCTCTTGACTTCATGCCGCTCAATCGCAAGTTGGATCAGACGGTCGATCAATTCGGGGTAGGGAATGCCCGAATGCGCCCACATCTTCGGATACATGCTGATGGACGTGAAGCCGGGAATGGTGTTGACCTCGTTCACATAGAGTTGGCTGGTGGAGTTTTCGAGCAGGAAATCCACCCGCGCCATGCCTTCGCACTCCACGGCCCGGTATGCTTCCACGGCGATCCGGCGCAGCCGGTCTGTTTGGTCCGCGGGCAGGCGAGCGGGCAGGCCGAATTGGGTCTGATTCAGAATGTACTTGTCATCGAAATCGTAGAACTCGCGGGAGGGCAATATCTCACAGGGCTGCGAAGCGACGACCGTCTCGTTTCCAAGTACAGAGCACTCGAATTCTCGGCCGTTAACCGCTCGCTCGACGAGAATCTTCCGGTCGAATTCCGCCGCCAGCTTCAGCGCTGTTTCCAACTCGCCGCGGTCACGAGCTTTTGAGATACCGACTGACGATCCGAGATTTGCTGGCTTGACAAAGACCGGATAGGAGAAACGCCGCTCCACCGCCGCCGCATCCAGGCCCGTCCGGCACAGCGTGAGGTAGTCTACAACAGGTAGACCGCGCTGTTCGCAGAGCCGTTTTGTGATTTCCTTGTCCATTGCCGCGGCAGAGCCGAGGACGCCGGCGCCGACGTACGGGAGATCCGCTAATTCCAGTAAGCCCTGCACGGTCCCGTCTTCGCCAAAAGTTCCGTGAAGGACCGGGAAAACGACGTCGATTCCCGCATTGGCGCCCGGTTCCGGCAGCAGGGGCGCTGGCTCCCATTTCCCTTCGAGGGTTATGAAGAGCTCCTTCACCTCGTACCGATTCCGATCGATCGCGTCCACGATGGATCTGGCGGAACGAACCGAAACTTCGTGCTCTCCGCTCCGGCCGCCATATATGACCGCCACCGTTCGCTTCATAGAATTCTCTTTCCCATTGCCGACATGATCAGTTCGACGGCGAGCGCGGCAGTCCGGTTGGCCTCGTCGAGCACCGGATTCACCTCGACGATCTCCATCGAAACCATCAATCCGGTGTCGCACAGAGTTTCGAGAGCGAGATGAGCTTCCCGGTAAGTGAGGCCGCCGGAAACCGGTGTGCCGACTCCCGGGGCCAAGCCGGGGTCGACCGAATCCATATCGAGCGAGACATGGATGCCGGATGTACCTCCCGAGGCGGCGGTGATCGCTTCGCGCATCACCGCCGGGAGCCCGCGCTCGTCAATGTGGCGCATCGTGAATGCAGTGACGCCCGAATCCCGGACGTGTGGCTTCTCCAGTTGATCCACATCTCGTATGCCGACCAGCGCCACGTTTGATGGGTCCAGAATGGGCGATTCTCCCAGCAGGTGGGTCAACTCCCGGGAGCCCATGCCGACACAAGCAGCCAGAGGCATCCCGTGCACGTTTCCACTGCGGCTCGTTTCGGGAGTGTTCATGTCGGCGTGCGCGTCGATCCATACGACTCCGAGCTTCCCGCCCCCGGAGCGGCAGTGTTTCGACATTGCGGCGATCGTCCCGATGGCAATGGAGTGGTCGCCGCCCAGCACCACCGGGAACCGTTTGCGCTGGACCACGCCTTCTACGCGTTTCGCCAGACGAAGACAGACATTCCGGATTTGGAGCAGGTAACGGGCGCTTTCATCGCCGACACGGGTTGACTCGAGCTGTTCCACCGCGACGTTCCCGAAGTCTTTCACCTCGTAGCCAAGCTCTTCCAGCCGCTGGTTTAACCGCGCCAGCCGAATGGCGGACGGCCCCATGTCCACTCCACGGCGGCCGGCGCCGAGATCGAGTGGCGCCCCGATGATTCCAATGTGCGATTGGCGCATGATGACGGACCGGTTCCCGTGCCGCTACGGCCGTGTGCGATAGAGCATCCGCGGGAAGGCGATGGTTTCGCGTACGTGCTCGGTACCGCACATCCAGGCGACGAACCGCTCGACGCCCATGCCAAATCCGCCGTGCGGAACTGTGCCGTACTTCCTTAAGTCGACATACCAATTGAAAGCATCCTTCGGCAGGTCGTGTTCCTCGAGGCGTTGAAGCAGAAGATCCGGATCGTGAATGCGCTGGCCGCCGCCAACGATCTCGCCATAACCCTCCGGCGCAATTATATCCACGCCGAGCACCACCTCGGGCCGGTCGGGCGCCGGCTCGAAGTAGAACGCTTTCACCTGCGCCGGGTAGCGGTCCACCATCACGGGGGAATCGAATGCATCGCCGAGTATTGTCTCGTCGGGGCCGCCGAAATCCGCACCCCACTCGATCTCACTGCCCTTCTGCCGGAGCAACTCCACTGCCTCATCGTAAGTGATTCTGGGGAAGGGCAAATCGATTGCCTCAAGCTTGGAGACATTGCGCTCCAGCACTGCCAGTTCGTCCCGCCGATTTTCGAGTACGCGCCGGACAGCGAATACGATCATCTGCTCCGCTACCTGCTTCACGTCGTCGAGATTGGCGTACGCCATCTCCGGCTCCACCATCCAGAACTCGGTAAGGTGACGCCGGGTTTTGGACTTCTCCGCGCGAAAGGTTGGCCCGAAGCAGTAGGTTTTTCCAAAGGCCATTGCCGTCGCTTCGTTGTAGAGCTGGCCGGACTGCGTGAGATAGACCGTCTCCTCGTCGAAGTAGTTCACCGGGAATAAGGTTGTGGTGCCTTCGCAGGCGGCCGGCGTGAAGATCGGCGTATCGACGAGGGTAAACCCGTTTGAGTCTAGGTAGTCCCGGATGGCGCGGATCACCTCGTGCCGGATGCGGATGATCGCATGCTGGCGCCGGCTGCGCAGCCAGAGGTGACGGTGATCCATGAGAAATTCAATGCCGTGCTCCTTTTTCGTAATCGGATACGGTTCCTCTTCGGAGACCTTTTGAAGGACGTCCACGGTCTCCACGTCCATTTCGTAGCCGCCGATCGCACGCGCCTCTTCGCGCACGTGGCCGGTAATAATCAGCGACGACTCTTGCGTGAGGCGCCGCAGCGTCTCAAACAAATCCTCTGGAAGCTGGCTCTTCACGGCCACGCACTGCATAATGCCGGTTCCGTCGCGTAATTGAGGAAAAAGGATCTTTCCGGATCGCCTCAGATTGTAGAGCCAACCCGCGATCTCAATGGTTTCCCCAACGTGGCTCCCGGCCTCGGCGATGGTGATTCTTTTCATCTATTCATTCTCCAGTCTTTCGAATACTTCCTGGACTCGAGTGAACTGATTCTCCATCCCCTCCACCTCGCGCAACTCGAGCAGCAACGGATATTGGTCGCCGCCGGAGCGCAGCAGGGCCATCGTTTCTTTCCAGTCGAGTGTCCCGTCGCCAGCGGTGTATGGGAACCAGTGGAGGTCCTTCTGTCCGTCGTTGTCGTGGAGATGTGTGGAACGTATCCGGTCCTTCATTCGACTGAAGGCCGCCTCCACTCCTTCCATGATGTGAGCGTGTCCGGTGTCGAAACAGTAGTTGAGGCCCAGGTGGGTGGTATTCATGATGTAGTTCAGCCGGTCCGCGCTAGAGAACGCGTTGGGGATGTTCTCAAGCAGAACCTCCACTCCACGTTGACCGGCAAACACTTTGATGTCCTCGAGGGCCGTGAACGCGGCTTCCACTTTGTGGTCGTCCCACTCCTCCCCTCCGATGCCGAGGTGCTGAATCAGGTAGCGGAAGGGCACCTCTTCCGCGATCTCGATCGCTCGCTTGATCTCATCAACCGCCGCAATGCGCTTCGGTTTGGAGGTCTCGGTCAGTTTGATGATCGAATTCGGACCGGACCGGCCCCAGACATCGTCGTTGTACATCGGCGAATGCAGACTCCAGATCTCGAGTTCCGCGTCGCGGAACCAGTGGCCCAACTCCTTGATCTGTGCCTGATCCTGGTAGTCCAGATGCTGCCGCGCACAGAAGATTTCGACGGCTGGGATGCCAGCATCCCAGATCCTGTCCAGCCAGACTGTTGTCAGCCTGTGATTGACAAACAAGTGCGTCGATAATAAATGTCTCATTCGTACTCCGCTCAGTATCCGGCCGCCTTGCCATGGGCGCGCCTGTCCGTTGCTCCTTCCAGCCATTCGCCATCGTCGAGAATCGCCTCAACAATGGCGACTGAGCTGATGCCTCCGATGAGGTGACCGCGCGTGCGGAGCAAATCGATGGTATCCGGAGAAATGCCGTTTTCGACGAATAGTTTGTCCGGCTGCCATTGATGATGAAAACGCGGCTGATCCACCGCGTCCTGAATACCCATTTTAAAGTCCAGAACGTTGATAATGACCTGCAGGACGCCATTTATGATGCGCGAGCCTCCCGGGGCGCCAAGAATCACGTATGGCCGGTTGTCGCGCAATACGATAGTCGGAGTCATCGAAGACAACGGGCGCTTGCCCGGCTCGATACGGTTCGCCTCGCCCTGAATCAGGCCAAATAGGTTCGGTGCGCCGGGTTTGGCGGAGAAATCATCCATCTCGTTGTTCAGCAAGAATCCCAGCCCGGGAACCGTGACGCCGGAGCCGTAGCTACCGTTGATGGTGTAAGTGAGAGCGACGGCATTGCCGCTTGCGTCGACGATCGAAAAGTGCGTTGTGTCCGCAGCCTCTGGCGCTTGCTCGATGCCCGGCCCAAGGGTGCTGCTTGAGGTGGCCCGGTCCGGGTCGATGGAGCGTCGCCGCCGCTCCACGTAAGCCGGCGACAGCAGTCTCTCGACCGGTACTTCAAAGTAATCGGGATCCGCAAGATACTCACTCCTGTCGGCGTAAAAACGGCGCATCACCTCGGCCACGTAGTGGATGGAAGCGGCCGAGCCCGCACCGGGTGTTTCGTAGCCAGAGCCCTCAAGCATGCCCAACATCTGCAGCAATCCCACTCCTCCCGAACTCGGCGGCGGAGCAGTCAGAATCCGGAACCCCTTGTAGCTTCCCTCAATTGGCGCACGTTCGTGAACTTGGTAGCGGGCCAGGTCTTCGGCCGTAAACAGCCCTCCGTTGGCTTCCATAGCGGCGACCAGCCTGTTGGCGATCTCCCCCCGGTAAAAGTCCTGAGCCCCATGTTGCTGAATCCGGCGGAGTGTCGCGGCGAGCTCGGGCTGAACCAGTTCATCTCCTGGCTCGTAGTAATCCTCGTCATTCAGGAAGATACGCCTGGACTCCGCGAACTCCGAAAGCTGCGATGAATGTTTGAGCGAGTTGGCAAGAGCCCAGGAAACCTCGAATCCGCCCTCAGCCAGCCTTACGGCCGGGGCGAGTAGGTCTTCCCATTCGCCGCGGCCGTAGGTGCGATGGGCGTATTCGAGCCCGGCCACAGTGCCAGGGATCCCGGCTGCCCGCCAGCCGGTTGTGCTCTCATTGGTGAGCGTACCCCTCTCGTCCAGGTACATGTTCCGTGTCGCTTTTCCCGGAGCTTGTTCGCGAAAGTCGATGAATGTGGCCTTGCCGGAAGCAAAGCGGGCCAGCAAGAATCCGCCACCGCCTATATTCCCGGCTGCGGGGTGGGTCACCGCCAAGGCGAAGCCGATGGCCACGGCGGCGTCGATCGCATTTCCCCCGGCCTGAAGGACAGCGCGGCCCACCCCGGCGGCAATTGGCTCCTGGGCGACAACCATGGCGTGCTTTGCCCTTACGGGATGGGCGGCGAAACTCTCGCCAACACACGCCAGGAACGCGAACGTGACTAAAAACACGCGCCGAAGTCGCATACTCTTGATTCTACTTCTGTTGTGGATACCGCCTCCGCCAAGCGAACAGAGCCACTCCGGCGGCAACCGAGACGTTGAGAGACGCGATGGGGCCCGCCATCGGGATCTTCAGGAGATGATCGCACCGTTTCTTGACATTTTGGTGTATTCCGGTACCCTCACCTCCCAGGACGAGCACGGACTTCTCCGCATAGTCGACCGCATCGTACGAGGTCTCTCCGCGCTCATCCAGACCATAGACCCAGAATCCGTCTTTCTTTAGTTGGTCCAACGCCCGCGCGAGATTGCCAGCCCGGATTACCGGCACGTAGGCGACCGCTCCCGCGGCGGCCCGGGTCACCGTCTCCGTCAGCCCCGCGGCCCGGCGGCCAGGTATCATTACCGCATCGGCTCCTGCTGCGTTCACCGTGCGGATGATGGCCCCCAGGTTGTGTGGGTCCTCAACGCCGTCGAGCGCCACGATCATCGAGGCGGTCGCAGCGGTTTCGGCAAGCGGCGCGAAACGCTGCGGCGTAGCCATGGCTACTACACCCTGGTGTTTCACCCCGGAGGCCAGGCGGTCGAGGCTGACACGGGGCTCGAATCGGAGGGGAACCCCTTTGTGGCGGCTGAGATCGATAATCTCCTGCAGTCTCTCACCGCCAGCGCCCCGGGCCACCACGACCCGGTCAAGCGGCTGATCCGAAAGGAGGGCTTCGCGGACGGGATGAATTCCAGCAATCACGCTCACTCGAACGATGGTAGCGCGCCCCGATGTGTGAAACCACGGAATCAGTGTCCCACCGAGCCAGTTGACCCGCCTACGGGCTTCCCTTACGATTAGGAGTGGCAGCAGGCTTGCATAACAGGATACCCAGCATGGGGGCGATCCACCCAGCGGAAACATCGGAGACGACAAAGATCCCGGACAAGCTCTACTTCCGGATCGGCGAGGTCAGCCGTCTTTCCGGTGTGAAGCAACACGTACTTCGTTACTGGGAAACGGAGTTCCCTGGGATTTCGCCGAAGAAGTCCGGCAGCGGTCACCGCTTGTACCGCCGCAAGGACGTGGAGAAGATTCTCGAAATAAAACGTTTGCTTTACGAGGAGCGCTTCACCATCGAGGGAGCTCGCAAGTTTCTGCAACAACGGCCGAAGAAGATTCCAGCACCTACGGCACCGCAGGGCGGTCAAGGTGAGCTTTTTGACTCATCTGCTGCAGTTCTTGAGAGCGTACGCATCGAGTTGACCGCGATCTTGCGATTGCTGAAGTAGTTACGTTCGACAGTGAAACCGGTTTGGCTTGTGCCTCAAGTGATAGGGGCCAGTTTCTGCAGTGACAACGGGTGCGCGTGACCGGGGCAGAAGTTCAAGCCGCGCTGGGGGTTGCTGTGGCGAGGTGTTTGAGCAGTTGGAGATGAACTTCCATTCCTTCGAGATGCGGGCTCAGTTGGCGGCCATACCGAAGGATGGAGTGACGTATTTCGCCCGCGACTGCGCCAAGTAATTCAAGCTGTTCTTCGACTTGGTCTTCCGCACAACGCCGGAAGGCGCAAGTGGCCGGTGCCGCGAACGGGCGCTTTTCGGCGAGCGTGGTGGCACGCTCCAGGCCATCTTGGAGATCCTCGAGGCTGCCAGTGCGCATAGCAGTCAGAATCTGTTCAGCCAGGATCGCCGGCAACTCGTTAGTGATCGCCTGCTGAGTACCATAGGCTTCGTTCATCTCAAGCTCCATTCACCTCATCGGCGCTAAATCGTCTTTCTTGAACAAAACCGCACGAACGTTCGCGGCGGCTCAAGCTGCCATGGCGGCAGCCGATAAGTGATTCCGGAGGCAGTCTTTAGTGATCCGGATTACACGCATCAACCACGAGCCTCTGGTGCTGAATTCCGACTTGATCGAACACATCGAGACCACCCCCGACACGGTGATCAGCCTGACGACCGGCCAGAAGTTCATGGTTCTCGAGTCGCCGGAGCAGGTAATCGAGAGGGTAATCAGATTTCGGCGTTCGATCAGTAATTGCTTTTTCCGGGACAAGCCCGCAGCGGCCACGGGCTCCGCTAAAACAACACCGGACCGAAACACCGGAGAGGAAGAGGATCCAATCGGATAGCTCATGGCGGATAAGGTGAAAAAAGGCGGCGGCGCCAAGCCCGATGTTGCCACGCTCGCGGGGCTTTTGCTAGCCTTCGGCGGCGTTGTGGGCGGACTGATCCTGGAGGGCGGGGAGATACACGATATCGCCCAGTACACCGCTGCGGTCATCGTCCTCGGCGGAACGCTGGGAGCGGTGTTAATCGCCACCCCGCTTTCGGTCGCGATCGGAGCGACGAAGCAGCTCTTCGCCGTATTTTTCGACAGAGCGTCCTCGCCGGACGCGGCAATCGAGGAGATCATTGAATACGCGACCAAGGCCCGCAAAAACGGGATCGTATCCCTGGAGCAGGACGCGGACAATGTCGCTGATCCCTTCTTGCGCAAGGCCTTGAATCTCGCCGTGGACGGCACGGACCTACAGGAGCTTCGCAAGATGATGGAACTCGAGATCTCACTCGAGGAACAACAACGGGAAGCGGAAGCCAAGGTGTTCGAGGCTGCCGGCGGATTTGCACCCACAATCGGCATCATTGGCGCGGTGATGGGACTCATTCAGGTGATGAAAAACCTCGAAGATATCGAAAAGGTTGGCCACGGTATCGCCGTCGCGTTTGTCGCGACCGTTTACGGTGTCGGTATCGCGAATATATTCTTCCTCCCGGCCGCGAACAAGATCAAAGCTCGGATGCAAAGCGGAATCTTGATCAAGGAGGCGATGCTCGAAGGGGTTGTGGGCATTGTCGAGGGACTGAACCCAAAACTGATCCGGAGCAAGCTCGACGCTTATGCGGCTAGCACCACCAACGGTAAGGGCAAAGGGAAGGGCGGCGCCAAGCCGAAAAGCGAATAGACACCATGGCGCGCAAGAAGAAACCGCCGGAACACGAGAATCATGAACGCTGGCTGGTATCCTACGCTGATTTCATCACGCTGCTTTTCGCATTCTTCGTTGTCATGTTTGCCAGCTCGAATGCTGACAAGGGCAAGGCCCAGCAGGTATCGAGCTCCGTCCGTCAAGCGCTCGAAGAGGGCGGTTTCAACACCCTGGTAGCCAGTGTTCTTGGCGGAACGCCCGGAGACCGGGGGCAGGGTAACGCCCAGCGGAAGGGACCCGGTGGCGCCGAAGTAGCAATGCACGACGGCGAGAAGCAGGGGCTAGGGCCCGGGGAGGGGGGTATGCTCGTCGAGTTAAAACCGGCCCTGGAGTTTCTGGAGCGCCAGCTTGCCTCGGAAATCGAGAGCGGGCAGATGGAAATATCTCTTCAGCCAAGAGGACTCGTTGTGAGTTTTCGCGAGGCGGCTCTATTCGCTTCCGGCCAAGCGATCGTTGCGCTACGAAATCGTGAGGCGATCGCAAAGGTCGCAGACGTAATCCGGCGTCTGCCGAATCCGGTGCGGATGGAGGGCCACACAGATTCCGTACCAATCTCGAATTCGAACTACGAGAGCAACTGGGAACTCTCCGCGGCGCGGAGCATCGCCATGCTCGAGATCTTCGCCACGGAATTTGAAGTCCCACGAGACCGCCTCTCGATTGCCGCCTACGCCGAAAATGCCCCAATATCTTCGAACGACACCGAGGAGGGCCGTGCCCGGAATCGACGGGTCGACATCATCTTGCTCAGCGAGATTGGAATGCAAGCGGAGCCCGCCAGCGAGGAGAGTCTGGAGAGACTCCGCGCTGAGGGCGCTCAAAGCGATGAGCACTCAGAAGGTTCCAGTCGCCACCACTAGCCCGAAGTCCCGCACCAGGCTATTCGCGTGGAGTGCCGGTGGACGGGCCGAGTGTTCCTCCTAGCGCTTTCAGCAGTTCAGCGGCAGCGTGCTGCCCGGCCGTCTTTTTTGACGACCCCTCGGCTTGAGCGGTATGTTCTTCCCCCAGTGCCACTTCAACTACGAAAGTCTTCGAGTGATCGGGACCTGAGGTTGTCACGACGCGGTACTTCGGAGTTGGTAGCTTCATCTCCTGAGCCAACTCCTGGAGCGCTCCTTTAAAATCCTTGCAGTTCTCTACTTCAGCCGCTAAGTCCTTCACGTCGCCGACAATCGATTCCGCGATGAATCTCCGTGCTGCGTGATAACCGCTGTCGAGGTAGATCGCGGCGATGATCGCTTCGACCGAATTCGCCAAAAGAGCGCGCTTTGTGCGTCCGCCGTTCATCTCCTCTCCCCGGCCCAGCAAGAGGTGCTCTCCCAAGCCGAGCGCCAACGCCACTTCGTGCAGTTTGTCGGCGCTCACTAATTGCGCCTTCAACTTTGAAAGGCGACCCTCAGGAAGGTGGGGGAAATCTTCGACGAGGATCTCACTCACTATGAAACCGAGTACAGCGTCTCCGAGAAACTCCAACTGCTCATTGTCGGCGGTGGCTGCTCCGCCGCGGGCGCTTTCCTCGAACGCCCGCGACTTGTGTGTTAACGCCCGGCAGATGAGATGAGGGTTCCGAAAATTGTAGCCGATCTTGGACTCCACGGATTCCAATTCGGCATTCATCAGGGCTTCCGGCCAGCTTTCTACTGCTTGCTCTCCTGCAGTTTTACCGCGCGCGCCCGCTCAGCCTGGGCGATCTGGCGAATCTGCGGGTGCAGGTCCGCTTCAGCAAGCACATCGTCCAGGGTCACAATCGCCTCACCCGGGTTTCCAACCTGGTTATAGGCGGCGGCAAGACGCACTTTCGTGGCGGGATTCGACATAACGCCAACGTCAACTGCCTTCTTGAACGCATCGACGGCCTCGGGGTAGTCCTCGCGCACCAACTCCACGATCCCCATCGCTTCGTATGCCTGAGCGCGGAAGTCGTTCTTCGCGGATTCCCACTGTTCATCGGTCACCTGAGGATTCGGCCGCGGCGCTCCGTCGATGATATCGAGCGCCTTGGTGGCCAACTCCGTGGCCCGGCTCAGCTTCTCTTCCTTGTCGAGGTCGAATTTCTTAGTCCTCTGAGCCAGGCCATTTGCCATGGCCAACATCACGACGAAGTTGTCGGGATCCGCCTCCAGCGTGCGATCCCCGTAAATCATCATCTTCTCGTAATCGTCCATCATCTGAGCGGAGATGGTGGCCATCTGCAAAGCAAACCCCTTGAACTCGGACTCCGGAAACTTGACTGCCAGATCTTCACATGCCTGAATGCGGGAGGTCGGATCGGGGGCGTTCTGAATTGCCTGAATCGCCTCCAGTTCCTGTTGGGACTTGATCTGCGGCTGCGGTGCGACCGGGGATGACGGCTGCGCCGGTTCCGCGGCTTCCTGAGCCTGCTGCGCCGCTCCCAACGCCACCAAGCAGAAGATGGTAAGCAATACTCCGATAAGAATCTTCTTGGTTGTCATTCAAACTCCTTCTAACATCGTAACGTCTTTTTGACTCGGGGACACTTCCTCTGCCAATTATCAAACACTTGAATTCAAGCCGGTTATCAGGGTCTCCGAAACGCCCCGGCGGCGCCTTGCCGGGCCGTCTCCCGGGCCTTCTCAGAGCCTCCATCAACAGCCAGAGCCTCCCGGTAATAGTTTCGGGCCGCATCTGAGTCGCCCGCCAGGTCACTTAAACGGCCCAGATATACGAGGATCCATGACCGGTCCGGCGGGGTTGGCCTCAGCTCTAGGGAGCGTTCGAAAAGCGAAACCGCCAGTTCGGCATTATTCTCGAGTGTCGCCACGCGTGCCAAGCCGTAGTAGGCCCGCGCCTGCAACTGCCTGTCGGCAGTTTGCTGTTGCACCTCAAGGAAGATCTTCCGCGCCGCTTCCAGGTCGCGATTTCGGTAGAGTTCTTCGGCCCGCTCCAGGGACTTCGCGGCGGCGGACATCTCCGGCTCCGGCCGCACCGCCGGCTTCACCTTCCGCACCGGTTTCCGCTGGTCGAACTCAAGTGTCTGGGCCCTGGCTTCTTCCTTCGCCAGATCGATGGCCTCAACCATCTCACGGAAATACAGGCGCATCGCCGTATCTTGTTTCTCGTATCCGGAAAGCTGTTCGTAGAATGCCGGAGCAAGGATGTAGCCCTGCCGGTAGGCCCGATCGACTCTGGATTCCTTATCTTCGGGGGGCTCGTTCGTCAGGCGGGCCTGAATCGCCTTGATTAGCGACGAGGTCGCCTGGAGCTGAAAGTCGTACTTGTAGTGCTCCGGAAGGTGCGGCGCACCCAGTGCATAGTCTCCTAGTGGGCGAATCCCCTCAAGCGCCTCCTGCGCCCGGCTTACCACCGGCTCCAAAACGTAATGAAGGTAGGTATAGCGGACATCCTCGATCTGGATCGCGGATGACGGGCTCACCACGACATAGTAGTTGCTGGCGTAGCTTCTTGTGTGGATTTGATTGGGGGCTGCCAGTAGCGATAGGACAATCTGAAAGGCGCGGCCGGCTACGCCACTCGTGGGATTGCGAAGATAGCCGTTCAACTCGAATAGACTTTCAGAAACCGGCCCATGATAGATGCCCGCGAACTCCTCGATGGCGGGTTGGATCTTCTGATAGATAGAAGCGATGTCGGCTTCCCGGTAGAACTCCGCCAATAAGGGGCTGAACTCCCCCAAACGCTGTACGTCAGGGGGCATGTCAAAGTCCAAGGTCTCGAAACCAAAGCCGGGCGGACCGTCGCAGACAAGGGCGAACGAGATGAATTGCCCGAGATCGGCGGCTTCATTATCGAGCTTCACCCCGGAGTAGAATTCTTTCAGCCTCTCCGCTGACGCCAGATTCCTGTTAGCTAAGTAGCTCCTTATCTGCTTGCGCAGAGGGTGGTTGGTTGGCGAATCCAACTCGGCATCGTAGCCGGCGGCATTGATTGCGGCCATAACAGTGAACAGGCTTTCGTTAGCATCGATCGATCCGTGTTGGGCTGGGGCCGAAGGGGCGCTTATCAGAGCCGCCGCTACGGCGAGGGTCAATATGCGCATAGATACTTACTTTCGGGAGGATAGCAGAACTATCTCTATCCCACCGAGAATCCCGCGCCCGGGCATCACAACACCCGGTATCTCTTCATAGGACGTATCCCCGATGTTCGTAAGTTGCACAAAGGGGTGAATCTTGCCCTTCGCACGGGCGAGGTAGACGTCCAATAGACCATACGCGTCACGGCGGAAGCGCTGCAGAACGCTGACACGGGAGCGGGCCATGAGTCCCCATGGAAGCGCTGCCTGCCAGTTTACGACTCCGGCGTGCCGTGGATAGTTGAACACGTAACGGGAGGCATGGCCTGGAATCAAGTCTTGCGCGCCGTTCAAGAACGTATATCGAAGATCCAGACGGTGTCTTCGCGCCAGCACTGTCGTCCAGCCCGCCTCGAGTCCGGTGAAGTTGAGCCGCTGGAAGTTGGTGGCCCGCCAGAGATCGTCCGGGGTCAGGCGGACGAAATCGATGCCATCCTTTTCCCGGCGGTGGAAAACCGTGAACTCGGTTCGCAGCTTGCCACCCGCGTTGTAGTCCACACCCCCTTCGTAGCTCCAGGCCGATTCCGGCCTGAGGTCTGGAGAGCCGCGATTCGCCGGATCGTGGTAGTAGAGGTCGGTGAAGGTGGGCAGGCGAAAGGCGCGGCTGACGCTTCCCCGAAGCTTGACGCGTGGTGTCAGCCACACCCCCACGGCGGCGGTAGGACTAAACTCCGTCTCGGCCGAACTGTATAGCTCCAATCTCCCGCCAAGTGTTAAGGAAAGGCGATTCAGCGCCCGCATCTCGGCGGCTGCGTATCCCGCTCCCCGGTTCCGGGTATGGCGGCCAAGGTTGTTGCTGTCGATTGCGTCGTGTAAACCCTCAAGGCCGAAATGCAGCCGCCCGTATGATCCGAGTGGTTCCCACCGCCGTACGCCGGCCTGGAAGCTTTCGACGGAGTGGCGGTTCGTAAAGATCTGTGGGCGGTCGCGGAACAGCACGAACTCGTCGGTGTGCCGCCGAAAAGAGAAATAGACGTTGGTTTGATCCCCCAGATCTTGGCGGGCCGAGCCGAACCATCCCTTCGTGCGCTCCCAGGAATTGAAGTCGCCGTAATACTGTTCCGCTCCGAAGGGCCGGTCGGAGTGGGAGAGCAGAACGCTCGTCGCGCCGAGCTTGGTTTGAATGTGAGTCCGGGAGGTAACGGAGAGATGCCGGTAGTCGCGGTTTTCGATGAATCCGCTCGAAAAGTCCCGCGAGAAGGTGAGCTGCTCGGCGAAGCGTCCTTTCACTAATGACACGATTCCCCGTTGCTGGTTCGTTCCGTGGTTTCCCGCTCCGAGCCGCAACCGAACCTCGGACGCCTCGGGTGTCCGGGAAACGAAGTTCACCACCCCGCCCACCGCGTCCGAACCGTAGAGAGCGGATCCGGAGCCTTTTAGCACTTCGATCCGCTCCAACGATTCGATCGCCACTGGCAGATCCATATTGTGATGTCCGGTTTGCACGTCGTTCATCCGGAGACCGTCCACCAAAACAAGCGTCTGCCCGAATGTACTCCCGCGAATGGAAAGATCGCCCTGAATATTGTTTGGTCCTCGTTGGCGCAAGTCAAGAGAAGGATCGAGCTTCAAGAAGTCCACCACCGAGTTGGACACCAGCTTCTCGTCTTCGCCTAGAGAGAACACCGAGACTGAGCGGTCGATCTCTTCCAGGGGAACGGGTTCGTACACTCCCGTGACCACTAGAACGTCCCGGCGCCCGCCGGAATCCGTTTCCGCCGGGGCCTTTTCGGTCTCTTCGGCCGCGGCAATAGCCAGTGCAAGTATGCACAGCGACAGTGCAATAAGGTGACGCAATCTGGAGCCCCTTTAAGTTGGAGGGAGTAAATGGAGCGCTTGCCTCCAACTGCCTCATTTTAACCCGGGATTTATGCCGAACGGTGAAGGTGATAGCTATCATGAGAATTTGGAGGATTCGTTCCCTAGATGACGAAAGTCTTGATGGTTGCCTCAGAAGCCGTGCCGTTTGCCAAGAGCGGCGGCCTGGCTGATGTCGCCGGCGCGCTGCCGCCGGCGCTGCTAGCCCAGGGGGACGACGTCGCGATGGTCTTGCCGCGTTATCGGTCGATCTCCTTGGCAAACGCCCGGCGAGTGGCCGAGAATCTCGCCATTTGGCTCGGACCGGATTCCTACTTGACAGATATATATCTCGCCGTTGAGAATCACGTGCAATTCTTTCTCGTGGATTGCCCGTACCTCTACGATCGGGAAGGTCTCTACTCCGCGGACGGCGCCGACTATACGGACAACCACATTCGATTCGCGGTGCTGTGCCGATCCGCGCTCAACGTGGCGCGTTTCCTCTACCGGCCGCGAATCATCCACTGTCATGACTGGCAGGCGGCCCTCATCGGCCCGTATCTCAAGTACACCTATCAGAACGATCCCACGTTCATGGCCGTGAAGGTAGTGCTCACCATCCACAATCTCGGCTATCAAGGGCGGTTCGGCGACGAGGTTATGGGTCAGATCGGCCTCGACCGCAAACTCTTCACCAGCGGCGTAATGGAATTTGCCGGTGATGTCAATCTGCTCAAGGCGGGTATCCTTCTGGCTGACGCGGTCACCACTGTCAGCCCCAGCTATGCAAAGGAAATCCAGACGCCAGAGTATGGGTGCGGGCTCGAAAGCCTGCTGCGGGCGCGGAGCGAAGTCCTCACCGGCATACTCAACGGCGTCGACTACTCGCAGTGGGATCCACGAATCGATCCACATATTGTGGCGAACTACTCCCCGGCCGATCTCGAGGGCAAGAAGCTTTGCAAGAAGGACCTGCTCGCAGAGTTTGATCTGCCCGCTGGGAATCTGAACAAACCCGTAATCGGCATCGTTTCACGATTCACAAGCCAGAAAGGATTCGATCTGATTGAAGGGATGCTGGATGCTCTGGTCTCCGAGGACCTCTACCTTGTTGCTCTTGGCACCGGTGAACCGCGCTACGAAGAGTACTTCCGCGTGCTGGCGGACCGCTATCCGGACAGAATCGCGGTCCGTGTTGCCTACGACGACAGGCTGGCCCACAAAATCGAGGCGGGTGCAGATATGTTCCTCATGCCCAGCCGGTACGAGCCGTGCGGCCTAAACCAAATCTATAGTCTTAAGTACGGGACAGTTCCGATTGTCCGGGCCACAGGCGGGCTGGAAGACACTATCGACGCCGAAACTGGGTTCAAGTTCTGGGGCTACAGCTCAGACGAACTTCTGCTTGCGGTCCGCGCTGCGCTAAAGGCTTTCGGGGATAGAAAGTCATGGACAAAGATGATGTTAGCGGGGATGTCACGCGACTTCTCGTGGACTTCGTCAGCCGCTCAGTACTCGAAGCTGTACCGCGGCATCGGCAGGGCGCAGGGCTTGCGGTCGCCGCTCCTGGCCGCGCAATCCAATTGACATCGGGCTCGTTCCAAGCCAAAATAAGAGGTACGGACGCGCTCAGTTCAGTGTGTGGGCGGGAATAGCTCAGTTGGTAGAGCGCGACCTTGCCAAGGTCGATGTCGCCGGTTCGAGTCCGGTTTCCCGCTCCATTTCTTTGACTCGGCTCTCCGCTAAATGTGGGGGGCGCCACTGATGGCGCCAAGCTGAACTACGAATATAGCGCCGCTACCCTGAGCCCGCGATTTCCGGCTCGGGCCCCCTTTGATCATCAGTTCATAGGGGAGTTGTGTCCCGTTGATCCCCTCGAATTTCAGGTTCGATTCGATTGCCCGCACGTCCACCCCGTATCTGCGCCCGTGGGGACCACTTTCGAACAGCAATTAGTGTTCAGCCTAGCCATCCATCTTCGATGGTGAGCCGGGATCGCGAGCACCGAGACAACGATTTCGCCGCCATCTTCGTATATGCATGGCGGGCACAGCGGGAAGCGGTGGACTCGGCATATCAGGAGCTGATCCACGGGGATGCGCAGGCATGTTAGCCGAAGATCCCTGGGCTTTGTCACGCCCGGTAGCCCCACGATAGACTGAAGCGACTGGCTGCATAACATATATTGGGTGAGTCGGCAGAGCGGAGAGGCAATTCTTGCCTGAAATTGCCTCGTGTCCCCCATCCGTTCTTTTGGGATTACGTCGCCGCGCCGAGGAAGTCGTCTGATGAAATCTGATGCGGACCGTATCCTCTTTTGACCAGGTGACGCGTCTGCTGTCAACGAGTTGTGTATCAGCACGTGTAAACTTAACATGCCACCGACAAACCACCCGCTGCCCGGACCTATCGTCTCAGTAGTGATCGCGACCCGAAACCGTCACGAACGGCTGGATCGTCTTCTATCGTCGGCCGCCCTCCAGGATCTGAAGGAGATTGAGATCATCGTTGCCGACGACAACTCCGACGCAACCACCCTCGACTCGTACTATTCGATGCGCGGCAGACTCGATTCCCGTTTTCGGTTTCTTTCCACCCAGTTTCCCGGAGGTCCGGGGTCTGGTCCCTCCGCTCCTCGCAACCGTGGCGTTGAGGCTTCCTCCGGGCGTTATGTAGCGCTGTGCGATGACGATGACGTCTGGACCGCAAGAGACCATCTCTCCGTCGCGGCGAATTCGCTTGACCGGTACGAAGGGGACTTGTTTTTCGCGGGGATGCGGCTTGTAGATGGTGCGGAAGTCAAAGGCACGTGGTATTCACCACCCGTTCCGGCTCACGGAATGAGGGAGATCACCGCAAACCCTCCAGTTTACGAGGTGCCGATGCGCGCCTTCGCCGCGAGTCTTCGCCGGCGTTCTCCTTGCGTGAGTACGGTCGTCTTCCGCCGGCAACTGTACGACGAAGTGGGAGGCTTTTGGGAGAAGCTTCGCTTCTATGAAGATGTCGATTTCATCCTTCGCGCTGCCGACCGCGCCCGGCGGATTCTCTTTCGGCCCGCGGAAGTAACTGATTTCTTTGTGGATCCCCATCCGCGCGCCTACACCGCCGTGAGCGAACTGGAGAGGGCTCTGTTCGCGGTTACCGCCTGCCAGCACTCCCGCGCTCACGTCCGGCACCCTCTTTTGCTAAGGAACGCCCGCGCCCGCGAAGCCTGGTCGCTACTCACGATCGCGCGCCATGCGCTGGCGAATGGCGGTAGGCGGGCAGGCCGATCGTTGCTCGAACAGTCGTTTTTGCTCCATCCTTCGCGCTCCGTTCTGGCCGAATGGCTGCGGTCTTGGGTTGCTTCTCCCGCGCAGGAGACCGCGGGAAACGCGGAGACCTCAGCAGACTAGGCGCGAGGACCAGAGTTTGGACGTTCAAAGGCGGGCTGAGACTATCAGAGAGGGCTTGATTAGCCGGATTATTTTCTTTCTCGGAATTGCGCGGGGGGAAGAACTGACAGGCATAGGTTGAACCGGAAGCAGTTCCGGCAGGTTTCGACGAACCCTAACGGGAGTTTACTGGGAAGCAACAATCAAGAGCTGTAAGGAGTTGAGTTTAGAGGA
>CAYXVG010000018.1:0-119382 GCA_964468205.1 uncultured Solibacteraceae bacterium | reverse complement strand
CATCCCCACGCTGGTACAAACGATCTTGTAAGGACCTGGAGGCACCGACGGAATCATGTAGAAGCCCACCGCGTTGGAAGTGGCCCGGTATTCCACACCGGTACCGGTATTCGTGGCGACAACCTCGGCGCCTGGAATTACCGCGCCGGTGTTATCGGAAACTACGCCCTGAATGGACCCCGTTGTCGTCTGGGCCACACCGAGCGTCGCCGCGAGTAGACACACCACGGCAATAGCGATACTTTTTGTAGATAATCTCATCTTGTCTTTTCCCCTGACCTGGCAGAAGAAGATCCCACTGGACCTTCGACTCACCTACTCCCGTTGTGCGCAAAGTGGTTCACCGCGCCTAGAGATGAACGACGCTTCCGATCGTCTTGTCGTCCGAATTGCAGCGTCTTCTCACTCCGGGCTCCGCAAATTCCTCTGCCGTTACACGCAACTTTCAATCCGGCAAGAATCCACTAATCAGTAATGTAAACAAGAGCTTACAATCGGCCTCTTACCGTTGGAGAAGTCTAGCACCGTGCGAAGGCCGCGAAAAGGCTAAACCTGTTACATAATTGGCTTTAGTATGCAGTTTGTAGAAGTTACAAGATAGAATAAAAACTAGAGGTAACAGTTACTCTTCTGTGGCAGAGGCGCTCCACCCAGTGCTAATGGTGCAGAGGACAGCAATACCAAACAGGCTGTGATGCAGGCAGGCCAGCAAAAGCCGTCGCCAGAATCGGTTGCCACGGAACGGCAGGCGCTTGACCGCGTTCTGGCATCAGAGCGTTTCCAGCGCGCCCCTACGCTTTCGGGCATCCTGAAGTACGTTTGTGAGAAACACTTCAGCGGACAGGCGAAGGAGATCAAGGAATACAACATCGCCGTAGAAGCTCTGGGCCGCCCGGCTGACTTCGATCCTTCTGAGCACAGCGTGGTTCGCGTTGAAGCGTCGCGTCTTCGAAAGCGTCTTCGACAATACTACGAGAGCGAGGGGGCGCAAGACCCTATTCGAGTGCGGCTGGCGAAAACGGGTTACCGGCCCCATTTCGACAGGTTGGATACGAAAGCTGCGGCGCAACCTTCGCCGCCATCGCCGCCCGCCGCAGCATCCGGAACGATGCCTGCCCCTGAAAGTCCGCCGCCACTGGGTGTTGCGTGGAAAGCGGCCGGTCTGGTCTTGGCGCTGGCGGCGGCCGCCGGCGTGGCCTTCATAATCGCGACGTCGAGGAAGGCTGACACCGCGCCCGCTCTCGAAGCGGTTCCGCTCACCGCCTATCGCGGCCGGGAGATCGAGCCTGCTCTTTCCCCGGCCGGCGACCGGGTCGCCTTTGTCTGGGAGGGCAGCGCGAGAGACAATTTCGACGTTTACGTGAAGCCCCTCGGAGCCGGTGACCCGCTTCGCTTAACAACCAATCCCGCGGAAGACTTCAGCCCTATCTGGTCTCCGGATGGGCAGTACATCGTCTTCTTCCGCAGACGCGAGGGCGAGGGCGCGGACTTGATCCAGACGCCGTCCGCCGGAGGGGCGGAGGTGCGGCTGGCCGGGGTATACGCTCCGGCCGCCTGGCATTTGCGGCGATCCGGACCGCTGGCCGCGTGGTCGCCCGATCCGAAGTCGATTGTCATCGTCGACCGGACCAGCCGGGATGATCCGCCCGCGCTGTTTCTTTTCTCCACGGTCACTGGAGAACGGCGGCGTTTGACAATCCCGCCCGCGAATTCAAACGGTCACAGCGCGCCTTCCTTCTCACCTGGTGGCGGCAGCTTGGTTTACACGGAAATGCTCGGGCCGTTCGAGCACGAGATCTTCGTCTTGGATCTTGACAAGCAACTGAATCCGGCGGGCAGCCCGAAACAAGTCACCTTTGACCATAACTGGAACCGGCGGCCTGTGTGGACTCCATCCGGCGAGGAGATCGTCTTCTCCAGATCCGGCCTCTGGCGGATTCGCGCGCGCGGCGGCCCGGCGCAAGCCCGGAGACTCGCGTTTGCCGGTTCGAACGCACAATATCCCTCCCTCCACCCCGGCCGGGATATATTAGTCTTCTCTGAAAGCGAATCGGATCAAAACATCTGGTCCGCCAGGCTCGACACGCCCGGATCTGGTTCTCCAGCTCTGCATATGCTGATTGGCTCTTCCCGCACAGACGCGCAACCGCGTATCTCGCCGGATGGCCGGAAGATCGCCTTTATCTCGACCCGGAGTGGAGCCACCGAGATTTGGGTATGTGACCGCTCGGGCGAAAACGCCTCGCGGCTGACGAACCTGGGACGCCTGGGAGCCCCCCACTGGTCGCCGGACGGCAGCCAAATTGCATTCGACCACTACCCAGCCGGCTACTCGGATATCTACGTGATTGACGAAACCGGCAGAGGCCTGAGGCGCCTTACGAACGATAGATCCAATAACATCATGCCAAGCTGGTCCCGCAACGGGGCCTGGATCTATTTCGGTTCCAACCGCTCAGGGAGGTTTCAGGTGTGGCGTGTGCCGTCAGAGGGTGGTGAACCCGAAGTGGTGACGCGAAACAATGGCGTGTGCGGCCTCGAGTCTGAAGATGGCCGCCAGCTCTTTTTCGCGGCCGGCCGCGGGGACACGCAGCTCTGGGTAAAGGACTTCGACAGTGGCGAGGAGCGCCCGCTTCTGGAGGCCGTGAACTATCACGGATTCACGGTCGCTGGAGACCACGTCTACTTCATCGAAGGCGGAGGCAACAAGACCGAGGGCGGCACAATCCGGCGGCTGAACTGGCGAAACAACACCGTGGAGACACTGCTCACCTTGGAGAAGCCGCTCAGCATCGGCGTCACGGTTTCACCCGATGAATCGCAGCTACTGTTCTCACAGATCGATCGCGCGACAGCCGATCTGATGCTAGTCAGAAATTTTCGCTAATGAACGGAATCGGGTGTGGGGCTCAGGCGCACTCCGCGCAGGTTAGCAAGTCCCAGGGCTTGCGAGCCTTCCGGCCGAGTAAACGATTCGCCTCGGGATCGTTCTGACACTCTTCCCTCGCGGCATCCCAGAGAATCTTTCGGCCCGTTCGGAACGAGATGTTGGCGAGGTGGGCCACGTTGGTTGCCTTGTGACCGCCTTCCACCGGCGCTGCTTGCCTCGCCAGCCCGCGTATCGCCTCCACGAAGTTCCGCGTATGGCGGTCAGTGGCGTCATAGGACTGCACGGTGCGGCGTTCCAACCCGGAGCCAGGCTCGGGATAGATTTCGTAGGAATAACGGTCCGCCATCAGCGTTCCACGCGTGCCGTAGAACGCCATCCCGTTGGGCCGGTCATCCTCGCCTCTCGCGCGGTAGTATCGCAGACCGGGCGTGCGGCCGCCGAGACCGTGGGCATTCAGCCGGTAACCCTCGTAGCTGAGAAGGAACCCGGGGTATTCGAAGGTGGCCTGAACGGTGTCCGGCGTTTCGCTCGCATCGTCCACGCTGAATTTACCGCCGGCGGCGTAGACGGTGCGCGGGGTATCCGCCCCCATAATTTGGTGAACGGTGTCGAACCGGTGGGTCCCGAAATCAGTCACGAAGCCGCCCGCGTAGTCCCAAAACCACCGGAAGTTACCGAGATGCCGCAACTTGTTGTACGGCCTCAGGGGCGCCGGTCCGAGGTAAAAATCCCAATCCAGGCCCGGCGGGGGTTCGGAGTCCGCAACTCGCCCGATTCCGTTGGGGTAGCTGTTCACGTAGTTCCACACCCGCACGAAGCGCACGTCGCCCAATTTTCCCGACTGAATGAGCTCCGCGCACTCAGGAAAGTGCTCGGCCGAACGCTGTTGCGTCCCGATCTGCACGATCTTTTTGGACTGCTTCGCGGCCTCAACTACCGCGTGGCCTTCGCGGACGTTGTGGGCCAGCGGCTTCTCCACGTAAACGTGCTTTCCTGCTTCGATTGCCAGAACCGCCGGGATGGCGTGCCAGTGGTCGGGCGTCCCAATCAGGACGGCGTCCAGATCCTTTCGCTCCAGCAGACGCCGGAAGTCCGCGAAGATCTCCGCTTCGCCGCCGGCGAACTCCCGCGCCCGCTCCGCCTGGGCTCGATAGACATCGCAAACCGCCGGGTAATCGACCCCGCCGGCGTTCCGCATGTGCTTCCCCACATGAAGCGCGCGCCCGCCGCAGCCAATGATACCTACCCGGATCCGGTCGTTGGCTCCCAGAACTCTGCCCAATGAGGCCGCGGTAAAAAGCATGGTCCGCCTTTGCATGGGTTCTATCATATTAGGATTCCCTGGCGGGCGCGCACTCGAACCTAATTCGATTGACACATTTCCGCCCCCCCTGCTAGCTTGGAGGTTTGCTGGACACCCGCCTTGCAGCCAACGCCGCGGTGTTGAATCCGATGAGCAACCTGAAGAAGACTCCCCTCAATTCCGTCCACCGAAATCTCGGCGCGCGAATGGTAGATTTTGGCGGTTGGGAGATGCCGGTTCAGTACTCCGGCATCCTGGACGAGCACAAAACGGTCCGCACGGCAGTCGGGCTGTTTGATGTCAGCCATATGGGGGAAATCGAGATCCGCGGACCGCAAGCGCTCGAATTGACGAACTTCGTGACCACCAACAACGCCGCGAAGCTGGCGCCGGGACGAGCGCACTACTCCGGCCTGCTCTACGATCACGGCGGGTTCGTGGACGATATTCTCGTCCACAAGGTCGAAGACCAAGAGTACTTCCTCTGCGTCAACGCCTCCAATCAGGAAAAGGACTACGAGCATATCCGGGCGGCCAACCACTGGGACGCCGAGGTCGAGTTCGCCGGCCCGAAGTACGTCCAGATTGCCATTCAGGGGCCGAAGGGTCCAGCCACGCTGCAGAAGCTGACCGAAACGGACCTCTCCGGGATCCGCTATTACCGCTTCCTCGACGGCAAGGTCTCCGGCGCGCCCGCGCGCATCGCCCGCACCGGCTACACCGGCGAAGACGGCTTCGAGATCTACATCGCGCCAGAGGAGGCGGAGCGCGTGTGGGGAGAACTGCTGGAGGCCGGCGCCGAATTCGGCGTCAGACCCTGCGGTCTCGGCGCGCGGAACACGCTGCGGATGGAAGCCGGCATGGCGCTCTATGGTCATGAGATTGATGCTTCCATCAACCCGTGGGAGGCAGGCCTCGGCTGGATCGTCAAGATGGATAAGGGAGACTTTCAGGGCCGCGAGGCGCTGGCGAAGGCGAAGGACAACGTCAAGCGCAAGCTCATCGGATTCGAGATGCGCGGCCGCGGCGTCGGGCGCGACGGCTACGAAGTATTCGTCGACGGAAGAGCCGCCGGTTGGGTCACCAGCGGCGGACCGTCTCCAACCATCGGCAAGAATATAGGAATGTGTTACCTGCCATCAGCCCTGGCCGAGCCAGGCCGCACGATCGAGATTCAGATTCGCCATCAGACGGTGGAGGCAGTCACCGTCGAAATCCCTTTTTACAAGCGAGAGAAATAGCCTCATGTACCCAGAAAACTATCGCTATACGACGGAACACGAGTGGGTTAGCGTCGAGAACGGCGTCGCCACCATCGGTATCACGGACTACGCCCAATCCGAGCTCGGCGACATTGTATATGTGGACCTGCCACAACCAGGCGACGCGGTGGCCGCGGAAAAGACCATGGGTTCGGTCGAGTCCGTAAAAGCCGTGTCGGACATGTACTCGCCCGTCACTGGAGAGGTAACCGAAGTGAACGAGGCCCTCACGGACGCGCCGGAAAAGGTCAACGAAGCCCCGCACGATGACGCCTGGCTCGTAAAGGTAAAGCTCAGCAATCCAGACGAGATAAACCATCTGATGAGCGCTGCGGAGTATCAAGAATATATAGAGAAGGGAGATTCGTAGCACTCATTGCGATATCTACCGAAGTCAGATTCCGAGCGCCGCGAGATGTTGGAGGCCTGCGGTTTAAACTCGCTGGAAGATCTCTGTGCACACCTGCCCAACGGCGTACGCCTGAGCCGTCCCCTCGCTCTCGACGGCGGCGTATCGGAATACGAGATTGCGGACTATTTCCGCCGGCGTGGTGAAGAGAATGCCAATGGCCATGCCAGTTTTCTCGGCGCGGGGGTCTACGCCCACTACCGCCCCGTGCTGGTGGACACCGTTGTCTCGCGCGGCGAGTTCCTCACCGCCTACACGCCGTACCAAGCCGAGATCTCACAAGGCACCCTGACAACCATTTTCGAGTTTCAGACGATGATCTGCCAGCTCACCGGAATGGACGTGGCGAACGCCTCAGTCTATGACGGCTCCACCGCGGTGCCGGAAGCCGCGCAGATAGCCCGCCGCGTCACCCGCCGCGATCGCATCGTCATCGCTAGCACAGTCCACCCGGAGTATCGCGAGGTGCTGGCCACTTATGCCCGCAATCAGGGCGTGAAAGTGGACGAATTCGGATACGTCCCCGCCCTTGGAGCCAGCGATCTCGACGAGCTCGAGAGCAAGATCGACGCCGAAACCGCGGCGGTAATCATCCAGTCGCCCAATTTCTTCGGGACGATCGAGGACAGCAAAGCAGCGGCCGAATTGGCGCACAAAAACGGCGCCTTGCTCGTCGTCGTCTTCACCGAGGCGGTGGCGCTCGGTCTCGTGCGGCCACCGGCGGATGCGGACATTGTCGCCGGCGAATTGCAGTCGTTCGCGATCACCCCGGGCTACGGAGGGCCGTTCGCCGGCGTGATCGCCACGAAACAGGAATACATACGCCAACTACCAGGCCGCTTGGTGGGCCGGACGAAAGACATTGACGGGAACGAAGCATATTGCCTCACCCTCTCCACCAGAGAGCAGCACATCAGACGCGAGAAGGCGACCTCGAATATTTGCACGAACCAAGCCCTGGTCGCGCTCATGGCTACCGTCTTCATGACCGTTTATGGCAAGCGGGGACTGCGGGAGTTGGCCGAACAGAACCTCGCCAAGGCTCACTATCTCTCCGGGTTGCTGCCGCAGAAGTTCTTCGGCCCGTTCTTCAACGAGTTCGTCGCGCATTC
Source organism: uncultured Solibacteraceae bacterium (assembly GCA_964468205.1). Taxonomy (GTDB): domain Bacteria; phylum Acidobacteriota; class Terriglobia; order Bryobacterales; family Bryobacteraceae; genus CAWELS01. The sequence goes on along the minus strand of CAYXVG010000018.1, from coordinate 112,406 downwards.
GGTTATCAAGAAGCCGGAGGAAATCAACAAGAAGCTCCTCGAACGCAGAATTGTCGGCGGCCTGCCGCTCGGACGCTTCTATCCGGAATTGGAGGACTGCATGCTGTTCTGCGCCACCGAGATGTCCCGGAAAGAAGATATGGATGCCGTTGCCGAAGTTTTTCTCGGCCGCTAGCGCCGATTCGCCGGAGAGCCTTCAACCATGATCAAAAAGGTACGATCTCACATCACCCAGAACGAACCCCTCATCTTCGAGCGGAGTTCGCCGGGGAAGGCCGCCTACCAACTGCCCCCTTTGGATGTTCCCCCGGTAGATGCCGGCGAGGCCATGGGAGCCGAAAACGTGCGCGACGAAATCCCGGGGTTCCCGGAAGTCAGCGAAGTGGAAGCGATCCGGCACTTCACCCGGCTTTCGACCTACAATTACGCGATTGACCATGGCATCTACCCGCTCGGCTCCTGCACGATGAAGTACAACCCCCGCATCAACGAAGCCGTAGCCCGGGTCGAGGGCCTCGCCTGGGCCCACCCCTACCAACCGGACGAGCTCTCGCAAGGCGCCATGGCGATCATGGCGGATCTGGAGGGCGCTCTCATCGAGATCTGCGGCATGGACGCGGTAACGCTGCAGCCGGCCGCCGGAGCTCACGGCGAGCTGACGGGAATTCTGCTGATCCGAGCCGCCCTTCAAGCGCAGGGCAACCCGCGCAAGTACGTTCTGATCCCGGATTCGGCGCACGGCACCAATCCGGCGACAGTGGGTATCGCCGGTTACGAAGTGAAGAACATTGCCTCGGACAGCCGCGGCATGGTCGACGTGGCCGCTCTCTCTACGGTGGTGGACGAGAACGTCGCCGCCCTGATGGTTACGAATCCGAACACGCTCGGCGTCTTCGAGGAGAATATCGTCGAGGTCGCCGGCATCATGCGCGCCAAAGGGGCAATGGTCTACATGGACGGCGCCAATATGAACGCGCTTGCCGGGATCGCGCGGCCGGGAGATTTCGGCGTCGACGTGATGCACCTGAACCTGCACAAGACATTCTCCACTCCCCACGGCGGCGGCGGCCCGGGAGCGGGGCCCGTGGCGGTGAAGAGCCACCTGGAACCTTTCCTCCCAACACCGCGGCTGAAGCGGGTTGGCGAGGCCTGGCAGTGGGACTATGACCGGCCGCGGTCCATCGGACGCGTCCGCGCTTTCTATGGCAATTTCGGCGTGCTCGTCCGCGCGCTGGCCTACATCATGGCGCACGGCGGCGACGGCCTGCGCCGGGCCACTCTCGACGCGATCCTCAACGCCAACTACATCCGCCGCAAGCTCGAGGCGAAATACGAGCTGCCACACCAGGAGCCGGTGATGCACGAATGCGTCTTCAGCGACGCCCGGCAGCTAGAGAAGGGCGTCCGCACCGGCGACATTGCGAAGCGGCTCATCGACTACGGATTCCATCCCTATACCGTCAGCTTCCCGCTGATTGTCAAGGGAGCGATGATGATCGAGCCCACCGAAACGGAGAGCAAACAGGAACTGGACTTTTTCATTGACGCCTTGCTCTCGATCGCGGAGGAGGTCGAGCAAGACCCCGAAGTGGTGAAGTCCGCCCCACACTCCACCCGCGTAAAACGTGTGGACGAAGTTACCGCCGCGCGCAAGCCCGTGGTGCGGTGGACGCCGGAAACGGAATAGCCGGCTGCAAAACTCGAGGAAGTTTCTTACTCGGCGCGGATCTTCTTGATATCTTCGCCGGAGACCACGTAGTACCAGTCGGCGAACTTGCGGTTGAGGAAATCGGCGGTGCGCTCGCCGTTGCCCGAACCGCCGTACTTGGCGGCCAGTTCGGGGTCGTGGCGGACCATCACCAGGACGTAGCGGTCCTGCCCCCCGTCTCGTTTTTCCTCTTCGTCCCCGTTACTCGGGCTTTCAGTGATACCGCCGCTGGAGACGATTTCGCCCAAGCGAAGAGTGTAGACGACGCCGTTATCGGTCTCCACGATCACCTCTCCCTGGTTCGCGAGCAGACGGCCCTCGGGCGTAAGGAAGAAACCGCGTTGGCGCAGAGACATCACGGTTTCAAGCGTCATCTCGAGGGCGCCGTTGCGCAATTGGTCAGCCAGCGGTTTGGGTTTCGGCCGCGCGCCGACAATACGGATCGAGGCAAGCGCCGAAGCCGCCGCGGCGGCCTTCCCGCTGCTCACGTTACGGGTACCGGCGGTACTCCATTTGCCGTCGGCTTTCGTCATCTCGACCCGTTGCATGTTCGTGAGGCGGCCGATGCTCTCGTCGATCGAGTAGCTGTTCACCGTGATCTTGCGGACACGCGAACTGGCCAGGCGCAGCATGTTGTCCTCCACCCAGTCCTCGAAGCGGGCGGAGGGGTCGGCCTCTGTCTTCACGCCGTAAACGCGCTTCTGGCCTGGCAGCCGCACGTAGCGAAACCCCTCGCGGTCTGGCGCCTTCCTGCCGAGAATCATGTCGGCGAGGACATCGCCGGCTTCGTTCCGCAAGGTGACGCGCTTGCCCCGGCCAGCGAGGCTAGCCACATCCATGTCGAGTGGATCGATGACACCGTAAACGCCATGGTCTTCGATGCGGTCGGAAACCACGAGGTCCTTGCGGAGGTTGAGCAAAGCTCCGGCGGTCTTGTCGAGGCGGTCCTCGGCTTCCGCTGGATAGCCGTCATGCGAGGGCAGAATCCAGCGCTTGTCGCGGAACTCGACCTTGAGCGGCGTGGCGACGGCCTGCTCCTCGTCGTAAGAGATCACCTCGATCACCTTCACATCCATCACGTCGCGGAAGTCCGGGAAGAGCGGCTCGCCTTCGTCGCTCAATACTTCAGGAGTGGCTGCCTCCGGCTGAATCCAGTTGGCTCCGGCCGCAAGCACAATCGCCGCGGCCAGGAAAGCGGCGGTCTTTGCAAGTTCGCTCTTCACGCGGCCTTCCTCCTTTCCACGAGGCGGTCCGTCGAAATTCGCATTCGTTCGAGGCGGAGTTTGCGCAGGGACACGAGCACGAGAATAATCAGGGCCGGAATCGGCGGCAGCCCGACGGCCATCAGCTTAATGGTGTTCCGGATGCGCCGGACGGACTCTTCCATGGAGATGCGCGCGTTTTCGATCTCGCGGTCGCGCTCGTCCTCGATGTTGGTGCGCGCCACCTGGAGGCGCCGCTCCTCGCCGCGCCGGAGATTCGAAATCATGATTTCCCGGGTCTGGTCGTCGAGATCGGGCCGGCGCCGGATCTCCTCCACGGCGGCGTCAAGGCGGGCCTGAGCCTCGGCGAGACGCTCTTCCGCGGTGCTCTGGGCCTCCTGGGTCCGCCGCTGGCGCTCGTCTTCGTAAACCCGGGTGCGCGCTTCCACGGCCTCGAGGGTGCGGTGGCGCGGGCGCCGCTTCCGCAGCGCGATGAAGGCCTTGTCGCCCGCAAGGTCGTCAACGGCGTTCAGCAAGAAAGTCACATTGTCAAACTGCAGGTTTTCGATGCCGCGCCGGCGCAGTTCGAAGAACTGTTCGCCCATCATGTCGACGTCGGCCAGAACAACGGCGTTCAACGGCTTCTCGCCGTCGCGCCTCAGAAGCGCGGCCACGGTATGGACCTGCTCGTCCGCCGTCCGGTCCCGCGGCTGGATCAGCCGCGTGCCAAACATCGTCCGCGCGACAAGTTGGTTCCACCGGGCGATCCCCGATTCGAGTCCGGTGGTCATGAGCGGAGTGAATTCCGCGCCCTCTGCGCCGCGGAGCGCACCGGCATAGAGCAGCACCACTTCCTGCAGACCCGAGGTCATCTCCTCGCTTTCCTGGAAGGGGTTTTCAGCCCCGCTGCCGGGACTGACGAAGATCACTTCGTCCGGCATTTGGCGAAACTGGGGGTGCGGGTTGTAGCGGTCCCACACAATCTCTTCGTCATTCCACTCCACGCCCAGCGCTTCTAGCAGCGGACTCAGATCAGTCACCTGGGGCGGCGCCTGTTGCGAAAACGGGTTGGCGGGAGTGCGCGCCGCGGCGGGGGCGAGATCCATGTTGAAGGCCGGTAGAGGATCGAATGCGACCAGCACGGGTTTTCCACTCTCGACGTAAGTTGTAAGGCGGCTGACCTCCCGGGTAGACAGGGTGTTCGGCAGGACGGCGATCAGCACGTCGAGGTCCTCCGGAAGATCGTTCTCGGGCAACACCTTCACTACCTCGTATTGCTTGCGCAGCTCGGGAATGATCGACCAGTCCTGGAATTGGCGTTTTGTCTCAAAATCGAACTCGCCAAACAGGCGCGCGTCCGTGGCCACGATGCCCACCTTGCGGCGGCCGGCCTGGGAGACAACCCGAATGGAACGCATCAGCTCGTACTCCACCGGCAGCCCGCGCTCGAAGAACGGAATGACAAACTCTTCGGCGCCGCAGGAGAAAACCACACCGAGGAAAATCTCGCTCAGCGACCCGGCGGTCTCCTCGGTGGGCGGCAACTGGTAGGCCTCGATGCCGTAGAGTTCCCTCGCTTCCCGCGCCTCGGGCGAGTACTTCGTGGTCTCGATGATGCGGCTGTAAACGCGGTCGCGGCCCACCGCGGTGAACTCCTGCAAGTAGGCGGCGAGATTGCGGCGAACCTCCAGGTAACTCCTTGGCACTCGGGGGCTCAAGTAGGCGCGAATGAACACCGGCCGCTCCGGATCGAGCCCTCTCAATAGTTCGGCCGTCTCCGGCGCCAGAGAGTGGATCTGCTCGCTCGTGACGTCCACGCGGCCGCCAAGACGTCCGGCCAGCACGGTCAGCGAACCCGCGATGACACAAACTGCGGCGGCGCGCGCCAGCACATGGGCGCTCATCAACGGAGCTTTCTTACCCGTCGGCCAGCGGCGGCGGCCAGCGACGGCGATCGAGAGATAAAGGACTCCGACTGCAATCGCGGCAAAGTAGACAACCGACGAGCCGGAGACGATGCCGCGGGAAAGGTCGCGGAACTGCTCCACGGCGGAAAGCTGTTCGGCCAGTTGCCGCCAGCGCCCGGTGAACAGAGCCCCCGCGTGCCGCAAAGCGACGGGGACAGAGCAAAACAGAGCGCCGAGGATGAAAGCGACAGTCAAGTTATCGGTAAGCTGGCTGGCGAGCAGCCCCAACGCCAGCAGCGCGGCGCCCATCAGCCAGTAGCCAAGATAGGTCGAAAACAGCAGCCCGACGTCCGGGCTGCCCAAAAACAGCAGAACCACGACGTGACTGAGCGAGAAGGCCAGGGCGGCCGTGTAGATGCCAAGAGCGGCCAGGTACTTGCCGGCGACGAGTGCGGCATTGCTCGCCGGCAGCGTCATTAGAAGCTCTTCGGTACCCTGCTTCCGCTCTTCGGCCCAAAGGCCCATTGTGATGGCCGGCGCGAGGAAGACGAGCAGGTAGGGGAAATACTCGTTCAATTGATCGAGATTCGCGAGGTTGTTGAGAAAGAAGTCCTCCTGCCAAAATGCGGCCACTGCGCTCACGAATACGAAGAGCGTGATGAAGACATAGCCGGTGGGGTTCCGGAAATAGCTCGCGAACTCGCGTTTGAAGACGGCGGCGACTACTCTTCCGAAGCCTGGCATTCTTCCTCCTTCCGGTCCGCGGCGGCCGCCTGCTCCGGGGCCGGTTCAGCCGGCGCGGACGCCGGCTCCGCCTCCACCGTCTTTTCACCCGTGAGCACGTGGAAAGCCTCTTCTATCGAGCTATGGCCGGCCAGCATCTCCGCAGGACTACCGTCGAAGACGATCCGGCCGCCGGCGATGAGAATCACATGATCCGCCACGGCGTCGACTTCCTGCAGAATGTGGGTGGAAAGCAGAATCGTCTTCGTGCGGCCAATCTCCCGGATGAGAGCGCGGACCTGCCGGATCTGATTCGGATCCAGCCCGGTGGTCGGCTCATCCATCACCAGTACATCGGGCTCGTGCAGCAGCACCTGCGCCATACCCACCCTCTGCCGGTAGCCCTTGGACAGTTTCGAGATGCTCTTCTCGAGCACTTCGGCGAGGCCGCACTGCTCGTTGACCGCCTCAATCCGGTCCCGCAGGAGGGCGCCTTTCAGACCGCGCGCTTCACCGAAAAATCGCAGCAGGCCGAGCGGCGTCATATCAGGGTAGAGCGGGCCATTCTCCGGCAGGTAGCCCAGCCGGGCAGCGCTTTCCCGGCGGTGGGTGGCGACGTCGAAACCGGCAATCGTGGCGCGCCCCTCGCTGGGAGACATATAGCCTGTGAGCAGCTTCATGGTAGTGGACTTACCAGCGCCGTTCGGACCCAGAAAAGCGGCCACCTGCCCCTTCGGGACGGAGAAACTGACGTCCCGAATGGCCGCGAAATCACCGTAGAACTTGCTTAAGCCCACGGCTTCGATCATTGGCGAGCCGTTCGTGTCTTGTATCTCCATTGCCGGTTGTGTAGTTGACCGGGCGAGTGCGGCGGGGAAATCCGCCTGCCCAATCTTCAGGATAAATCACTCTTCGAGCCCGTGCAGGGTTCCGGAAGCGTGTAGTGCCGCTCACAACCTACAGGGTTCGCTCCGGCGGACCATCGTAGACAGCGCCTTCCGAGTATACGGAATCGAGCGGCCTATTGCGGCGCTGTTCCTCAACCGAGTGGGCCACCAATCCCGCCACGCGCGACATCAGGAACAGCCCGTTGGCCGCCTCCTTGGGGAACTTGATCTCACAGAGAAGGGCGGCGATGGCGCCGTCGATGTTGACGGGCAGGCGCCTGTTGACACTTTCGGAGACCGCTCTCTGGAGGTGTTGCAATTGTTCCAGGTAAGGCCCCTCGACCCCTTGCTCGCGGGCGTAGTCGAGCAGTCGCGCCACCCTGGGATCGTCCTCGTGCAGGCGGCTTCCGATTCCGGCCACGCGGAGGCCGCGGGAGCGGTAGCGCTCGACGATTTCGGTGGCCGCCTCGAACGGCTCCAGGCCCATGCCGACGCACTCCTCGAGCACGGTCATGCAATCTTCGATCGCACCCCCGTGATACTTGCCGATGGCCAGCACGCCGGCGGAAACCGACGCGCTGAGGGAGGCGCCGGTGCTGGCGACAGTGATCGCCGTCTTCACGCCCGGAGTGCTGGGGCCGTGAGCGATTACCGAGACCAGAATCGCCTCCACGATGTTGCCGGTTTTCTTGTCCGGCAACTCGCCAACCAGCAACAGGTACGCGGCCTGCCCGAATTCCACGCGGCCGATCAGATCTTTCAAACGGTACCCGCGAATCAGCACCCGGCCGGGTTCGGCCCAGGAGACGGAAGTTCTGAGAGGATCGGGACTCATAGTAACCTTTGTACTACTTACTGGACGGCCGGGATCCGGAGAAAGTTTAGAGCGATTCTGCTGCCTGCTGGTGTGTACTGTGAGGTTTCGACCCGCCGGAGGAAAACAACCCGCCTCTGATATGGCCAGGACATCCAGCAGGCCTGGCGGATCCTCGCACTCCCATCCTCCCGGCTGGCTGTAAGACGCGCGCCGGCGGCCCTCATCCGTCTCAACCCGGCCGGGGAGTCTCCCGCCGTCATGCCGCCGGTAATAAAAAACCCGCAGCACCTCCTTCATGGCAAGTTGTTTCTGGGAGCGATTTCCCTGGGGGCCACCCTAAACTGGACTCGCGGCTCCGGTTTCCAATACAATAGGGCCTTCATTCTCGCATAGGAGCTGAGACCCCCAATGCCCGACACGACCAAGTATGTCTTGAGCGAAGACCAGATGCCATCCTATTGGCTGAACGTTCTTCCCCTGTTGAAGGAGCCGATGGATCCGCCGCTTCACCCGGCCACCAAGAACCCGATCGGCCCCGAAGATCTGGCGCCTATCTTCCCCATGTCGCTTATTGCGCAGGAGATGTCGATGGAAAAGGAGATCGGCATTCCCGGCCCGGTGATCGACATTCTGAGGCTCTGGCGCCCGTCGCCCCTCTACCGCGCCCACCGTCTTGAGAAGGCCCTGGATACGCCGGCCCATATCTACTACAAGTACGAAGGCGTCAGCCCGGCCGGGAGCCACAAGCCGAACACCTCCGTGCCGCAGGCGTACTACAACAAGGAAGCCGGCATCAAGCGCATCGCTACAGAAACCGGAGCCGGCCAATGGGGCAGCGCGCTCGCCCTTGCCTGCAAACTCTTCGGCATGGAGTGCACCGTCTACATGGTGAAGGTGAGCTACGAGCAAAAGCCCTACCGGCGGCTGATGATCAATTCCTGGGGCGGGGAGATCTACGCCAGCCCGACTGACAAGACAAATTCGGGACGGGCGATTCTCGAGAACGATCCGGACTGTCCGGGCAGCCTCGGCATCGCCATCAGCGAGGCCGTCGAGGACGCCGCCACGCATGATGACACCAACTACTCCCTCGGCAGCGTTCTCAATCACGTCTGCCTCCACCAGACCGTGATTGGCCTGGAGACCCAGAAACAGATGGCCATGGCCGGCGAGGAGCCGGACGTGGTGGTGGGTTGCTTCGGCGGCGGATCCAACTTCGCCGGCATCGCGCTGCCGTATCTGCCGCAGCGCCTGAACGGCGGGAATATTCGTCTCGTCGCCGTCGAGCCGTCCGCTTGCCCGACTCTCACCCGCGGCAAGTTCGAATACGATTTCGGCGACACCGCCGGCCTGACGCCGCTAATGAAGATGTACACGCTCGGCCATACGTTCGTCCCGCCGAAGATCCACGCCGGCGGGCTGCGATACCACGGCGCGGCCCCGTTGTGCAGCCACCTCCTCAAGCACGGCTGGCTCGAGGCCGTCGCCTATCCGCAACTGCAAGTCTTCGAAGCGGCGCTGCAGTTCGCCCAGACCGAGGGCATCATCCCGGCTCCCGAGTCCTCTCACGCGATCCAGGGCGCTGTCGCCGAAGCGCTGCAGGCGAAGGAAGAAGGTAAGAAGCGGGTGATCCTGTTCAACCTCTCCGGACACGGCCACTTCGATATGTCCTCGTATGAGAGCTTCCTCGGCGGCAGGCTCGAGAACTTTGGCTTCGAGCCGGAACTGAAGCAGTAACAATCTGCGTCTCTGTAAACCGATGTCTCTGGTTCGATTGCTACTATTCATCCTGGCCTGCGGGGCGAGCGGACTTGGCGAGACGCCGAAGCCGAACTTCGTCATCATCCTCGCCGATGATCTCGGTTACGGCGATCTCGCGTCTTACGGATCGAAGACAATCCGTACCCCGAGTCTCGACCACATGGCGGCCGGGGGGATGCGCTTCACCGATTTCTACGCCACCGCTCCCTTTTGCAGCCCGTCGCGGGCATCGCTGCTCACCGGCCGCTACCCCGCGCGGGCCGGTGTGCCATACGTCCTCTTTCCCGCGGAAGACAGAGGATTGCCGCAGAGCGAGGTCACCATCGCGGAATTGCTGCGCGAAGAGGGTTATGCCACCGCATGCATCGGCAAGTGGCACCTCGGCTGGCCCGAACGCTTCCGCGCCCACCGGCACGGATTCCACTTCTTCTACGGGCTGCCGTATTCGAACGATATGTACAGCTATCGCGGAGGCGAGCCCCGCCGCGTGCAGCATGCCAGCATCGAGCTTCCGCTCATGGAAGACGACGAGATTCTGGAGGCGCCGGTGAACCAGCACACGCTCACCCAGCGCTACACCGCGCGGGCCGTTGAATTCATCCGTGCCAACCGCGAACGGCCGTTTCTGCTCTACCTTCCGCACACCTTTCCGCACACCCCGTCTTACGCCTCGGAAAAATTCGAGGGACGCTCGCCGCACGGACTCTACGCCGACACCGTGGAGGAAATTGACTGGAGCACGGGCGTGATCCTCGCAACTCTGCGCGAACTCGGGATCGACGAAAGGACGCTCGTGGTTTTCACCTCCGACAACGGTCCGCGCGTCAGCGGCATCGGCCGGAAGGGTAACCTCTTCGGCCGGCGAGGCGGAGGAGGAAGCGCCGGCCCGTTGCGCGGGAATAAGGGGAGTACCTGGGATGGCGGGATGCGCGTGCCGGCCATCTTTCGTTGGCCGGGCCGGATTCCCGCGGGAGGCGTCACCGGCGAGGTCGCATCCATCGCCGATCTGTTCCCGACGCTCGCCGGGTTCGCCGGAGCGCCGTTGCCCGCCGGCCGCCCACTTGACGGCCGCTCGCTCGCTGCACTGCTGACCAGCGAGGCGGACGACCTCGACGACCGCCCTTTCCACTACCTCTTTGGCCCCCAATTGCAGGCCATCCGCCTCGGCCGGTGGAAGCTCTTCCTCAAGGTCACGCAGTATCCCCCCGCGGCAGATTCCCTATGGTACAAGGACAACCGCCGTCTATTCGAACGCCACCATCGGCTGCAGCCGGAACCTCTCCTATATGACCTGGAAAGCGACATTTCCGAGTCCACGAACGTGGCTGCGGATCACCCGGACATCGTGGCCCGGCTCAGCCGGCTTGCACGCGAGTTCGACCAGAACCGTTAGCACGGCGCTTCTGAACCGCCACGCTGTGGTTCGCTCCGGACCGCTCATCCCATCCCGGCCTCGAGTTCCCGTTGGCTGTTGAAGAACTACACAATCAAATAATTCTGCCGATAGGTACGAATGAGTGCAGAATCAATACCTCATCTATGGGTTTACCATTGCCGGATGCATTGGCGTCCTGCTGCAGATAGCGGTGATCTATGCAATGAGCCGTTCCGCACTGCCCCGTTACTGGGGGGTTTTCCTGTACCTCCTGGTGCTCTTCCTCACTTCGGTCTGTGACATGGCCGGCTACCTCCATCCTGGCGGCTACCCGGATTGGTACAGAGACTTTTGGCTGATAAACAATATCATCCGCCATCTGTCCGGATTCATCGCGGTGTTGTCGCTTGTCTTCGTGGCGACGGTCCACCATCCCTCCCGGCGAACGCTCCGTTTCGGAGCCATCGCGGGGACATTGGTGGTGGTTGCTATATCCGTGCTCTGGCCGGAGGAGTCCCTGGTTGCCACCGCTATGAGGTCCGGACGTGACTTAAGCTTCTTCACCATCGTCCTGAACCTGATTCTCTGGAGCTCGCTCATCCGGGTGCGGCATCAGGATCTGCGCCTGTTCCTGGTGAGCGGAGGGCTCGGGGTCAACATGACGGGCGAGGCTATCGCCCAGTCCATATCGATGTTGAGCGGTAGCGGCGTCTTCGCAAACATCCTGGCCGTTGTCTCGCATCTGTTGTGCCTCGCGATCTGGTGGAAGGCTTTCCGCCTTCCTGCGGCTGCTCGCCAGCAATCCCGCACCCGGCGGCGACAAGACAAGCCCCGGCTCGACCACTCGATCCGCGAAGTGGGGGGCCTCGCCCCAAACGACCTGGAATCCTGACGCTGGACCTGCCACGGCTTTGCTGCTGCAAAAGCCAGGTAGCCGACTCGCGCGGTCATCCAGCAACACCGGCCCTGTAAATTGAAAAAAATCGGCCTCAACCCTTGCATCGGTCATCCATCTGGTATACAAAGGATCTTTACGGCGAAGGACCGCCCCACGATGCGCGGCAAGCCGATACCAAGACGCCCACCTCTTCGGTGGGCGTTTTCCTTTTCCTGCACCGCTACTCGTAGCGGAGCGCCACCACCGGATCCAATTGCGCCGCTTTGAAAGCCGGCCAGACTCCAAACACAAGCCCCACTCCCACGGATACGCTGAAACCGCTCACCACCGCCCATGCTGGCACCACGGACGGGAGTTCTGGAACCAAGGCGCCAACGAGCATCGTCACCACGATCGAGACGGCGATGCCAAGCACGCCGCCAAGACCAGTCAGTGACATCGCCTCCATCAAGAACTGCAGAACGATGTCGATCCGCCTCGCGCCAATGGCCTTGCGGATGCCGATCTCGCGAGTCCGCTCGGTGACGGAAACCAGCATGATGTTCATGACGCCGATGCCGCCCACGAGTAAACCGAGTGCGGAGAGAGCGATAGAGACCAGCAGCACCATCCCGGTGATGGAGTCGAGCCGCTCGACGATCTGGTCCGGCGTCGACAGAGAGAAGTCGTCCTCCTCCCCCGGCGGCGTCCGGCGGAGCCGGCGGAGAATGTTCCGCACCTCCTCGATCGCCTCTTCGCGCATTTCCGGCTTGGCGTTGGCGACGATGATGAAACGGTCCGCTTGGGGATAGCGCATTTGGGCGGTCCGGAGTGGAACCGTGATCTGGAAATCCAGCCCGTTCTCACCGAAGAATCCGCCTTTCGCTCCCTCGAAGACGCCGAGCACGCGAAACTCTGCACCGTCCACCGTGATAGAGCTGCCAACAGCGTCGCCAGCCGGAAACAGGGCCTCCGCGAGACTGGAGCCGATCATGCAGACCTTCTCGCCCCGGGACGCTTCCGCCGGCGTGAACAGGCGGCCCTCCGCAAGGTCCCGCGGCTGCACCTCCAGACTGCTGCGGGTATGCCCGACCAGCGATACATTGCTGGACTCGAAGCCCCGCACGCGCGCCGTAATCGGGCGGTTGCCAACGATGGACGGGATGTAGAGTTGGACGGCAGCTTCGTTTACGGAGTTGGCGAGCAGATTGATCGCGTCCGCGTATTCCGGCCGGAGGGGCCGGCGCTTGCGCTCACTGAGCTTGCCCTCCGCGTTCGGGTCGCCGCTGACCCGGTTGACAAAGATGTTGTCGGGACCGAACTCTTGGAAGAAGACGACGATTCCCTGACGGAGGCCGGTGAGCAGCGAACTCACCGTGACCACGGTCGTGATACCGATGACGATGCCGAGGATGGTGAGCAGCGACCGGAAGCGGTGGCTCCACACCGAGTTCAGGGCGACGCGAATATTCTCTCCTGGCGTGATGCGCATTACTTCTCCGCCCGCAGCGCCTCCACCGGGTCCAGTTTCGAGGCGCGGGCCGCCGGGTACCAGCCGGAAGCGATTCCGACAATGCTCGATACCGCAAGAGCAAGGGCTACATACGGCGCCGTGATTCTTAGACTAAGGTCCAGTACGGCCGAAAGCCCCGCGCTGAGCGCTGCTCCCGCCACGATACCAACAGAGCCGCCCGCAACAGCCAGCATCACCGCCTCGATGAGAAATTGGAGCATCACGTCGGACCGGCGGGCGCCGAGCGCTTTCCGAATGCCGATCTCCTGCGTACGCTCGGTGACCGACACCAGCATGATGTTCATGATCACGATGCCGCCCACCACCAGAGAGATCCCCGTCACTGGGATGATCACGGCGCGAATCAGGCCCAGGATATTGTCGACGAAACCGCGAATCGCCTCGGGGGTCAGGTAGTCAAAGTTGTCTTCCGCTCCCGGCTGTGTTTTGAAACGGGAGCGCAGGGCGGACCGTGTGACGTCCAGGGCTGCGTCGAAGGAAAGCCCCGAACCGGGCCGCGCCGTGCCGAATATCGAAATCGAGTCGCCCTTCCCGTATAAGCGGTCGAACAGGCTGATGGGAATGTGGAAACCGTTGTCCTGGGTCCGGCCTCCCATCGCTCCCAGCTTCTCCTGCAAGCCGATCACGCGGAAGTCGAACCCCCGCAGGCGAACCGTCTGCCCGAGCGGTGACGTGGCTGGGAATAGCGTCTGGGCAATCTCCTGCCCGATAATCACGACGCGCTGGCCGGTCCGCTCCTCGGCTTCGGTGAAAAAGCGCCCCTCGGCGAGACCCACTTCGCGAATCTCGGGTAGGCGGTGCGAGACGCCAAGGACCATTGCGCCTTCGTAGGTGGCGTTATCCCCTTTCACGTCATCCGGTCTCTGCCGGTAGGGAGAGTACAGGATCCGGTCCCCGGTGGCAGCCTGTAGGTAGCGGTAATCCTCGATCCGAATACGCTTGTTGCGGCGTCTCTTTTCAGCCAGTTCTTTGCGGTCCAGGCGCCCGACCGATGCGACCTGGGCGATGAGGAAACTGTCGGTGCCAAACACCTTCGCCGTGTTTTCCTCTGCAAAAGACCCGAGACCTTCGATGGCCGCGCCGACCACCACGACGCTCGCAACGCCGATGATGATTCCAAGCAGAGTTAGGAAACTCCGGAGTTTGTGCGCGACTATGGAATCCACCGCCAGCTTGAAGGCAGTCGTCGAGGTGTAGTAATGGTGGCGCAGGAAGCCGTCCTGGCCGGTTGCGCCTGGAAGAGGCCGTGCGCGGCGGCGGATTGCGCTATCGGGAGTTCGGGTATTGGTATTCACCAAGTTTATTCGATGTTGCCGGAAGCCTCCAGGTATTAGAAACTGAAAGTGTTTGATGCAGCAAGAGTTCGAGACTTGGCGGGCTGCCGGCCACAACGTCGAAATCGCATATAACGCCGCCGCAATGGAGTCCATGCGGCGGGCCGCCGTGGTTGGTCTTCAGAAGATCCCCAAGAGAGGACTCGAGGTAGGCGGCGTGCTCTTCGGCAAGCGGGAAGGCGGCCGAATCGAGATTCATCAGTGGCGCGAGATTGAATGCGAACACGCTCTGGGACCCGGCTTTGAGCTCTCCGGGAGCGACCGGAGCCGACTGACGAAATTCCTCGGCGAAGCGGCCCACGATCCGGACCTGAGCAAGTTCGACACAGTGGGCTGGTTCCGGACGCGAACCCGCGGGTCCGTCTTCCTCTCCGAGTCCGATCTCAAGATCTACAACGAGTTGTTTCCCGAGCCGTGGCAGATCTGTCTCGTGATCCGCCCGTTTATGTACGAGCCGGCGGCCGCGGGGTTCTTCTTCCGGGAGACGGATGGCAAGATCCACGCTGAGGCCAGCCGGAACGAATTCCAGTTGGAGAACAAGCGGCAACGCGTGCCGCTCGGTTTCGATCCGTCCCAGCCTCCGCGGCGGCCGGCCGAACCGGAAACCAACGCATGGATACGTCCCGCGCCAGCCGTGCCACCGCCCGCGGAGCCGCTCCAGGCGGAACCGCGGACCGAGGCCCCCCGGCCGCCAACCTCCCTGCCTTCCCCGCCTCTGCCGCCAGCCAACCCGAGACCACCCCTTCGGCCCCTGGCTCCCGCCCGGAAACGCGCCCGAAGGCGGACTGTGGCTATCGCTGCGGCAGCGCTTCTGCTCGTCATTGCCGGGATCGCGCTCGGCGTTCCGGCGTTCTACATGGAAGACGAGTTGACGGCAGGCCTGGTGGTTCGAGATGTTGGCGGGCAGCTCATCCTTGAATGGAATCGCAACGCCCCCTTGATCGACACGGCGGCCGGGGCGTCAGTGGAAATCGAAGATGGCGGATCGACGCGCGCCATTGAGCTTTCTCCGGAAGAGATCCGCGGCGGGACGCTCGTCTACCAGCGGAACTCCGGCGAGGTGATGCTCCGGCTCAGCGTCCGCGGGGCGGATGGGCGGATAGTCTCGGAATTCGCTCATTTCGTTGGGGACGATCCGGTGCCGAGCTCAGCCGCTCCTCAAGACGACCTACTCCTTGAGACGATGCGCGAGGAACGCGACCAGCTCCAGCAGCGCCTGGATCTCGAAACCGAACGGTCTGCCACGCTCGAAGCCGCCATTGCCGCCGAGAAGCGGCGGCTCGGCGGCGGCAACTGATCTGGATCAACCCCTGGCCACAGGGCGGAAATTTCCTGAGAAATACAGTCGGGTTTGCGGCGAATATTTCGCATTTCAAGACGGAGGGCCAGTGATGACGAAAACGGTTCATGTGGTGGCGAAGATAGCGCTCTTGACCGCGATTGGCGCCGCGATCCGGGCAGGAGGTACAGAGGAATTTCAGCCAAATCCAAAGCCCCCTCTTTCAGGGCGTGAAGAGCGGCTCACGGTTTCGACGGGAGGCAGACTGCGAACAGCGCTGTTGTACCGGCCGCGGAATCTGGCGGACCGTCCAGCCATCCTTTTCGTACTTCACGGGTTCACCGGCACGGGCAGCCGAATCAGAATGTTCACCGGCTATGACTTCGATCGGATGGCGGATCAGGAGGGATTCGTGGTGGTCTATCCTGACGCCATCTCAGGTCAGTGGAACGATTGCCGGTCGTCGACGAAACGACCCGTTGAAGAGCGCGAGCCGGAGGACGCCGCGTTCCTGGGCCGGCTGGCCAAACAAGTTGAAGAGGAGCTTGGGCTGGCACCTCTTCCACGCTTCGTGGCCGGCTACTCCAATGGCGGTCACATGGCCATCCGACTGGCCGTGCAGCACCCGGAAGATGTCAGCAGCATCGCAGTGTTTGGAACGAGCCTGCCCGCCGCCGGAGAATGGAATTGCGGGAAGGCGAAGCAGCCTTTGCCCGTGCTGATTATCAACGGAACCGAAGACCCGGTGAATCCGTTCGAGGGAGGACTGGTGAGACCGCCGGCCGGACCCCCGCTGGGCACGGTTCGCTCTGCCCGGGCCAGCGCCGAGTATTTCGCCGCTCTAACCGGCGCTTCCGAGGCAGAGGTGGAGAAGCTTCCGGACAGAGTGGGTGATGGCACTTGGCTGGAGCGGTTGACGTGGAGACGACCGGACCAGCCGGATGTGTCGCTGCTGATCGTCCACGGGGGCGGTCACACCCTGCCCAACCCTCGCGCCAGCTTTCCGGCCATCGTCGGCCGAACAAGCAAAGACGCGTCAGGCGCTGAATTGATATGGGCGTTTTTCGAACAGCATCTCGATGCCGGCGTTCGGGCTGATCATCCGAACCGGCGGGATCCGAAGCATGCGGATGGCCCCCGGTAACCGCTTTCAACTAACCGGGCGCGGCGCGGCGCCACGATGAACCTCACCATTGCGTCACGGCGTGTTCGATCATTCGGCGGTATTTCCGGAGCAGTTCGTACAGAGCCACGCCACCGGCCGTGGCGACGTTGAGCGAGTGCTTGAGGCCGAGCATCGGGATGCGAATGTGCGTGTCACAGCGCTCCAAAACCTCCAGGCGAATGCCGTCCACTTCGTGCCCGAAGACGATGCAGACCGGGAAGCGCGGTTTCCAGTCGAACAGATCCACCGAGTGTGCGCTGGTTTCGACGGCTGCAATTTCGTAGTGGTTGAGGCGGAGTTCATCGAGGACGGGCAGGGGGTCCCAGTGGTGCTCCCATGGCACGGTATCGTGGGCGCCGAGAGCGGTTTTTTCGATTTCCCTCTTCGGCGGATGCCCGGTGATGCCCGTGAGAATCAGCCGCTCGACGCCGGCGCCGTCAGCGGTCCGGTAGAACGCGCCGACATTGTAGAGGCTGCGAACGTTATCGAGCAGTACGGCTACCGGCAGCGGCTTCAACCGGTCGTAGGGCGCCGAGCCGGCGGTGGCCAGATAGGGGATGCGCTCTTCACTCATTGGGCGACATAGATGGCGATCTTCGTCACTTCCCGGAAACCCAGCCGCTGGTAGAGCGACGCCCCCTGGCGCGTCGATTGCAGCACCATTCGTTCCAGGCCGGACTCTTGCCGGGCGCGATCGAGAACGGCCCGCGTGAGCTGTTCGGCGATTCCCCGCCCCTGCCGCTCAGGCAAGGTAGCCACGCTGTAGAGGCCGACTGCGCCGGCCGCGCCAACCGTGGCCGCGGTGGTTACCGGTTCGCCACCCGAGTAGGCGACATAGGCCTTGAAACTCGTACGCCAGGTCTCCGGCGAGTTATAGATCGCGATCGAGGTGGCGAACGGAATCCGGAAACAGACGGTGGTGATGTGGCAAAAGGCCAGTCTCGTCTCGGCGTCATCCACCTCTCGGATGTCAAGCACCGGCAGGGGCCGGTCCGGCGGCGGCAGGCATTCCGCCATCATGCCGGGGCACTCGGCGGTGCGGCGCAACCCGCGGTTCTCGAACACCCGGTCCAGCCGCCGGCTGGTCCAGTTGCCCGCGAGATCCCGGCAAACCCAGAACGACCAGGGCACGTCTCGGGCCTGAAAGTAGACCTTGGCAATCGCGATCCGCCGGTCGAGTTCGGCGAGACTGCTATCAAGCGGCGCGCTGAGCATCGCCGCATTGAACACAGGCGAGTCCACGCCGGCGTTGATAATGAGCACGCCGGGCATTTCGCGGACCTCGCTCCGCGGGGTCGCTCGGGCAAAGCACTGCATGGCGTGCCTGAGATTCCGCTCGACCGCTTCGTAAGGTTGCATCGGCGCGATTATACAGGACCAGCCCCTACATGAGGCTGAGGGGATCGACGTCCACCACGAGGGCGGTCGCTCCCCACCGCTGCTCGATGGCATGGGCGCGCAAACGGTTCAGGTGCTCCCGCAGAATCTTGCGGCTGGCTGCCTTGATGAGCATCTGGTAGCGGTGCTCGCGTTTGAGCCGCGGTACGGGCGCCTCGGCCGGCCCCATCACCTTGAGTTCCGGCGGCGGCGGATTGAGCAGCAAGGCCAGTTCGCCCGCCATGCGGAGGGCGTCTTCCTGGCTCGCCGCGCGGACGAGCACGTTGGCCAGTGCGCTGAACGGCGGGTAGCGCATCAGACGCCGGAACTGCAGCTCTTTTTCGTAGAATTTCGCATAGTCCTGCGCGGCGGCGCAGCGGACCGCGTAGTGGTCTGGATTGAGAGTCTGAACGACAACACGCCCGGGGATATCGCCACGGCCGGCGCGGCCCGCGGCCTGCGTCAGCAGTTGGAACGTGCGTTCGGCGGCCCGGAAATCGGGCATGCCGAGGCCGATGTCGGCGTTCACGACACCCACCAGTGTAACGTTCGGGATGTCATGTCCCTTGGCGATCATCTGCGTGCCCACGAGGATGTCGTAGTCGTGGGCACGGAATCCGTAGAGGATGCTCTCGAAGGCCCGCTTGCTCGTGACGGTGTCGCGGTCCAGCCGCGCGATGCGGGCGTCGGGGAAGCTACGCCGCAGTTCTTCCTCCACGCGCTCGGAGCCGTGGCCGAGGAAGTTGATGTGCTCGCTGTCGCACTCCGGGCAGCGCGAGGGCACGGGCTCGGCGTAGTTGCAGTAGTGGCACAGTAGGCGGCGGTCGCGGCGATGATAGGTCAGCGTGACCGCGCAATCCCGGCACTGAATCCGCGCCCCGCAGGAACGGCAGGCGACGAAACTTGAGAAACCGCGGCGGTTGAGCAGAAGCATCGCCTGTTCGCGAATCTCAAGCCGCTTCCGTATCTCCTCCACCAGCCGGCGGGAGAAGATGTTCTGCGCCCGGGTTTCGAGAAACTCCTGGCGCATGTCGATAATCTCGACTTCCGGCATGGGCCGGCTCGCCACCCGCTCGGGAATCGTGAGCAGCGTGTAGCGCTCGCGTTCGGCGTTGTAGCGGCTCTCCATGCTCGGGGTGGCCGACCCGATCACAACGCAGGCGCCGGCCTGCTGCGCCCGGACGATGGCCACGTCGCGGCCGTTGTAGCGCGGCGTCTCCTCCTGCTTGTAGCTGCCGTCGTGCTCCTCGTCGACGATGATGAGTCCCAGATTGCGGACCGGAGCGAAAATGCCAGACCGGGTACCGACCACGACGCCAGCGTCGCCGGAGCGGATGCGCCGCCACTGCTCGGCGCGCTCCCGGTCAGTGAAAGCCGAATGCAGGATCGCCACCCGGTCTCCGAAGCGATGATAAAACTGCCCGGCGACGGCTGGGGTCAGCGCAATTTCCGGTACCAGCAGCAGAGCGCCGCGACCTCTCTCGAGAGCCGCGTCGATCGCGCAGAGGTAGACCTCGGTTTTGCCCGATCCCGTCACGCCGTGGAGGAGAAAGGTGCGGAACTCCTCGAACTCGATGGCCTCGCGGATCGCGTTGTAGGCCACTTGCTGGTGCGGGTTCAGCAGCCGGCGCGGCTGGATGGGCTCCTGTTGAAGGGAGGGGCCTTCCACGCGCAGGCTGAGCAGGCCGCGCCGGGCCAGGCTGCGCGCCGCTTTGCTCGCGTTCTTCACTTTGCCCTCCAATTCACCGAGGTTATGCGAGCCGGGATAGAGTTCCAGGAAGGCCACCAGCTCGCGTTCCGCTTTCTTCAACTTGGCCCCCGCCGGCCGGCCCTCGAACTGCACGCGGAGGCGGGCGGAGGCGGCGCGCAACGGATCCCGGTCGGCCTCGATGTCCTCGACTTCGATGAAGCCCTTGCGCAGCAGCGACCGGAGGACCGCCGCCGCGCCCGGAACCTTCTTCTTCAGGTACGACTCGGTGAGCGGCCGGTTCTCCAACATCCGGAGGATCTCAACCGAGGGTTCGTCGGAAGCGACACCCATCAGGAGCTGCCGCGCGGCATCCCTGCCGCCGCCGGTGAGTTCGTACCGCTTACCCCGGCGCATCTCGCCGGTGAGCGGGGTCATGGCGCGCAGCACTTCTCCGAGCGGCGCCGAGTAATACTCGGCAACCCAGCGCCCCAGACGGAGCAGCTCGCCGTCGAGCACCGGCTCCTCGTCGAGCAGGCGCAGGGCCTCGCGGATCTCCACGTCCGGCTTGTTGTCATGACAGGCGAGAGCCACGCCAGTGAGCTTGCGATGTCCGAACGGTACGGTCAGACGGCAGCCGGGCCGCACCCGGTGGCGAAGGGTGAGCGGCAGGCGGTAGGTGAACGCCCGGTCGAGCGGGACCGGGAGGGCAATGTCGCAGTATTCGGGGGAGACGCCGGCCATCGGCGGATCAGCCCAAGCTGTCGATGAGTCCGAATACGGAGCGGAGCGAAGGGTAGAGGGTCTTGTAAACTTCGTAACCCCGCCGGTACTTTCCGGATTCGTAGTTGCGCGGCTGCACTCTGCTGACCTCTTTCACCGCCGCCTGGCAAGCTTCGGGAACAGACGAGTAGGCGCCGGTTCCGGCCATCGCCAACAGGGCGGCGCCGTAGGCGGAACCTTCGTGGGTTTTGAGCGCCACAACGGGCTTACCGAAGACGTCGGCGAGCAACTGGCGCCAAAAAGCGTTCTGGCCGCCGCCGCCCGAAGCGCGGACATCGTCAACGGGAACGCCCATATCCTCGATGATGGAAAGGCAGTCCATCTGGCTATAGGAGACCCCCTCGATGATGGCGCGCAGCAGGTCGGCCCGGGTGCTCCTCGCGGTGACGCCCATCCATCCGCCGCGGGCCGTCGCGTCGAGATGAGGAGTGCGCTCGCCCATGAGGTAGGGCAGCCAGAACACGCCCTGCGAACCGACAGGCGCCGCGCCCGCTTCCTCGATCAGGGCGTCGAAACCGGTCCCGGGGGCGAACCGGTCGCGATACCATTCGAGGCTCAGCCCCGCTCCCTGGGTCACGCCCATCACGTGCCACTTGCCGGCGACGGCATGGCAGAAGGTGTGCACACGGCCGGCCGAGTCGTAGTTAGCCCGGTCCATGTGGGCGAAGACCACGCCGGAAGTGCCAAGCGTGCAGGAGACAATTCCCGGAGCGACGATTCCGTTGCCCACCGCGCTCGCGGCCTGGTCGCCGGCGCCGCCGACCACCGGAGTCCCCGTTTCGAGTCCCGTGGCCGCGGCCGCTTCGGCGGAGATGGTTCCGGTCACTTCGCTCGATTCCACGACGCCGGGAAGGATCGCGGCGTCGAGACCGAGGCGGTCCATCATGCGCGTCGACCACTTGCGCATCACGACGTCGAACATCGCCGTGCCGGAGGCGTCGGAGACATCGGAATAGTATTCGCCGGTGAGGCGGTACCGGATGTAATCCTTCGGGAGCAGTACTTTCTTCAGCTTCTCGAAAGCCTTCGGCTCTTTGTCCCGCACCCACAGCAGTTTGGGCAGGGTGAAGCCGGTAAGGACGGGATTTGCGATGAAGGCGAGGACATTGTCCTTGCCCACTTTCTGATTGATGGCATCCACTTGCGCCTGGCTGCGCTGGTCGCACCAGATGAGCGCGGGACGGATCACCTTGCCCTTGCCATCGAGCATCACGAGGCCGTGCATCTGGCCGGAAAGTCCGACGCCCTTCACCTGCTTACCATCGATGCCGGCTTCCTGCAGGACGCCCTGCACCGCCGCTTGCGCGGCATCCCACCAATTCTCGGGTCGTTGCTCGGCCCATCCGGCCCGCTCCATCTTCATCTCCTCATGGGGAGCGGTGAAGCCGTGCCGGACCTGGCCTTCCTCATCCACCAGAAGAGCCCGCGAACTCCCGGTACCGATATCGATTCCTAACCAGTACATCGTGAATACCTCTCTCGATATGATTTCGATTCCCGCGCCTGGAGCGGCAGATAGGCGGCCCCGTAGAGGCCGGCCTCGTCGCCGAGCACCGCTTGCTCGATCCTGGTATCGGTATTCCGGTACGTGAACGAGCGCCATTCGGCCTCCTCGAGCATGGCCGGGGCGAAATACTTCCAGGCGGGCAGCACGCCGCCGCTGAGCAGGTAGAGCGGGAAGTTGAACAGGTTAATCAGCGTGGCCAAGGCGATGCCGAGGGCCACGCCCATCCGCCTGAACACCCGCTGCGCGTTTTCGTTTCCGCCTTCGGCGAGTTCGAACACCTGCCGTGAGGTCAGGCTGTCGCCCAACCCCATCATGTAGGCCATGCCCTCGACGGCCGTGGCCGACGCGTGCTTCTCCAGGCAGCCGTGATTCCCGCAGCCACAAGGGTTGCCGTTCGGCACCACCATGATATGGCCGATTTCGCCGGCCATTCCGACGAAGCCGTGCATCACCCTCCCTTCGTGGATGATACCGCCGCCAACACCGGTCCCGAGGGTGAGCAGAACGAGCGAATCGACGTCCCTTCCGGCGCCGATCCAGACTTCGCCGAGCGCCGCGGCATTGGCGTCATTCTCGAGGAAGACCTTCTTGCCGAGCCGCCGTTCGATTTCGTCGCGAACCGGCGCGCCTTCGAGCACCGGCAGATTGTTGCAACCGACGACGACGCCGTTCTTCATGTCAATGAAGCCCGGCACTCCGATACCCGCGCCGATGAGGTCGCTTTCACCGATCCGGGCGGCGAGCGTCTTGATGGAGCCCGCGATTTCATCGAGAACGGCGTCCTTACCGGCGTCCAGGTTCGTAGTACCGGCAATCTTGTCGATCAACTCCCCAGCAGTGGTAATAGCGGCGGCGCGCAAGTTCGTCCCGCCCAGGTCAACACCAATTGAGTATTCCGGCATGAAGCCGAATTCTAGCAAATCAGTGGGGATGGCGGCAGGACAACACGGGGGGAGGCGGCGGCTTCGGGCGGCGGAAAAGATAACCCTACGCGGCCCGCCGAAGGTGAATACTCGGTTCTCAAATATCGTTGGTCCCTAGCCGGTGCAACGGGCCGTCCCACGAACTTGATTATCGTGGCGGGTGCGGCCGGCAGGATCGGCGGAGGCGTTTAAGCTGTTGATTTTGCTGGTCAGAAAAATCGGATTTGGTTATGCGGCAGGTGACACGGATGCGGGTCTACGAGAGTTCACGGGCGTTCGAGCAGGAGGCGGTTTTGCCATGCGCTGTGGAGGGGCTGGGCGGTTGTAAGCTGGAGCGGTTGAAGACTTGACGAGGGGAGAGATGGGCAGGTTGCACCGGCGCGGGATGTTGGTTGCGAGAGGGCGGCGGGCAGGGCGTACTGGGGCGGTTGGGGGCCGGGCATGGAGGGCCGCCGGGAGTGGTCCCCTGTATAATCACGTTGAGCAATACGTTTCATTTGAGGAGGAAGAACATAGTGGCAGCAAAGATAGGATTCATCGGATTGGGGATCATGGGCAAGCCCATGGCCAAAAACCTGTTGAAGGCGGGGCACGAACTGGTGGTCTTCGACATTGTAACGGAGCTGATGGAGGAGTTGGCGGCGGCCGGGGCCGCGAAAGGAGTATCCTCGGCTGACGTGGCGTCGCAGTCGGAGATGATCATCACCATGCTTCCGGACGGGCCTGATGTCGAGACGGCGGTGCTGGGCGAGAACGGAGTGCTCGAAGGCGCGGCGAACGGATCCGTGCTGATCGATATGAGTTCCATCAATCCGCTGGTTTCGCAGAAGATTGGGGCGGCGTGCGATGCCAAGGGAGTGCAGTTTCTCGACGCTCCGGTGAGCGGTGGAGAGCCGAAGGCCATTGACGGGACGCTGGCGATCATGGTGGGCGGCAAGCAGGAGACGTTCGAGGCCGCCAAGCCGGTGTTGGAGTGCATGGGAGCGTCCGTCACGCTGACCGGCGATGTGGGAGCGGGCAACGTCACCAAACTCGCCAACCAGATCATCGTCGCGTGCAACATCGCGGCCATGGGAGAAGCCCTAACGCTGGCTACCAAGGCCGGGCTGGATCCGGATACCGTCTTTCAAGCCATCAAGGGCGGCCTTGCGGGAAGCACCGTCCTGAATGCGAAAGCGCCGATGGTGTGCGCCCGCAACTTCAAGCCGGGGTTCCGGATCAACCTGCATCAGAAGGACCTGCGGAACACTCTGCAGGCGGCCGAGTCCATGCAGGTCCCACTTCCCATCACGAGCCTCGTGCAGGAGATGCTGGTTTCACTGATCAACGACGGCAAGGGCGATCTCGACCACGCGGGCATCGTGCAGTACACCGAACAGAACGCGAAGGTGGAGATCGCGAAGAAGGGTTAGCGGGAACCTACTCGCCGCGGAAGACGGCGTCCGCCCACCCGGCGGCTTCGAGATAGGCCTCGGCGACGGCGTTCGAGTCGACGCGGAGGCGTTTCGAGGCGAATCCGAGTTCGGGCCATTCCGCTCGTTCGTAGGCGCGCGCCGACGCGAGGATGTCCGCCATGGCGCCGTTTTCCGTCTGCCCCACCAACACGGCTTGCACATCGGCGGCCAGGTGCACCTCCGAGACGATTTCCTCCATCGGCCGGTCCAGGAGGGCATCGAGGAGGGAGTAGAGTCCCAACAGGAAGAGTTCCGAGGAACGGGCGCCGAGGCCGGCTTTCGAACTCAGCGTCTCGCAGAAACGGCCCCGAACGACTGCATTCACCACCAGTTGCTGGGGCTTGTCGCCGCCGAGGCCGGCCAGGGTGGCGAGCGCGGCCCATTTGCGGATCTCGGCGCTGCCAAGCAGAGCGAGCGCATGCCGGATGGACTCCACCTCGCGCTTCCAACCGAAGCTCGCGGAGTTCACGTATCGCAGCAACTTGTGGACGAGCGAGGCGTCGCTTTTCAAGACGTCCTCGATGCGGTCGAAATCGAGCTCCGGGTTGCCCACCTCACGCAGGATGCGCAGGTAATTCAGCTTGAAGGCCGGGATCTGACGCCCGGAAACGACCACCGGGCGGCTGAAGTAGTAACCCTGAAACAGAGAATACCCCATGTCACGGGCGGTGGCGAATTCCTCCTGGGTCTCGACTTTCTCGGCAAGCAATTTTGCGTTCCAATGCCGTAACCGCGCGGTCAGGTCCTCCCTCTCCGCCGCGGAGGTGAGTAAGAAGTCCACCTTCACAATGTCGGCCAACTCGAGCAGAGGCTCGAAGCCATCTGCGCAAACGAAATCATCGAGCGCGAGTTGATAGCCCTTGCTCTTGAGCGACCGGCAGGCCGCGAGAACTTCTTCATCGGGCGTGATCTCCTCGAGCAACTCGACAACCAGGCTTGTAGCCGGTATCGATTCGATGAGCCCGCCAATGAGCAGCGTCCGGTCGAAGTTGATGAACACCCGGCGGCCTCCCACGAGACGCTCCATCCCGATGGTGAGATAGGCGTTTGAAATAACGCGGGACGTGGCTGCCGCCGCGTCCGAGCCGTCAAAAGCGTTCTCCCGGGAGGAGCGGTAGAGCAGTTCGTACGCAAACAGCTTGCCAGCCGCGTCAAGAATGGGCTGACGGCCGATGAAGACGTTCGTGGAGGAATCTGTCAAAGTCGCTTGTTCCATCACCTTCCACTCCGTGGACAGCAAATCTGAACGCTGGCGGATTAGTGGGCCGCCGTTTGCGTACGGTTGACCCGCTATCCTTATCGGCCAACCGAACCAACCAAAGAGAATTCCGGCAATTCCCGAGACCATTACGACGATAAGCAGAGTATGGCAACATCCACGACGCCAACTGAATCATGGAAAGACTCCTTCAGGCTCGGCATCCGGGGCATCGACGATGACCATTTCATCCTCGTGAGCCTAACCGGGGACCTCTACCACGCCGGCACCGACGGGAATAACCGCCTGGCAGTCGAGCAGATTCTCGTGAGCCTCGTCTCGTATGTGAAGATTCACTTCGCCCGCGAGGAGCGCCTGATGAGAAGCCATCAGTATCCGGACTACGAATCGCACAAGGCCATGCATGACGGCTTCGCCCGGAAGGTCATCGAGTGCCAGGACGATTTGCAGCAAGGCCGCTCGGATATCAGCGCCGAAATGTTGCAGTACCTCAAGGATTGGATCGGGCGCCATATTGCAGGCAGCGACAAGAAGCTCGCGACGTACCTGAAAGAGCGTGGGGTTTCCTAACCCGAGGTTCTCTCAGGCGGGCTTTCGGATCACGATCGGGTCAGCCGCGAGGTTTCGCGCCAGGGATAGCAGGCTGCTTCCGATCAAGGCGTCGTGGTAAGCCTCCACGAGCGGCACCCCTTCCCTGGCGGCGGCGATGCAGGCGTCCGGCGCGGGCGGGATGAGTTCCGAAATCGCGAGGCCGGTTTTTTCCGCCAGCGACTCAAGGTCCACTGGGCAGGCGACGGGCGAGCGCTGCACCACAACGAGCCCGGCCGGCACGTCAAGGCCCCACTTCCGGAAGCGGCGCGCGGCCAACCCGGCCGCGGCGACACAAGCGGATTCGCGGTCGAGTACGAGCCCCACATACTCGGATAGCCGCAGCGCTTCGCGCACGGCATCGCACGGTTCCGGCGGCAAGTCGACAACCACGATCTCCGCCATTGCCGAGAGCGACTGGACGATCACCCGGGCGTGAGCGGCGGAAACCGGCTGATATTCATTCACCTGCTGCGGCGCGGCGAGCAGGGCGAGGTTCGCGGTATAGCGCGTGAGCCGGGCTTTCAGTTGGTCGGGCCCAATCTGCTCCGCCGGCGTCTGCAGCACGCTCGAGATGTCGGCGTGGACGTTGGCCGCGCCGAGGTAGTGCGCCAGCGAGCCTTGATAGGAGCGCAGCTCCACGGCGATGGTCCGCTTCCCCGCCCCGGCGAGCGCGGCGGCGGTGTTGGCGGCAACCGTTGAGACGCCGACACCACCTTTCGCGCCCCAAAACGCAAGCACCCGGGCGCGCTGACCGGTTTGGCTTTGCCGGGTCGCAGCAATGCGGCGGCGAGCCGCGCGCTCCACCGTGTAGCGGACCGACCGGAGGAGGGATTCCGGATCGATGCTGCTCTTCATGAGGCAATCCTCGGCGCCCACCCGTACGACCCGCAGAGCCAGCTTCTCGTCGTCCTGCCCCGAGAGGATGATCACCGGCACCGCCGGGGCCGCTTCATGCACTCGCGCAAACGCTTCCAGCCCGCTGCAATCGGGAAGGCCCAGATCGAGCAGAATCACGTCGAAGCGGCCTTCCGTTAACCGTTCGCCCGCTCGCGCCAGATCGCGAGCCCAGCGCACCTGGAGGGTCCCGCCGGAAGCCTCCGACAGCATCTCGCGGAACATCGCCGACTCCGCTGGGTCACCGTTAATTAGCAGTATCGACAGATTCTCTCTGATCGCCATGAATCCAACTTTCTGGCTATGGCTTCGCCGGCGCCGTCTCCCGGTTTCCGAACAGCGGGAGCCGCTTCAGCGAAAAGCCCGAAGAGCTCTTGCTTTCGGGTTTCAGCCCGGATACCGCGGCCGCCAACCGCTTCATCTCCCGGCCAAACGGGCTATCCGCGGCAGCGAGAACACCCTTCGTATATGCAGCGCCAATCTCCTTTTCGGCCGGCGGAAGGTCCGCCGCCAGCGGCAGGCTCACCACCGCTTTCAAAACGTCGCTTCCGGCGGGGCAGCGAGAAGCCCGGTTGTGAACCAAGCTCAGCAGCTCGGCGCTGATGCCGTCAGCCAGCAGTGTCTTGACCACGCGGCCGGCGTCATGGGCCGACATCAAGTCCGACGTGGTTACGAGCAACAGACGGTCCAACTCCGGAAGCACGGCGCGCGCTGACGCCGTCAGCCGGCCGGCGTCCAAAACCACCCAGGGATAGTTGGCCCGGGCGAAACGCAGCACGTGCCGCAGGCGGCCGGTTTCCCGGAGCTCTTCCCGGCCGAGGAGCGCGGGGGAGGTGACCACATGGATTCCCGACCTCGTTTGACACACCAGAGACTGCCAAAACCCTTCGTCGAGGCGATAAACATTGTCCACCGCGTCGAGCAGAGTGTACTGTGTTTTCGCCTGCATTAGGAAGCCGACCGCGCCGCCATCCAGGTCTGTATCCGCCAGCAGCACCGGCCCGCCGCTCAATTCCTGGAGCGCAGCCGCGAGGTGGCAGGCCACCGTCGTCGCGCCAACGCCACCTTTGACTCCCATCACGCCAATCAGCCGGCCCCGCGGCTTCTCCGAACCAGCGGCCGGAGTGGAGCCCGTACGGCACTGGCGAACAACCGCGTACCGCAGGGCGCGAACCAGCGCCTCCGAGTCCAGGCGGTCCTTTACCAGGTAGTCCTGGGCTCCTTCCTCGACGGCGCGCAACGCCAGTCCATCGTCGTCATTTCCGGTCAACAGCACCACCGGTACATCCGGAGCGTGCTTGCGCAGGGAGGAGAAGGTTTCCAGGCCGTGGCTGTCCGGCAGGTTGAGGTCCAGCAGCACAACGTCCGCCCCGCGTTCGGCGAGCGCGTCGAGCCCCCCGAGTAGCGAGTTCGCGCGCCGCAACTCGAACACCTCGGAGTCAGCGTCGCTTAGCATCTCCTGCACCAACAATGCGTCACCCGGGTTGTCTTCTATCAGTAGTATTTGCAGAGATGTGTCCGGCATATTGTTCAGCTTCAGAAATCGCCAGCGGCTGGCCGGGCTGGCCGCCCGTGCGGGTGTCAGTCGGCTCCCCCAGAGATCCGCGGGCTACAGCGGCCCACAAACCCCACCAATTTCCTCATCGGAACGTCCGCACGAGTTCCGTATCGGTTTAATCGTTTATCACCTGGCCACCAGTCCGGAATACTCCAGCCAATAGGTACGGGGGAGGAAGCGGGCGCGGCAATCCTTCGGCGGAGAGGGCGCGGCGCCGGATAGAGGGTTGACGTGTCCACACCTGGCCGCTTGCGCCATCCCTTCAGAGAAGGAACGATATTTTGAAGAACACGTTCAGGTAGTCTGGGGCGGTTTCGGTGGCCAACTCTCTTCGCGAATAGAAACCCCAATAAAACGCCGTGGCGTAATTGATGCGGTAGCGCAGGAGGGTTTGGTTTTCCAGCGTGTCCTGCCGGGGCGGGACCGAGGGGCCGTAACGCGGATCGAGCCAGCGAAAGCTGCGCCACTGGGTGATGTTGCGCGCGGCAAGGCGCCGGGTCAACTGCACATCGGCCTGCAGCCGCTGAATCCAGGCGTCCTGTGCGGTGATCTGTTGATAGAGCCGGAAGCGGTCGAGACTGTGGGCGATCTGCGCGCGCCGGTTCCAAGCAAAGAGGTTGTTGCTCACGGTTGCATCAAACTGCTGCATGCGCTCCACCAGCCGGTAGTCGACGGCCGTGCCCATGGAGACGCTGGCGTCGAATTGATACCAGGGCAACGGTGTGGAGGTCACCTCCACGCCGGCGCCGTGAAGCTCGAACATGGTGGCGGCGAAGCGTTCCTTATCATGGCGCACCCAGGCTTGGGCGAAGGTTTGACGGGTGGCCGAGGCGTTGATGGCGAGTTCGGTGCTCAGGTTGAGGGGTTCGTAGGTGGAGCGGTCCCAAACTCCGTCAAAGCGCGCGGCCAAACCGTATTGCCGGAGGATATTTCCCTCGGGCCAGAAGTCGTAGGAGGTGGAAGCGGACCCGCGTCGAATTCCCACCCGCCGGAGGAATCCCATGCCCGTGACCAGCTCATCGCCGTAGTCTCTCGTTTCTGTCGAATAGGACCAAGCCCGGCCGCTGCGGTTCAGACGCAACAGATGGCCGACACCATGAAAGGTGTCTTCGCGGGCGGAGTAAGCCCGGGCTTGCTCGGCGGGGTATTTATTGGAAGAACCGAGGAACTGGGCCACGAAGGTGTGCTTGCTGCCGAGCGCGAACTGGCTGTCGGCGCTGAAGAGACGGTTGAATCCGCCTTCGTACTGCCGTTCGGAGAGGAACACGCCCATGGTGGCCTTGGCTGAATGGTCGAAGCGATACCGCCCAATCCCGTTCCAGGAGGGATGATCTTCCAGAACCGCAGACTGGGACCGCTCGCGGCCGGGGAATAGCAGCGAAGTGGCGCGGTCGTGCAGTCCGAGCACAGCCCAGTTGTGAGCGCCCATCTTGCCGGTCCAGCGCGCTCCGGCGGTGGGATCGAGCAAGGTGCGGGTGTAGATGGTGTCGCTGACGGGGAAGCGGAACAGATCAGCGCGTTCCATAAAGAAGGGGCGCCGCTCTGGCAGGCGCGGCTGGAAGCGGATGTTGGTGGTCAGCAGAAAGGCGTCGGTTTCGACCTGGCTGAAGTCGGGCCTGATGGTGGCATCGAGAACCGACGTCGCGCTCTGCAATTTGATGTCCATGCCGGCGGCCAGGCGATTTTGGGATGCGCCGCCGGTACGGTCGAAGCTGCCGCTGGCATAGGGGATGATCTGCCACGGACGGAACGAGGATTTGGGCTGGGCGAGCGTGACTGGGGGGATCTGGCACAGGTAGCAGTTGAGGTTGTAATCCCAGGGAAAAGCGGTCATCTCGAAGCGGAAATCGCGGGGAACTCTTCGAAACGGCATCAGCCCCCATCGGAGACCCTCCCCAGCAGAGGCGGAGCGCAGGTGCTGGAAAGGAAGTTCTATCTCAACCACGTACCCTTTCTCAATCCGCCGCGCGGCGGAGAACCACAAGAAGTCGAAACTGGCATCGTCGTGGGTCCCTTGGCCGCCGCGGTCGAGGCGAAGCGCGTCATATTGGATCCCCCGCGCGTTGACCATGAGGAAGTAGGCGTTTCTCTGGTCGCCGTATGTGTCGAGAAACAGTCCCACCGCGTCGTCGATATCGCGGTTCCAACGGTCGCGATCCGCGGACGTGCCGCGCACCGCGCCGGGCTCGGGATCGAGGTTCACGAATGCGACCAGCAGGCTCTCCCGGCTCGACGCGAGCAGGACGAAGGTCTCCATTGGCGCTTGGTTATTGCGTCCGGCTTGGATCTCATAGGGCAGCGGCCACACCAGCGCCTCTTCCCAGAACTTCTCCGTCAAGTTCCCGTCGATGCGAGGGCTCGCATCGATCAACGGAATTGCGTTCGGCGCGGACCTGCTGGGCTCGGCGGCTCGTTTCCGCAGTCTTTCCACGAACGCATCGTTGACTGCCTCGGGAACCCCTCCCGAGGCGGAGCACAGGCTGGAGAGCAGAAATAGGAACGTCTTACCAGACAGCACCCAGGCATTGCGCAGTATCGTTGTTCCTTTTTCACCGGACATCTGTATCTTTTCATTTTTCCACACCGTTGAATCGGACTACTCCGGTTTGAGGGCAGATGCGGTCCAGTACGCGCCTGGCCGGCGAATGCTCCTCCACAGGAGTTGCACTGGGGCGGGCAGAACGGAGGCGGCCGGGAAAGCGCTCAACTGAGGGGCAGTGGCCGCAAGGCGCCCACGGCGTTGTAGAATCGACGGGTTGGAGCGGCCTCCACAACAAACTGCCCGCCACCGGATCTGGATCGTCATCCTGCTGGTACTCGCGCTGCGCGTGCCGTTTCTGAATCAGCCGATTCAGGGCGACGACTACTACTACCTGACCGGAGGGATGCACGCGCAGATCGACCCGCTGCATCCGACCCACGGGGAATACGTCTTCGCGGGCCAGATGGTGAGCATGCGCGGCCATCCTCATCCCCCGTTCAACATGTGGTTCCTGGGTGGTCTGCTGGCGCTGTTCGGGGACATCGAGGAAGTTCGCTTTCACGCCGCCTACATTCTGTTTTCGCTCATTGCGGCGCTGTCGATGTGGTCGTTGGCGCGGCGGTTTTCGCCCGTGCCGCTGCTCGCCACGCTGCTGTTTCTGGCCGTGCCTCCGTTTGTGGTGAACGGCAATTCGCTCGAGTCCGACGTTCCGTTTCTCGCTTTTTGGATGGCTTCGGTGGCGTTCTTCGTGAGGGCGGTGGACCGGCGGTCGTCTGGACTGCTGGCGCTGGCGGTGACCGCGATGATTCCAGCGGCGATGGCCGCCTACCAGTCCGTTTTGCTGATCCCTTTGCTCGCCGGATATCTGCTGCTGCGCGACGGGCGCTGGCGGGCCGGCTGGCTGGCGCTCGCGACGCCGGCCGCAGCCATCGGGGTATGGCAGTTGTTCGAGCGCGCCACCGGAGGCGCTCTGCCGGCCGAGGTGCTGGCGGGCCACTTCGAGAGCTACGGATTTCAAGCCATCGCCAACAAGCTTGACAGTGCGGTGGCGTTGACGGTTCACAGCGGATGGCAGCTATTTCCCTTGCTCGGCCTGCTTGCGTTCGGGCGTCTGCCGAAGTGGCTGTGGGCCGTGATACTCGCCGCGACGGGAGCGGCGGCGGTGGCGCTCGACCCGCATCCGCTCTTCTGGTTCACGTTTTGCGCCGGCCTGGTCACTATCGCCTCGTGCGTGCTGGCGCTGCGCAAATGGGGTGACAAGGACCAACTCTTCCTCGCCGGATGGGTGGCGCTGTTTTTCGCCGCGGCGCTGGTTCTGTTTTTCGCCGGCTCGGCCCGCTACCTGCTGCCGATGGCCGCTCCCGTCTGCCTGCTGGCCAGCCGGCGGCTGAGGAACCGGCCGCCCTGGCTGGCCGCGGGCTTCGCGCTGCAGATCACGCTCGCGCTGGCGCTCGCCGTAGCGAACTATCAGCACTGGGACGGATACCGCGGGCTGGTGGCGGATCTGGCCGGCGAGTTTCCCGAGCGCCGGGTTTGGGTCAATTCGGAGATGGGCTTGCGGTACTATGCCGAGGCGCTCGGCGGTCTCGCGCTCGAACAGAGCCAGCCGGTACAGCCGGGCGATATGGTGATCAGCAGCGAGGTTTGCTACCCGATTGAGTTCACCACGGGCGGAGGCGTACTGACGCCGCTGATGAACCGGGAGATCCGCTCGCGCCTTCCCTTTCGACTGATCGGTCTGGATGCGAAGTCCGCTTACTCGACGGTGACTCTGGGCTACCGGCCGTTTGACGTTGTTCCCGGACCGATCGACCGGGTCCGCGCGGAGGTGGTTGTGGAGCGGCAGCCGGCGCTGAGCTTCCTGCCGATGAACGCGCCAGAAGCCGAGAACCAGATCGTCAGCGGGATCTACAAGCTGGAGGATGGCGCGTGGCGCTGGATGGCCGGACGGGGCGTGGTGCTGCTGAAGGCGCCGCCGGTGGCGGCGCGGCTCGCGGCCTCGGTCTACATCCCGGACGTGGCGCCAGCACGGGAGGTGACGCTGCTGGCCGCGGGCGTCGAGGTGGCCCGCGCGGCCTGGGCCGGACCGGGCTCTTACACGCTCACTTCGGAAGAACCGTTCGAGGCGGCTGGGGACACGGTCACGGTGGAGATTCTGGCGGATGCTGTATTCTCTCCGCCCGGAGATCACCGCGAACTCGGCCTCGTGCTGAGTTCCGTGGGTTTCCGCGCTCCGTGATCAGCCATAACCGGCCGCCCAACCGGATTTGACAACGACTGTCAAGAGCCAGGCGGCGAGTACCATGGTCAAAGCTTGGCCGAAGCGCACCTTCGCCGACGCCGTCGAGAACCCGAGCGCCAGGAGAGCGATCACCCAAAATGTGAAGAGATTAAACGAACCCAACAGGGCCATCATCCACGCCGGGGTCGAGGAAGGATCGAGAAACCAGGCGACATTGAACGGCAGGGGATTCGTGAGGTTGAAATCCTGTGGATTCACCACCAGCGCTATCAGCATCAGCACTGTATACAGGGTGTTGGGCAGCCAGGCGTAGACGGTAATGCCAAAAGATTGCTTGAAGGTGATGCCGGCGCCGGCGCCAATTTTAAAGACCAACAGAAGTCCACCGGCTACCGCGAGCAGAAGGATCACCGGCCCGGCCGAGGCGCCGACGTAGCTCATAACTCCGGCAAATCCGCGCTGCTGGTCGAGAATCGCCCGCTGCTGTTGAGGCGAAAGTTGCTCGAACTGAGGGTTCTTGGCGAGCTGTTCTTCCAGATAGTGTTCCCACCCCACGAGACTTCCGAAGGCATAGGTCAGCGCAATCCCGGCCACGATGACAAGAAGGATGGGAATCCAGGGCCGGGGCCGCGCGGCGATGTCCTGAAACGCCGCGCCGGGCGACCAGAAGACTCCGGCCAGCCTTTCGATTTCGCTCATGCCGCCGGGGCTTTGCGCCTCGACGCCCGATTGTGTGTTACTCATGAATCCTTCTCCTCTGCCGGTATTGGCGGCCTTGCACGGAATACGGAATCAGCAGCGGATACCGAGGCGCTAAATGCGCCCGGACCCATGCGACTGAATGATAAAGTCCTAGATAGATGGTCACCTTGTTTTTCGCCATCGCGTTCACCGTGCTCGCCGCGCCCGCGGTCGCGGACGAGGCCGTCGAGATCCGGATCGTCTACGACAATACGGCAGCCAACTCCGGTTTTCAAGAGGACTGGGGATTTGCCGCAATCGTTACCACTCGCGGAAGCCGTGTGCTTTTCGACTCCGGGGCAAATGCCGATATCTTTCTTCAGAACCTTGACCGTCACGGCGTGCCGCCCGACTCCATCGGCCATGTCGTGATATCCCACCATCACTCGGATCACATCACCGGGCTGTACCGCCTGGCGCTCCGGGCCCCCGAGATTGCGGTGTATTTTCTGGACAGCTTCCCGGACGACGTGTTCGAACTGGCCATGGCCGTCGGGGTCTATCCCATTCGGGTAACCGGCCCGGCCGAGATCGCTCCGGGCATCCGCACCACCGGCCCGATCGGCGGGAAGTACGCCGAGCAAGCGCTCGTTGTCGAGACGCCGGCCGGCCCCATCGTGATGGTAGGACGCGGCCGGCCGGGGCTCGTGAAGATCGTGGAGACAGTGAAGGAAGAGCGAAAGACGGAGAGTATCCGGCTCCTGCTCGGCGGCTTCCAGATGATGCGGCAGGACAAGGACGAGATCAATGCCACCATCGTTCGCTTGAAGGAGTTGAACGTCGAAAGCGTGGCGCCGGCGCACGATTCCGGCGAGAAGTCGAAGCGCCTGTTCCGCCACGCCTGGGGGGACAACTACGTCGCCTGCGGGGCGGGACGAACGATTCTTCTCCGGTGACCGGAGGGACGTCTCCAGATAGTCTCTCAACCAGGGCCCGAGCTGCGATACAATTAGCGCGTTGTGTGGAAAACAATTCTTATCCTCTTTGTAGTACTTGGTTTCCTTTGCGCCGAGGAGGGCTTCCAGCCTCTCTTCAATGGCCGGAACCTCGACGGATGGGATGGCGATCCCAGGCTCTGGAAAGTGGAGGGCGGCGAGGTCGTCGGCTCCACCGGCGGGGTGAAGATCGAGGCGAACACTTTTCTCATCTCGAAGAAAGAGTACGGGGACTTCCATTTGAAGGCCGAAGTGAAGCTGAGGAACCATAACAGCGGCATTCAGTTTCGCAGCACCGCGCACCCGGACTGGGTGGTCAAAGGACTGCAGGCCGACATGGCCGAGGGAAACTGGTGGGGTTCCATCTACGACGAGAAGGGCACGCGTGGCGTCATCGTGAATGGCTGGAAGGGCAAGGCCGAAAACGTGGTAAAGGACGGCGACTGGAATGACGTAGAGATCTACTGCAAGGGCGAGCTGATTCAGATCCGCGTGAATGGCTTGTTGACGGCCGAATTGCGGGACACGTCGAAACCGAGCGGCGTGCTGGCATTTCAGTTGCACCGCGGCCCCGAGATGGAGGTCCGCTTCCGGAACGTGCGCCTCAAGGAGCTGGAGTAGCGGCGGATGAGACTGCTCATCCTTTTGCTGGCTCTTGCCCCCCTGTTGACCGCCGGTGAGCGCTTCTCGTTCGGCGCGCGGGTCGGCGTCCCGCTGACCGACGCCTTCCAGTCGGTGGAGGAGGGCGAGTTCTTCCTGAAATCCGACACCAAACACTTCACCATCGGACCGTCGGTCGAGCTCTTCCTCCCATTCGGTCTGGGTCTCGAAGCCGATCTTCTGTATAAGCGCACCGAAGTGGAGGTGATAGAACCGCAGCTTGCAGTGAGGGACACGGTTGGGGCGTGGGAACTCCCTCTGCTGGCGAAGTACCGTCTGCCGGGCATCGGCCTGCGGCCGTTCGTCGCGGGCGGCGGGGCCTATCGCAACTTCGGCAGTCTGCTTGACCTCGCGGGCAGCCTGAAGGACTCGGGCTGGGGCCTCGTGGTTGGAGCCGGCCTGGAGATCAAGGTGAAGCGGCTACGCATTTCGCCGGAGCTGCGCTTTACCCGCTGGGGCTCCGGCGAGACGACCGACGGCGACTCGCAACTAAGGTATTCGCGGAACCAGGCGGATTTTCTCGTGGGGATCACGTTCTAGGACGCCATGGCGACCGGCAGGAGGATCGGGCTGTTCGGAGGCACCTTCGATCCGATTCACAGCGCTCACCTGACGGTGGCGCGGGAAGCCGCCGACCAGTTCGATTTGGACGAGGTTCTCTTCGTTCCAGCTTCGAATCCGCCGCACAAATCAGGGGATACCAGCGCCAGCTACGAAGACCGTTACCGAATGGTGGAGCTTGCGTGCGCGGATAATCCGGATCTTCACCCCTCCCGTCTTGAGGAGGGAGAGAACAAAAGCTATTCGGTATTCACGATCGAAAAGCTGCGCTCGACTTTGGATCCAGACGATGAGATCTGTTTTCTGATCGGGGCCGACGCCTTCGCCGAAATCACCACCTGGCGCCGTTGGGAGGATGTTGTGCGCGCGGTATCGTTCATCGTGGTGACCCGCCCGGGGCATGACTACGAAATTCCGCCGGGCGCCCGGGTGCATCGCCTCCAAACGGTGGCCCTGCCGGTCTCTTCGTCGGAGATTCGACGTAAGCTCGTGGCAGGGGAAGAGACGCCGGAGTTGCCGCCGGCGGTGGAAGCCTACATTCGCGAGCGCGGCCTGTACAGCTCTTAGAGCGGGCTTTTGGGCGCCCTCTTCAGTTCTTCTAATAGCGATTCACGCGCGCGGGAAGAGGATCGCGGGACTGCAGGACGCGATCGAGGAGATGGTCCTTGAGCCGGCGGCGGACGTCTTCGAGGGTCCGGTCGCTCCAGCGGTTGTGAAGCTCATCCGGATCGCCGGTGAGGTCGTACAGTTCGCCCGCCTGATGGTCCGGGTAATAGCTCATTCGCCATTCCGGCGTGCGGATCGTGTAGAGATCCGGCGTATGGCCGGCGGGGATTTCCGCGGTGGTCACGCCGCTGATGGCGTACTCGATGAGGACTGACTCGTAGCCGGTATCCTGACTGTCCGTGGTGATCACCGGCGCTTGCGAGCGGCCCTGCACGCCGGGGGTGGACGGCAGGCCGGCGAGTTCGGTCAATGTCGGGAAGATATCGATTTGCTGGACCAGCCCGCCGGCCACCTTGCCGGCTTTCGCCTGTCCCGGCCAGCTCACCATCAGCGGCAGGTTGGCGCAGCCCCGATAGTGCTGCGGGCCTTTAAAGAACAGGTCATGATCGCCCAGCAGGTCGCCGTGATCCACGGTGAAGACGACGATGGTGTTGCCGCGCAGGCCGAAATCGTCGAGGGCCTTCAGAAGGCGGCCGACGGAATCGTCGATAAAGGTCACCTCGCCGTAGTACTGCGCCACGTGATGGTCGCGGCGCTCCATCCACGATTTGCTGTTTTCGAGCAGTTCCTTGACGTAAGGCAGCTTTCCGGCATGCTCGCCTTCACGGCGGATCGGCCGCGGCATGTCCGAAGCCTTGTACATTTCGCGGTACGGCGAGGGCGGATTGTAGCCGTGGTGCGGGTCCACGAACGAGCAGAAGGCGAAGAAGGGCTGGGCCTGGCCGACGCAGGTGCGCATGAAGTCAATCGTGTGTGAAGCGGACCAGTAGCTGTTGTGCAATTCCACTGGAATCTCGTGGTCCGGCGTCTTGTCGTGCTGGGGGTAGTTCTCCTTGATCCACATCCAGTGCTCACCGCTGCGGCCGTCCTCGCCGAGATGGAATTCCTGGAAACCATAGTAAGGGCCCGGATGCGTATCCATGGTGGGCAGCGGGCTGCGGTAGGGGTAGTGAGGGATGAAATGAAACTTCCCCGCCCCGCCCGTGCGGTAGCCGTTTTCGGCGAACACTTGCGCCATCGTGATTTCGCTCCGCGGCAGCGGGACGCCGTTGCTGCGGACGCCGTGGACGCTCGGATACCTCCCGGTGAAGAGCGAGGCGCGCGCCGGCATGCACACGGGATGCTGCGACCAGCACTCGGTGAAGCGGACTCCGCCCGAGGCCAGGGAGTCGATGTGTGGGGTGCGGATCACGCTGTTCCCGTAGGAGCCGAGCGCGTCCCACCGGTGCTGGTCCGTCATGATCAGCAACACGTTCGGACGGCCGGCGGCGGAGGCGCCGGGAGCGAGAGCCATTCCGGCGCCGAGGGTTCCAAGAAACTGTCTGCGATTCCACTCACTCATGTTGTCCTCAGCATACTGCAAGGTCGCGGCATGCTACATTGCCATTGCGAGGAGACGTGCCGGAACTCCCCGATATCACGATCTATATCGAAGCGCTCGAGAGGCGCCTCATCGGCCAGCCGCTCGAGCGGGTACGGCTGGCGAGCCCGTTTCTTCTGCGGACGGTGGAGCCGCCGCTCGAGTCTACTTACGGAAGGCGGGTCAGCGGATTTCAGCGGCTCGGCAAGCGGATCGCTTTTGGGATCGAGGGGGACCTCTGGCTCGTGCTGCACTTGATGATCGCCGGGCGGCTCCAGTGGAAGAAGAAAGGCGCGAAGCCGCCGGGCAAGCGCGGGCTGGCGGCGTTTGACTTCGGCAACGGAACGCTGATCCTGACCGAGGCGGGAACGAAGAAGCGCGCCTCTCTGCACGTGGCGACCACGGCCGGCCTGGCCGCGCATGATCCGGGCGGGAGCGACGTGATGGACGCATCGTTCGCGGAGTTCGCCAGCCGCTTGACGGCCGGCAATCACACGTTGAAGCGTGCGTTGACCGATCCGCGCAACTTCAGCGGCATTGGCAACGCCTACTCCGACGAAATTCTCCACCGCGCGCGCCTCTCGCCGGTGAAACACACCCAGAATCTGACCTCCGAGGAGATTCGCTCACTCCACGAGGCGGCGCGCGGCGTTTTAAAGCGCTGGATCGAGTTGTTGCGCGAGGAAACCGGCGACGGCTTTCCAGAGAAGGTGACGGCTTTTCGCGACGAGATGGCGGTACACGGCAAATACGGGCAGCCGTGCCCGGATTGCGGATCTCCCGTGCAGCGCATCCGGTACGCGGAGAACGAAACGAACTATTGCGCCCGTTGCCAGACTGGCGGCAAGCTGCTCGCCGACCGGGCGCTCTCGCGACTGCTCAAGAAAGACTGGCCGCGCAGTATTGACGAGTTGTAGTTACCTCGTATTCCAACTAGGATGGGGACAGCAAGGAGCAAGAATCATGAAGCTTCATCTGCCGTTGATTTGCGCTTTGTTCGCGCTGTCTTTGCCGCTACGCCCGGCCGAGGCGGAGTTCGCTCCATATCGTATCAACTGGCAAGACAACGACGGAAGTCCCGTCGATCTATCGTTTCTGCTCGATGCGCCGGCCGGCCAAGCAGGTTTCATTACGGCGAAGGACGGCCACTTGGTGAAACCCGGCGGGGAAAGATTTCGGATTTGGGGAGTGAACACTACCTTTCTCGCGTCAACTCCCACGAAGAAGCTTGCACCAGTCGTCGCCGAACACCTCGCCAGGTTCGGAATCAACTGCGTCAGGATTCACCATCTCGACTGGCAGAATCCGCGCGGCATCATAGACGCGGCTAGAGATGATACGCGGCACTTCGTACCAGAGTTGGTAGACCGCTTCGACTACTTCATCTCGGAGCTCAAGAAGCGCGGCATCTACGTCAACATCAATCTGAACAACGGGCGAACTTACAAGAAGGGCGACGGCGTGAAGGACTATGAACTGCTCGGTTTCGCCAAGGCCCTGACACACTTCGATCCCCGCCTGATCGGTTTGCAGAAAGAATACGCCCGCAAGCTGCTTACCCACGTCAACCCGTACACCGGAAAGTCCTATGCCGAGGAGCCGGCGGTGGCAATGGTCGAGATCGTGAACGAGAATTCGCTATTCGACTCCTGGACCCAGGGACGGCTACTGGGAGAGCAAACCACGCCTCCGGCAGATCTGACCTGGCTCGACATACCGCCCAGCTACGAGCGCGATCTCACCCGTCTGTACAATGACTGGCTGCACACGGAACTGACAACCGAACAACTGGAAGGGATTCGGAAAGAGGCCGGGGCCGGATCTGGAGAGTTAATTCCGCGCCTGACGCCGGATCAGTTCGCCGGGGCGAGCGACTTCCGGTTCCGGACCGAGGCCTCCTTCTACCTGCACGTGGAAAACGAGTTCTACGCGGAGATGGAGCGCTACCTGAAGGACGAGCTGGGGGTGAAAGCCCTGCTCATCGGGTCCCGCGCCAGCAGGTATCCCAACCTGGCGGCGGTTTCCAAGCTCGACATCGTGGACAGCCACACCTACTGGCAGCATCCGAGCTACCACCGCGACCCGAAGACCGGTGAGCAGACCGGCTGGTCCATCCGGAACACGCCGATGGTGAACGACCCGTTTCAATCCACCGTCATGACGACATCGCGTTTCAAGATGGCGGGGAAGCCGTTTACCGTTTCCGAGGTCAATCATCCTTTTCCGGCTGAATACGCGTCCGAGGGCATACCGGTCCTCGCCGCCTACGCGTCGTTCCAGGACTACGACGGAGTGTTCTGGTTTTCCTTCGCGGGCCGCGATCCCGCCGAATGGAGAGACGAAATCCTAAGCTACTTCCGGTTGCGGCAGGAACCGGTGAAGATGACCCAGCTTGCCGCGGGAGCCCTTGCCTTCTTGCGAGGCGATATCCAGCAAGCCAAGAAGACAGTACGCCGCACCTACTCCCGTGAACAGATGTTGGACAGCCTGAAGCTGCCGCGATCCACCTATCCGTATTACACGCCAGGCCTTCCGCTGGAGCTACCCCTCATTCACGGCATGAGTGTCGCTTCGCTCAACGGCCCCCCGCCCGGAGAGTTTGCGGGCTCCAGTGCCGATCCGATCGTTTCCGACACCCGCGAACTCTTCTGGTACAAGGGCGGCAACGGTCTCGTGGCGGTCAACACTCCCCGCACCCAGGGGCTGATCGGATTCGTCAATGCGCATGCGCATGAGCTGGAGAACGTGAGTGCAAGGGTGGACAATCAATTTTGCGCTATCACGCTTACATCTCTCGAGCAGGCGCCGATAGCGCGGGCCGGGAGGCTATTGCTCAACACCGGAGCCCGCGTGGCCATGACCGGCATGAAATGGAATGAGGACCACACGACGCTCGTCGACCGCGGGAAGCCGCCGGTGGTCATCGAGAAAGTGACCGGAGAATTGACGCTTCGAAATCTCGAAGGAGCTCGCGGTGTGGAAGCCCTGCCGCTGGATGGCGCCGGTAAGCCGTTCGCCAAGCCGATAAAAGGCACGCGGGGCAGCGGCGGCTGGAAGATCGCGCTCGGCGACGCCGCCACTCCGTGGTACCTGATCGAAGTGAGAAGATAAGCAAGCCGCCGAGTGCCTTACGGCTTGATACCGAAGGGCGCGCGGTACCGTTCGGGCAGCTTATGCGGCTTTAGGTCACGACCGACGAATATGTGCTTGGTGTATCCGCTGGCCAAGAGCTTGCCGTCCGCGGCGTTGGACATCTCGTAAGAGAAGCGGATCATGCGCGGGTTCGCCTGGTCCACTCCGGTTCTCACGATAACCTCGTCATCATAGCGGGCTGGGGAAAGGTAGCGGCAGTTGGCTTCCACGACGGCGAGGCCGACCCCGCCGTCGTGTTCCATATCCCGGTAGTTGAAGCCGAGGGCGCGGCAGTACTCCACCCGGCCAACCTCCATCCACACCAGGTAGTTAGCGTAGTAGACGACGCCCATCTGGTCTGTCTCGGCGTATCTCACCCGCAGGCGCGCATCGTGAGTTTGCATGACAAGGAGTGATTATAGACCGAGGCGGGGCGAGGCGGGGCGGGGTGGTTCTCGTAATCGAGGGGCGGGCTCCCGCCCCTCGATTACGAGCTTGGCTAGAACTCCAGCTTCAGCCCGAACTGCATGACGCGCGCGGGGCCGGTGCCGAGGACACGCCCGGCGTTTGAGGCGCCGAGCGAAGCGTTCGGATTGCCGAAGTTGGCGCGGTTGAAGGCATTAAACATCTCCCAACGGAAATTGAGGTTGAACCGCTCGCCGATGGGGAAGTTACGGTGAACGCCGAGGTCGACATTGAAGAGGCCGGGGCCATCCAGAATGCCGCGTCCCTGGTTGCCGAAGGTGAACTGGGCAGGAGTGACGAACGGCGCTCCGGGAGTATCGAGGCCGGTATCAAACCAGCGGTCGATGGTACGGTCACCCGGATCGAGCACGGGATCGCCCGCCACGTTCGGCCGCTGGGCGGCGCCGCCGGCGGAGTTAGAGGTGCTGGATGCCAACTGCGGCGTGAAATGATCGCCGGTCTGCATGCTCCAGATGCCGCTGATGTCCCAGTTGCCGATGATGTGGGACAGCACACCACTGCTCACGAACCGCCGCTCCGGACCAAACGGCAACTCGTAAAAGTGGCTCAGGACAACCCGGTGGCGAACATCGTCGGGCGCAGGCCCCCACTCGCAGGCGAAGCAGCGGAAGTCCTGCGGCGGACCGTTGCCGCCGCCGTTGATGTTGGCTGCGTTGGAAAGATACTTCGAGTAGGTGTAGGAGAGTTGCGCCGTGAGTCCTTCGGAGTATCGCTTCCGCACCTTGGTCTGTAGAGAATGGTACGAGCTGTTGAAGGCATTCGTGCGGTACTGGATGTTGACAACCTGGGGCAGATCCCCGAAGAAGGGCCGCCGGGGGCCCTGTGCGCCGGAGCCGGGAACCGACTGGTTCATGTTGTACTGGCGGATAATGCGATTGCCCTTCGTGCCGACGTAGGATACATCGAGGACGGTGTCAAAGCCCAGTTCCTGCTGGATGCCGCCGCTCCAGGAGATCATTTCCGCGAGTTCCAGCCCCATGTCCCAGGCCTCAATATTTCCCTGAATGGTGCTCGGGTCGCTGATGTCGGGCGGTACCGGCGAAGGGATGCCGTCCGAGGTAAGCCGGTCCGGCACGCCGTTTTGGTCGGTAGTGATCGTCTGGCCGAAGAAGAACGGCTGATTCTTGTAGAGTTGCCCGCCGCCCTGGCCGGGTTCGACGAAGCTGATTCCGAAGCCGGAGCGGAAGACGGTGGAGTCGGTTATGCGATAGGCGATCCCTACTCGAGGCCCGAAGTTGTTGAGGTCCAGATCCCGCAGGGGGCGGTTGAATCCGCCCTGATCCGCCAGCACGAGGCGCGGGTTCTCCAGATCGAAATTCGCCCACTCGTCGTCGGCATCCCAAGGCGGCGCCTGGATTTCGTGCCGGACGCCGAAGTTGAGGGTGAACCGGTTTGTGACGCGCCAGGTGTCCTCGACGAACCAGTTGAACTGCCAGAAGCGCATGCGGAAACCTTCACCGGTGAGGATGTTGCGCGACAAACCCGAGAAGGCGCCCAGGGCGAAGTCGGCCAGCGCGGTCTGCGCGCCGCCCGTGCCGGCCTGGCGGGTGAACTGCCCGTTGTAGCTGAAATTGCCGCGCACCGGGAACGCCGAGAAGCCGTCGAACCAGTGGCGTAGGTACTGGGCGCCGAGCTTCAAGGTGTGGTTGCCGCGGAGGCTGGTTATGTTACCGTCGATTTGCACGGTGGTGGTCTTCGAGTCCTCCGGGAAGGTGTTGCCGTGCCCGAGAGTGTTGAAGCCGCCCGCGATGTTGAATTCCGGAAGCCCGAACGCCTTGTCATTGACGTTGACGCCGGGCACGCCGAGTTGATCCGCGGAATTCAGTTCCTCGGCCGCGGCGTTGGGCGTGATCTGCTGGTCCCAGCGGACGATACCGAAATGAGTTTCGAGGATCGTGGTGGGGTTGAGCGGGTTGGTGTAGCCCAGCGTGAAGGACTGGTTCTTGAGAGGAGTGATCGTGCCACTATTGGCGCCGCCCTGAGAGGCGAGCCAAGGTCCGACATCGATTGGCGCATTGGCCGGGGCCGGTATGGTACCCGGCGTGTCGAGGTCGGTATCGTCGTAGCTGTACTTGAGGAACAGACGGTCGTCGGCGCCCAGGTTGTAATCGCCACGAATGTCGAACTGGTCGGTCCGCTGCGAGAGCTTGGGGTTCACGCGAAATTCATTCGTGCCCAGATTGGGATCCGGCACCATGCCCATCAACGTGACAGCCGGCTGGTCCAGGCGGTCGACCGGGATCTGGCCTCCGGCGAACGGCTGGCGAAGCCCATCGGCCACGTTGAACGGATCGTAAATGGCCGCACCCAAATTGCTGAAATCACCTGACTGAACCATCTGGCGCTGGGCGGGACT
Organism: uncultured Solibacteraceae bacterium; assembly: GCA_964468205.1. Classification (GTDB taxonomy): domain Bacteria; phylum Acidobacteriota; class Terriglobia; order Bryobacterales; family Bryobacteraceae; genus CAWELS01. The sequence goes on along the minus strand of CAYXVG010000018.1, from coordinate 68,163 downwards.
CGGGATGGTGGCGGTAAAGTTCCGCGGCTGGCGGATGCGCAGACCCTGGTAGTCGCCGAAGAAGAACAGCTTGTCACGAATGATCGGACCACCGATCGCGCCTCCGAACTCGTTGCGGTTGAACGCGGGCTTGGGCAGGCCGGCCCGGTTGTTGAAAAACGTGTTGGCGTCGAGGTTGTCGTTGCGCAAGAATTCGTAAGCGCTGCCGTGAAACTCATTGGTGCCGGACTTGGTCTGAACGACCGTCACGGCGCCGGCCGCGGAACCGTACTCAGCCGTGTAATTGCTGGTCATGACACGGAATTCCTGAACCGAGTCGATCGTCGGCACCATGATCAGCGTGCTGAGCCAGAGCATGCGGTTGTAAATCCCATCAATCAGATACGTATTGTTCTGCGCCGAGGAGCCGTTGACGGTGATGTTGGCCGGGGCTCGCATGGCGTACACCGAGCTGTTCAGATTGCCGCTGGAACCGGTCCCGGCGCCGGGGGATAGCGTCACAAGCTGCGTGAAGCTGCGCCCGTTGAGCGGCAGGTTGATGATCTCCTCGTTATTGACAAGGTTGGAGACCGTGGCGTCCTGGGTTTGAAGCAGCGGCGCCGCGCCGGTTACCTCCACGGTTTCGGTAACGCTACCGATGATCAATTCGAGCTCGACGTCCACCGTCTCGGCGGCCGTCAATTGGATACCGCGGCGTTCGAGCCGCTGGAAGCCCGGAGCCTCAACGGTAATGGTGTACATCCCCGTGGGGATGGAGTAGGCGACGAACTGCCCGCTGGCGTTCGTCTCGGTGACACGGGTAAAACCCGTGCCCTGGTTTTGCACTGTCACCTGCGCGCCGGGAATAACCGCTCCCTGCGGATCGGCGACGGTGCCCACAATACTTCCCGATTGCACCTGCGCGAGCAGAGTGACTGGGAGAAGTACGAATAGCAGCAACGCGAGACGCATGCTTACCATGTTTTAACCCTCCAGATTTCGTCTAATGGCGAAGGCGAGACAAGGTGCATTCCCCTGTAAAGAACCTTAACCTAACCTAACGTGTTTCGATGCTACCACGGGAGAGCTGTGAGGTCAAACCATATTCGGTTTGAAATGGTTAATTCCGCACGCCGCCGGACCCGTGCCATCAACTCGAAACGCCTTCCGCACTGTCGCCGGCGTGAAGGCGCTCTCTCCCGGTTCCATGGAGGAGAATGGCGCCTCCATTCGATCCGGTTTCGGCGTTCTCAATGGAAACCGTGGTGCGGATCGGCGCCGCGCGGCCGCAGTGTTCGCTCGCCGCCCCAGTAGCCTCAAGCATCAGCAGGCTGCCGAGGCTCGCCAGTTCTTCGCCCAGCGAAAGCCGTTTGAAACGCGTCCGGAAAGCCCGGACAACCGCCCGGGCGCCGCGGATCAGGTTGTGGACGGGTGATTCAGGTTCTTCTTTCCGGTGCAGCCCTATTTCGCGCCCCCGGGCGCCGAGTTTGCGGAACGTCTCCACGGCCACGTTGTCGGCCACCAGCAGGTTCAAAAAGGCGCGGTTCCCAAATTCCACCCGGGCGAGGGCCCGTTCCGCAGCTTCGGGCTTAAACAGATTCGCCGCCTCGATCAGCCTCCGTCCCGCCAGATAGCATTGAATCGCTGTCAGCTTCACGGCAACGATCGGACGGGCGCTGAGGCAAGCCGCCCTGACACTTTGCCGGTTCATCGGATCGTACGCGAAGTCCGGACGGTTCGAGCGGGCGTAGGGCCGCGTGGACCGGTAGACAATGATTGCGTAAGCGTCGTCCTTCTTGGCAAAGAGCGAGTTGCGCTGGCAGCGAACGTAAGGAATCCACAAACGAAGGCACCGCTGCACCCGCCACGCCACCGGCGCGAAAAAGGCGTAGTAGGCCAGGCTACGTTCCTTGGGGGTGCTGTTCCAGGCCAGCGCGGCGGCGGCATCCAAGCGGGCATGGAAACGCACCTTGACACGGTTCCAATCGGCCGGCAGGCGGGTCACGATATCTTCTCCGCGGTCGCACAGCCCATAGGCATTGAGCAGCGGCTGCAACAGGAGCGGCAACTGGTCGCGGGTGAGAGTCTGTTCGTCGGTGAAGAATAGAGAAGGGCCGTGTTCGGGCTTATTGCCGGACAGTCCGCCCGAAAGGACGGCCGCCGCCAGGTAATCGAGGTCGTAGTCCGCCGCGGACTGCTCGCCGCGCGGCCGGAGGATAACGCCTTCACCATTCGGCTCGACATCGCATTGGGGCATGCCGGCCGCGCGGCGGCTCCACTGGCGCTTCTCGAGCAGTGGGAGGCGGAGCGGAAGGAAGACGGTTGCCGGCGGCTGCCAATCCGGATTCCGAGACAGCTCGCAAAGGCAGCGGGCTTCGAGGGCCGAGAGTCCGGCCCGTAGTACCCGGTTTCGCAACTCCACGAAGGCGGACACGGTGCTTCCGACCCACGCGAACTCCGCTTCTCTCACGACGCACGGGAAGATTTCCTCTAGTTCTCTTCGCGCCTCGGATGGCAGGGCGCGGAACGACGCCCAATTCCGGCAAGCGTCCGCCACGCCGGCGGTCCGATGCCGGATACCCATAAGAAGAAGCGCCAACTCGTCCACGCCCGACGGAAGGGAACCGCTAGCGCGGCTCCGGACGCGAAACCGCCGCGGTGAAACGCTTTGATTATCCTCGATCTCCACCGAGGCCGTGAACCCGGTTTCCACGCGGGCCCCGGACTCGCAATCCACTGCGCCGCCCGTGATTTCCCGCAACCAGTGCGAAACAAACCCAATTCGTATTTTGAAAACGCGGCGGGTCCACGGCCCGGACGGCGCGGGCGCAGGGCGCACCTGAGCTGGCTGCAAGTTCATTGACATTCTCCGGTCTTGTATCAGGCGGCTCTTCCGGGGCGGGCAAGGGCGCGCCCGCTCCGGGGATCAAGAATCCGGCCAAGGATTCGGTTCCGCGGGCCGGCATCCGCCCATCTGGTGGTTTGTCCCGATTGTACCTCCGGGAAAGGAGAACAGCCGGGCGCGAAGAGGGGCCGGGCGCCTGAGCGAACAGACTTAAATTACTGAATATTGGCGTCTTACGTCTGGCCTTGATCTTTTTTCGTTTGCTTGTGACCGAGTGGAGGCGAGGAAGCGGTTTACGTCATTGAGCGAGGCGAACAGGCCCACGAAGGAGGGTAGGGTTCGTTTGGGAATTCGCGCCTTCGAATGGAAGTCGCGGTGTTGGAAAAGGTCCGTCGCCGAAATCACCGCGACACCCATGGGGCGGTACTCGTGGGTCCCCTGCGCCGTGGCGATGCCATTCTCCAGCCAGAGAGCAAATCCCATACCGCTATTATCATCCCGCGAATCGGGACGCCCCGGTAATTGGGAGTATGAAGTACGATATAGCCATGCAGCGCAGAACTTTTCTCAACACCATGGCCGCGGCTGCCGTTGTCTCGGGGACAGCGGCAGGAGCGGCCAAAGTCGCCCGGAAAGGGCGTGTCAAACAGGCGATTTGCGCCGGCGTCTTCCGCGGCGCCGATCTCGATATGGAAGGGATGTGCCGGGAGGCCGCGCGACTCGGCGCCGTGGGTTTCGACCTGCGCGGCCCGGAACACTTTCCGGTCATTAAGAAGTATGGACTCGTGCCGACGATGGTGGGCGGCGGCAGCGGCATCAAAGCCGGGCTCAACGACAAAAGCCTTCACTCCTCCATCGAGCCGAAACTCCGCGAGGCAATGAAGGCCACGGCCGAGGCCGGCGCGCCGAACGTGATCGTCATGGCCGGCGACCGCAGCGCCGCCTCCGACGAAGAAGGGTTGGACAACTGCGCACTCTTCCTGAAAAAGGTGGTCGGCCAAGCCGAGGACCTCGGCGTCACCCTCTGCATGGAGTTGCTCAACAGCAAGGTGAACCATCCGGGGTACATGTGCGACCACACGGCGTGGGGAGTTGAGCTGTGCAAGCGGGTGGGCTCGCCGCGCTTCAAATTGCTGTACGACATCTACCACATGCAGATTATGGAGGGCGATATCATCCGCACCATCCGGGACAACATCCAGTACATCGGCCACTTCCACACGGCCGGGAACCCGGGCCGCAACCAGATGGATGAGACCCAGGAGCTTTACTATCCGCCCATCATGAAGGCCATCGTCGAGACAGGATTCGACGGCTACGTCGCGCACGAATACACGCCGACGAAAGACAAGGATCCCGTGAAGACGCTGGATGAGATGTTGACGCTTTGCGACGTCTAGCCGGCCGGGCCGGAGTTGAGAAGCGGCGCGCATACCGCCGGTCTCCACACTTGCCGGGAGCCGGCGGATCAGAAGGGATTGGTCTGCCGGTAAGGGGGTTGCTGAAACTTGAGGAAAAGTATCAATGAAACTCACCGCATTCAACTTAACACTCGCGCTGGCGGCACTCTGTCTTCAACCCGCCGCCGCGCAAATTGAACTGAACGAAAAAGAATATTTTGAAGGCCCTGGAATATCCTTCCTGCTGTTTCACAACAACTACATGGGCGGCTACCAGGGCGGATTGCAGCTTGTGCAGAATGGCGAACGCATTCTGGATACCGGCGACCTGCTGATCGAGACAAAGAGCGGGGTTCCCAACCCAGGGCACGGGGTTGTCCGGCGGGAGGTTGACCGTACCAGCGGGACCGCCACCATCATCGGTGAAATTCCGGGGTGGAATACGGGTTACCGCATCGTTACCCGCACCGATGGCAAGCGGCTGATGGTGAAACTCACGCTCGACAAGCCGCTTGACTGGAGCAAGGTGGAACGCGCCGGTCTGCGGATCAGTCTTTTCCCCACCACCTACTATTCGAAGTCCTATCAGAGCGCGAACGGCAGCGGCGTCTTCACCCGGCACTTCACCGGTAAGTCCCTGCTGCTGAATGCCGGAGAGCGCCTCCGCGTCGCTCAGGAGGATCCACTGCATGCAGTGACGTTTGAGCGCCCCGGCGGTTCGCTACTTCTGATGGACCCGCGCAACCGGAGCATCCAGGCGTGGTTCCTGGTTACCGCGCCGATCGAACCGGGATCGAGAGCCACCGAGGCGGAGTTCAGCATCATTCCGACGATCCGGCCAAACTGGCGGCGCACGCCGGTGATCGCCGTTTCACAGGCCGGCTATCATCCGAATCAGCCGAAGCGGGCAGTGCTCGAATTCGACGGCCGGGATACGGCCGAAGGCCGGGTCCGCCTGTACCGGCTCACGCTCGAAGGTGAGCGGGAGATCGCGAAGGAAGCCGCGCTCAAGCCCTGGGGAATGTTCCACCGCTACCGCTACGGGGTTTTCGACTTCAGCGAGGTCGGGGAGCCCGGCGTCTATCTGATCGAGTTTGCCGGGCAGCAAGCCGGTCCGTTCGAGATTTCCGAATCCATCTTCGCACAGGCCTGGATGCCCACTCTCCAGTACTTTCTTCCCACCCAGATGTGTCACGTCAAGGTGCGCGAAGGGAATCGGATCTGGCATGGCGCCTGCCATCTCGACGACGCGCAGCAAGCGCCGGCGAATACGCCGCACCTGGACGGCTACCACCAAACCGAGCGCGAGACCAGGTATTCCGACAACGAACACGTGCCGCGGCTCGACTGGGGCGGATGGCACGACGCCGGCGACCACGACATCCCGGCGGGCAGCCTCTGCAACACGATCGAAGCGCTGGCTCTGGCGGCCGAGGAGTTCTCGCCGTCAATGGATCTCACCACCATCAGCCGTGAGGAGCGCGAGGTGGTGATCCACGAGGGAGACGGAGTTGATGACCTGCTCCAGCAGATCGCCTTCGGCGTGGAATGGCTCATCGCAGGCTACAAAACGATCGGCCACGTCCCGCCCGGGGTGGTGGAGCGCACGGGTTTCCAGTACGGCACCAAGGGCGACATGATGAGCACCACCGACAACCGGGTTTATGACCCGAAGCTCAAGGCCGGCGAACGCCGGGGCGAGTTCTCGGGAAAAATGGATGACCGCTGGGTGTTCACGAACCGCAACACGGGGCTGCAATACCGTACCGCGCAGACGCTGGCCATCTCCTACCGGGTGCTGAAAAATGACATGCCCGACTTGGCGGCCGAATGCCTGCGGGTGGCGCGGGAACTCTGGCAATACGAACAAGAGCGCGAACCCGTGTGGGGCCGCAGCGCCTACACCCCGCGCGATACCGGTTACCGCGGTTACGAAATCGCCGCCACGGGCGAACTGTACCTGACGACGAAGAACGAGCAGTACGCACGGCGCCTGGCCGCCTTGCGGCCTTCCCTCGAGTCAGCGCCTGGAGACAGCGCCGGCGCCGGCCCAGGCGGAATCTTTGCCCGCCTGTTGCCGGAGACCGGTGACGACAGCCTGCGCAAGGCGATCCGGGCCAAACTGACGGAATGGAAGAAAGCCTCGGACCGGCGGAGCGCCGCCAGCCCCTTCGGCGTGCTTTATCAGGACGCCGTGATCGACCCCGGCCACAAGCTCGAAGACCGGTCGCACGTTCACTCGAGTTTCGTTTGGGGGCACGGGTGGGATTTCCAGCGCTCGGCCCTGGGCCACTACTTCCTGCACAAGCACCTGCCGGATCTGTTCGGCCCCGAAGTGGTCCTCGACACCGTGAACTACGTGCTCGGCTGCCACCCGGCCACCAACGAGTCCTTCGTATCGAGCGTGGGGGCCCATTCGACTCTCGCCGCCTATGGATTCAACCGCGCGGACTGGTCACACCAGCCGGGCGGCATCATCTCGGGAACCTCTCTCATCAAGCCAGACCTGCTGGAGTTGAAGGGGCCGTTCCCGTACCTCTGGTACCAGACCGAAATCGTCATCGGCGGGGCCGGCACGTGGATCTTCGACGTGCTGGCCGCTGAGAAGCTGGCTAAGGAGATCCGGTAAAGGAGTTCCGGACTATTCTTCCCAGCCGAGAATTTCGTCGATGGTGCTGACGGATATCGGGTGGTAGGTGGGTCGTGCCGCCCGGTAGATATCGAGCGCCCGTTGCTTGCCGGCCGGAGTCTTGACGAGTTCGGTGAACAGCGGGCGCAGGAATTTCCGGCGGCCCATCGACAGCAGGAACTCCTCTGCCCTTGCGTATGCGGGTTCGTAGCCGTTCTTGATGCCGAGCACGAGCCAGCGGGAGAGTATCTCGGAGTTGCCGGTGGCGGTGAGGCGGTAATCCGCGTCCAGCTCTCCGAGTTTCGCCGCGCCTATGTCCTCGGGAAGCAGACCCAGCAGATGCAGCCATTCGTGCGTGCTCCAGCCGCCGGCGCCGATGGACGCCGCCGGCGCCTCACTGCGGAGCCACGGCCCGGCTTGCGTCTCCACTGCACGGAATGCCTCCGCCTTTGGTTCCCAGGCGCCGGCGGGAATGGCGGCCTCGTAGATCCACTCTTCGATGGGAAAGGCGCGCGGCGGCAGGTCACTGTTGTTGAAGAGGTGGAACCGGAGGTCCTCGATAAACCGCGGCGTTGTCATGCTCTCGAACGCATACTGTTCGAAGTAGCCCCGGAGGTAGTCGATCATCGCCTGGCGGCCGTAGACTTGTTCGAGGGTACCGAGCAGAAGCGCACCTTTCTCATAGGGTACTTCGGTCATGCCCTCATCCGGGTCCCGCCCTTCTAGATTCACGTAAAGAATGTGATCCGCCTCGGGGAGGCGGGCGAGTTCCTCCTCCAGCAACTGCCGGCCGAGCACGGCCTCCATGGCCGCCCGCTCCGGGCCGTAGACCGCTTCGAGAATCTTCCGCTCGAGATATACGGTGAAGCCCTCGTTGAGCCAGAAATCGCTCCAGGTGGCGTTGGTGACCAAGTTGCCGGCCCAGGAGTGGGCCAGTTCGTGAGCGATCAGCGCGACCAGGCTCTTGTCACCGGCGAGCACGGTAGGGGTGGCAAAAGTAAGGCGCGGGTTCTCCATGCCGCCAAACGGGAAGCTCGGCGGGAGAACCAGAATGTCGTAACGCCCCCATTGGTAGCGCCCGAAGAGCCGCTCGGCGGCGGCAAGCATCTCTTCGGTGTCCTCGAACTCCGCCGCGGCTTTGTCCACCACCTCTGGCTCGGCGTAGATTCCGGTGCGGCGGCCGATCGTCCGGAACTCCAGGTCGCCGACGGCCAGAGCGATCAGATAGGACGGCACCGGCTGGGGCATCTCAAAGGTAAACTCGCCCGTTTTTGGCGCGCCGGCATTGTTGCCGGCGCTCATCACCGCGCGCAGGCTTTTCGGCGTCCGGATGCGAGCGGAATAGGTCGTTTTCACTCCGGGCGAGTCCTGCAGCGGAATCCAGCTCCGGGCGTGGATAGCCTGCGATTGGGTGAAGAGGAACGGGTGGCGCTTGCCCGTGGTTTGGCGCGGCTCCAGCCACTGGAGAGCGGTGGCGCCAGCGGTGGTGTTGTAGTGAACTCGCAGCTTACCGGCCGAGATGGGGACTTGGATTTCGAGGGGAGTGCCAAGGATGGGGTCCTCAGGCCCGAGGCTGAATTTCGCTTCTTCCCAATCATTTCCATCCGAAGAGTACTCCGTGCGGCGAATATCGAGAGCGCGAGTATCGAGGGTGATCGGATAGGCGCCCTGTGTGCGCCCGAACTCGAGCGTCACCGAACCGTCGAGCGCTCTCCGCTCGAAGTCTACCGTGAGGTCCAGCGCCAGGTGGTTCACCTGCACCTGTTCCGGATTCGAGTAGGTATGCACGTCTGAGTATTCCTCCGGCGGTGGCGGCGGCACGGGAAGGTCCGGACCGCAGGCGGCGGCAAAAGTGAGCGCCGCGAGAAGATTGACAAGGGCCGGGCGCGGTGAGTTAATAGCAGGCACTAGAATCAGGGTAACCGATGTCTTCCAATCGCTACGACGCCATCATTGTCGGGGGCGGCCACAACGGTTTGGTCGCTGCCGCGTATCTCGCCCGGGCCGGCATCCGGACGGTGGCGCTCGAAAGCCGGGAGCTTCTCGGCGGCTGCGCAGTCACCGAGGAGGTGTGGCCCGGCTTCCGCGTCTCGACCGCCGCATACCTCGTGAGCCTGATGCAGCAGCGGATCGTGGACGAGTTGGAGCTGCCGCGGCACGGCTACCAGGTGGACGCCAAAAATCCGACCTTCTTCTCGCCGTTTCCGGGCGGCCGCTGCCTCTTTTTCTGGGAAGACGAGAAGGAGACGCTGGCCTCGATCGCGCAGTTCTCCGCGCGGGATGCAGAGCGCTTCCCGGCTTACGAAGCGCACCTTGAGCGGATCGCCCGGATCGTGGAACCGCTGCTCGTGACAACGCCGCCGAACTTCCCGCCTCGCGGACTGAAAGACACGGTCGAATACCTGCGCCTGCTCGCCCGGTTTCGCGGGGTTCCGCCCGCCGATATCGTCGCGCTGGCGCGCCTGTTCACCCAGAGCGCCGCCGACTTTCTCGACGAATGGTTCGAGTCCGATGAACTGAAGGCGACTCTTGCCACCGATGCGGTCATCGGCGCCAACGGCGGCCCTCGCTCCCCGGGAAGCGCCTACGTCCTGCTGCATCACTGCATGGGAGGCGTGAACGGAAGGCGCGGTATTTGGGGTTTCGTCCGGGGCGGCATGGGCGCCGTCTCGGAGGCGATCGCCGCGGCCGCCCGGAGCCACGGCGCGGAGATTCGCACGGGCGCTCCGGTCGAGCGGGTGCTCGTCGAGGACGGTAGGGTGGAGGGTGTCGTCCTCGAAAACGGCGACGAATTGCACGCGCGAACGGTAGCCAGTTGCCTCGATCCACGGCGGACTTTCCTCGGCCTGATGCGCGAGCACGAGGTGGGCAGCGAGTTTGCCGAGTCCATTCGCAAGTTCCGCTGCGAGGGCACATCCGCGAAGATCAACTTCGCGCTCTCCGGGTTGCCCGTCTTCAAGGCCCGCCTCGAGACGCCGGGGCCGCAGCACCGCGCAACCATGCACATCTGCCCGTCAGTGGACTATATCGAACGCGCCTGGGACGACGCCAAATACGGCCGGCCATCCGAACGCCCCTTGCTCGAGCTCACGATCCCGACCATGTACGACCCGAGCCTCGCTCCGGAAGGGAAACACATCATGGGCGTCTTCATCCAATACGCTCCGTACACGCTCCGCGGGTCGACTTGGGACGAAGAGCGGGAGCGGTTCGCGGACCGGGTGGTGGACTTAATCGAGGAGGAGGCTCCCGGGTTCCGCTCGCTGGTGATCGACCGGATGGTTTTGACGCCGCTCGATATCGAGCGCCGCTACGGGGTCACGGGAGGCAACATCTTTCACGGCGAGATGAGTCTCGATCAGATGTTCTTCCTGCGCCCCGTGGCTGGATGGGCGCGCTACCGGACTCCCGTGCGGGGCCTCTATCTGTGCGGGTCGGGAGCGCACCCCGGCGGCGGGGTGATGGGCGCACCGGGATACAACGCGGCGCGAGAGATGATTGCGGATTTGTAGGCGGCCGGGCACACCTCGGGCCTGCTGAGCGGGGTTCAGGCCGGCCGGCGCCGGCTGGAAGGAGTGAAAGCCGCGGGCGGTCGGCCAGTGTAGGTAAATGGAGTCATGATCACTCGTCGAGACGCGCTTCAAACTCTCGCTCTATTACCCGCGGCGCCGGCAGTCCTGCGGGCCGGACGCCGCCCGGGCGACAAGCCGAACCTCCTGTTTCTGTGGACCGATCAGCAGCGAGCCGATACGATGGCCGCGTACGGACAGCCGGGTTATCGCGTCCCAGCGTTGAACCGCCTTGCGTCGGAGAGTGTCATCTTTGACCGCGCCTATGCCTCGCAACCGGTCTGCACTCCTTCCCGCTCCACCGTGATGACGGGCCTATGGCCGCACCAGAACGGCTGTACGAACAACAACGTTCCGCTCGGAGTAGAGACGAAGACGCTGCCGGAACTGGCGGGCGATTCCGCCTACCGGACTGCCTACATGGGCAAGTGGCACTTGGGCGACGAAATCTTCGCACAACACGGCTTCGAGAAGTGGGTGGGAATCGAGGACGGCTACACAAACTACTTCTCGGAAGGCCGCGACCGAAACGCCCGCAGCGCTTACCACCATTTCCTCATTGAACACGGCTATCAGCCGGGCGAAAGCAACAGATTCTCGCGCGGTTTCGCGTGCCGGCTTCCCGTGGAGCACTGCAAGCCCGCCTTTCTCGCACGCGAAGCTTCGCGGTTTATCCTTGAAAACCGGACCGAACCCTGGATGCTCTACGTCAACTTCCTGGAGCCACATTCGCCATTCTTCGGACCGCACGACGATCTTCACGCTGCGGATGACGCGCCTCTACCAGCAAATTGCGGCACTGGCCCGGTGGAACGCGAGCCGCGCTTCTACGCGCAGAACCGCGAGAAAAGCGCCGGGCTCAAGTCCGGCAGCATCGAGCTGACCTCACGCGAGGCCTGGCAGCGGCTGAACCGCAACTACGCCGGATTATGCGCCCAGGTGGATCAAGCGCTGGGCCGGATTCTCTGGGCGCTCCACGCTTCGAACGCGGTGGACAACACCATCATCGTTTTCACCAGCGACCATGGCGAGCAGATGGGCAGCCACAGCCTGGTGGCCAAGCGGGTGATGTATGAAGAATCGGTTCGCGTGCCGTTCCTGATGCACGTTCCGTTTCGAGAGCAGAAGCCGCATAGGTTCGAGCGGCCGGTGAGCCATATCGACCTCGTGCCCACGGTGCTCGACTTAATGGACAAGCCGGCGGCCGATCTGCTGCCAGGCAAGAGTCTGCTGCCGGTGCTCGAGGGGATGCGCGAACAGGACGCCGCAGTGTTCAGCGAGTGGCGCCGGCGCGGCGAAGAATCAAGCGGCCGGGCGGTTATCACGGCTGATGGCTGGAAGTTGGCGCTCTATGATGGCGATAACTGCCTGCTGTTCAACCGAAGGGATGATCCGCTGGAGTTACAGAACCTATATTACCGGAAGGAACACCGCCAGACCGTGAAGCGGCTGCGCAAAGAGATTGAGGCGTGGCAGCAAAGGGTCCAGGACGAGCAGCCGCTTGGTGAACGCCTGGTCTAATAGCGCTGGAGCACAGTCAGCAGTTTCCGGTCGAGTTCGTGGCCGTGGTATTTCTCATAGTCGACATCCGCGCGGCCGGAGTCGAGCACCCCGAAGGTCCCGCGCATGTTCCAGAGGGCCCAGCCGATGCCGTGTCCGGCAAGAATCTCCATGATGTCGCCGAACCAGGCGAGGAAGACTTCGTGCGGGGTCTTGTTGTAGCAGCCGGCCTCGCCGCAATGGACGCCTATGCCTTTGCGCGCCAGCTCACCCCAAGGTTTGTAGTGGTCGACCATCGATTGACGGCTCCATTCGCGGCCGTTTTTGTCCGTCATGGGCCAGCCGGGATAGACGAAATCGGCATTTCTGTCTACCCAGCTCGCGCGGTAGTGGCTGATGGCGGCCGGAGTATAGGCGTGGACGCTCTGGCCCACACCGTCGGGAATCATCTCGTCGACCACGATGTTTCCAACGCTGAGCCCGTCGATGATGATCAGGCGGTCCGGCGGGTTCGACTCGCGGATCTTGTTCGTCGTCCGGCGCATGACGCGCACGTAATCCTCGCGGGACATATAGCCCTCACGCGGCCGCGGCGCCTCATTCACCAGGTTGAAGCTGAGCTTCGCGGTCGAGATCCCTTTGTAGCGCCTGGCGAATAGATCCCAATGATGCACGAAGGCGTCTTCGGCCCGTTTGTCGCTCCACAGGACGAACGGCTCGCGTTCCGGATTGTTAATGCAGTAGCCTGGCGCGCGGTGGAAGTTGAGACTCATGTGGAGACCATGCTTATTGACGGTCTCGATGGCGCGGTCCACCTGCTCGAGAGTGCTCTCCTTGATCTTGTAGACATCGTCGGGCTGAAGGGTCTTGGTCCGCGGCCAGTCCGTGTCGATCCACATCCAGTAGTCCATCGGAAGGCGTACGAAGTCGAAGCCCCAATCGCGGATGAACCGGCAGTCGTCCTCGGAGATGACACCATCGCTGCGGCTCGGCGAGAAGGCCTGGAAGAAGTCGGTGAGATTGAAGCCGCGATAGCGCGGCATGCCGTTTTTCGGAGCGGCGGCCGCTTGTTTGCCGGCGGCGAGAGCGGCGGCTCCGCCCGCGGCGGTTTTCACGAAATTACGTCGGGATATATTCGTACTCATAGGTCTGATTTACCTCAAGGTTGCCTTCATTATACTTGCGCGCCTGGTATATGATTGGGGTGGACCAAGTAGGCTTCCACGGAAGCGACGGAGACCAAGTATGCGCGTCGCGATATTGCTTACTCTTGTTCTCGCCCTGCCCGGGCTCGCCGCCGATGCCGGCTCGGAAGAATACAGCGCTCCCCCTGCTTTCCGGCCGCACCCCTTGCTCCGCGCGCCGGGCGCCCTGCCTTCGAAGAGCATCCGGCAGTTCATGACAGCGCGCCAGAGGCTGCTCCTCGACTACTTCGAATTCGGCAAGAAGGTGCAGAGCTTCCTCGGCGCTTGGGAAGAATGGAAGGCTCTCAAGATGGCGGCGCAGCACGGCCGGCTCGATGACCGCGATCTCTTCCTCACCGAAGAAGAACTGTGGGAGAGCGTGGATAAAAGCATGCGGAAGCTCGCCCGCACGCGGATGTCAAAGAACTACCTGCTCGCCGCCGGGGAGCTGGTGGACGATGATATCGACGGAAATCCGTCTCCGTCGCCGCCCAAAGGTCCCATTACGCTCCACCCGGCCCCGCCGGGCCAGCTTATGTGCGGAGAAGAGTCGGTGGCCTCCGGTCCCCTCTATCCGCAGAGCCGCGTACCGCTCACTGACGAGCAAAGAGAAATGGTCGCGTGCTACTCCGTATTTCTTAACAAGACCGACGAATTCGCCAGCGACTGGGTGAGTTGGCTTCGGGTCCACAACCGGCTAATGCGCTCCGACGTCTATGACTACCGCCTCTTCTGCCGCGAAGCGGAACTCTGGCTGCGCATCCAGACCGGCATGGACGCCCTTCGCGCCCACCGGGACGGGAAGAGCTACGTCGTGGAAAGCGTGACCAACTGATAGAATCCGCGCTAATGACCCAGCGCCGCCGGGAATTCCTCAAGACCGGAGCCGCGTCCGTGGCCGCCTCCTCCTTAGGTTGTGGATCGCGTGAACGCGCGCCGGGCGATGGAGCGCCGAATGTCCTGATCCTCTACACGGACGAGCACGCGCGGTGGACGCTGGGCGCCTATGGCGACCGGCATATCGGTACGCCGAACATCGACCGCATCGGACGCGAGGGCGCGACTTTCCAGAACTACTTCGCCAACTCCGCCGTCTGCACGCCCTCCCGCGGCTGCTTCATTACCGGCCGCTACCCGCACGCCCATGGAGCGTTTAAGAACGACGTGGAGCTGAACCGGGACGAGATCACGCTGGCGCACATGTTCGCCCGCCAGGGCTACGACACCGGCATGGCCGGCAAATGGCACCTCGATGGCCAGCCGCGCCCCGGTTGGATGAGCCCGAAGCGCTCCATGGGTTTCGCCGAATGCAAGTGGATGTACAACCGCGGGCACTGGAAGCGGATCGTGGAGCGGCCAGAAGGCTGGCCGAAAAACCGGTCCGTCGCCATGGTGGGAAAGAACCCGGTTATCGCCGGGGAGACTGACGGAATGCCGGATATCGATTACGACGTCGGCGCGGAGGGCGAGTTCTTCACTGACTGGCTCACTGACAAGGCGATCGAGTTCATGCGGCAGGACCGCCAGCGGCCCTTCTTCTACTACCTGGGCATCCCCGACCCGCACGGCCCGGACACCGTGCGCTCGCCGTATGACACCATGTTCCGGCCGGAGGACATGCCCGTACCCGCCACCTTCTATCAGGAGAACCTGCCGGATTGGGCCGAAGAGGCGCGCCTGGCGCAGCTCAAATCCGAGAATGCGGTATCCGCCCGCGACCCGCGCCGGGAGGAGCGCCTGCGCCGTATTCTCAGCCAGTACTTCGGCGCCGTGAAATGCATTGACGACAACGTCGGACGCCTGCTCGTGGCGATGGAGGAAAAAGGCATCCTCGACAACACCATCGTCATGTTCACTTCGGACCACGGCGACTACCTGGGCGAGCACGGGCTATACAACAAAAATCAGCTCTACGAATCCGCCCACCGCGTCGCGTTGCTCCTGCGCTGGCCGGAGAAGATTAAGGCGGGAACCGTGGTGGAGGAGTGTGTAGGCTCGGTCGACGTGCAGCCAACGCTGCTCGGCCTGCTCGGCCTCAAGACCAGCGGCCGCGAGCACGGACGGGACGCTTCGGCGTTGCTGGCCGGAGATAATTCGCAATGGAAAAACGAGGTCTGGATTCATCACAGCTCGCTCCGGCGAGCCGGCGTCTTCACTCCGGAATGGGAGTTCTCGCTGGTGAAGGACGGGGACACGATTCTTTTTGACCGTAAGAACGATCCCAGCCAAGTTCAAAACCTGGCCGCCGACCCCGCCAAACAGACGATAGTCCGCGAGCTTACGGCGCGCGTGATCGAGCACAATCGGGAAGTGGAATCGCCGGCGGCAAGGTGGCTGGCCTGATCACCAAAGCCACAGCGAAGCTCGACTGTGGATTCCCCGTTGCCTCCTCCCATGTCAAACGAACTCGCCGGCGCGCGATGAGATAACCACCTCCGATATACTGAAACCGTGCGCGCGGCCGCCGCCGCGGAAATGGGAGGCGAGAGATGGCTCGTATCGGCATTCTCTATTGCAAACGAATCCAGGACCACTCCTGCGTGGCCTGCGTCAAGTGTCACAAGGGCATTTCGGAAAAGAACGGCGAGTTTGCCATGCACGACGAGATCGAGCTCGTCGCCATGACCGATTGCGGCGACTGCCCGGGGCTCACCGTTCCCCGCGTGAAGCTGCTCAAGGAAGTCACCGGCAACCTCGACCGTCCGATTGAGGTGCTTCACCTCGGTACCTGCATGAAGATGGCGATGTCAACCGCCAGTTGCCCGATCGACTTCGAAGAACTGAAGCCGACCCTGGAGAACAAGTTCGGTATCAAAGTGGTCCTCGGCACGCACACATACCAGTAAGGCAGGCTAGCGATGGAACTGGGATTCGAACCGGTTCCGGGCCTCCTCGCCGCCTTCGCGAGGATAGATGACGCGGCAGGCTGTGTCGCCGTCGACCCCTTTGATGAAGAGGCCGCCGGGCGACGTGATGCGAAACAGCGGCCGCGGGAAGTCGGCGTAGTACTGAAGCTTCCCGAGCGCCTCCAGCAGCCGGATCAAGGACAGGTTCCAGCTCTCATCAAATTCGTAGGAATAGACGGAGCTACCGTTGAAACAGTCTTCCACTTTGGTGCAATTCACGATGCGCATGCCGCCAGCCGCTCGACAGCCTTGAGAGCCGCGAGCACCTCCTCCTGCGTAGTGAAGCCGGAAACGCTGAAACGAATGGTTCCGTCCGGCGCGGCGCCGATGGCGCGATGGATGAGCGGCGCGCAGTGAAGCCCCGCACGGCAGTGAATGCCGAAGCTCTCCTCGATCGCGAAACCCGCTTCCTCCACCTCCCACCCGCCGATGCGAAACGAGACAATGCCGGTCGTCGCGGCGCCGTTCTCCGGCCCGAAGACCCGCACTCCGGGAAGCGCCCGGAGACCGAAGACCAACTGCCGGCGCCGCTCCTGCTCGCGCTCCCGGTGTTCTTCGGCGTTGCGATGGAGCCATTCGAGCGCCGATGCAAGCCCCGCCAGCCCGGCCGTGTTCGGCGTCCCCGCTTCGAGCCGCACGGGCATCTCCGGCGGCTGCGATTTGAGATCGCTGCGCACGCCGGTTCCGCCGACGAGTAGCGGCGCCAACTCCACATTCGGAGCCACGTAGAGCGCGCCGGTGCCGGTCGGCCCGAGCAGGCCTTTATGCCCGGTGAAAGCCGCCAGGTCTGCCGCCGCGAGGTCGAGCTTCAGATGGCCGGCCGTCTGTGAAGCGTCGAGCAGCGTCACGGCGCCGGCCCGCTTCGCCTGCGCCAGCAGCCGGGGCGCGTCCTGCACCACGCCGGTGACGTTCGAGGCATGGTTCAGAACCACGAGCTTCGGCTCCAGGTCCAGAGCCCGTTCGTAGTCCTCCTCGTCGACGCGCCCATCCGCCTGCGAGGCCGCCAGCCGCAGCCGGATGCGGCCCTCGCGCTCCAGGCGCCACAGCGGACGCAAGGCGGAATTGTGCTCGGTGACGGTGGTCACGACGGCCGCACCGCCGGAGAGTTCCAGTCCGCTGATCGCCAGGTTCAACGCGTGCGTCGCGTTAGCTGTCAGGACCAGGCGGTTCGGGTCGCTGACGCCGAGCAGGCGAGCCAGTGAGCGCCGGCATGCGGCGGCCGGATCGGCATCGGTCCCGGCGGCCCTTCCCGGCTCGACAGCCGGCAACGACAGCGCACGGCAAAGCGCCTCCGCCACGCCGGGCGCCTTCGGATAGGATGTGGCGGCGTTGTTCAGGTAGATGGAGCGCATCCTGTCGCTATTCATATCGGCGCTGAGCGACGAATTTGCGCTTGGCGTCAAGTTTGGGGCAAATAGATTCCGTGTTCTGGACAATGAGCGCAACAGAGGGCGGATTCGCCTGCCGGTTCACCCGGCCGGAGCGCGGCCGCGACATTGGGCAAGCCGCGCGAATTCCAGGCCCCGCGTACACGTTTCCGGCCTACGAGCCTGCGTGCCGCGCCTGCAGCGCCGCCACTCGTCGAGGTGGCGCCCCAGGGGCCGGCCGAAGGGCCGCTTCTCCGCGCAGCTCACTCACAGAAAAGAGAAAAGAACGATGCGATGGGACAGAAGTTGATTCAGCCGTACGACTTCGTCAGCAAGAACGGCGGTCTTCCGGCGCAGATGCGCGTCGCCATGAAGACCCTGATTCCATCGGCGAGGGCGGCCAGCATCCCGGACACCCCTGAGGCCATCGCCCGGTTCCGGGCGGCGATCAAAGAGGTGACGGGCAAGGACGCCCCGCGAGTATAAGGAGAGACCTATGGCTGTAGCAAGCAAGACGGAATTGATTGTCGACCGCCGGTTTGACCCGAAACGTTACCGGCATTCGGTGAACGGAGCGACGCATGTCCTCCATTGCCACCACTACACGACGCTCTATACGCAGCTCGCCGAAGACTGCGGGATGCTGGACGGCAAGAAGCTGCTGCGGGAGGTTACCGAAGACTCCATTCTGGAGGTTCTGCGGAATTACTACCGCGAGCACGAGATCGAGTCCATCGCGGACCGCATCACAATCGCCGAACAGTACTTCGCGTTCGCCGGCCTGGGCAAGATGAAGGTGACCTGCGCCGGGCCGGAGTCCGGCGAGGTCGCGCTGTTGCACTCGCATCTCGACGAAGGCTGGATCAAGAAGTTCGGCCGGCGGGAAGAACCGGTGAACCACATCGGAAGCGGTTACGTTACGGCATTGTTCTCGGCCGTGTTCGACCGCCCGGCGCGGTCCTACTCCGCGATTGAAACCGAGAGCATCGTCTCCGGCGCCAGCCGGTCCACTTTCGTAGTGGTGGCGAGCTAAGAAGGAGGGAAAAGATGGCAGTTGATCGAAAACGCGTGATTGAAGCGATGTCGCGGATCCAGGTGGAAGGAAACCAGGAGGGGCTGATCCCGGCATTTAATGTTCTGGTAAACCAGCTACCGGCTACGTTCTGGAACTCCTACGCCGAACGGCTGACCCGGCAGGTGGATCCTTCTTTGGCCGAGGCGGCGGAGTATCTGCTGGTGAACGCCGCCCACGAGTGCGGCTACCGCACCGGCTACGGCATCATCACATCGGAGGAGTGGAAAGCGGTGGTGGCGCCAATGGTCGAAAAGGAACCCGAGGACGTGCTCCACGGGGCCTTCGCCGTGCTCGCCGCCCTTGGCTGGGCGAATAGTTGGATCGAGCAGCTCGAACCCGGCGAGAAGATGCTGGTGAGGGCAAGCGACTACTACGAAGCGGACGTGGTCGGCTACGGCTCCACCGCAAAACACAGCGCCTACATGCTGCGCGGCGTCTGCGCCGCGTTCATGGATCTCGCCTACGGCGGGGCCTACGACGAAAGCGGTCAAACCGGCCTCCGCACCTTCCAATGTGCCCAGACAAAGGGCGTCGAGTGCGGAGACGAATACGGCGAATTCGTCGTCACCCGCGTCGCGGCCTGACCCGAACCTACACACCCGGCCTGGCCGGAAACCAAAACATCGGGGCGCCGGCGCGGCCCGGCTCCCCGCTAACGCCGCTTCAGGGGTTGAGTGGTCAGCTCCGCGATCCCAGGCTCCGTTCCAGCTCCATCGCCCGGACGTGCAGGATGTCGTTTTCCTTGTGCATATGCTCCAGCAGGTCCGCCTCCAGCGCGAGCAGGTCTTCGAATAGACCTCGGCGGTTCCGGCACATGCCTTCATCGATCGGATAGCCCCCGGTGAGCCGCCGCATCTCCTCGATCGCCCGTTTCCCGTTCTCGTGCTCGTGTTCCATCTGCCGGATCGGCGCGCTAACTGACCCGCAATGAAACGCGGGAGGCGGCCCACCGGCTTCGCCAGCAGCCTCCAACTGCTTCACGTAGGGAAATAGCACACGTTCTTCTTTCAAGAGGTGGCCGTAGAGTTCTTCCTCCAAGGCGAAGAACGTCCGGGCCAGATCTGGAACAAACCCGCAGATTTCCTCGGGCTTCTTCCCGAGAATCTTCTCCAACCGGGCGCGCACCTTCGGCAGGTGTTCCCGTAGGAATACGTGGTGCGTTTCGAGGATGTGATCAATCAACTCGCCCAACGGCGCGGCATCCCAGCCCGCGCATGGTGCGCTTCGTGTCATTGCATTCGTCATCATGTGTTTCCCTCTTCGTTGGAGTTTTACGGGTGGCTGAATTCGTCCGCCCGTGGGATCAGTTCGAAATAGGCGGCGTCAGGCAAGTTGGTATGCCAGGTCCCCGTCCACTGCGCGTAGCTCACAAACCCTAGAAAAATCACGCCCATCGCCGCCGCCATTCCCCAGGCCGGAAGCCGTTTCGAACCGGCGCCGATCTCAAGAGCGTCCTCCACCGGGCAGGCGGCAACGCACTCATAGCAGCCGGTGCACTCGGCCGTCTTCACGGTGAGAAGCTGATCCACCGGAATCAGCGATGGGCAAGCCTTCGTGCATTTGCCGCAATCGATACACGGCCCAACCGAACGCTTCACCCGCACCGGGCTGAACACGCTCACGAGACCCAGCATCGCGCCGTACGGGCACAAATACCGGCACCAGAAATTCTTCACGAAAATCGACAGCGCCACCAGCACCGCCAGCACCACCGCCGTGGTGACCGTCATGTGCCGGAAGAAGTTCATCATCTTCACGTCTGAGATCACGCCGTAGGGGCCGTCGAGGAACATGCGGATCGCCGCCGCCGACATCATCCCGATCGCCCATAAGAAAAGCCCCAGCAGAATGTACTTCAGGCTGCGCAGCACGATGTCGGCCCACCGCGGCAGGCTCCAGTTGCGGCCGAAAGTGCGTTCGCCCAGTTTCCACAGGATCTCGGAGACCGTTCCCACCGGGCAGAGCCAGCTACAAAAAGCCTTCCGCAATAGGAGCGAAATCACCAGAAAGGCCGCGATGATAAACATCCCGGCCGGGTGGATGTCCGGAATCTCCCCGGTCAGCGCAAACGCCTTCAAATTCATCAGCGAAGCGATCGGCAGCCAGCCCTCAACCCCGGGAGGACGGCTTACGGCCGGCCACCTCCCCTGCGTTTCGAAGTGCTTCACGAAGAGATAGAATTCCGCCCCGATCCAGACGTTCAGCAACAGGAAAGTCCACTGCACCGCCGCCCGCAGTTTCTGCGAGTGGTCCGCGGCCCGCCGCCGGATCTTGGCCACCACGCCCGTCTTGACCCGATTCTGAACTGTGCACGCCATCTACACTGCCAGAGTAAGGCCCGGGCGGCGCGCGCTGCAGTGACCGCAGTCACGCTTCCAGCCGGATGTGCAGCGGGGGGAAGGACTTCACCAGGCGCGCGCTTCCCGATCCGAATACGGGTCCGCGGCGGACTCGATCACTCCCCCCGGCAGCATTTGGATCATCACCGGCGCCGAACCGCTCGACCAGCGGGACCGCACCCGTACCCGGTGCCCCCTCTCCCGCAACTCGTCCACCACGCCGGGCGAGACCCGCTCGTCGATCCTCAGCTCGCCGGGGCTCATCGCATGATTGTCGAAACTCGAAACCAGATGCCGCGACTGAAACCGCGGCGCCTCCACAGCCCGCTCCGTGTCCAGCCCAAACTCGATGACGTTCAACAGAAGCTGCAGCAGTGCCTGGTCCTGGTTGTCGCCGCCGGGCGTCGAGAGCGCTAGCATGGGCTCGCCATCCCGTGTTACGAGAGTGGGGCTCAGCGTGATTCGCGGCCGTTTTCCGCCCTCGAGAACGTTCGGATGTCCTTCCACCAGCAGGAAACTCTGCGCCCGCTGCGTGAGCGGAATGCCCGTATCGCCCGCGATCACCGGGGGCATCCAGGCGCCGGATGGCGTCGCCGAGAACATCACGCCGCCCTTGTCGATGGAGTTGATACAGGTGGTGTCTTTCGCCATCAGGATGTCGTCGATCGGAATCCGTTCGATGTCCATCTCGGAGGGATGCTTCCCCGGCGCGTTCCTGATCCGCCCGGGGCGAAACTCCATCGAGGCCTCCGCGCCCACGAGCTTGCGCCGTTCGGCGGAGTATCGCTTGGAAAGCAGCCTTTCGGCGGGAACCCGGACAAACTCCGGATCGGCGTAATAGGTGTCACGGTCCGCGTAGGCCAGCTTCATCGCCTCCACCAGGTGATGCACATACTCGGTGGAATTGCGTTCCATCGCCCGCAGATTGTAGCCTTCCAGGATGTTCAGGATCTGCAGCATCACCGGGCTCTGTGTCCAGAAGCCGGATTTGAACACCGTATAGCCGCGATAGCGGGTGGAGTAGGCGGGCTCCACCTCCAGCTTGAACTCCGCCATGTCCTCGTATCGAAGCAAGCCCCCGGAGGCGCGCACGAATTCGCCGATCTTCCGGGCAATCTCCCCGCGATAGAAGTAGTCCCGCACGGCGTCGATCGCCTCCGCGCGGCTCTTACCTTCCTCGATCGCCCGCGCCTCGGCCGCCACCATCGCCCGCATCGTGCGCGCGAGGTCCGGTTGGCGGAAGATTTCTCCGGGCCGCGGCGCCCGGCCGCCGGAAGTGAAATGACGCAACGAGGTGGGCCACAACTCGAAGAACTCCAGGCTGCCCGCAATCGCCCCGGCGCGCGTTTCGTCCATCGGCGTCCCGTCAGCCAATTCAATCGCCGGCTCCATCACCTCGGCGGCGGATTTCGTGCCGAACTCCCGCAGCGCCAGCAGCACCGCGTCCACCATGCCCGGTACCAACGCCGGCATAACACCCGCCACGGGAACGAAATGCAGGGTGCCTCCGGGAGATAGCCGCCGCACCTCGCCGGGCTGGAGCGGGCGCTCGCGGAATAGCTCGGCCGTCGCCGCTTTGGGCATCGTTCCGACACCGGCGATCGAATGCACTTCACCATCAGCGGTGCGAATCAAGATCGGGCACTCCCCGCCGAATCCGAAATGCGAGTACTCGGCCACCGCCGCCGCGAACGTGCCGGCGCAGCCGGCGTCAACGGCGTTCCCGCCCTGGTAGTAGAGGCGCATCCCTGCTTCCGCGGCAAACCCGCTGCCGGTCGCGACCGCCCCCCGCAGCCCCCTCGCCGGAGTCCGCACTTTCGGCTCCAGCCGGCTTCTTGATTGAGCCGCGAGCAGCAGCGCGCAGCAGACCAGTAGCATCCCAATTCTTCGTTTCATGCAGTTACGCCAATTATAGCGAGGGCCTGGGAGAACCCTGCCGGTCGGGTGGGCAGACAGTTATAATCGTGCCAACGGGAGGGAGGCCGGATGCAGAAGCAGAAAGAGGAACACAAGCCGCGCGGCGACGCCGCCGAGCCGATGCTTTACTGCCCGGTCTGCAGCAAGCGTCTGACCGAGCTACGCTGCAAGCTGGTGTGCGAAAAGTGCGGCTACTACATGAGTTGCGCGGACTACTACTGACGGGAGGCAAAGGCTGATGGCAGAGATTCCGGAAGTCCTCGAACGCTACCGCCGCGGCGCGGAGGTGGTCGCCGTGTCGGTCACCGGCGCCGCCGGGGCCCAACTCGAATTCCATCCGGAGCCCGGAAGCTGGAGCGTGAAGCAGATCCTCGGACACGTCGCCGACGCCGAACTGCTGGCCGCCGTCCGATTCCGCCGCATCATCGCCGAGGAAAATCCGCCGCTGCGAAGCTATCCCCAGGAGTTGTGGGCCGCGCGCCTCGGCTACGAGCAGCGGAAGCTCTCCGGCCTCATCGACATGTTCCGCAAGCTTCGCGCCGACAATCACAGCCTGTTGAAGCGCCAGCCGCCGGAATCCTTCGCGCGGACCGGAACGCATGACCAGGAGGGCGTAGTGACTCTCCTCGCCCTGGTCCAAAGCTACAACGAGCACACTGAAAAACACGCCCGGCAGATCCAGGAGACGCGCCGCATTTTCAAGGAGCGGCGCGCGCGGAGTGAATCCGGCAACCAGAGCTGATCTATACTCCCTGTTGATGCGACAACCGCTGTCACTGGCCGGGATCCGCCCGCCTCTTCCCGCTAATTCGTCGCGTAGCCCGGCGCCCGCTTGCTTCCGGGGTTGTTCTCCACTACCGTCGCCTTGTGCCCGCCCTTATCGACGATCACCTCCTCGATCGCCGCATGGTAGAGCGAGTTGTTGGTGATCACCGACTCCACCAACCCCTCCAGCACCATGCCGTACTCCGGCGAGGCCGGCCGCTTGCGCGCCTCGTCCTGACCGTGCGATCCGCCGAAGAACGTATTCCCGGTCGCCGTCACGCCCTTCAGGTTTCTTAGACGCAGATGCGAGCTGTCGAGGCCTTCCGCAGTGTATCCGTTACGGCGGAAGATGTTGCCGGTGATGGCCAACGCGAACGACCGGCGCTCCAGGCTGTCAAGGTTGAAATCGATTCCCGGCCCGAAGTTCCGGTCAAACGTGCAATTGCCGATCTGCAGGGTGTTCGCGCTGGCCGGGCCCACCACCATCCCGCCGCCGCGATTCCACTCGATCCGGTTCCCCGTGATGGTGACCGTCGCCATCGACGTCGCGTATATCCCGCCGCGGCCGTTGCCCGCGATCTGGTTGTCCAGAATCCAACCGTCATAGGAGCCGCTCGCGTCGATGCCGCTGAGTTTGTTGGCTTTGATCAACGAATGGCGGATGGCGAATACCCACACGTTGTCCAAGCGAACGCCGGAGCCGGAGAACGACTTGATCTTGCAGTCGTCGATCACGATGTTCATCTCCGAGCCGCGGTGCTTGGCGTACACCCCGTGCATCCCGTCGCCCATGTTTAGACCGTCAAGCGTCAGTCCCACGAGGCGGGCGCCGATGGAACCGTCCAGGTCCAAAAGCGTATCCATCTCCGCCTTCACCGGGCTGATCACCGCCGCTCCCACGGCGTCCGTACGATACCCCCAGGCCGCGTCGCCGCGAAACGTTACGTGGTTTTTTCCGCGTATGGTGCCGGTTAGATATTGTCCCGGCGGGAAGTAGACCACGCCGCCGCGTTCAGGCAGAGCGTCGATCGCCTTCCGAATGGCGGCGGTATCGTCGGCCTTCCCGTCGCCTTTCGCCCCGTAATCCTTCACATTGACGAAAGCAGGGGCCTGCTCCGCCCCCACGGCCGCCGCGGCCAAAGCCAGAACCAGAACCAGCACAACCTTTCGAGACATCACGGTCTTATTACATCACAGCGCCGCGACGCTCGAACGCTCTTACTGGATCAACGGTGTGACGGTGAACTTTCGGATATCGACGCGGGTGTGATCTCCCTGAATCGAGATCGGACCCGGCTCGGCCTCATTCGCGTCATGCGCCATGGCCGTAAGCCCTTCGATGATCTGCTCGTCGATGATCGTCTCCCCGTTCAGGACGGCGGTGACTGTGCGGCCGATCAACGTGACATCCATGGTCTGCCACTCGCCGATGGGCTTTGAGGGGTTCGATGTCGGCGTGATGCGGTAGTAGATGGCGCCATGGCCCTGCATGTGCGGCTCCTTGCCGTAGCTCTCGGCAATCTGCACCTCGTAGCGGTCCCGCAGCGCAATGCCGCTGTTGGAGCGCTCGTAAAGGCGGTACTCGGCGTGCAGCCTGAAGTTCCAGAACTTCTGCTCGGAAACGATGTCGCTGGTGGGCGGATTGTTCATGAGAATGCCGTCCTTAACCTCCCAATCGAATCCGCGTTCCGGGTTCACGGGCTTCCAGCCGCTCAGGTCCTTGCCGTTGAACAACTCCACCGGCTCGCCTTCCTTCCAGCTTCCGTCGGGCCGGTCGGTGATTTCCGGCGCGCGCTCGCCGGAAAACTCCAGGCGCGTCTCGGGATGGCCATCCACCGCCACGTAGCCGGTAAGTTCGTCGCCGTCCACCTTCACCCGGTACGTGGCGTCCCGTAGTGGGCGCTCCGCATACGGCAGGTCTTCGCCGGGGAGACTGTACTTCCGCTGCTTGAAGGTATAGACGAGTTCGCCGCCTTCAACCGCCATCGTGTCCGGTTCGTACATCCCGCCGCCCGGAGGCCCCACCATCTCGCCGGTAGGGTTGGGCGTATCGGCGCCCTCCACCTTCAGCCACCAGGCGCGAGCCTGATCGGGAATGGAGATATTCCAGGCGCCGTTGAATACGGACGCGTCAAACTCGGACTCCGGCGGCTCGGAAGCGCAGCCGGCAAGAAGAATCGCAACGGTGGCGAGCAGGTAAATGTTTCGCATACGACCGATAGTGTATCGCGATCCGGCCGCCACGAAACTATATGATTGGAGGAAGACGTCTCACCAAATGGGGTAGTGTGCGGCGGCGCAATCTATTACTGGCTCTGACGGGCGCGGCCACGGCGGCGGCGCAGGAGCCGAAGATCGACAAAGAGGAGCAGTGGCGGCAGTATCTCGAATGGAGCGCCGGCCGCCGCGGCAACAACCTGCCCGGGCAGGATTATCGAGACCAACTGCTCAGCGAAGGCGTGCCCTACCACGAGGTGGACCGGCGGGTCCACCAGCTCAATAACCGGCTCCTCGCCTCTCCTGACGGCTGGCGAGACTACTTCAATTCCGCCTACGGCCGCGCCCGCGCGAACCTGCTCCACAGCATGGGCATCTCCTTCGACCCGGCGCCGAATTCCCTGCTCCGCGACGTGGTGGAAGACCTCGAGCCCGGCGCGGCGCTGGACATCGCAATGGGGCAAGGCCGCAACGCCGTCTTCCTCGCCCAACTCGGCTGGGACGTTTCGGGGTTCGATGTTTCCGATGTTGGGCTCTACGTCGCGCAAGCCAACGCCCGCCGCGCCGGGGTGGAGCTGGACACCGCCCTCGCGAGCCACTCGAGCTATGCTTACGGCGAAAACCGCTGGGACCTGATTGTAATGACGTATCCGTTCACCCCGCTCAGCGAGAGTTTCGCCGGAAGAATCGTGAAGGCCCTGAAGCCCGGCGGAGTGCTCATTTATGAGCACCTGCTCCAAACCCGCGAGACGGCGCATCTGGTCACCCTCGGCGCCCTCGGAATGCCCCCGCCGGGACGCCTCGCCGAGTTGTACGGTAGCCTGAAGATCGAACGCCATGAGGTGATCGAGAAGACGCCCGACTGGGGACCGGCCGGAAGAACACCGGTGGTCCGGTTCGTGGCGCGGAAACCATGACGCAGCTCCCCCAACCCGCGGCCGGCCTTCCCCTTGGCGGGCTCGGTCCCGCCCGCGAGGAGATTCTTCCGAGGCTTCGTGAAAGGATCGTCGCCTTCGCGGCATCTCGTATGCAGAGGGACGCGGCCGAGGACCTCGCGCAGGAGGTGCTGGTTGTGCTGGAGCAGAAATACCGCCACGTCGAGGCGCTCGAAGAGCTGCTGCCGCTGAGCTTCCAGATCCTGCGCTTCAAAATGCGCGGAAGCGAACGCAAAGCGGCCCGCCGGGGAGAGCACAAGCAGGCGTCCGTCGAGGATTTGCCGCTCGCCGACCCGGCCCCGAATCCGGAGGCGGCGGCCTCGCAGCGCCAGATGCGCGAACGGCTTCAGGCGGCGATCGGCAAACTCGAGGGCCGCTGCCGCGAGATCTTCCGGTTGAAGCTCGAAGGCAGATCGTTCCCGGAGATTCAGCGCATCATGGGAGCGCGCTCGGTGAACACGGTTTACACGTGGGATTCCCGTTGCCGCCGGCAGCTACTGAAGCTGATGGGCGGCCGTTGGGAGGCGGAATGACGAACTACAACGAAATCCGCAAGCTCCTGGGAGGCTACGCCACCGGTACGCTCACCGCAGAAGAGAACCGCCGCCTCATGGCCGCGGCCATGGAGGACCAGCGGATCTTTGACGCGCTGGCCGATGAAGAGGCGCTGCGCGAACTGCTCAGCGATGCGTCATTCCGCCAAGAGCTGGCGCGGGAATTGCGCGAAACGCCCGGCTTCCGGCAGCGGCTGATGGCCTGGTGGCAGAGGCCGCTTCCGCTGGCGCTCGCCGGCGGCGCCGCGGCCGTCGCGGTGGCGCTTCTCATCGTCGTCCCGCTGTGGCAAACCGATAAGCCCGTGGAGATCGCGATGGAGCGCAGCGCGGCGCGGCAGGACGTGATGGAGCAGGATGCCGCCGATTCCCCGCGTGTGCTCCGGTCACTTGAGGACGCCGGGGCGCCCGCGTCCGAATCGTCCTCTCCCCCAGCCCCGCAAGCTGCCGCGCCAAGGGTGGACTACCCGCTGACGGAGCCCGCCAGTCCGCCGTCGGGCGGGGGCGGCTCCATCAGTCCGCGCTCCTCTCCCGAAGAGCGAGGCCGAAACGAGTTAAAACAGGGGCTGGCCGGAGCCGTGACGTCCGACGCTCCAACCCGGCAGACGCCGTCCGCGGATTGGAGAACGGAACGGATGGCCCGTGCGAAAGCCGTGCCGGAAGGCGCGGAGCCGCCATCCGCCATGATGGAACTTCAAAACGAGGAAGCGGACGCTGCGGTGTTAGCAGGCGCTGCAGCCACCGCCGCGCCGTCGGCGCTGCAGGTCCGGGTGGAACGGTTGGAAGGCGGCGGGCGATTTGAAGCGCTCGCCGGTGGAGCCGCCGTTGGTAGAGACGACAAGGTGCGCCTGCGGATCGAGGCCCCCGCGCCCGGCTACGTTTCGGTGCTCATAAGCGACAGCGGCTCGGCCTGGGAGGAACTTGCCGAAACCCAGATCTCCGGCTTGCGCCCCGTGTACGTCCCCGCCGAGGGCGCACTCGACCCGCCGGAAACCCCGGGGGTCCGCTATTTCCGGCTCCGTTACTCCACCCAGCCGCCTCCCGACAGCGGCCGCGTTGGCTCCACTGAAGCCCAGGTCATCATCGTCTACCAGTGAAAACGGCAGAAAAGGGCAGAAAAGAAGAAAAAGAAAAGAAAGAAAAGGGGACAGGAACACAAGGGGTATTTTTCAGGGAGAGCGCGACCGGGGTAAAGCCACAATATTTAAAAGCAGAAAAGCAGAAAAGCAGAAAAGCAGAAAAGCAGAAAAGGGACCAGAAAAGGACCAGAAAAGGGGACAGGAACACAAGGGGTATTTTCAGGGAGAGCGCGACCGGGGTAAAGCCACAGTATTTAGGAGATGCCCCGCAAGGCAAGAGTCGTCATTCCCGGTGATCCCCACCACATCACGCAGCGTGGCAACAACCAACAGCCGGTCTTCTTTTCTGATCAGGACCGGCGCGCCTACATCGAGCGTCTGTTCACCTACGCGAAGCGGTATCGGCTCAAGGTGTGGGCCTATTGCCTGATGAACAACCACATCCACGTGGTGGCGGTTCCGGAATTGGAGCAGAGCCTGGCGAAAGTCTTCGGCCGGCTGCATTCGGACCATGCTCGGGCGGTGAACTTCAGGCGCGGAGCCTGTGGTCATCTCTGGCAGGAGCGCTTCTATTCGTGCGCGATGAGTTGGCATCACGCAATGATTGCAATGGCTTACGTGGAGCAAAATCCACTTCGGGCCGGGATGGTGCGCGAGGCCGGCGAATACCGCTGGTCGTCGGCTAGCGTACACCTGCTTGGAGAGGACCGCCCCGGGCGGTTGGAACTCGGGCCCTGGCAAACCGAGTACACCTCGGAGCGGTGGCGGGTAGTCCTCGCTTCCAGCGTGATGGAGGAAGCGCAGCAGCAACGCTTCCGGGAAGCGACAGCACAGGGTCTTCCATTTGGCTCGCAGGACTACATCGAGCGCCGCGAACGGGAACTGGGAGTGGTGCTCCGAGTGCGTCCGAGAGGCCGGCCTAAGAAGGTGCCGGTCGCTGTCTCCGCCGGATCGGCGTGATCCATATATTGTGGTATTGCCGGATTAGGAAAATGGAACTTGTGTTCCTGTCCCCTTTTCCGCCGTTCCGCCCCCGTTTCCGCCCTTTTCCGCGCCTCCAGATCAGGGTTCACAAGCATTTCATTTTCCCTAACCCACTCACCCAAAACCACTTCCCCAGTTCCCCTCCCCTCGCCGCTTCCCCGCCCATGGTATAAACGTCAACGAAGATGACCAATGCCGCTACAACCCGCGCACCCCGCCCCGCATCGCGGTCCATCTCGTCGTGCGAATGCGCCCGCGAAGTCGTTCTCAGCCCTCCGGGGTGCCGGTTTGGACCCTTACCTCCGTGATAAACATTACAACTAAGCCCCTAAACTGGCACCCCCGGAAGACGCGGGCTATCCGGCCCCACCCCGCTATTCCCGGCGCACCAGCTTCGGATTCGGTCTCGGGCCGGTCACGGGATAGGGCCTCTCGAACACCGTCTTCTGGTCGCCCTGGGCCTCCATCCAAGCTTCCAGTTTTCCCTTCAGCTCCCGCAGACGCTCCTGCTGGTCCGGGTCGCCGGCGAGGTTGTTCTGCTCCAGCGGATCGGCGTTCACATCGTACAATTCCTCCGCCGGTCGCACGTAGTAGCGCTCGATGATCGCCGCCGCCTTGGGATCGCTCTCCGCCGCCGCGTCCCAGGAATCCCAGTAGGCGCCGGCCCCGTCCTTGCGGAGGATGTCGGAGTGGTTCGAGTGGTAGCACCCGGGCAGCAGGTTCAGAATGTACTTGTACCGCTTCGTGCGGACGCTGCGAATGGGGTAAACGTTCATCACCCCGTCGCCGCTGTGCGTGGTGAAGATCTCCGCCCGGTGCTCCTTCGCCTTACCCAGCAGCACTGCGGCGAACGATCGCCCGTCGATGCCGGATGGCGGCTCGGCCCCGGCGAGATCGAGCAGCGTCGGTAGGATGTCGACCCAACTGACCATGGCTTCGGTCCGCGTTCCGGGTTTGATCTTTCCGGGCCAGGAGACAATCAGTGGCGCCCGGATACCGGCGTCGTAGAGGTTCCACTTCCCGAACGGCCATTGTCCGCCGTGGTCGCTGGTGAACAGGAAAATGACGTCATCGCCCAACCTCTCGCGGACCATCTCGCGAATCTTGCCCATCTCCTCGTCGAGTCCCGTGATATCGGAGTAGTATCGGGCGCGGTGCTCGCGGGTCGCCGGCGTGTCGATGAAATAAGGTGGCAGCGTGACTTCGTCCGGGTCGTAGATATTGTCCGTTGTCCAGGGAACATGCGGCCGCCGGTCGCCCACCATTAGACAGACCGGGCCTTCGGATTGGCGCTGGCGAAAGTAGTCGTCCACATGCGCCGCCAGATTGATCGGCGGCCGGGAGAAGTAATCGAATCCGTATTCCGGCTTCTCCTTCCCGTGCGCCACCTTGCCGAATGCGGCGATTTCGTAACCAGCGGCTTTCAGCGCCGCTGTCAGGTAGGCCGTTCCGGGCTTCGGGTAGGTGTGATTCGCTTCGGCTCCATTTCGTGCGGGCATCAGCCCTGTCAACAAAGCCGCCCGGTCGGGAGCGCAAGCCGGCGATGCAACGAATGCATTGTCGAAGACCATCCCGGCGGCGGCCAGAAGCTCGAGATTCGGCGTCCGCACGTCGCCCGTCCCGTGGATGGAAGTATCGAGGTAGCCAAGGTCGTCCGATAGGTAGACCACGAGGTGCGGCCTGGCCGCCGCCGGCATGGTAAGGACGCCCAGAAGGGCGCTCAATAGCAGGAGTCCCATGCTGCTTATTCTATTGCCGACAATCTTGCGGTAACAATGGGCCGGTTCGGGTGTACAATCGAGTCGCCGGGAGGCCGGGAATAATCCGGAGGGAATGGGCCTCCAGGCGAAGAGCGCTGTTTCTTGCACCCTGTCGCCTTCCGGATTGCAGCCGGCAAAGGAGGGTTTGCCATGCCAGTCGAAAAACTGGAGCGAAACGAACTGTTCGAGCTGTTGAGTCCGAAGCAGATGGATCATCTCAGCCGGTCGTCGGGAGTAATGGTGTGCCAGGAAGGCGAGCGAATCTACTCGGAAGGCCTTCCCGCCAGCCACCTCTTCGTCCTGGTCAAGGGACGGGTGGAACTCACGCGCCCCACGCCGGGCGGGATCAACCTGCTCATCGACGACCTGATGGCGGGAAGCATCTTCGGCGTCTCCTCTCTCACGGGAACGGAACGCTATCTGCTCAATGCGGATTGCTCGGAAGATTCGGAAGTGCTCAAGGTCGAAGCCGCTGTTCTCCGCCGCATGCTGGACGATGACCCGGTGGTAGGCTACGCAATCCAGCGGCGCTTATCGCAGATCTTCTTCAAACGCTACGTGGAAACCATGGAGAAGCTCCGGAGCATAGTCCAGGCGATTCCGCTCGGGAGCGGCTAGAGCCTTATGCGGCGAGTCGCCGGAACTGCTGGAATGGAGTCATGCACTCCAGCCTCCGGCGATTCGTTCTCATCGCCGCCCATACGATTCTCGGCGCTGTGGTCGCGGACGGCGCCATACGCCTGACCCAGGAGGAATACATCCGTCGCGTACACGCCGGCTGGGCGGCCCAGATCATCGGCATGATCATGGGCTACCAGTTCGAACACCGCCAGGCCGCGGTGAAATGGATCAGCACGTTGCCGGACGCCATGGCCGGCTCGGCGCGCTGGAAGAGGGCGATGTTGCGAATCCCCTAGCCGGGTACTCAGTCCTTGACCGGAGCGGTAACGGTACCATCGGTCCATTGATCATCCTGCACGCCGGCCGAAGCATGAAAACAAGTGGTGCTTCCATGCAGGTGATCGAAATGGTTCAGTTGAATAACCGGCAATCCTCTCAGAAAACTTGCGGCCGCGAAGTAGTTTTCGAGTGCGGCTGCCGCTGGAAATTCGATCCGCCGCTACGCTGCCCGCTTCACCGGGTGGGGCGGAAAGCCTCCGTTGTAGCTATGCCGTCCGGCGCCGCCAGAGCGGCGTTTCAGCAAAGCGCCTAACCAGCGGCACAGCGGGCGGCATGGACCATGCCGCAGCGCCGCCACGAACGCCTGCCCAGAGAAACGGGCATTCAGCCTGCCCAAACCATCCGGCAACGCCACCGCGAACGTCCCCTCCGCGGGACGGCTGGGATAGAATCGAGAGGCTATGACCAAACTTTATCTGACCTTTTCGCTGGTTCTCGCGGTTCTTCTTTGTGCCTGCGCCGGTCCCGAGGAACAAGCGGCGGATGCGGACGGCGAGGAGTATCTCACCTACTTCGGAACCTATACGCGTGGCGACTCGGAAAGCGATGGTGTCTACGTGAGCCGTCTGAGCGCGGTTGGCAAACTGAGTCCGCCCGAACTCGCGGCCGAAACGCCGAATCCGTCCTTCCTCGCAATCCATCCCAATAATCGCTTCCTCTACTCGGCGAGTGAGATGTCCGGCGATCCCGGCGGAGCGGTCAGCGCGTTCGCCATCGGCGGCGATGGAAAGCTCACCTTGCTCAACACCGTATCCTCGCGGGGCGGAGGACCCTGCCACCTGAACGTGGATGCCACCGGCCGCTGCCTGGTGGTGGCAAACTACGGCTCCGGTAGCGTGGCGGCTATGCCGGTCAACGCGGATGGCAGCCTCGGCGAGGCCGCCGGCTTTATCCAGCACGAGGGTTCGAGCGTCGACCCAAGACGCCAGAAGGGACCGCACGCCCACTCGGTTAACTTCTCGCCGGATAACCGCTTCGTGATCGCGGCTGATCTCGGGTTGGACAAATTGCTCGTCTACCGGGTCGACCCCGCCAATGCCACTCTCGATCCGCACGATCCGCCTTTCGCCGAGGTGAAACCCGGTAGCGGACCGCGCCACTTCACGTTTCACCCCAACGGGAAGTTCGCCTACGTCATCAATGAAATGGCCTCCACCGTGACCGCGTTCGCCTGGGACGCCCAGGCGGGTACGCTCTCGGAGATCGAAACCCTCTCGACGCTGCCCGCGGGCTTTGACGGATCGAACCACACCGCCGAAGTGCGTGTTCACCCTTCGGGACGCTTCCTCTACGGCTCCAACCGCGGACATGACAGCATCGCCGTCTTCGCCATCGGCCAAGAAACCGGGAAACTGCAATTCATCGAAACGACGCCCTCCGGCGGAACGAGGCCCCGCAATTTCTCCCCCACTCCGGACGGCCGGTTTCTGGTCGCGGCCAATCAGGACACGAACAACGTCGTCGTCTTTCAGGTGGACCAGGAGAGCGGGCGCTTGACACCTGCCGGGTCGGAGATAACCGTCGGCAGTCCCGTCTGCGTGCGGTTCGTACCGGCGCCCTGAGGCGGAGCGGGCCGTCTGGCCGTCTGACCCGCCGGTGACACTGCCTTCAGACGGTGAAAGAATAGAACGGTATGTTTGACCGTCTTATATTCTGCGCGATTCTCCTGGCGCTTCTTGTCCCCGCCCTGCCCGCCGCGGACAGACCGCCGAACATCGTCATCGTCTTTATCGATGACATGGGCTACGCCGACATCGGACCTTTCGGCTCGGTCTACGAAACCCCACACCTGGACCGGATGGCCCAGGAAGGCCGCATCTTCACCGACTTCTATGTCACGCAGGCGGTCTGCTCGGCCTCCCGCGCCGGACTGCTCACGGGCAGCTACAACGTTCGCGTCGGCATCAACGGCGCTCTCAACCACACCGCCCGTCACGGCATCCACTCCCGCGAGATGACGATCGGCGAGGTCTGCAAGCAGAAGGACTACGCCACCGCCGCTTATGGCAAGTGGCACCTCGGCCATCATGAGCCGTTCCTCCCCCTGCAGCACGGCTTTGACGAGTACTACGGCCTGCCGTATTCGAACGACATGTGGCCGTTCCATCCGGAACGCCCCGGCGGCTTTCCGCCGCTGCCGCTGATCGCCGGCAACCGCATCATCGATCCGAACGTCGACGGCGAAGATCAGGCGCGCCTGACTACCAACATCACGGAACACGCGGTCAGTTTCATCGAGCGCAACAAGGACCGGCCATTCTTCCTCTACGTTCCGCATGTCATGGTGCACGTCCCGCTCTATGTCTCGGCGAAATTCGCCGGCAAGTCCGGCGCCGGCATCTACGGCGACGTCGTTCAGGAACTCGACTGGTCCGTCGGGGAGATCATCAAAACCCTGCGCAAGCACAACCTCGAGCGGGACACCTTCGTCGTCTTCACGTCGGACAACGGCCCCTGGCTCTCCTATGGCGACCACGCCGGACGTACTGGAATCCTGCGTGAAGGCAAGGGCACCATGTTTGAGGGCGGCTGCCGTGAGCCCACCATTATGTGGTGGCCGGGCAAGATCCCGGCCGGGACGAAATGCGACGAGCCCGCGATGACGATCGACTTGCTGCCCACCATCGCCCGGCTCATCGGCGCCGAGCTTCCGGACCACGAAATCGATGGCAAGGATATCTGGCCGCTCATCGCCGGCGAACCCGGAGCGAAAAGCCCTCAGGAGGCCTACTATTTCTACTACGGCAGCCAGTTGCAGGCCGTCCGCATGGGTGAGTGGAAGCTGCACTTCCCGCACGAGTACCGCACGTTGGCCGGCCGCCCGGGCGGGGTCGGCGGCATACCGGCAAAGTACGAGATGGACCGGATTGGGCTGTCGCTGTTCAACCTGAAGAACGACCCCGGCGAAACGGCCGACGTCAAGGAGCAGCACCCGGACATCGTGAAGAAGATAACCGCGCTGGCCGACGGCATTCGCGCCGAACTCGGCGACTCGGCCCTTCAAGTCGAAGGGAGCGGCATCCGCCCTGCCGGGCGCCTGTAGCACTCAGCGAAGCATCCAGCGGGAGTTCAGGCCGGACGAATGTTCTGATTTACGCGGAAGAAGTTCGCCGGATCGTATGTCTTCTTGATTGCGGCCAGCCGGCCGTAGTTCGCGCCGAACGAAGAACGGACCGCCTCGTCCTCGTCGCGGTCGAGGAAACTGATCAGATGGCCGCCGGAAGCGAATGGCGCGAGGCCCGCCGCAAGTTCGCGGGCCCAGGCGAGATGGGCCGCGCTCCCGGACGGCTCTGTCCACTGCGCAAAAATCCCAATGTCCCAGGGCGCCTCGCGGTAGCGGAAAGCCGTCTCAGATGCACCCACACGGCTGGCGGCGCCACCCTCCAGGCCGATCACGATCGAGGATATAGGCGACGTCATCCGGCCGGCGTGCTCCACGATCAAGTCAATCGCCTCATCCGGAAACTCCCGTAGCAGAGCAGACTTCCAATAATGGTGGTTGCCCTTCGGGTACGAAGCATCGAGCAGCGACTGCATCGCCGGGAACGGAATCGGTTGGACCGTGTCCACGATGGCGGAGCCGAAGTCCCGGAGCGGTTGGATGAGCCGCTCTCCCTCCTCCACATCCCCGCAATAGCAGGGGATCATGGCCACCACGGGCGTCCCGTCCGGGGTCACCAGCAACCCCGCATACGCAGTCAGCTCCTCCGGGGCGGACTCGACGAAGTCGCGGTAGAAGCGCAAGAGCTCGGCCGCCCGTTCCCTCGGGTGGACGAGCAATCCGCCCAGCACCGTGCTAACCGGCCAGGCCCTGAATTCGAACGACGTCACGACGCCGAAGTTCCCGCCGCCGCCGCGCAGGGCCCAAAACAGGTCGTGATGGGAGCCTGGGCTCGCCGTCAAGACCGAACCGTCAGCGGTCACGACTTGGCAGGCCAGCAGATTGTCGATGGTCATGCCGTACTTCCGCGTTAGCCAGCCTACGCCGCCGCCCAGAGTCAGCCCGGCGATTCCAGTTCCCGACACCACGCCGGCGGGAACGGCCAGACCGAAAACGTGAGTCTCCCGGTCCAACACGCCCAGTGTCGCGCCCCCTTGCACCCTGACGCTACGGTTCGCCGGATCCACGAACACGCCTTGCATGGAAGACAAGTCAATGACGATGCCGTCATCGCAGACGGCCCGGCCTCCCACGTTGTGACCTCCTCCACGAACAGCGGCCAACAGGCCTTCGTCACGCGCGAAATTGACGGCCGCCACAACGTCCGCCACTCCCGAGCAGTGGGCGATCACTCCGGGACGCTTGTCGATGCTTCCGTTCCAGACCCTGCGGGCACGGTCGTAGCCGTCGTCACCTGGCCGGATAATGGCTCCGGAGAATGTATTCGCAAATCCCTGGAGCGCCTCTACGCTCACAGGATTACCGTTGTCACTGACAGGTTGGATCCCAGACATGTAGTAGCTCCCCCGGCCCCGCGGCTTCACTCACGGGCAAGTAGTACAAGTCTAGGACATCAACGGCGGCAAGACAAATTAGAGATTCGAAGCGCCCAGCGGCGCGAAAACGCGCCGCGCGTATTCGACGCTTTTCCGGTGCGCCTCTTCCGCCGTCATCGTCTGCGGCGACCCCTTCTCGACGGCCTGTTCGAGAACCACCAGCGGGCGCACCCCTTTCTCCGCCAGCAGCGCGACAAGCTTGGGGTAATCGATGTCGCCCGCCCCAATCGTCTCGGTCCAGACGCCGTCCCGGGATTGGCGGACGTGGAGTTCGACAATCCGTTCGGCGTAGAGGCTGGCAATGTCGAAGACGGCGACTTCCGAGTCGCCTGCGCCCCGGTAGATCCAATGGGCGTCCAGGCACATTGACACCAGTTCCGGCTCGGTTCCCACCATCATGTGATGCAGTTCCCGCGCCGCCATGCGCAGTTCGATGTCATGGAAGTGGTAGGCCAGCTTGAGCCCTGTCGCTTTGAGTTCACCTCCCAGCCGGTTCAGCGCCCGGGCCTGGATACGAAGCTGCGAATCGGACTTGTTTTCCGGCCCGCCCCAGCGGATCGGGTTGGGGTTTGTCACGATAATCCGCGTCCCCGCGGCGCGCGCCTTTCCGGCGATACTCACGATATTCTTGATGCTCGAGTCCACCTGATCCGGCTCGTGGAGGGTGCTGTTGACATACAACGACCGCATCTCCAGGCCCTGCTTCTCCAGCCTTCCAGCCAACCGCGCGGCCTCATCCGGACCGCCCGCAATGCCCTCGAAGCCGTCAAACCCCGCTGCGTTGGCCTCCCTCAGCACACGGTCGAACTCCGCCATGTGGTCCCGTCCCTCGCGCCGGTAGAACGTCTGCCAAGGATACACGTTGCCCGCCAGGTGAAATGTCTCGTTCCCGCCGGCCGCGGCGCCGGCTGCACTCAGGGCCGTCAGCCCCGCCGGCAGGGCGGCGGCCCGGGCGAAGGTTCGTCTCGTCATGGATTTCGTCATCATTCAATCTCCTCTGCGGCCGGCTAGCCGCGCGCCTCGTAACCCGCAATCGCTTCCGGATAGCGCTCATCCATCCAGCGGTTCCATTTCTTGAGGACGGCCGCCCGGTCCGCGAGCAATTCATCGTTCCGCGAGTCGACCACTCCGCCGCGCGAGGACGGCGTTTCATAGTAGCCGCACCAGCCGGCGCCGACAAGCTGCGGATGGGAGATTCCGGCCTCCATGTAGCTCCGGTAAACGTCTTCGTACTCCCCGATATCGCGGCAGGGAAAGCCGGCTTTGCCGTATTCGCCATTGTAGATGGAGGCTCCGGTGTCGGCCATCAGAATCGGGCCGTCCCAGTGCCGGGTGACCTGCTCCAACCGCTCGAAGACAATGTCGGCCGGTCCCATCACGTTGATCGATACTACATCGACGTAGCGGCCCATCGTAGTCACCGACCACTCCGGCAGGGTGGATAGATGGAGCGTGTTGCGGTCGCCGAGAACAAGGTGATTGTCGTCATACTTGCGGACGGTCCCCGAATAGACCTTGTACCACTCCTCGCAGATCCGCTTCATGAAGGCGATCTGGTCCTCGATCTCGGTCGCCTTCGAGATGTAACCGCGCAGGGGAAAACCGATCTTATCGATATCGTCAAAGCTCTCGATCGGGATGCCGTAGGTGCGCCGCCAGCGCTCCACCGATCCGTAAATGCGCTTCATGAGCCGGCCCCATTCCTTGCGGCCGGGCTGGCCCTCCCAAACGGTATCGACGATCCACTGGCGGAAGGAAGGGTTGGTGTAGTGCCACGGGGGATTGTGGCAGAAATGATATCCGACCAGGTTCGGATTGTCCTTAAGCGGCTCGACGAATTCGCGGCACCTCTTGTCGACGGCGTCCCTAAACTCTTCCGAGAAAACATCCGGCAACCCCTTGCCGGCCATGTACTGGCGCGGGTATTCGAGCAGAGCCGTGAAAGGGTAGTCAAGCGAGGCGAAGTCCGCCGCGGGCCATTCCGGAGTACGCCGGATCTCGACCGGCCAGCGCCGGTCGCCGGTGTCGGTGCGTTCGGGCGCGGCCACCTTGTCCGTGGTTTCCGAGGGGCCGATGGAAGGCGGCATGTACGTGAAGCCCAACTCGCGATGACGGTCGCGAACGGAGCGCCGCCAGGCTTCCCTTGACCCGTAGCGAGTATTCAAATTGAGCGGCATGTAGC
The DNA here is from genome assembly GCA_964468205.1 of uncultured Solibacteraceae bacterium. GTDB lineage: Bacteria > Acidobacteriota > Terriglobia > Bryobacterales > Bryobacteraceae > CAWELS01. The sequence continues at coordinate 29,523 of CAYXVG010000018.1, read as the reverse complement.
TTCCGTCGCCGTAGTGGTTCATGCCGCGAAGGTAGACTGGATTGCCTCGGGGGTCGAGGACGGTCCACTTTTCCCCGGCCTTGGCAAGCCGGTGAAAACCCGCTTTGCCCTGAAATGCCCTGAGATTGAGCGCCGACGCCCCAGCGGCGGCCGTCTGCGCAAAGAACCCGCGTCTGTTCATTTAAAGGGTATCTTATACCGTGGGCTGCGAACCCCGCAGGGCGCCGCTGATGAATCCGAGAGCATGAGCCATTCCGGCATGCCAGGGAGCGCCGCAGGTCATCTGGGGAGTGTGATCCGGGATGACGACGCCATCGAAGCCGTTTCGCCGCAAGATCGCCAGCACGCGCGCGATGTCGATATCTCCGTCGTCGATGAAGGTTTCGCGGTAGTGCGGGACCTTTCCGGATACGTTCCGCAAATGCACGTAGGCGACACGGCCCTGCCTGCTATAGCGGTCCACGGTTTCGTAAATGTCGCCGCCGGTCATTTCGCCAAGGGTGCCGATGCAGAATTCGAGCTGGTTGGCTGGACTCGGGTTGAGATCGATCAACCGCTGGTACATCGAATGCTGATAGACAAGCCGGGGCTGCCGCCGCACGCGCGGCGCGGGCGGATCGTCCGGATGCGCGGCCAGCTTTACGCCGGCCTCCTCGGCCACCGGCAGCAGCGCCTCCAGGAACCCTTCCAGACGGTGCCAGAGCTCGTCATGAGTGATCTCTCGGAGATACCCCTCCCCGGCCTCGGGATCATAGACCATGTTCCAGACCATGCCCCGCGGGACAGGCGATTCATCTACCCCGTCCATGCCCACCGAAAGCGCTCCGCCGCGCGCGAATGGCCCCGTAATCCGGCTGCCCACGCCGGCGATGCTGAAGTTGTAGCCGAGCGTCCGGATGCCCACTTCGCCCATCCGCCGCACGATGGTCTTCACGTTCTCCAGGTGCTTCTCGCGCAGCGGGCCGTCGAGTAGAACATCGTGCCAGTGCGCCGGGTCGAGATTCTCAATCGCCTCCCACTCGAGACCGGCGGCGTTGATCTCGCGCTGGATGGCGCGCAACTCGCTGGCGGTCCAGAGAGCGTCCGGATCGCCCGCCAAGCCCCAGCCGGACGATCCGCCGGTGGGTTGATTGCCTTCGGGATTATCGCGACCCTGGTTGAAGTAGTCGACGAGGTGTACGATCAGGTGTGTCGCGCCACATTGCCGGGCGAAGGCGAAATTGTCGCTTGTGAGTTGGTGGCGGTAAAGCCCGAGGCCAAGTTTCACCCCTCCAGGCTCTCACAATCGCGCCCGGCGGCAAACCGGCAATGACCGCCCGCGGCGCCTACATCATTTCGAAAACCACGTACTTAACCGGTTGCTCGGAGACGTTCTCCACGGCGTGCTCGCCACCTTCGTGGTAGTGCACGGATCCGGCTTTCCACTCGGATTCCGTTTCTTCCTCGCCGGCAATGAATCGCAGCTTGGCGTCCGTTGACGAGTAGACGGCCCGCGCGGCCGCTTCATGAGGCGGCAGCTTGTCGCCCGGCTCCAAAGACACTTCGATTACCTGCGCGTTTTGATGCGCGAAAGCCACCCGCGCCTTGTCCGGGACCAATTCGACAAGGTTCGATGAGACTCCCGGAGTTGGGTTCGGCCCCTTGGCGGTCACCACCAGATATTCAGCCGTCGTGGCGCCCACATTCTTCACGCCGTGGACGCCGCTGTTGTGCCAGTGCCCTTCTCCCTGCCGGTGCATCCGCAATTCCGCCGGATAGTCCGGAACAAGATACTGGAGGCGGTAGTCGTTGAGCGAGTAGACGATGCGCGCCCGCCCTTGGTGCATGGGCAGTTCCTCCTGCGGGGGAACCGTGAACTTCATGACAGTGAGATGGTCATTATCGAGCAGCACATCCACATTGCCGGGCGCCGCCTGCGCGATGTCTTCCACCACGGCCACCTCGGCTTCCTCTGCGCCGCAGCCCGACAGCAACAATGCAAGAACAGCCATTGGCAGTAACAGTTTCTTCATCTCTCCCTCCTTTGAACCGGATATTGGCGTCCGTTCGAATGCTACTCCGATTTGTCCGCCGAATGCAAATGCCGCTTCGCGCGGCCGGCCGCTCGGAACCGTCTCCTGAGCCCTACTATGCCAGCCCCAGCGCCTGGGGAAGGACCATGGTCAGCCACGGCCAGTAGGTGATAATCAGCAGCGCGGCCAGCATGGCAAAGAAGAAGGGAATCATCGGCCCGGTGACCTTCGCAATGGTCGTCTCTCCAACGCCGCAGCCGAGGAAAAGGCAGGTGCCGACCGGCGGCGTACAGAGGCCGATGCAGAGGTTGGCTATCATCATGACTCCGAAGTGCACCGGGTGCATTCCGAGTTCGGTGGCGGCGGGTAGAAAGATCGGTGTGAAGATCAAAACCGCCGGCGTCATATCCATGAAGGTACCGACAAAGAGCAACAGAGCGTTCATGATCAGGAAGATCACCAGCGGCTCATTAGAAACGCCGATGAGCGCCGCGCTGACGCTCTGCGGAATGTTCTCATAGGCCAGCACCCAGCTCATCGCCTTGCTGGTTCCGATCAGCAGCATGACGATGGCGGTCGTCTTGCCCGACTGGAGCAAGATGCGCGGCAGCGCTTCCACCTTCACTTCCCGGTAGATCACCACTCCCAGGAGGAACGCATAGGCCACGGCAATGGCCGCCGCTTCGGTGGCGGAAAACACCCCGCCGAGGATGCCGCCGAGAACAATCACCACCAGCATCAGGCTCAACACCGCGCGGCGGCCCGCCACCACGATCTCCTTGAGCCCCGCCTTTTCGCCCGCGCCGTAGCCCCGCCGGACCGAAATCACCCCGCAAACAATCATGATCGCCAGGCCGATCAGGATTCCGGGCAGAATCCCGGCCACGAACATCGCCGCAATCGAGACGTTGCCGGCCACCACCGCGTAGACGATCATGATGTTCGACGGCGGGATTATCAATCCGGTGGTGGCAGCCGTGGTCGTCACGGCGACGTTGTATTCGCGGTTGTAGCCCTTGCGATTCATCTCCGGAATCATGAAGCCGCCGATGGAAGAGACGGCGGCCGCCGCCGAACCCGAGATCGCTCCAAACATCATGCACGTGAGCGTGGAAACGTAACTGAGCCCGCCCGCGAAACGGCCTACCAACGCTCCCGCGAAGTCAATCAGCCGCCGAGCCATCCCGCCTTCGCCCATCAGGATGCCCGCCAGGATGAAGAACGGGATAGCCAGAAGCGGGAAGCTGGCGATGCCGGTCGAGAGGCGCTGGGCGATGATGTAGTTCGTCGGCACGTCGCCCAGCGAAAGGATGGTGAAGAACGAAGAGAGCCCGATGGCGATAGCGATTGGCACGTTCATCACCAGCAGCAGGAGAAAACTGACCACCAGGATGACGACTTGCGGCTCCATCAGCGCGGCGCCTCCCCGGCCGGTTCCGCGATGGCTTCGATGATGTTCTCGACGCAGAATAGCAGGATGAAGCAGCCGCTGATCGGCACCGCGAGATAAGCGTAGCCCACTGGGACATCCATGGCCGGTGAGAGCTGTCCGCTCGCAAGCGTCCGCGACACCAGCACATAGCCGCCGTAAATCAGCACGGCTCCCGCGAAAAACGCCACCATCAGGTTCGCTAGAACCGTCACCAGTGGCCGGGTGGACGGATGGAGCAGCCCGACAAAGTAATCTACTCCCAGATGCCCGCCGGTGCTGAACGCGACGCTCGCGCCGAGCAGCGAAACCCAAATCAGGAGGTAGGTGGCCAACTCCTCGGTGAACCGGCTCTGCTCTCCTAGCAAGAAGCGCGAAATCACGCCCCAGAGCACGTCCATGACCAGCGCGGCCATGACGGCCATCACCGCCAACTCCAGCCCGCGGTTCAACGCCTGACGCGAGCGCAACAGCGCCCGGCGCATCACTCGACCTCCAGAATGCGGCGCATCAGCTCGCCGACCACGGTGCCGTCATAGGAGCGGTGCATCGGCTCCACCTTGCGCACAAACGGCTCGAGGTCGGGGCGATAGACCGTGACACCCAGCTTTTGCGCTTCTTCGAGCGCTTCCTGCGTCTTTTCCTGCCAGAGTTCGCGTTGGTAGACGGAGGACTCGTCCGCTGCCTCCTGCACCCAATGCCGGACCTCCGCCGGCAAACGGCGCCAGATTGGCGCGCTCACCAGCAGCACATCCGGCACCATCTGATGCTGGTTTAGAGAAAAATGTTTGGCGACCTCGTAGTGACGGTTGCTATAAAAGCTCGGGGGATTGTTTTCGGCTCCATCCACCATCTTCTGCTGCAGGGCCGTATAGAGTTCGCCCCATGGAATCGGCGTAGGCGCACCGCCCAGCGCCTGAATCATGTCCATGGCCGTCTTGCTGCGCTGTGTCCGGATTTTCAGGCCCTTCAAGTCGTCCGGCGTGAGGATCGGCGTGTCAATGGTATAGAAATTACGGCTGCCAGCGTCGTAATAGCAAAGTCCGATCAGTCCCTTGGATTCCGGCTTTGCCAGTAGTTCCCTGCCCACCCGGCCGTCGAGCACCTTCCACATGTGATCGCGGTCGCGGAATACGTAAGGCATGCTGAGTACCGCCATCTCCGGGACGAAGCCTTCCATCGGCGCCGCGGAGGTTTTCGTCAGAGCCAGCGCCCCGCGCTGCAGTTGTTCGATATTCTCCGTCTCCGAGCCGAGTTGCGCGTTCGGAAAGACCTGCAACTCCACCGTTCCGCCGGACTTCTCCCGCAGCCGTTCCGCCATGTAAAGCATCCCGGCATGAACGGGGTGCAACTGGTCGAGCCCGTGGCCCAGCTTCAGGACGAGTTGCTCAGTGCCTCCAGCGCCGTTGCCGGAAAGACGCAAGTACAGGCTGAACCCCCCGGTGGCCAGCAGTATACCGACAGCCATACCCACGACAAAAAACGATAGGGACCTCGACATTCCAGACTCCCTACTCTAGCAGAGGAGCGATTGGCTTTCGGGATAGAATTCTCCTGTGAGACTCAACCTCCCAATCACCGCTCTTATCATCGGCGCCCTAACCTTCGCTTCGATGTCCCCGGCTCAGACCGGCTCGTGGGGAGACCAGGGCGACGGCACTTACAGGAACCCGATTCTAAACGCCGACTACCCCGATGTCGACATCGAGAAGCACGGCGACTCTTATTACATGATCACGTCCACGGTTCACTATGCCCCGGGCATGACGATCCTCGAGTCACGCGACCTGGTGAATTGGACAATCATCGGCCACGTCTTCGACAAGCTAACCTGGCGCCCGGACTACAACCACGACGCGATGAGCGGCTATTCGTTCGCCGTGTGGGCCGGCGATCTCGCTTACAACGACGGGAAGTGGTACTGCTACTTCATCGACACGCGGTCCGGTCTCTACGTCTCCTGGGCCGAGGACATCCACGGGCCCTGGTCCGAACCTGTCGAGATGCTCGCGAAGACACGCTGGACGGATCCGGCAGTCTACTGGGATCACGAGACCGAGCAGGCGTGGCTCGTCTGCAACTTCGGGGCCGACCCAAACCGCCCTGGCGCGGGCAACCGCATCCGGATGTTCCGGATGAGTTGGGACGGCCTGCGCCTGCTTGACGAAGGCCAGGACATCTATCATGGCCCCGGCGCCGAAGCCGCGAAGATTTACAAGATCGACGGCGCCTACTACATCTTCCTGGTCGAGTGGATCGACAACGACCGCCAGCAGTTCGTCCTGCGGGGGCCTTCGGCCCTCGGCCCATTCGAGAAGAAGCTACTGCTGGTGCGCCATCTGAAGCTGGACCGCAGCACCTGCCAGGGCGCCCTCGTTCCGGCTCCTGACGGCTCCTGGTGGTACACCCATCAACTGGTGCAGCATCGCAGCACGGGTCCAGACGGCCGGCCCGGCCCGAGTACGGACAAGTCCTACGAAGGCCGCTCCCAGTGGCTAATCCCGGTGCGATGGGAGGACGGCTGGCCGCTACTCGGCGAAGACGCGACCGGCGACGGCATCGGGAACACGGTTTTCGAGCACCGGAAGCCCATCGCGGGATTCCCCATTGCGGCGCCGCAAACCAGCGACGAGTTCAGCGAAGGCGCGCTGGAGCCGCAGTGGCAGTGGAATCACAATCCGCGCGACGGCCGCTGGTCTCTCACCGAGCGCCCCGGTTGGCTGCGCCTGAAAGCCAATCTTCCCGTGAACGGCGGCGGTTTCTGGAATGCCTCGAACACCATTTCGCAGCGAATCATGGGTAAGGGCGCCGGCATGGCTACAGCGAAGATCGACGTCAGTAAGATGCGCACGGGCCAGCAGGCGGGACTCTGCCATCACTCCGGCCAGTTTGTGCTGCTCGGCGTCACCGTCGGCTTCGACAACGAGCGGAGGCTGTTTTACGAGCACGACGGCGTCCGGAAATCAGGCCCTGAATTCGAAGCCGATGTAATCTACATTCGCACCGGCATCAACGGCCCGCGCGGCACTTTCTCGTACAGCTTCGACGGCGAGTCCTGGACCCGCTTCGGACCTGAGTTTCCCCTCACTTTCGGCCGCTGGCGGGGCGACCGCATCGGCTTCTTCAACTGGAACGACAACGCCGCCGCCGGCCATATCGACATCGATTGGTTCCGCTACACCTACGACGGCCCCCAATAATCAGGGAACAGCCGTAACTGTTCTCTGATTACCGCGAGATGATTGCGAAATCCTGGCCGGCAACCGCCTCGGAGGAAGGAGGGGTGTACTCTTCCGGCAGATCGCCGGCGTCAGGCCGCAGGTGTTTCCAGTGCTTCGGCTTGACGCTGGAAAGCAGTTCCTTGCGCGTTTTCACCTCGAGCGGCTGCCCGATGTAGATCTTGCCCATCCGCGCCAGCATCTTCTCCGATAACGTGCCGGCGAACATGTGCAGCGGCCAGGTGAAGTTCGGGCCGTTGGTTCGTCTAAGCCGAACCGCCCACATGGCCACAGCGCCAAAACGCCAGACGAACGGCGCCCACCAGGTCTTCACGGCCGGCGCGAGATTCATCTTCCAGCACTTCATCATGAGCTGCCACTGCAAGGGCGACAGATCCTGGGTCTGCCGGACGCCGGACTGCTTCTCCATGCGGGTGTCCTGAAGGGGCGTGAAAATGGACGGAATGAAGTAGGCGAACAGTCCCCGCCGCTCCACCTCATAGACAAGATCGAGCGTGGCTTTGACATCTTCGTCGGTCTCGCCGGGATTGCCGACCATGATGGTCATCGCCGGGAACCAGTTGTTCTCGTTGAGTACTTCCAAACCGCGAATTACGATGCTCGGCCAGTCGTCAATCGAAAACGGCACCGCCTTGCTCGGCATCACCTTCTTCGCCATGCGCACGCTTCCGGTCTCGACACCGATTAGCGGCACGAGCGACTTGCCTTTCGGATGACTGCTGAGCGTCTCGAAGTGAATCGGGCTCTTGTCGAGAAGGAGGTTCGACATCTCGCGGATGAGGATCGGGTCCACCACCGCCGGTGCGATCGTGCAATGGCTCAGCACGTGATGCTTCAAACCCGGAGATTCCACCACGTCGCGGAACAGGTCAAGCAGAGCCTCGCGGTTCGGGAAGTAGAAGGGAGTGTCCGTTCCCACCTGGCCCCAAATGAAGAAATCTTCCGTGGCAAGCGAAACCTGGTTGTTGCCCTGTTCCAGGTTGGCCCGGACGGCCGTCATGATCTTTTCTTTCTCGATGGCGATCTGCGGGTTGAGGTCGGGAGCGCAAAAACGGCAGCGGCGGCCGCATCCGGTGGTGAGCTCCACCACGCCGAACGTCGTCCGTTTGGTGGGGATCTGGATCGAGTCCCGGGTTGGCGGATGGGAGACTTCGATGAACTGGGGAAGCTCCTCTCCGGCGATCGCCGTGCGGAATAGATTGAGAGTCTGTTCGGATTCGGCGCGCCCCTCCACCACGCAATCGACACTGAACTCGGCGTGGCGGTTGTTCTTCTGGATCTGCCACCCTCCCGTGCCGCCGACCACGACCTTGAAATTCGGCCGGAACGGATTCGTGCGGATGCGGCCAAAGGCCTCTTTGGCGTAATGGGAATTGATCGTCTCCTTGGACGTGCCGAACATGGAGGTGTAGACGCCGGCGGCGAACGTCACTCCCAGGGGGTTCATCGTGGAGAACGCGACCACGCGGGTATTCGGGCCGATGAACTTGTCCATGTCGTCCGGATAGCAGGCCACGACGTTTTCCGCGCCGAACTCGCCCTCAAGGGCCTTTTCGAGCGTCCGGACGCCGGCAGGCATGTAATTCGCCGAACCGTCCTCGTTGTACTTGACCTCGCGCCAGTCCGGGTATTTGCTGTCCAGAAGCCCTTCCAGCCAGATTGGCATGGAGGCAGCGGTCATCTGAATGAAGTAGCCGTCGCTCTCAATGATTTCGGACAAGGGAGCGGTGATGACGATCAGACGGCCCCCGTCGGCCGGGGCCGCCACTTCCCGCGGTTCCGTGAGGTCCTGGTATCGAATTCCCTTCTCACGGTTCTTCCCGAAAAGACTAAGAATCTCCTTTAGCGCCACAGTCCCATCCTTTCTAACGGAGCCCCCTCCGAAATCGCCTCTCGCTCGACACTTCTAATATTAATTTTCTCCGGGCTTGAGAGAAACTGCAACTTCTCTGCAGCGACCGGTTAATATGTTCACTTCGCAGGCGATTCACGAGCCGCCGCTGTCAGTAGCTGTCACACTCGCGGTAGGCGGCGATCACGGCCATCTCACCCTCTCTGCCGGGCTTCGAGTTGCCGTGCTCCATACCGATAACCATCTCGCACTTGCGGTCATAAAGCCACTTGAAGATGTTCTTGTAGTTGATCTCGCCGGTCGTCGGCTCCTTGCGGCCCGGGTTGTCGCCCACCTGCAGATAGGCGATCTCGTCCCAAGCCATCTCCATGTTCGGAATGAGATTCCCAATGTCGATTTGCTGGTGGTAGAGGTCGTCGAGTATCTTGCAACTCGGCGAGTCCACCGCCTTGCAGATCGCATACGCTTGCGGCACGTAACGCAGGAAGAGCCCCGGGTGGTTGGCAAACCAGTTCAGCGGCTCGAGAACCATCACCAAACCGGCCGGCTCACAGATCTCGCAGCAGACCTTCAGATTCTCGATGCAGTTGGCCTCCTGGAAGCCTGGGTCGAGCCCCTGATTGACTGTGCTTGGAACAACAGTTGTCCACTCGGTCCCCACGCGCTTCGCTGTTTCGACCGCTTGCCTCATGCTGGCACGGAGAGAGTCCTGAAAGTCTTTGTCCGTTTTGGTCACGAAATCGGCGGTCTTGAAATCGGCGTGGGAGACGAAAACGCCCATGGTCATCGAGTTCTGCTGGAGCTTCTTGCCGATCTGCTCCTGCTCGGCAGGCTCCCGGCCCATGGCCCGGTTGTCTTCCCAAGCCGTGAAACCTTGATCCGCGGCGAACTGAATCTGGTCCAGCACATTTTCGCCGGCGGAGTGCCGGAACATATTCGGGTGCGGCGCGTACTTCAGCTTGAACTTCGGCGCGTTGCCCCTCGCCCGGCCCGCGCCCAGCGTCAATGCCCCCGCCGCGATGCCGGCGGCCATGAAGTTTCTGCGAACCATCGAAACACCTCCCAAACCGGCAAGATTACCAAATTTTCCGGAAACCGTGCCGGAACGAGGCGGTGCTGCCTGCCTGGCGGCGCTGCGGTCAGAAGTCAATCGACGCCAAAATCTCCGACGGCCGCTTCTCGAATGAGCGGCAGATCAGCAACAAACTCTCCATGCTCGGCAGGTGGGCGCCGCGCTCGATCGAGGAGATCTGCGAAACGCTGAGACCGGTGCGTCCGGAAAGGTCTTTCAGACTCCAGTCACGCTCGACGCGCAGCAGGCGGATGCGGTGGCCGAGGCTCTCGCGCAAACGGCCCTGGTCCGAGCGCCCCAGGCCATAGGCGGCCACGGCATTGGCCAGGGTCTGCCGAAGCTGGGACAGCGAGAATGGCTTCGAGAGGTAGTCGAACACCTTCATTTTGAAGGTGGCGCGCATGTCCTCGAGCGACGGGTAGCCGGTGATGATGACGACGCAGAGCTTTGGCCAGCGCCGCAAGAGTTGCTCGAGCACGCGGTCGCCGCGAAACTCGCCCATCTTCATGTCGAGTAGCACGATGTCCGGCAGGCGCTGCTCACAGGACTCGAACAGGTCTTCGGGATGCGCAAACGCGCGCACGGCATAGTCGCCCTCCCCTTTGAGTACATCCTCGATATAGCTCCGGAAATCATAGTCATCGTCTAGCACCGCAACCTCGATGCGGGGCTTCGGCGGTTTCTTTTCTTCCGGCTTGGATTCACTCACGATCGCTCCTCCTGCGCTTCCGGGCACTTGTCCGCCGGCAGCCGAACCTCCAGCCGCGCGCCTCCGCGCGGGCTATTCGAGGCGGTAATGGAGCCGCCGTGCTCGTGCGCGATGCCTTCGGCCACGGTGAGTCCGAGTCCGGTGCCGCGGGCGTCCAGACGGGAAGTAATGAACGCCTCGAATACGTCCGGCAGCAAGTCGCTAGGAATCCCTGGCCCGTTGTCGTCCACGCCGATGGCAATTTCACTGACCCGCCGCTCGCAGTCCACCTCAACCACACCACCCTCGGGCACGGCCTGAAGCGCGTTCCGGAGCAGGTTCACGAAGAGCTGGATGAGACGATCCGGATTGCCCCTCGCGCATTCGGTTTCCGGAACCGCGTTCCGAAAGGCGACCCGCTCCGCTTTGTCGTCAATCGAAACCAGCCCCCAGGCCTCGTCGATCACGCGCCGCAGAGCTACTCGCTCGTTCCGCTGCGTTCGAACGCGCGAGAAGTCCAACATGCTTTCGCTGATCCGCTGGAGCCGGCGCGTGACGCGCAGCATTCGCTCCAGCCGGTTCCTGGTCCCGGCGTCACCTTCGGACTCCATCATCTGTTCAATCGATCCCTGCAGCACCGCCAGCGGCGTGTTCAGCTCGTGCGCCACGCCGGCGGTGAGCATGCCGAGGCTCGCCAGGCGGTCCTGGTCGGCGATATTCTGCTTCGCGGCCGCAAGCAGACGGTTTTTCTTACGCAGATCGGCGGCGGTCTCCTCCAAACGCTTGAGAGCATCCTCCAGTTCCCGTTCGTGCTTCCGCAGCTTTTGCAGTGTAGCGTTTCGCGAGGCCATCAGACGCCCCAGTTCGTCGCCGAGAATGAGACTCTCGTCAACCAGCTCGCCCTCGGCATTCCCCCTGCGCGACGCCTCGTCCGCCTCGAGCAGTATTTTGAGCGGTATATAGATGTAGTACCGCATCACGAAGCCTTCCAGGATGAAGACCCCCAACCAGTAAGCCACCACGAGCGCGGCAAAGATGTTGATGCGGGTCCGGCGCGCCATCGAATCGTAAAAACCGGGGTCAACCGCCGCCGGATCGCCACCCAGTTCCTTCGCCAGGCGCATTTCCCTGGCCTTTGCTTCCTCCGCCCATCGCTCCACCACCGGGTCCAGCGAAAGAAAAACGAAAGCGGCCAGCAGCAGAAAAAACAAGTTGTGGAGAACCATCAACTTGTACCGGACTTTGAGCCCTCCGAAAGCCCTGAGAAGTTTTGTTGCGACCTTCAACATTTCGACCGCATCCTACGGTATGATCGCTCCAAGTTTACTGTTTGACAAGAATTTTTTGCCTGACAGTGCAATGTATAGTGTCGTACTATATGAAGCATAAGCGTACCGCATACGCAGAGGGGAAGTTTCGTTGGCGCCCTTGCCATGGAGCGGCTGGGCGGCGCTCGCCGGAGGCGGAATCGCCATCGATGTTCCCAGGACGTGACGAGAACAAGTTGACCACCTAAGCTCAATGTCTGCGATATTTCCGAAGTCCACGGACAAATACCTGAGGATCCTGGTTGGAGTTTTGGCCGTTGGCGCCATCGGGGCCCTCGCGCTCGGCGGATACCTGCTCCAGCCAGACGTCAAAAACACCGGCTACGCTCCCATTCAACCTGTCGAATACAGTCACAAGCTCCATGCCGGAGATCTTGCCATCGATTGCCGCTACTGTCACTACACGGTGGAGAAAGCGGGCTATGCGGCCGTGCCGCAGACGGAAGTATGCATGAACTGCCACGTCCGGGTGAAGGAGAATAGCGTACTGCTGCAGCCCGTGCGGGACTCCTACTCGACCGGCGAACCGATCCCGTGGGTGAAGGTCCATCGGCTACCAGACTATGTCTACTTCAATCATCAGGCTCACGTCACCTCGGGCGTGAGCTGCAAGAGCTGCCACGGGCGGGTGGATCAGATGATCGTCGTGAAGCAGATGGAGTCACTGAGCATGGCTTGGTGTCTGGATTGCCACCGCAATCCCGCACCACACATCCGGCCGGTGGAAGAGGTGACCAACCTCGCCTGGGCGCCAGACCGCGATCCGGTGGAGATCGGCCGGGAGATTATCGAGGCGAAGGGGATTCATCCCCCTGACAACTGCGCCGCTTGCCACAGGTGACACGGGAGTTCCAATAGATGAATTCGGCGAAAAACGGAACAGGAAAACGATACTGGCGCAGCCTGGACGAGCTGGCCGGGACACCGGAGTTTCGGCAGTGGCTACATCGCGAGTTCCCCGAGGGCGCCTCCGAAATGGAGAGTTCGCAGTCGCGGCGGACATTGCTGAAGCTGATGGCCGCCTCGGTGGGCCTGGCCGGGCTGGTCGCCTGCCGCCGCCCGGAAGAGAAGATTCTGCCCCAGGCCAAGGGCGTCGAGGACTTTATCCCCGGCAAGCCAATGTACTACGCCACATCCGCGCCCCTCGGCGGATTCTTGAGAGGCTTGCTGGTGGAAGCGCACAACGGGCGTCCCACGAAGGTGGAAGGCAACTCCAAGCATCCGTCAAGCCTCGGCGCGGCGGACGCCTACGCCCAGGCATCCGTTCTGGATCTCTACGATCCGGACCGCGCGAAGGATGTCATCCGCGACGGCAAAAAGTCAAGCTGGCAGGAATTTGAAGCCTTTGCCGGCGAGCACTTCACGGAATCGAACCTCGGCGATGGCGCGGGCGTATGGTTTCTAAGCGAACCGGTTTCCTCACCATCGCACAAAGCCGTTTGGGAACATTTCCAGAGCCGCTTCCCGGCGGCGCGGTGGGTCGAATATTCGCCGGTCTCGCGCGAGAACGAAATCCGCGGCGCAGCGCTCGCATTCTCCCGTCCTCTGCAGCCGCGCTATCACTTCGCCAAAGCCGAGGTCATCCTCTCGCTTGACAGCGATTTTCTGGGTGTCGACGCAGCTTCGCTGTCCGAAGTCCGCGGCTTTTCAAAAGGCCGCCAGGTGGAAACCGAGCATGACTCGATGAACCGCCTCTACGTCGTGGAAAGCAGCTTCTCGATTACCGGGGCTATGGCGGACCACCGCTTCCGCGCCAAATCGAGCGATATTGCGGTGGCTGCCGCCGCGATGGCGGGCGTCGCGGACTCCGGTCTTGACTGGATTGGCCCGGTACAACGGGATCTCGAAGCGCACCGAGGGAAGTGCCTGATCGTCGCCGGCCCCAAGCAGCCGCCCGTGGTACATGCACTGGCCTGCCTCATGAATGCGGAGTTGGGCAATATCGGCGAGACGATCACCTTCACCGAGCCCGTGCTGGCCCCGACCGCGCAGTCGATCAAGGACCTCGGCACGGCCATGAACGCAGGTCAAGTGAAGACCCTGGTGATCTATGGAGGCAATCCCAATTACACCGCTCCCGCGGACGCGGAATTCATGGCCGGGATCGAAAAGGTGGAGACATCCATCTATCTCGGGCTGCATCCCGATGAGACCGCGAAAGCGGTGCACTGGGCGCTGCCAGCCGCGCATTACTTGGAAACGTGGGGCGACGGCCGCGCTGTCTGCGGCACGGCCAGCCTCCAGCAGCCTCTCATTGCTCCGCTTTACGAAGGCAAGTCTGACGCCGAGATTACCGCGCTCCTCGGCGGCTACGAGGACAAGCGGGCCTATGACATTGTCCGCAACCACTGGACCACACGATTCCAGGGAGATCTGGAACTGGCCTGGCGGAAAGCTCTGCATGATGGCATCGTGGAGGGCACGGCCGCCGCAATGGTCACGCCGGCGCTCCAGCGCGACGTGGTGCTTGAAGCTGCCCGTCACACCCAAGCCTCGGACGGAGGCTACGAGGTGGTCTTCTATCAGAGCCCCTCGCTCTACGACGGACGCTTTGCCAACAACGGCTGGATGCAGGAGATGCCGGACCCGATGACGAAGCTCACCTGGGATAACGCCGCGCTCGTTAGTCCGGCCACGGCGCGGGCGCTGGGCGTCGAAAGCGGCGACGTGCTCTCCATCGAGCGCGGCGGGCGGTCCATCGAGGTCCCGGCCTGGATCCTTCCCGGTCAGGCGGACGGCTCTATCGCCCTCGAGATCGGCTACGGGCGCACGGAGGCCGGCCGCGCCGGCACGGGCGCCGGCCACAACGTGAACGCTCTGAGAATCAGCGGCGCAATGGGCTTCGCCGCCGGCGTCGAGGTCACCCGCACAGGCGCCCGGTACGAGTTGGTGACGGCCCAGGACCACCATTCCATGGAGGGCCGCCCGCTGGTTCGGGAGGCCACCCTGGAGGAGTATCGCGAGGACCCGGAGTTCGCGAAACACATGGTCCATCATCCGCCGCTCGAATCGCTGTACGCGAACCCGGAGTTGGACAGCGAATACCAGTGGGGCATGGCGATCGACCTCAACTCCTGCACCGGCTGCAACGCTTGCGTCGTCGCCTGCCAGGCCGAAAACAACATCCCGATCGTCGGCAAGAAAGAGGTGGCGCGGGGCCGCGAAATGCACTGGATCCGCCTTGACCGCTACTTCACCGGCGAGGAAGAGAATCCCCAGGCCGTGGTCCAGCCGGTCGGCTGCCAGCATTGCGAGAACGCTCCCTGCGAAAACGTCTGTCCGGTCGCGGCCACTGTCCACAGCCCCGACGGGCTGAACGTGATGACCTACAACCGCTGCGTGGGCACTCGCTACTGTTCCAATAACTGCCCCTACAAAGTGCGCCGCTTCAATTTCTTCGACTGGCACGGCGAGGTGCCGGAAGTGAAGAAGATGGTCTTCAACCCGGATGTCACGGTCCGCATGCGGGGCGTGATGGAAAAGTGTACCTACTGTGTCCAGCGCATTCAGGAGAAGAAGATCGCGGCCAAGGCCGACGGCCGGCGCGAGATCGCAGACGGGGAGATCGTGACCGCCTGCCAGCAGACGTGCCCGGCCGAGGCAATCTATTTCGGCAACATCGCCGATCCGGAAAGCCGGGTCTCCAAGGTGAAGGCTCGCAGCCGTGACTATGCCATGCTAGCGGAACTGAATGTGAAGCCGCGGACGACTTATCTGGCGCGCCTGCGCAACCCTAACCCGGAGCTGGAGCCTCCGGGCGGGGGAGACCACGGCGGCGGTCATGCCCGCAACGCTTCGCCGTTTCGCATTCTAAGTGAGGTGAAAGGGTAACCGATGGCGGACCTCGCACTCAATCAAAACGTCCCTCTCGATCCGCCCCTGGTGGAGGGTAACAAGACTTACGCCGAGATCACCGATGACGTCGCCCGCATCGCCGAAACCGGTCCTCCGAAGGCTTGGTACGTGGCCTTCGGCATCTCGCTGGTCTTCACGCTGATTCTCGGCGCGATGATCGGCTGGCTGGTCTACAAAGGCATCGGCGTCTGGGGCAACAACCAACCGGTGGGCTGGGCGTGGCCGATCACGGATTTCGTGTTCTGGATCGGCATCGGCCACGCCGGCACACTGATCTCAGCGATTCTGTTCCTTTTCCGGCAAAAATGGCGAACCTCGATCAACCGCGCCGCCGAGGCAATGACCATCTTCGCCGTGATGACCGCCGGCATCTTCCCGCTCTTTCACACCGGCCGGCCGTGGCGGGCCTACTGGCTCTTCCCCATCCCGAACTTCGAACTGAATATGTGGCAGAACTTCCGCAGCCCGCTCATCTGGGATGTCTTCGCGGTCTCCACCTACGCCACGGTCTCGATTCTGTTCTGGTACGTCGGCCTGATTCCAGACCTCGCGACCCTGCGGGACAGGGCCACGGGCATCCGGAAATACATCTTCGGCTTCTTCAGCCTTGGCTGGCGCGGCTCGGCCTGGCACTGGAACCACTACGAGAAGGCCTACATGATTCTCGCCGGCATTTCGACGCCGCTGGTGCTCTCTGTCCATACGATTGTCAGCTTCGACTTCGCCGTTTCGGTGATTCCGGGCTGGCATACAACGATCTTCCCTCCGTACTTTGTCGCCGGCGCCGTCTTTAGCGGCTTCGCCATGGTGGTCACGCTGATGGTGCTCGCCCGCAAAATCTACAAGCTGGAGCACCTGATCACGAAGAATCACCTGGAAAACATGAACAAGATCATCCTCGTGACCGGGTCGATCGTCGGCTACGCCTACGCGGTGGAGTTCTTCACGGCCGCCTTCAGCGGCAATCCGTATGAGCAGTTCGTGTTCCTGAATCGGGTTCAGGGACCCTATGCCTGGGCGGTCTGGACAATGTTCACGTGCAACGTTTTCGCGCCCCAGCTCTTCTGGATTAAGCGTGTGCGGCGGAGCGTTCCGGCGATGTTCGTCATCGCGATCATCGTCAACATCGGAATGTGGTTCGAGCGCTTCAACATCATTGTGACTTCGCTGCACCGTGATTTCCTGCCTTCGGCTTGGGGGATGTTTAACCCGACGCTGGTCGACATTCTCACGTTCGCCGGAAGCGTCGGCTTGTTCCTCACGATGTTCCTGCTTTTCTTGCGATTCATCCCGGTGATTGCACTGTCCGAGGTGAAGGGCGTGATGCCTTCACCTGGCAGCGGGAAAGGAGCCCACTGAGATGGTTGAAAAAAAGATCTACGGCGCCGTCGCCAGGTTCTCGAGCCCTGAAGACCTTCTCGCGGCCGTCCACGGCATGAAAGAGAAGGGCTTCACCAAGCTCGACGCCTGTTCGCCATTCCCGGTTCATGGAATGGAAGCGGCGCTGGGCGCCAAACATTCGCCGCTTGGCTATGTGGTGTTCCTCGCCGGCGTCGGCGGGATGCTCGCGGCTCTGCTACTGCAGTGGTGGACCGGAGCCGTGGATTATCCGCTGATAATCGGAGGCAAACCGCTTTTCGCGTTCGAGTTCTCCATCCCCGTCACCTTCGAGCTCACAGTCTTGTTCGCCGCCTTCACTGCCGTCGGCGGCATGCTCGCCCTGAACGGGTTGCCGCGGCTTCACCACCCGCTGTTCGAGTACGAAGGATTTAAACAGGTCTCAAACGACAAGTTCTTCCTGGCGGTGGAAGCGAGCGACCCCCAGTTCAATGCCGAGGAAACAACGGTGCTACTCAACGAGCTTGGCTCCGAGGAGACGGCCATTGTGGAGGAGACGGATTAATGCGGAGCGCGGCGCACTTTGCACTGATCGCGGCCATGGCACTCTCCGGCTGCGCGCGAATGACCACCGAGAAACCTCCCATCCAGGTCTTTCCCGACATGAAGCGGCAGCCGAAGTACAAATCCCAGGCCGAAAGTGGTTTCTTCCCTGACGGCCGCGCCGCCCGCCAGCCCGTGCCCGGCACCGTGGCCCAGGGACAACTCAAAGGAGACGAGGGCTACTATACCGGTGCTGCTGATGGCATGTATGTCGGCCGGAATCCGCTCCCGATCACCGCGGAACTGCTCGCGCGCGGCCAGGAGCGCTACAACGTCTACTGCGCTCCCTGCCATGACCGCACGGGCAGCGGACGCGGGCTGGTTGGCCAGAAGAGCATGTGGCTCGCCAACAGCCTTCATGATCAGCGGATCAAGGAGATGGTGGACGGCGAGCTTTACCAGGTAGTCAGCTACGGGCGCCGATCCATGCCCGGCTACCGCTTCCAGATTCCCGCAGAGGACCGTTGGGCGATCGTCGCCTACGTCCGCGCGCTCCAGCGCGCCACCAGCGGGACGATTGAAGATGTTCCCGCCGACCTGCGAGGAGAGTTGCGCTGATGCACGCCGAAGTGAATCTCGAACAGTTCAAGGAACCGTACCAGATCGATCAGGGTCTCTGGAGAAAGGGCCGCAATCTGCTCCTCGCCCTGGCCGTGATCGGCTGGGCTCCATCCCTCTACGGCTGGGTTGCCGACGCCTATAACTTTCACGGCTCCTACCTCGTGAATTTCATGTTCTGGCTCACCATCGGCTGGGGCGCCACGTTCTTCGTCGCGGTGCAACACATCACCTCCGCCGGATGGAGCGTGACAGTGCGCCGCCTGATGGAGAACATCATGATCACGGTGCCGGTAATGGTGATCCTCTTCATCCCGGTGGCCATCGGCATCCCGACGCTCTATGACTGGGTGCAGGAAGGTTTCTTCGACGTGGAGCACAACCCCAACCTGGCCTTTAAGGCGATCTTCTTCAGTTGGCCCTTCTTCATCGCCCGGACTGCTATCTATTTCGCCGTCTGGATGATCCTCGCATTCAATCTGTACAAGTACTCCGTCGTGCAAGACCACGGCGCCGATATGCAAGCCCGCTCGAGTCTTCGCTGGTGGAGCGCGCCGGGGCTGATCGCTTTAACGGCCACAGTGACGATGGCGTCAGTCGACTGGGTGATGTCCCTCGATCCGCACTGGTATTCCACCATCTTCGGCGTCTACGTCTTCTCGGGGGGCGCGCTGGCTTTCATGGCGCTGCTGACGCTCATCGCACTCGGGCTTCGTCAGGCCGGAATTCTCACGAAATCCATCCACCGCGAGCATTACCATGACCTCGGCAAGTGGATGTTCGCGCTCACCGTCTGGTGGGCCTACATCGGCTTTTCACAATATCTGCTCATCTGGTACGCCGATATCCCGGAAGAGACCCAGTTCTTTAAGCACCGCTTTGAGGGGAGTTGGATCTGGCTCAGCGCGATCCTGCTGATCGGCCATTTCATTGTCCCGTTCCTGGTCTTGATCTCACGCGCGGCGAAGCGAAACTATGCAATCCTGGCGGCGGCCGCTTTCTGGATTCTTATCATGCACGGCATGGATCTGCACTGGCTCATCCTGCCATCCGTGCATCCCCACAATTTCCATATTCAGTGGCTCGATATCACCACGTTTCTGGCTACTGGAAGCGTATTCGGGCTCGCCTTCTGGTACCGCCTGAGGAGCGCCGCCATGATTCCCACCGGGGATTTGCGGCTCAGCGAGGCGCTGACGCATCACAACATATAGGGAGGTTATCTGATGAGTGAATTACACGCACCGGTCACTCCCGTTCAGGAAGAAGGTTTCAATCGAGCGGAGACCAACAACGGGGTTGTCGTCGGCTTCACGGTCGGAACGGTGCTCTTCCTGGTGATTTCCATCATGTTCCTGCAGTATTACTACGACCGCAATTATGAGCAGCAGGTCTACGTGAAGGTGTTGGAGCCGGTCGCGCCGGAACTGCTGGACTTGCGCGCGCGAGAGAATGAGCAACTAGGGTCATACAAGTACATCAACCGCGAACAGGGAACCGTGAACCTGCCAATTCGGCGCGCCATGGAATTGCTGACGGCCGAGTATGAGTCCGGCAATTTGCCATATCCGGCGGCGCCCTACCCGGTGAGGTCAGAAGAGGAGACGGCGGCAGATGCAGCACCGGCAACACAATAGTCTGGCGGAGAGCACGCGGCGCGGCGCATCCCGCCCGCGGGCCGGTCGCTTCGGTAGCCGCCCCGTTCGTCTGTCTGTCGTCGCCTTGATAGCCGGGGGTTTGCTTGCCTTCCATCCCGCCGCCGCGGAGCAGCCCTTGCCGGAGGAGCTGGAAGGTGTCGGAATCGAGGAGAAGCTCGGCGCAAACATCGACCTGGATCTCGAGTTCATCGACGAAAGCGGCTATCCGGTCAAGCTCGGCAAGTTCTTCCATCAGGGCCGGCCGGTGATTCTGAACCTCGTCTACTATAACTGCCCCATGCTCTGCACTCTTGTGCTCAACGGCCAGACCAAGACCTTGCGCGAGATCCCCTGGACGCCCGGCGAGGAATTCGAGATCGTCACGATTTCAATCGATCCCACGGAGACGTTCGACTTGGCGCAGGAGAAGAAATCTCTCTACCTCACCAACTACGAGCGGCCCGCGCCCGGCTGGCACTTCCTGTCCGACCACAAAGGCAACGTCAAGAAACTCGCCGAACAGATCGGCTTTCATTACAAGTGGGACGAGCGCCGCGAGCAGTACGCCCATGCCGCGGCCATCATGGTGCTCTCCGAGGAGGGCATGGTCTCCCGCTATCTTTACGGTATTCGTTACAAGACCCGCGACATGCGGCTGGCACTCACCGAGGCGTCGGACGGAAAAGTGGGCGCTATCTCGGACCGTGTTCTACTGTTCTGCTTCCACTACGATCCGAGCGAAAAATCGTACGTCCCCTTCGCCACCAACATCATGCGCGCCGGAGGCGTTCTGGTGGTTTTGATTCTGGGAATCTTCTTGATCGGGCTTTGGAGACGCGAGCGCGATCGCGATTCCGAACCGAATCTGGCAAACGCACAATGAACTGGCTACGATCCATCCTGTTGCCCGACGAGGCCTCGGCCTATGCTCGAACGCACGACGACCTTTTCATCGCGATCGTCTTGCTCTCCGCGTTCTTCTTCCTCCTGATCGCCGGTCTTCTGGCCTTCTTCGTCTGGCGGTACCGGCGGCGCGGACCGGAGGACGTGACGCCCGATATCTCCGAGCACTTCAAGCTCGAGGTGATCTGGAGCGTCATACCGCTGATCATCGTGATCATCCTCTTCTTCGTGGGCTTCGACGGCTACATCAACGCCACCACCGCCCCGGCCGGAGCGCTGGAGATCCAGGTAGTCGGAAAGAAGTGGCTATGGCAGTTCGAATATCCGGACGGCACTCGAACGATTAACGAGATCCATGTGCCGGTGAACAAGCCAGTGCGACTGATCATGTCATCGGAAGACGTGATCCATAGCTTCTACGTGCCCAGCTTCCGGGTGAAGAAAGACGTGGTGCCGAACATGTATACAGAGATGTGGTTCCATCCGGAACAGGAAGGAGTTCACACGCTCTTCTGCGCTGAATACTGCGGCCGCGGGCACTCCGACATGCTGGGAAAAATCCATGTCGATAGCGAAGAGAAGTTCCGGGAATGGCAGGAAATGGGCGATGAGCGCACGCGCAATATGCCGCTGTCCGAACTGGGCGCAATGTTGTACGAAAGCCGCGGCTGTGAAACTTGCCATTCCCTCGACGGCACGCGCCGCGACGGCCCGAGCTTCCAGGGCATCTGGGGGCAGACGCACGAGTTCACCGACGGCACGGAAGCCGTCGTGGACGAAAATTACCTCCGGGAATCGATCCTGCAGCCGCAGGCAAGGATCGTCTCGGGCTACGAAGGCATCATGCCGACATTCCAGGGCCTCTTGCGCGACCGCGAGATTGCGGCCCTGATCGAATTTATTAAGAACCAGGAATAGGGGAGGGATGCCGGAATGGCAAATGTCGCAATATCACCCTACGGAGTGGGCTCTCATCACCCCGAAAACAATTACCTGAAGGCGGCGCGGGGCATCAAGAGCTGGATGTTTACCGTCGATCACAAGCGGATCGGCGTGATGTACTTGTGGAGCGTGTTGCTGATGTTTCTCATCGGCGGGCTGTTCGCCATGCTGATCCGGCTGGAGCTGCTCACGCCGCAGAAGACCATCATGGAGGCTGACCAGTACAACCAGGCCTTTACCCTCCACGGCGCGATCATGACGTTCCTGTTCATCATTCCGGCCATCCCTGCCTCGCTCGGGAACTTCGTGCTGCCGATGATGCTCGGCGCCAAAGACGTCGCATTCCCCAAGCTGAATCTGGCCAGCTATTGGATCTATGTGCTGGGCGCAATCTTCGCGATTCTCGCGATGTTGACCGGCGGCGTCGATACCGGCTGGACCTTCTACACTCCCTATTCCACCACCACCGGCGGCGCGGTGAGCACCATGACACTCGCCGCCTTCATCCTCGGCTTCTCGTCCATCTTCACTGGGGTGAACTTCATCGCCACCATCCACAAGATGCGCGCTCCCGGCATGAACTGGTTCAAGATGCCCCTCTTCGTATGGGGATCGTACGCCACCGCCATCATCCAGGTGCTGGCGACCCCGGTTCTGGGAATCACGCTTCTGCTGCTCATGATGGAGCGGCTCTGGGAGATCGGGATCTTCGATCCGCGCCTCGGCGGAGATCCAATCCTGTTCCAGCACTTTTTCTGGTTCTACTCACATCCGGCCGTTTACATCATGATTCTGCCGGGCATGGCCATCATTTCCGAGATCGTCCCCGTCTTTTCGAAAAAGGGAATCTTCGGCTACAAGGCCATCGCCTACGCGAGCATCGCGATCGCCTTCATCAGCTTCCTGGTTTGGGGCCACCATATGTTCGTCAGCGGCCAGAGCGATTATGCCGCCGCCATCTTCAGCTTCCTGACCTTCTTCGTGTCCATCCCCTCGGCCGTCAAGGTGTGGAACTGGCTCGCCACTATGTACAAAGGCTCCATCGAGCTGAAGGCGCCGATGCTCTACGCCATCATGTTCCTGCTCCTGTTCGCCATCGGCGGCCTCACCGGGCTGTTCCTGGGAACCCTAGCCACTGACGTTCACCTCCATGACACTTACTTCGTCGTGGCCCACTTCCATTACGTGATGATGGGTTCAACCACTATCGCCTTCATCGGCGGACTCCACTACTGGTGGCCGAAGATCTTCGGCCGGATGTACTCGGAGAAGTGGGCGCGCATCGGCGCCGCGTTGATCTTTGTCGGTTTCAACACCACGTTCCTTTCGCAGTTCGTGCTTGGCTCCCGCGGAATGCCCCGCCGCTACTACAACTACCTCGACCAGTTCCAGCCCCTGCACGCCTTCTCCACGTTTGGAAGCTGGATTCTCGGCCTCGGGCTATTCGTGGTGCTCGCGTACCTGGCAGCCTCGCTACGCAAAAAGTATGACGCGCCGGACAATCCCTGGGGCGGGCGAACGCTCGAATGGCAGACCTCTTCCCCGCCCATCCAGCACAACTTCACCGGCACGCCGCTCGTTGAGCGGGGACCATATGATTACTCCACCCCGCAGCCAGTTCCCGTGCGTATCGCGCCGGATGAACACTAAATGCTGACCGAACTACGGAATTGAGGTAAGAATTCCCATGAGTGAAACTGCCACACACGCCGCCGCGCATCAAGAACGAAACCCGGGCCTCCAGCACCACTTCGCCGAAATGGAGCAGCAGTCCGACTCCGTCAAGATCGGCATGTGGGCCTTCCTGGTAACCGAGGTTCTGCTGTTCGGCGGACTCTTTGTTGGCTACGGGATCATGAGCGCCCGCTATCCCGAGTCTTTCGCCTCTGCCCACCATCACCTCGACCGGATGATGGGAGCCATGAACACCGTGGTACTGCTCGTAAGCAGTTGGACAATGGTGATGGCCGTGGCCGCCGCCCGCGCCACCAAGACCAAGGCTCTCGTCCGCTACCTGAGCGTGACTCTAGTGCTGGCCGGCGTCTTCCTCGTGGTGAAGTTCTTCGAATACTCCCATAAGTTCCATGAAGGACTGCTGCCGGGCAAGTTCTTCTCCTACACCGGTCCGCACGAACCCTTCGAGCGGATCTTCTTCGGCTTCTATTTCCTCATGACCGGCGTCCACGGGCTGCACGTGGTGATCGGCATGATCGTCATCGCATGGCTGCTGGTGCGCGCCCGCCGCGGCGAGTTCTCGAGCGCCTACAATACACCCGTCGATATGGGCGGCCTCTACTGGCACCTCGTGGACATGATCTGGATCTACCTCTTCCCGCTCATGTACCTGATTTCGTAAAAGGAGCGACCAGCATGGCAGGACACAGCTACGCACACGAAAAGAAACGGAACATCACAGTCCTCGGGGCGCTGCTCGTACTCACGGTGATCACCGTCGCCGCGGCCGGGGTCAACTTCGGCTCTCCATCCACCAACACCGTGGTCGCGCTTCTCATCGCCTCGGTCAAGGCGTCGCTAGTGGTTCTTTTCTTCATGCACCTGATGTATGAGAAGCCGATTAACGGCATCATTTTCGTAATCGGCCTCCTCACGTTGGCTTTGTTTCTGATCTTCATCCTGCTCGATGTCGACACCCGGCTCCAGACGCGGCCCGCGAATCTCGCGCCACCCCCCGGCGGCCCCGCACAATTACTCGAATCCGAAGCCACGCCAGAGGAACAAGCCGCCCCGGCCGCCCATTAACGAACTACCGGCGGCTCGCCCCGGCTTTCCCCGAAACCCTCCACCAGACTCTTCAGCCGGACCTCCCGGAAAGTTCGCTTCACGCCCAAACCGGCAATAACGGTAGCCCGCCCGAAACGAGACGGCCAGCCCGGAAGACGGTCGCCCTATGGTAACGAAACCGCTTGGGATAAACTGATAAGCAAACATGTCCACCCGCCGCAACTTTCTCAAGCTGGCCGCCTGTGGCGTCATGCCGGCCATCGTCCCCGCCACCGTCTTCGGACGAACCGCTCCGAGCGAGAAGATGACTATCGGCTTTATCGGGACCGGGAACAACGGAACCGGGAACCTGAAGCCGTTTCTCGAGGACGAGCGCGTGAAAGTGGTGGCTGTCTGCGACGTGAACCGCGAGGGCCCCGGTTACTGGGGCGGTTCCATCCGCGGGAGAGAGCCCGCCCGCCGGCTGGTGGACGAGTTCTACCAGGCGAAGGTCTGCGACGGCTACGAGGACTATCGCGAGCTTCTGGCCCGCCGTGACCTTGACGCGGTCTACATCGGTACGCCAGACCACTGGCACGCGCTCAACGTGATCGACGCCGCCGCGGCCGGCAAGCACATCTTCGGGCAGAAGCCGCTCTCGCTCACCGTTGCCGAGGGCCGCGCCATGGCGGACGCGGTGAAGAAGGCCGGCGTCGTCTGGCAAACCGGCAGCCAGCAGCGCTCCGACCAGAACTTCCGCCGTGTGTGCGAACTGGCGCTCAACGGCCGGCTCGGAAAGATCCACACCGTGCGCGTCGGCTTGCCCGGCGGCACGCCCGACTTCGGCAAGGTCGCCCACCTGACCGATACCGTGCCCGTCCCGGCCGGCTTCGTCTACGATTTCTGGCTCGGTCCGGCCAGGGAGGCCCCTTATTGCCCGGCGCGCGTTGGCGTGAACTTCCGCTGGAATTTCGATTATTCCGGCGGGCAAGTTACCGACTGGGGAGCACACCACCTTGACATCGCCCAGTGGGGCCTTGGCTATGACACCTCCGGTCCCGTGGCCGTTAGGAACGCCAGGGGCAAGTTCGCCAAGCACCCCGTTTACAACACCGCTACGGAGTTCTATTTCGAGTGCGAATATGCCAATGGAGTGAAGATGATCGTCAGCAACGAGGAGCGTTTCGGCGTCACCTTCGAAGGCGAGGACGGCTGGGCCTGGTCCACTCGCCGCCGCCACGAAACCAGCTCGCTCGACATCTTCGAGTCGCAAATCGCTCCGTCCGAGATCAATCTCTATCGCAGCGACGACCACACGAAGAACTTCATCGACTCCGTATTCACCGGTGCGAAGACGGTGGCTCCCATCGAGGTGGCCCACCGTTCCATCACTGTTGCGCACCTGGCGAACATCGCCCTCATCAAGGGACGCGATATTCGCTGGAACCCGGATACCGAACAGATCCTGGACGACCCCGGAGCGAGCGAGATGCTCCGGCGCGATTACCGGCAGCCGTGGAAACTCAGCTAGAGCCCGGAGGCCGGTAGGAGGTCACATGAAACGATATTGGCTGCTCTCGCTTGTCCTCTCGGCGGCCGGCCTCGCAATCGAGGCCCCTGACGGATGGGAGCCGCGTTCCCCGCGCGATGAGATCCGACCGGCATTCTCGGTAGATCGCGAAGGCGGCCGGAACGGCGGCACGGCACTGGTCATCGAGACGGACGCCCGGGAAGGACTCGACGGCTATTGGATGAGACGCTACCCCGTCGAGGGCGGCAAGCATTACCGGTTCGAAGCTTGGCGGCAATTAGATGGCAGCCGTGCGCCGCGGCGGGACGCGCTGGTCCGCATCCGCTGGCTCAACGCCGCGGGCAAGCCGGCCAAGGAGAACCGGCCGCTGGTTATCGGCCCGCTCAGTTCCGCCAATCCGCCCGCCTCTCCGGAGTTCCCAATGGACGGCGAAACCGACGCCGCCGGCTGGACGCGCGTCTCGGGAACCTATGAGGCCCCGGCCGCCGCCACAGTCGCGGAGGTGCAGCTTCATCTGCAGTGGACTCCAAACGCTCGCGTCCGCTACGGCGGCGTCAGCCTGACGGCCGCGGCTCCTCCTGCACCCCGCAAGGTGCGGCTCGCGGCAGTGCATTTCCAACCACGCGGCGGTAACTCGGCAAAGGAGAACCGTGAGATGTTCGCTCCGCTCATCGAGCAGGCCGCGGAAAAGGACTCTGATCTTGTGGTGCTGGGGGAGGTGCTCACGCGGGCATACACGGATCTCACGGCCGTCGACGCCGCCGAACCCATACCAGGGCCTTCCACCGAGTATTTCGGCAAGCTGGCCAAGAAGCATGACCTCTATATCGTCGCCGGGCTCAACGAGCGCGACCGGCATTTGGTCTACAACGTGGCCGTACTCATCGGGCCGGACGGAAAGGTTGCCGGCAAGTTCCGCAAAGTGACGATCCCCACAAGCGAGGTGGAAGGCGGAACGGCGCCCGGCTACGATTACCCGGTGTTCGACACCCGCTTTGGCAAAGTCGGCATGATGGTCTGCTACGACGGCTTCTTCCCCGAGGTTGCCCGTGAACTCGTCAACCGCGGAGCCGAGGTCATCGCCTGGCCGGTCTGGGGCTGCAATCCTTTGCTCGCCCAGGCCAGGGCCGCCGAGAATCATGTCTATATCGTCAGCAGCACCTACTCCAGCCCGGACTCGGAGTGGATGCGCTCCGCCGTTTATGACCACACTGGCAAGGCGATCGCCGCGGCCGAAGACTGGGGAACCGTCGCCGTCGCGGAAGTGGATCTCAACGCCAAAACCCGCTGGAAGTATCTCGGCGACTTCCGCGCCAAAGTGCCCCGCCACCGGCCCATCACGGTCCCGGAAACCATGCCGCTCCGTCATTAGCCTGCGATAATCCGCCATATTCTCGTATCCGGCTTCGCTCCAGTTGCCCTTATACTGAAAGGACAACCAAAGGAGGGGAAACCGTGCGAACTGGGATCGCATTCTTTCTGCTTACCGGACTGCTCTTCCTGGCCGCTTGCCAGCAGCAGCCCAAAGATCTGGCTCCGATGACGACCGAAGGGCGCCTTGCGCCGCTCCTCGAGAACCTCGGCAATCTGCACGTCGCCATCACCACGTCCGACCCGATGGCGCAGCGTTATTTCGATCAGGGCATGACACTCCTCTACGGCTTCAACCACGCTGAAGCTCTGCGGTCCTTCAAGGAGGCGGCGCGAATCGATCCGGCATGCCCCATGGCCTATTGGGGACAGGCGCTGGCATTGGGTCCGAACCTCAACGACACCGCGCCGGACGCCGACCGGGAACGCGAGGCGTTTGAAGCTGTACAGGACGCGCTCGCTCGCCAGGCGGAAGCTTCCATGAAGGAACAGGCGTGGTCCAGGCCCTGGCGGCGCGCTACTCGCCGGACGGCGTTGCCGAGCGCGAAGAACTCAACACAGCCTACGTCAAAGCGATGGAGGAAGTGGCCGCCCGCTTCGCCGATGACCCGGATGTCCAGACGCTCCACGCCGCCGCGGTGATGAATACGATGCCCTGGAACTACTGGGAAGAGGACGGGCGGCCGCGACCCGGCATGTCTACCGCTGTTGCAGCCTTGGAGCACGTACATGCTTCGCATCCGAACCATCCGGGCGCGCGTCACTACTACATCCATGCAGTGGAAGCTTCGCCGGATCCGGATCGGGCCGTCCCGAGCGCCGACATATTGGGGACGCTCGTTCCCTCCGCGGGCCACCTGGTCCATATGCCATCACATATCTACATCCGGGTGGGCCGCTACGCCGACGCTTCCGACTCCAATATCCGGGCCATTGCCGCCGACGAGGATTACATTTCCCAGTGCCGCGCGCAGGGCATCTACCCGGCCGCCTACTATCCGCACAATATCCACTTCCTGACGGCCACCCTCGCCATGGAAGGACGCGGCCGGGAAATGCTGGACGCTGCCCGAAAGGTCGCATCGAAACCTCAGGAAGCCGCCTTCTGCCGGCCCGGATTCGGCTTCCCGCATCTTCTGGCGGCCCAGCCGCTCTTCGCCATGGTCCGCTTCGGACGGTGGGAAGAGGTGCTGATCGAGGGCGAGTTCCCGGCTGATCAAATTTTCGGCCGGACCATCTGGCATTACGCCCGCGGCCTCGCACTCCTCGCGCGGGACCAAGTTACCGGCGCTGAAATGGAGCTCGCGGCGCTCCGCGCGCTGCTTCCGCATGAACAACTCGAGGAACTGAAGATTTGGGAAACCAATTCTCTGCGCGAACTTGCAAGCATCGGTGAAAATGTGCTGGCCGGTGAAATATCCGCCGCGCAGGGGGACTACGACGCGGCGGTCGCATTCCTCCAGAAAGCGGTCGCCCTCGAGGACTCCCTCACATACTCTGAGCCGCCCGACTGGCCGGTGCCGGCCCGCCACAACCTCGGCGCCGTGCTGCTCGCTGCCGGCCGGCCCGCGGATGCTGAGGCCGTCTATCGTGAGGACCTGGACCGCCACCGCAATAACGGATGGGCTCTTGCCGGCCTCGCGAAGAGCCTCGAAGCGCAGCGCAATCCTCAGGAAGCGGATGAAGCGCGACAGCGGCTGGCTCGCGCCTGGACCCGCGGCGACGTCGAACTTACCGGGTCACGATTCTGAGCGTACGAGCGGCTCGAAGAAATCAACGGCCTGAAATGCCGATGGCCGAACGGACCTCATCCCAAAGCTGGTGAAAAAACTCGACCGCCGCCGGATCGCGCACCTCCGGAGTCCAGAGGTGCTCGCCGAACCCGTACTGCGCCAGCACATAGACACCCGCCGCCAACTGCCCGATCGCCACATATCCGACCGCCAGTTGCCCGATCCCGAACAGCGCCGTTACAGCCACCTGCGCGATCGCCGTCAACCCGAAGATGACCTGCCCAAAACCGAACAGCAGCCCAAAACCGAACTGCGCGAAGGTGATCAGCCCCACGCCGAACTGCCCGATCGCGACCACGCCCTTCGCCACCCGCAAGCGCCGGTTCTCGTCCCGGCCGAACGCGACGTGCACGAGCGGGTAGCCCAGGATCTCCATCTCGGTCCGCCACTCATAGCCCCAGCCCTTCCAATTCTGCTTCGCCGGGCTCGGCGCGCCACAATGCGGGCAAGTTGGCGCATCCGTGCTGACCTCTTTCCTGCATTCCCTGCACAGAGTGAGAGCCATGTATCCAGACAGTATACCGGCGCAAAGAGCACACGGCTACAACTCGGCTCTTCAACTCTGAAGAATAGCTTTGACCTGAGGCGGAAGAAGGAGTGGTACGCCCGGCAAGATTCGAACTTGCGACCTCTTGCTCCGGAGGCAAGCGC
>CAYXVG010000017.1:27331-120020 GCA_964468205.1 uncultured Solibacteraceae bacterium | reverse complement strand
CAGGCGGTGTGATGTTCCTGGTTGTCGGATTGGTAATGCTATGGATGGCAAAGCGAGCAGCCTCGTAAAGGCGTTTCAGGAGAAGTTCAGCACAGAAGCGGTCCCCGCCGTCTACCGCGCTCCCGGACGTGTGAACTTGATCGGCGAGCATACAGACTACAACCTTGGATTTGTCTGTCCGGTGGCGCTCGACCTGGCCTGTTACGTGGCCGCGGCGCCCAACGAGGATGGCCGGCTTCGCGTTTACTCAGAGAATATTGGCGCTGAGAAAGTGGTTGATCCCGCCGCTCTGAAAGATCTTGCACCTTCAAAGGACTGGAGCGACTATCCTCTCGGCGTCGCCGTGCAACTCGCCAAGGCCGGCTTCGAGGTCAAGCCACTCAACCTTTACATTAATAGCTCCGTTCCGCAGGGCGGTGGCCTCAGTTCGTCAGCCTCGCTCGAAGTCTCCACGGCCCTGGCGCTCCTCGGTGACTGGAAGATGGAGAAGGTCGACTTGGCCAAGCTGGCAAGGGCGGCCGAAGTCGAGTTTGTCGGCATGCCCTGCGGCATTATGGACCAGTACATTTCCGTTTTCGGACAAGAGAACGCTGCACTCAAGATCGATTGCCGCAGTCTCGAATTCGAGGTGGTGAAGCTGCCGGAAGATGTCGACATCATTGCCGTCAACACCATGGTCAAACACGAACTCGGCGGCTCAGCTTACCGGCATCGCGTGGCCGAGACCGGCGCCGCGGCCGGAGCAATGCGTGTCGAGAGTCTGCGCGACGCAACGATCCGGATGCTCAGCCAGGTGGACGACCCGGTGGCCAAGCGGCGCGCCCGGCACGTCATCACCGAGAATGCCCGCGTCGAGGAGTTCCAAGCCGCTTCCGCGCTCGGTAATCCGTGGGAGATGGGCCGGCTCTTTGTCGCCTCCCACAAGAGCCTCCAGTATGACTATGAGGTGAGCTGCGACGAACTCGACTTCCTGGTGGATACCGCCGTAGCCAAACCATATGTCTACGGCGCCCGCATGACCGGCGGTGGCTTCGGCGGATGCACGGTGAACCTCATGAAAGCCGGCACGGCCGATCGGTTTCAAGAAGCGATATTCGACGACTATAAACGGAAGTTCAAAATCCAGCCGATCTTCTATCCCGTCCAACCGTCTGCCGGAGCTGGGCGGGTCGCTTGACGCCCTGCCGATTGCGGCCCAGCCTGAATCCCGGGGCGGCGTAAACGAAAAAGACGCCAAGCGGAATGCTTGGCGTCTCCATAACTCTCTCCGTGACTTCTTCTACGCTGTAAGCTGAATCAGGTCTTCCAACACTTGGTGCGGGCGTTCCTCGAAGAAGGGCCGGTCGTTTTCGGTGAACGGCTCAAGCTGGTCAAACCACGTCGCCCGCGGGTTGTACTTCGCAAAGAACGGGATGCGCACGAGTTCCGGCTGGCGCGCCTGCAAGAACTCCAGGATGAAAACCGGCGTCCTGCTGACCTCCGTGACGCCAAGGAGCCGGACCTTACCTGGGAAGGCCGACATCGACGGTCCACGCACATTCCGGCCCAGCCCGGAGATCTGGTTATAGGCCTCACGATAGATCTCCCACACGCGCACAAGGGGCAGCTCAAAGTAGTGCCGGGCGCCCGTGTCGCGCTCGACGAACATGTAGTAGGGGATCATCCCGAGGTTCACACCCGTCCGCCAAAGATCCGCCCATGCGTCGGAGTCGTCATTCACATGGCGGATCACCGGCGACTGCATCCGGATATTTGCACCCGTGGCGCGGATGCGCCGGACCGCCTCGCGGGCCACGCTGGTCGACAGCTCCACCGGGTGGTTGTAGTGACCCATCACGGCCACGTGACGTCCACTTTCGACGATGCGGTCAAATAACCGTAGAATCTGATCGGAATCCGGGTCCGAAACAAACCGCTGCGGCCAGTAGGCGACCGCCTTGGTTCCGAAGCGAATATTGCGAATGTGCGACAGCTCGGGAGTGAGAAGGGGCTCAACGTAGGAGGCAAGCGTACCGGCCTTCATCACCATCGGGTCGCCGCCGGTAAACAGAACGTCTGAAACCTCTTTGTGTTCTTTGAGATAGCGGACCAGCTTATCCACTTCTTTTGAGGCGAACTTGAGGTCTTCCATCCCGACAAATTGCGCCCAACGGAAACAGAATGTGCAGTAGGCATGACAGGTTTGCCCCTGGCTAGGGAAAAAGAGTACTGTTTCCTTATACTTATGCTGCATGCCCTCAAGCCGCTCACCGTCCAGATAGGGGCGGTTGTGGGTGAGCTGCCCGGCCGGATGCGGGCTTAACTGCATGCGGATTTCGTTGGCGCTTTGTTTCAGTTCCTCGCGGTTCGATCCACTAAGGATCAGTTCGCGCATGCGCACATATTGCGCATCGGTAAGCATCCCCTTTTGCGGAAAAGTGAGTTGATACATCGGGTCATCCGGGACCCGGTCCCAGTCAATCAGGTCATCGATCACGTAGTGATTCGTGCGGAATGGGAGAACGGCGGATACAACCTCAATCGCCTCCTTGAGCTCAGGCGACAGGCGTTCCCATATTGGAAGTTTCTTCACGTTTTCGCGGGTGACGGCCTTGTACTTCTCCGCCCCGCTGTTTGATTTCATAATCATCCGTGCCTCCTAGACGAATTTTTCGACAAGTTTCCCCTTGACAAAAGCCAAGCGGAAACGCCTGATAAGCCGCCCCCAAAAAACGCGGCCCACCCATTCTGCCACAAAGCGGACGTGACAGCGCAATTCAATGCGTTCGGCGTAACTAGATAAGGTTGCGGAACTCCGGCCTCTAGACGGGATCCGCTCGCCTCCAAGGACAGAACTAGTTACGCTCTAGTATACCATGCAACCCCATCATTCAGAGAATCTTAAGCCCGAATCCGTACTCTCGCCCAGACGGCCGTTATGGGGATTCTGCACGCGTCAGAAGGCACGATGTATCCGGCTCGAACCGATCCCATCAGGGCGAATAAATAAGATCTTCAGGTCATGTTTTATGACTTGCGGCGAGGACTGCGAGCGCGATGGAACGAATCTTCGTCTCGGGCGTCTCCGCCCGCGACAGCAGGATCAGCGGAACCTTTGCGCCCACCACAATCCCCCCGGACTCGCCACGGGCGAAGTACAGGATCGCGCGGTAGAGGATGTTGGCTGCCTCAATGTCAGGCGCCAGGAAGATATCCGTGTTCTCGATGATCGGACTCTCGATGCCCTTGGCTTCGGCGGCGAAGCGGCTGAGCGGCGCGTCGAGCGCCATCGGTCCGTCCACGACGGCCCCGGTGATCTGGTTCCGCCGGTTCATTGCCGCGAGCGCCGCGGCGTCCACCGTGGCCGGCATATCCGGGTTCACCTGTTCGAACGCGCACAGGGCAGCCAGATTCGGCCTTTCAATGCCGAGTGCATGCGCGACCTCAATCGCATTGCGGCAGAGTTCGGCTTTCTGGGACAGCGTGGGCGCGATATTGATGGCCGCGTCCGTCATCAGCATCAGTCGCTGGAAGCCGGGCACAGAAAAAACGATCACCTGGCTCAGGAGGCGCCCCGTACGCAGGCCGGCCTCCCGGTCCAGCACAGCCCGCATGAGCTGGCCGGTGGCGATCTTGCCCTTCATCAGGAGGGAGGCGTTGCCGTCGCGCACCATGCCAACGGCAAGTTGGCCGGCCTGTGAAGGGTCCAGTTCGTTTAAGACCTGATGGGCGGGCAACGAATAGTTCACCTGATCCGCCAGATCCCAGATTTTCTTCGCGTCTCCAATGAAGATGCCTTCCGCAAGGCCGATCTCCTGGGCCTGTTTGAGGGCCGCGACACACTCCGGACTGTGGCCGGCGGCAACCGCAATCCGAACCGGACCCAATCTGCAGGCTGCCTCCACAAGTTCGTTCAATGTCCGAAACATCGGCATCCATACCTCCGGGCCAGCCGTCCGGCCGGCCCCTCCCGTGTATCCGGCGTCTACGCCGCGTCCAACACCTCGGCCACCACCTCGTCAAACTCCTGATCGGAGAGCAACCTCTTCGACGCCACCGAGCGGGCCTTCACACGGTTTAGTATCTCGGTCGCCTGCTCCGGAGTCGCATCCTTCTGCCGGGCCTCGAGATGCTCTTCGATGTTCGCCAGGCCGGATCCCTTACCCAGCGCTATGTCGATTCCTGGACGCCCCACCAACTCCGGTGCGAACGGGATGTACTCGAGCGGTTCCTTTACCTTGCACCGGCGATGGAACATCGTGACGATACCACTCTCAATCCGGTACAGCCAGTCGCCGACAATCGGCCTGTTGCTCGGCACGACGATTCCAGTCAACTCCTGCACGAGCTTCGAAAGCTCGTAAAGCTTCTCGGTCTTGATCCCCGTATCCACTCCGTAAAGGGCCTTCAGCGAAAGCACTGTATCCTCGAGGGGCACGTTTCCGGCGCGCTCGCCGGTACCCGTCACGGTGACGTGCGCCACGCTCGCGCCGCCCGCCAAGGCCGCGATCGTATTGCTCACCCCGAGACCGAAATCCTCGTGACAGTGAATCTCGAGCGGCTGCTGGAAGCGGGCCTTGTACCGCTTGACGAACATCGAAATCGCCTGCGGCGTGCAGCCGCCGAAGGAGTCCGCGATGGTCATGGCGTCCATATGTCCCTTCGTGGAGACCTCCTCAATGAGATCCAGTAACTTGTCCGGCTCCGACCGCGTGCTGTCGATCGTGAAAAAGACCGTGTACAGCCCGGCTTCCTTCGCCGCCAAAGTAGTATCGATCGAGGCCTTAATCGCCCAGTCCATGTCCTTTAGATAGGCGTTGGCGATGATGTGCTCGCTCGAAGGTATTTCGGTAATGATGCCTTTGACGCCACACTCCTTGGCAAGCTTCACGTCCGCCGGCATGCACCGCGCGAACGAAAAGATCTCGGCCTTCAATCCGAGATCGATGATCTCCTTCACCGCCGCTTCGTCCTCTTCCGAAACCGCCGGCATGCCAGCTTCGATACGGTGTATACCCGCCTCGTCCAGCTTCTTGGCGATGGCTACCTTATCGTCGCGGCGCAGCACGATGCCTGTCTGCTGCTCTCCGTCGCGCAGCGTGACGTCGTGAATTCTGATGTTATCCGGGAAGTGCAGTTGCTCCCGAACCTCCGGCTCCCAGTTCCAGGGACTCGTAAACCATTGATCCGTTTTCCACGGTTGACTCATGCGGGACCTCCTAGAAGAAAAAATGCTTTCGCAGCAAGGCTGACATTATACCGTTTGATGAAGAAGAGGCGCAGAGTGGCATGCACGCTCCGGTCTCGCCGCCCACCCGCAAGAACCCCGGAGCCCGCTCGTTCCGGCAAAAAATAGGGTCATCAAGGCTGGGGCGCCGTTTCAACGCGACAGTTCTGAATTGCTGAAGAGTTGAAACAAGAACCGGCGGCGAAAAGCTGTGGACGAATCGCAAAGCACGGGATAACTCTGTCACGATGACTATCGAAACAGAGCCAAGTCAAGGGAAGTTCTGGGAAAACCGGGAGTTCGAAATGTGAGGCGAATCCGAAACCGAGAGAGGCGCCAGCGCCGCCACGGGGTGGGTTGCTTTCGAACCGCGCCGAGATTAGGCGTTCAAGGGGCTGGATCAGAGAAACGAGGGATGGCTTCGCTTGAGCGCGCCAAGCCCGCGGCTTGAGGAGGCAACCGTCTGTCAAGATTTCTTCGTCGAGAGACGATCCCCACCGGAAACAAGAGCGCAGACTCCCAATTAGCCCAAGTCCATCT
Source organism: uncultured Solibacteraceae bacterium (assembly GCA_964468205.1). Taxonomy (GTDB): domain Bacteria; phylum Acidobacteriota; class Terriglobia; order Bryobacterales; family Bryobacteraceae; genus CAWELS01. Next base: position 114,274 of record CAYXVG010000017.1, on the reverse strand, counting down.
TCTCCAGCTTCCGGTAGAGAGTTTTCCGCTCGATGCCGAGAATCTTTGCCGCCTGGCTCTTGTTTCCCTTCGTAACCGAGAGTACCCGCCGGATCTGCTCCGACTCGGTGTCGGCCAACGACTCGGAAACCGACTCGCGGGACTCCATCGACTTAATCGCATCCTGTACCGCGGCCATGTCGATGCGGCCTCCAGGAGCAAGAATGGTGAGCCGCTCCATCATATGCTGGAGTTGGCGTACATTGCCCGGCCAGCGGTACTGGTCCATCAAATGAGCGCCGGACTCGGTAAGCTTGGCGTTCTGGCCATATTGCCTGTTGTAGCGCTTGATGAAGAAATTGGCCAGTAGACGGATGTCGCCGTGGCGCTCCCGCAGCGGCGGAACCTTCATCCGCACCACGTTCAGGCGGAACCAGAGGTCTTCGCGGAACTTGCCATCGTCCACCATCTTTTGTAGGTCGCGGTTCGTTGCGGCGAGCACGCGAACGTCCACCGGCCGCGCACGCGGAGAGCCCACCGGCCGCACTTGGCGTTCTTGGAGGAACCGCAGTAACTTGAGCTGGAAGCCGTGGTCCACGTCTCCGATCTCGTCGAGAAGTACCGTTCCTTTGCCTGCCGCCTCGAAAACGCCGATGCGGTCGCGGTCCGCTCCCGTGTAGGAGCCTTTTAGAGCGCCGAAAAGCTCGCTTTCGAGCAGTGAGGGCGCGATGGCGCCGCAATCGACCGGTACGAAGGGCTGTCCGGCCCGCTTCGAATTGCGGTGGATCAAGCTCGCCACCAGTTCCTTACCCGTGCCTGTTTCGCCCTCGATCAGCACCGTTGCCTCGGTGGGCGCCACGCGAGAAATGGTCTTGTAGATGTTCACCATCGCCGTCGAACTGCCAATCATCTCGCTCTCGGGCAGATCGTCCACCTCGGCGCTGGCCTCACCCGAAGTCCCGGCCAGCGAGGCCTCGGCTCGCTTGATCGTCTCGATCATCTTGTCGAGTTCGAAAGGCTTGGCCAGGTAGTCGAACGCCCCGTGCTCGGTGGCCTGCATCACGGTCTCCATCGTGCCTCGGCCGGTCATGAGAATGACAGCGCAGCTCGGATCGGATTGTTTAGCGTTTTCGAGTACGTCCAAGCCGGTGCGCTCATCAAGGTAGATGTCCGATATGACGATCGGATAGCGGCTCGCCCGCAGCAGGTCCAGAGCCTCCCGCGTGGTTGCGACGGCATCCACCTGGTAGCCTTCCACCTCCAGAAGAGTCACCAGCGTGGTGCGGACCGAGTTGTCATCCTCGACAACGAGCAAGCGTATCAAACGCGACACCTCTTGCACTATCGTAAGCTACGGATGCGCAAACATTCACACAGGCTCCTCCATCCGGCCTGGCGCTTCCACCCGCCACCATCAACTCATCGGTAAGACGATCGTGAAGGTGGAGCCTTGGCCCGGAACGCTGCTCACTTCCATCCGGCCGTGATGCGTGACGACGATCTGCTCCACAATGGCGAGTCCGATTCCCGTCCCGGCCACGCCGGAGGACTCGGCCTTCTTCGTGCGATAGAACTTCTTGAAGATACTCTTGAGCTCCTTGTCGTCCATCCCGATACCCTGGTCGGCGACAGATATGCGCATGTGTCCGTTCGCCGAGCGGGTGGAGATGGTGATCTCGGTCTCCGCCGGTGAGTACTTGACGGCGTTGTTCATGAGGTTGTAAACGGCGTACTCCATCAACTCCTGGTCACCAGTGAGCGACGCCCCATCGAGGTGGCCCAGCCGAATCGCGATGCTTTTCCGCTCGGCCAAGGGTTTCACCCGTTCAAAGCAGGTGTCGATCAGCGCCACAAGCTCGTAAGGCTCGCGCTTGATCTCCATGTCGCCTTCGGAAATGCGCTCCACATCGAGAAAGGTCTGAATCATCCGCGCCAGGCGCTTTGACTCGGCGTTGATCATCTGGGCGAGTTCCTGGCTCTTCTGCTCCGGGAGCTTGTACCGGCCCATCAGCTCGCTCGATCCTTGAATGGCGGTCAGCGGCGAGCGCATCTCATGGGTGACGAAATGGATTGCCTGCTGGTAGCGAGACCGGGCGGTCTCGGACTGAGTTAACCGCCGGCGAACAACAAAATGCTGATATGTGGCCGCGCCCACCACCGAAAGCCAGGCGCCGGCAATGGGCGGGGTGGATGAAAGGACAATGTCCGCCCGGAACAGCCAAAACGGGACAGCGTGAGCGGTAACGATCAACAGACCCCCGAGAACATAAGAGCCCCAGCCCGAGCGGTAGGCGAACGTCAGACCGGCAGCGGCGGCGAGAGCCAGAGAAAACAGCAGCACTGAAGAGTCCGGCGCCTCGACCAGGAATTCGCCGTGGCTTAGCGTCTCGTAGGCGGTGGCGTGAATCTCGACGCCCGGCATCGGCTGGCCCGCGGAGTAAGGCGTCATGTGGCGGTCATCGGCCGCCGATTGCGCGGTGACGCCGACAAAGACGACCTTCCCCCGGAATTCCTCGGCAAGCGACGGATCAGCGCGCAACTCGGCAATCGTCACAAGGGGAATGGAGGAGCGCTCGCCGGCTTCGCGGCGCAGGTAGCGGACGAGAATCGATCGTGCGTCTCGGCGCGCGGCGGGGATCCGCAATCCGCCGACCTCGATCTGGTATGGACTCTCGGTAACCGGTCCGCCTCCGCTGGCGAGCCGGAACGCCTCGAGCGACAACGCCCAGCGGCGGTCCATCCCGGACGCCTTTTCAAGCGGAATGCGGCGTGTAACGTTATCCAGTGGATCGGGATCGGCATGGACGTGGCCCGTGGCGGCGGCGCTCGCCTGGAACTCCGGCCGCGGCTCCTCCCAGCCCCCGTTGATCAGATCGCTGGCAAGGACGAGATTCGGCGCCGCAGCGAGGGCTGCGGCCAGCCGGACGTCCTGATCCGCGTCGGATTCGTCGGCGAGGATCAAGTCGATGACTACGGCGCGGGGCTCAACAGAATTGATGATCTCCAGCCCTGACGCAATGATGTCGCGGAGCCGGCGCATACCACCCATGTCGATGAGCGTGCGCTCATCGATCGCCAGAATCCCGCAGGAGAGCGAGTCCGGTTCAAAAGGGAAGACACGATAAAGAAAGTCGTACGCGTCGTTGTCGATCTGCGCCCCAAGCGTCGTCCAACCGGCGGTCATCGCCAACAAAAAACAGACCGCCAGCACAACAACATATCCCGCGGTCTGCCGGCTCGGAAGCGACATCTCTCCTTAAAACAATGTACTTGAGAAATGCCGCTCCAGGCAGACCATTCGCAACACTACCGCAGCGCCTCCTCAATTTCCTTCGCCGACTTCGGCAGATCCTTCGATAACACCTCGCAACCATCCTCGGTCACAAGCACCATATCCTCGATCCGAATGCCAAGGTTTTCCTCCGGAAGATACAGCCCCGGCTCCACCGTGATCACCATTCCAGCGGCCAGCGGCACCGAGGAGTCCCAGGCGTCGTGCACGTCGAGACCGATGTGGTGTCCGATCCCGTGCGTGAAGTACTTACTCATGCCGTTGCCGTCAGAGTCCTTGCCGTGTTCGTCAAAGTAGTCCTTGGCTAGTCTGTAGAGGCTCATCGGGCCTTCGCGCCCGAGCGTCATCCCGGGCTTGACGGCCTGGATTACAGCGCGCTGCGCACCGAGCACCAAGTCATAGAGTTCGCGCTGGCGCTGGGTGAAACGGCCGTTGACAGGAACCGTCCGCGTGATGTCAGCCGCGTAGTAGGCGCACTCCGCCCCGACGTCGGCCACGACCAGTTCTCCAGCGTCAAAACGCCGCGAGATCCGGTTGTAGTGAAGCACGGCCGAATTCGGTCCGGAACCAACGATCGGCGCGTAAGCGTGGCGCTCGCATCCCTCCGCGAAACAGACGGCCGACATGGCGGCCGCAATCTCGTACTCGTACCGCCCTGGTTCAACCAGCTTCCACGCCTCCCGGTGCGCACGCACCGTGACCTCCACCGAACGGCGAATCAGCGCCTGTTCGGCAGCGGATTTGTCCATCCGAAGCCTGGCGATAATCCGGGAGGCATCCTCCAGTTGCCGCAGTGGCAGCGCGGCCTCCAACCTTGCAGCGAACGGCGCGCTGGTTAGCGTGTAAACCCGAGAGGCCTCTTCTATCGTGCTCGCGAGCCAGGACTCAAACGTCTCGACGGGATGGACGTTGCGGAATCCGGTGATCCCGGTAATGCCGTCGGCGAAGGGATCGGCTCGCGGTCCTTCCCACCGCTCCTTGCCGGCGTCGCGCCGCGGGATAAACAGATAGTCATCGCTGGGAGTGATGGCCAAAATCGCTCCCGGTTCGTCCCACCCAGTGAGGTAGTAAAAATTGGCTCCTTGAAAAAACCGGCTGCGAATGTCCGTCTCTTCCGCTCCCGCCAGAATTGTCACCCCGTTCTGCAACCGGTCGCGCACAGCCTGCCGCCGAAGCCGGTATTCCTCCAGGGAGATCTCCTCCCCCCCAAAGCACAACCCTGCCCACACCGCAAGCATCAACAATCGGACCACACGCTCGCCGCCCCATCTCGGCTGGTCTTCCGGGCAGCCCGCCCAATCTCCCCATCCCATGCCCCGCCACATCTGGCCCCCCATCACTGCGCCGTCTCCGGCGCCGCCCCGGCCGGCGGCGCCTCCGGTTCCAGACTGTACGGATAGTGAATGCCCCGCTGGTGCAGCTTCAGCGTGTATATGCTGTGCGGCAGCATCTGGTGGGAAAGGTAGACGCTCGCCACCACCGCCGCCATCAGCGGAAGCATGATCCGGTAGTCGTTGGTCATCTCAAAGAGAATCAAGATCGATGTCGTCGGAGCCTTTGCGGCCGCCGCAAAAAAAGCCGCCATCCCCACCATCGCATACGCCCCCGAACCCGCCGTCCACTCCGGGAACAGCACGTGCGCGAGCATTCCAAACGCCCCGCCCAGCATTGCGCCCATGTACAAGCTCGGGGCAAAGACGCCCCCAGAACCGCCTGAGCCCAGCGTCGCGCAATTGCCGATCAACTCCATGAAGAAAAGCGCCACCAACAACTCGAACGAGAAGCGCATCCACAGAGCGGACTCCATAGCCGGAAAGCCCGCGCCGTAAATCTGCGGAAAGAAGCGCAGGATAAGGCCGACGAACAGCCCGCCCACGGCCGGCTTCGCCCAGTCCGGAAATTGCCAATCGGCGAACCACTCCTCGCTGCGGTAAAGCAATTTCACGTAGAAGATCGCCGCCAGCCCGATCAGAAGCCCCATCAGAAAATAGAGTGGAATCTCCCGAGGACTCGCCAGTTCATACGGCGTGACGTGAAAGGCCGGGTAATTGCCAAGAAAATGGCGCGCTACAAGCGCAGAGCTCAGCGATGTCAATAGCACCAACAAGAAATCCGCATGGATGCGCCGCATCAGCACTTCCATCGCGAAAATGGCTCCGGCTATAGGAGCGTTAAATGTCGCCGCCACCCCGCCCGCCGCGCCGCAGGCCACCATAGTCCGTATATTACCCGTGCTGAGATGGGCCATCTGTCCAATGGTGGAGCCAATCGCCGACCCGATCTGCACCATCGGCCCCTCGCGCCCGGCCGCCCCGCCGAAGCCGATGGTGAACGACGAAGCCATCACCTTCACCATCACCACCCGTTTGCGGATACGCCCGCCGCCGGCCGCCAGCGCCGTCATTACCTCCGGCACCCCGTGGCCCTTCGCCTCTCTGGCAAAGCGGTGGATCAGCGGCCCGGCGAGCAGCCCGCCGAGAGCCGGCAACAGCACGATATTAGCCTCCCCGAATATCTCCAGCGCGCGAGCGATCTGCGCCTGAGCCAACTCGGTCAGAGATTCCAGCATGAGGATGAAACCGACCGACCCCAGGCCCGTCAGCAGGCCTATCACCACGGCCAGCACAATCAGGTAGTTCTGCGACGGCAGGAACGACTTCTGGAACCACCCCGCCGCCAATACCCATGGCGTCGCTGTCGACTTGAGGCGGTGCGCGAAGCCGAGAGCCGCATCGCGTAGCGCGGCCGCGATTCGCCGAACCACGTGCTTGTTTTGGTTGGCCGCACTCATGTTTCGGCTGGCGTGACCACGATTATGCGGACCCTTTCGTGACGGCGAACCGTGAGCGCCATCGGGCGGGGCTCCTTGTCGAATGCTTCGAACGGCTCCGCATCCTTCTCTTTGAAGAATATGCCGCCGGCTCCGATGATCGCGTCGCCAACCGACAGGCCCGCCGCCTCAGCGGGACTGTTATCAAGTACGCGAATCACCTTCCAACCATCCTCCTTCCACTCCACACTAACGCCGAGCCCAGGATAGAGGCGCAAACCCGGATCGGCTGGACGGCAATCCGGCCCGGGCATGCGGGTGGCTCCGGAAATGCGACGCTGGTTACGGATCACCGTGTACCGGATCAGCTTTCCGGGCTCGGCGCTGAAGTAAAGCCCGGCGAATTCTTCGGCGGAATCGACCGGCTCCCGATCCCAGGTAAGCAGGATGTCGCCTTCGCGCAACGAGGGTTCAGGCTCGAAGGCGCTCTCGATAACCCGCTGGATAACGACTCCACTCTGGACGCCAAGTAGCTCCCGGGCCGTCTCTTCGAGGTCACCCGCCTCGATCGCCAAGCAAGCGGCGCTCGCGGCGAGCCGGTCGACGAGAGGCCCTACCGCGTCCGCCGGCATGATGTTCATTCCGCCGTCAGTCCTGATAGCGACGCCAGCCAGGCGCCCATCGAGGTCGACGACTGCCGCGGCCTCGCACGATTCCGGGAACGGCAGCGCAAAATCGATCATACTGCTGTTCCCGGCCGAGGGAAGATGCACCTGCGTCACGTAGCCCGGGACCACCTGCACATCCCCGCCCGAAGTGAGACTCACCGCCACTACGTAGGAGCCCGGCCGGAGACTCGCGATCTCCGCCTCTGAGAAATTTTGCACGCCCTCCGGCTGCTTCACGGCGAACAGCGACACTCCCTCCTCGGGATCAAGTCCCAGAAGCCGGTACGGCGGCGTCATCACCACCGGATTCTCCGCGACGCTGATGACGTCACTCGAATTGGCGGCTGGATGGAACTCCGCCTCGATCTCTGAGACAGCCTCCATGCCAGTCAGCGCGACTCCGGGCGCCACCATCACGGCGGAACGGTTACCGGGTCCGAGCAGGATGATCTTCTTCCGTGTGATCTCGGCGAGCTGCCACCAGTAGTCGGCGTGATAGGTTAGCGGGCTCTTCTCGAGCGCCGGCCGCAGCGAAGGCACGGTTATCGGAGGGAGCGCAAAGTCCAATTGGGGCGGGTTTCGCGGCTCTGAACCGCGGTGAATTGCCCCGTCGACGAGCACCCCGGCCACGGCCAGTCCAAGGACCGCGGGGAAGAGCAGCCGGCGCTCGTGAAGCCACCGGATGACCGGGAGCTGGAGGATTCGATTCAATCTTTAGGGTCCCCAGGGCGCAATTTCACTTTCATCATATGCGAATGCCGCAGTGCCCGGCCAGAATTCCGGCGCCGTTGGATAGACTGGAGGTTTCGTCGTACAAGATGGCTTGGTCCTCCTCATCTCCCGCTAGCTTGCTGACTCTTGTCCGTCATGGCCAGGCTTCCTACCTGGAAGGTGACACCTATGACCGGCTCTCGCCGCTCGGAGAGCGGCAATCCCGCCGTCTGGGCGAGTATTGGGCAGAGCGGGGCGTGGGCTTCGATGCGGTCTACCGCGGCCCGGCCGAGCGCCATCGCCGCACCGAGGAACTGGCCGGCGAGGCCTACCGGGCAGACGGCGGCATCTGGCCCAAGGCCGTCGACCTGCCCGAATTCGATGAGTTCCCAGGAGAGGCCGTGGTCACCAGACTGGCGCCCATTCTCATGGAGCGTCATGGACACATCCGCAGGCTGGCGGCAGCTTTCGAAGAGGCCTCGGAGAAGGAAGCGAAAAAGCGGGCTCTCGACCTGCTATTCCACGAGATCGCCCACCGCTGGGTCGCCGGAGAGGCGCAATCTCCTGAAGTAGAAACCTGGCGCGAGTTCGTGAGCCGTGTTGACCGGGCCCTCGCCACAATTCGGGAATCGCTTCCCGACGGCAGGCGCGCGGTGGTCTTCACCTCCGGCGGCCCGACCGCCGTGGTCACTTCACTCGTGCTGAAGATTCCGCCGATGGAAACACTGAACCTTTGCTTCAGCCCCCGGAATGCCTCGTTCTCGGAGTTCCTGCTGCAGGACGGAGCCGCATACCTGAGCACGTTCAATGCGTTTCCCCACCTCGACGATCCAGGCCTCCTCACGTACCGCTAAAGGCCGCCTGCACTCAGAATACGAACGTCCTCGTCGCCAACCGCCCAAATTGACAGCCCGTTCACCGCAACTAGCTCGCCCCAACCAAACCTTCCGGGCACGAATTCAAATACGCCAACCGAATCCTGGCCGGAAGGCCTGGCGTTGGCGGGACCGCCATCCCCGCCCTCGCTCCCTGCCCGCCACGCCGCTCAGGGTGTTGTTCTCCGCTCTGGATAACGAGTGCTTCCAACCTGCAACCCTGCAGCTTCACGACATCACGTGCGATTCTGGTTTCTGATCATGTTCCCGCACTTCCCCCAAGGCCTGCTCCAACAAGTCGCCACCAAATGGCTCGCGGCCACCGGCGAGGCCACGTTCACACCTATCCAAACGGGCAAGTTCAATACTTCGTTCTTCGTCCGCGTAGCCGGCGGGGAGTACGTCCTCCGCGTCGCGCCACCTCGCGACGCTATCTTCTGTTTCTACGAACGCGGCATGATGCGCCAGGAGCCCGGGCTCCACGCCCTGCTGCGCGAACGCACGAACGTTCCCGTTGCCCGAGTGGTCGCTTTCGACGATTCACTCGACATCCTCGAACGCGACTATATCCTCATGGAGCGTCTTCCGGGAACGGCTCTGACGGATGCCGGCGGCGTCGATGGCGACGCTGTCCTCCGCCAAGTGGGCGCGCACCTGGCTGAGGTGCATCAGATTCGCGCGGAACAGTACGGCTACCTTGGCGAGCACAGGCCGATGGAGCCGCAACAGCGTTGGACAGACGCCTTCCACATCATGTGGAACAAACTCATTGACGACGTTGCCGCCGTGGGCTACTACAATGACCGGGAAAGCGGCATGCTGCGGCGTTTGCTCGATCAAGCCATGCGCTTCTTCGATCGCCCCGTCGACTCCTGCCTTCTCCACATGGATGTTTGGGGCCAGAACATTCTCGTCAACCCGGCCGGCGACGTGACCGGACTGGTCGACTGGGACCGCGCCCTCTGGGGCGACGTCGAGCTCGAGTTCTCCGTCCTCGATTACTGTGGCATCTCGGAACCGGCTTTCTGGGAGGGCTACGGCCAAGAGCGCAATTGGTCGCCTGAGGCCCAGGCCCGTCACGTCTTCTACCTTCTCTACGAATTGCAGAAGTACATCGTCATCCGGGCCGGCCGCAACGGCGACCCGGCCAGCGCCAGACGCTACAAGGACCAAGTGATGCAGGTGTTGCGGCAGGCCTTCGGCCACCATCACCATTGAGCCGCGTCCGTAACCGTCCAATCTTGGGACGGCGCGCCCCTCCGCCGGACACGAAGTTTCTCCCGGACCACAGTTAAGCGCGACAAATTCCGTCCGTCATCGTATGTAGAGATTGGAACCGGAATTTCGCAACCGGAGTTGGAGGACAATGTGAAGCGTTTGAGAGACTTCTGGAAAACAATGAGCAGGGAACCGGATGTTACCGCGATTGCAGTCTTGATTCTCGTACTGGGTATCGGAGCGGGCCTGACGTCTTCCGCGGCCGCACCGGTGACTCTATCCTGCAGTCAACCGCTCGAAACCGAGCCCTTCGTACTCGATGTGCGAAATGATGCCTTTGGGCCGGTGGAATTCCCCGACCTCGAGCCGCTTGGCGAGCTCGAGTTCGAAGGCGTCAATCCCGAGGCCGGTTACGGCCCGATCTGAGCACGGCTCACGAAACTACCTCTCAGTCGTGATAGCCTGAATCTGCTATGAGACAGGTTCCCTCCCGCCGTGGATTCCTCGCCGGAGCGGCCGGCATCACGCTCGCCGCCCGGGCTGCCGCTGATCTCCCGCTTCCGTCCGGACGCGTCCGCATGGTCCTGGACACCGATACCTACAACGAGATCGATGACCAGTTCGCCGTCGCCTACACGTTGCTGGCTCCGGAGAAGCTTCAGCTCGAGGCCCTTTATGCCGCGCCGTACCTGAACAATCGCTCCACCAGCGCCGGCGACGGTATGGAGAAAAGCTACGAGGAGATCCTCCGCGTGCTCGACCGGCTTGGCAAGACCGGAGCGGTTGACGTCTACAAAGGGTCCCCGCGATTTTTGAAGGACAGCGACGGACCGGTCGACAGCCCCGCCGCGAGAGACCTCATCAAACGGGCGATGGCCTCCCGGGAAACGCTGTATGTGGCCACCGTCGGCGCTCCCACGAACGTATCCTCCGCGATCGTGATGGAACCGAAGATCAAGGACCGTATCACCGTTGTGTGGCTCGGCGGACGCCCGCTCCACTTCCCCACTGCCCACGAATTCAACCTGCGACAGGACCCGCCGGCCTCGCAGGTTCTCTACGATTCGGGCGTCCCTCTGGTGATGATGCCCACCACCAATATTACGGAGATGCTGCGCACCACAACCGCCGAACTCGCCCAGTTCATAAAGGGCAAATCGAAGATCGGCGACTACCTTTACGAAATCTTCGTCGAGTACGCCGAAGAGCACAAGCGCGACCTCTCGAAGCCCTGGTCCAAGGTAATTTGGGACATCGCCGCCATCGCCTGGCTGATCGAACCGAAATGGATTGAAACCAAGCTGGTCTCCAGCCCCTTGCTTGCCGATGACCTACGTTGGGGCGCTACCCAAGGGCGTCACAGCATTCGCGTCGCCACCCACGTCGACCGCGACGCCGTTTTCGCCGATCTCTTCGCCCGCTTGGTCAAGGCCTGACAAGTCTGGAGGGCTCCCCAGCCCCGGGATGCAGAACAAAAACGTCAACCGTGGACGCCGAATAGGCCCTTCCACGTGAGTTCTGATTCGCGGTACACGGCTTCGCGGCCCAGAATCGCGATCATCGTGCTCAGGGCGCTGCGGACGGCGGCATTCTCGTATTGCCCGGTCTCGACTTTGTCGAGGAAGGCTTCGAGAGCGTCCATCGTGATGTCGCGGTCCGACTTCATTTCGTCAACATCCCGAGGAGCCTTGTGGTGGCGCATCTCGCTGCGCGACACCCAGATGGTGCCCTTGGTCCCGGAGAATTCCTCGCCGACCCGGCGGAATCCGGGGATCACCTGGCTGGCCTCGAAGGTAACGTGAAGGCCGTTCGGCCATTCGTAGATTACGGAGAGGTGGTCGAGCGTCTCCCGCCAAGTGCGGATGACGCGGCCACCGTAGCCCACGGCGCGAACCGGCAGGCTGTCGAGGAACCAATGGAGGACGTCCATGTTGTGACAGTCCTGTTCGACGATGATGTCGCCGCAGAGATCCGGGTAGCTGTACCAGTTCCTGATGCGGGGTCCGGGTCTGGCGGGTCGCTCCTCGACGGAGCCGCCGATCCACCAGGCGCGGGCGCCGGTCAGTTCTCCGATTTGGCCGCCTTTCCAGCGGTTGTAACCCTCGATGTACGCCGGTCCGTAACGTTGCTGGAAGCCGAAGGAAATGTTGAGTTTCGAGCCGGCGGCACGACCGGCCTGCATGACACGAAAACAGCCTTCGGCATCCACTCCGGCCGGCTTCTCACAGTAGACGTGCTTGCCCGCGGCGACCGCGGCTTCGAGCATGCGTGGGTGTTCGAAGACGGGCGTGGCGATGATGACAGCATCGACATCGGAGGCGAGGAGTTTTTCGAAATCCTTGTAGACGGTCGGATTCTCAACCTTGATCCGCTGTTTGGCTTTCTCGATCTGGTCGTCGAACAGATCGCACATCGCCGTGATGGAGGCGCGCGGATCGGCATGCACAATGGAAGCGTCATAGCTGCCGCGGTTGCCCGAGCCGATCAGTCCGACACTGATGCGGGAATTCGCCTGGGATCCCCGGACGGCCCCGGGGGTGACAATGGAAAAAGTGGTGGCGGCGCCAGCGCTACGAAAAACATCTCTCCGCGATAAGGACTTCTGGTGATTCACTAATGATCTCCCTGTCGGAGAATTATATCGGAATCAGAGGCCTGATAGTGGTCTGGGGGGATGTGATCACCCCTGATACCTATTGAGGCAGCCTTCCGAGCAGAAGTAGCGGGTTTCCCCGTCGATAGTCTTGCGGAGCTTCGTCTCCGTGGAAACATAGATGCCGCAACTGGGGCATTGGACGAGTTCGGCTCCGCCACGGGGGCGTTTTGGTTGGCGGCTGGCGAACTGCTCTCCATTAGGCTCGAAAAGTTGCGCCACGGCTTTGCCAATGAAGCCCGCTACGGCCCTCACAATAGTGATCACGAAGATGGCGACGATGATGTAGAGGAGGCCTCGAATCATAAGCAAAGGGCGCCCCTGACGGGGCGCCCCAACTCCTTACCGTTGCAGCGGGCGATCCCCGCTACTTTTTTGTTTTTTGCTGCGCGTTCGGGTCAACGTACTGCGTCTCGACGGTGGCAGTCAGGGCTTGCAGGGCACCCTGCGCTCCGTCGGCAAACTGGCCGTTCGGATCAAGTTCCAGGTACTTTTGAAGCGCTTCCTTGGTGCCGGGCGGCGCAATCATGGATCCGCCGTCGCCGAGAGTCGCCTGAGAGAGAAGCTGCATTCCATATTGGTAATATGCGTTGGCGTAGTCGGGATCGATCTCGGTGGCCTTTTTGAAGGCTTCCGTCGCGGCCTGAGCGTTTCCGGTGTTGATGAGCAATGCTCCAAGGTTATAGAAATACTGACCGGCATTCTCCGGATTTAGTTCGGCGGCTTTGTTCAGTTCGGCCTCGGCCTGATCCATCTTTCCGGCCTGAGCAAGGGCGAGCCCATAGTTATTATGGAAGGCCGCGTCCTCGGGTTTCATGGTGATGACCTTCTCATAGGCTTCGAGGCCCTTCTGGAGCATAACGTCCTTCTCGGCGCCTGTTTTGGTGCGGGAGCCCTGGACAGCGGCATCGGCCAATTGTGCCCAAACAACGGTCTGATCGGGGTCGATCTCACCGGCTTTTTCGAAGTTCTGGACGGCGACATCCCACTGCTTAGCCTCCTTGGCCTGCATGGCGACGTTAAAGGCGTCATTCAACTCCTTGTTCTTGGCCATGGCCTTTTGGCGCTCTTCCATCTGTTTCTTGAGCGCTTCTTTCTGCTCGGGCGTGAGTCCCTGAGCAACCTCTGCGCTCATCTGGCCGGTGGAAGCCGCCTGCTGCATGGCTTCCCGCTTCTTGGCGATGGCCTGCAGGTCAAAGTTCACCTGGGTGTTCTCGCCCAGGGTCAGGCGGACACCTCGCACCTGGTCAACGGTGTTGCCTCCCACCTCGCAGGACACGTCGTAGACCCCAAGCGGCAGCCCAGCGTGGAAGAACCGTCCCTTCTTGTTGGTCTTGACTTTGTAGTTTCCCTTGATGTCGGTACGGGTTATCTGTACCGTTGCCCCTCTGAGAGGCTGGCCGTCTTCGCCGATGACTTCGCCTTCAATCGCCGAAGTTTGCGCCATCGCCCCGGTGGCGAACATCAAAAAGAAGAGAGTGGAGAAACCGGCCGCTAAGGCCAGCTTGCGCAATGATTTCGTCATGAAAACAGACCTCCAATGACTGCTGTTCATCGTCAACTTCCATGTTACTATACAGACGTTTCCGGGAGCCACACTGGTAACACGAAGATCAAGCAAACGAACGGCGCCGGCGTTCCATTTCTCCCCGGCTGAACACTCCGAGATCCAGCAAAACGGCGACCACGACCACAACGGCCTGAAGCCCCGCCACCTCGCCGCGACTATTAATCGCCCAGGCATAGGCGATGGTCGTAAACGGAAGGAAAAGGAATCCAAGAAGGGGAAGGAGCAACCCATCGAAGGCCCGCTCAAAGAAGGACGTGAAAATTGCGAGCAGCACGATGGCAACGCGTGGCCCGAGGAGAGCTATAACTAGAATGAGGCAGCAGGGCATGGGCTATCACGGAGACCAGCAAACGGTGCTTCAGTTTCCAACAAACACATTTAGCTTAACCCGAGGCGGAATGCACACCAACGGCGTCCTGGGTCAAACTAACGCCGGGGGCCGTCGCCGGGGAAACGGGCACGTTCGCGAGCGTAGGGCAGGAGTGATATTATGGAGCGGGAAAACTGACTCACGCCACCCCCATCGCGTCACAGTTGGTGAAACCATGGGAAATCCGAATCGGAATGGCGTGACGCTCGTTTTTCTCCCGCACGCGGCATATCGCCCGAGTTTCGCGACGGCGCCATTCTGCTATCTTATGGTTTAACATTTTCGAGCCGATTCACACTGGGTCAACATCATGGCATTCCAAATCCGACCGCTCAAAGAGTTCCTCGTCCAGCCAGCACTCCCACCGGAATTGTCCCGCATGTCAGAGTTTGCATACAACGTACTCTGGAGTTGGGACCGGACCATCCGATCCGTTTTCCGGCGTCTCGATCCGAAGCTATGGGAGGCGGCCGGCCAGAACCCAGTGCAAATGCTCGGAGAGGTGCCGCAGGAGATGCTGGACAAAGCGGCGGCGGACCCCCGGTATCTCGCACTCTACCGCCGGGCCTGCGAGCGCTATGACTCGTATATGCAGCAGCACGCTGGGAACGACCTGCTAATCGCCTATTTCTCTATGGAGTACGGCCTGGTATCTTGCATGCCAATCTACTCTGGCGGTCTCGGTCTTCTCTCCGGCGACCATCTGAAGGCGGCAAGCGACGCAAAAATCCCTCTCGTGGGTGTCGGGTTGCTCTATCAGAAGGGCTACCTAAAGCAATCCCTTAACCCTGACGGCTGGCAGATCGAGCGCTACCCGGTCAACGATTTCTACACGCTACCGGTGTCTCCAGTACTCGACGAAGCCGGCAAGGAATTGCATGTCAGCGTAAAACTGCCGACCGGCGATGTCCAGATCAAGGTGTGGAAGAAAAACGTGGGCACGGTGAACCTCTATCTGCTGGATACTAACCTCCCGCAGAATACCGATCCTCTCAACCGCGATATCACCGACCAACTATACGGCGGGGATATCCACACCCGCATGCGTCAGGAGATCGTGCTTGGCATCGGCGGTTTGCGCGCGTTAAGGGCCCTGGGGCTGCGGCCGAGCGTATGGCACATGAACGAGGGCCATTCGGCGTTCTTGGCAGTGGAGAGGATCCGGCTACTGATTGAGGATTACAACCTAAGCTTTGAAGAAGCCCTCGCGGCGGCCCGGACAAACAATATTTTCACGACCCACACCTCCGTGCCAGCGGGTATAGACCTATTCGAACCCAATCTGATCCACGAGTATTTTCACGATTACTGCCGTGAGGGGGGGGTACCGTTCGAGCAGTTTTTGGCGCTTGGGCGGAAGGACCAAAGCGATCCGCAGGAGCCGTTCTCGATGGCTATCGCCGCGTTCAAGACGTCTTCGTACCGCAATGCGGTGAGCCGCCTCCACCGGACGGTATCGCAGGAGATGTGGCACGACCTCTGGCCGCAATTGCCGGCCTGGGAGGTCCCGATCACATCGGTGACGAACGGCGTGCATCTGTTGACGTGGCTGAATTCGGACCTCGCAGGGCTGTACGACCAGTATTTGCAGCCCGACTGGCGCGAACGGCATCTCGATTCGGATACCTGGGACCTGGTGGAGGATATTCCGCATTCAGAGTTGTGGGAAATGCACCGCCGGCAGAAACGCCGCCTGGTAACCTTTGTCCGCGACCGTGTGAAGTCCGCGGCGATTGAGAGACGAGCCTCTGCTGCCGAGATCCGGCGGCTTTCGGAGGTCCTGGACCCGGATGCTTTGACGATCGGTTTCGCGAGGCGTTTCGCTACCTACAAGCGGGCGACGCTCCTGCTCCGCGACCTGAACCGCCTGAAAAGAATCCTGACCAATCCGAAGATGCCGGTTCAGATTGTAATTGCCGGCAAAGCGCACCCCAGGGACCACCCCGGCAAGACGCTGATTCGCGAGATTATCCAACTCTCGCGGGATCCTGAGTTGTCGAAGCGCTTGGTCTTTGTAGAGAACTATGGCATCGAGGTCGGGCGGGCGCTCGTGCAGGGGGTGGATGTATGGCTGAACAATCCGCGGCGAGGCGAAGAAGCGTGCGGAACGAGCGGGATGAAGGCTGGTATCAACGGAAACCTGAACCTGAGCATCCTAGATGGATGGTTCGATGAGGCCTACGAGGAATCGGGAGGCTGGGCGATCGGCCACCGCGAGCCGTACTCGCCAGACCAGGACGATGACCACGCCCGCGCTATTTACTCTCTGCTCGAGAACGAGGTGATCCCGCTCTACTACAACAATCGCGACGAAGACGTACCCGAACAGTGGATGGAGCGCGTCAAAACAAGTCTGAGGTACTTAAGCCCGCGGTTTGCGGCTCAGCGCATGGTGCGGGAGTATGCAACGCAGTTCTACGCACCGGCGGACGAAGCCTACCGGGCAATTCGCGAGTCGAATTATGATATGGTTCGCGAACGGGCCGAGTGGAATCAAAAAGTATCTCACGTTTGGGAGAACGTGAAGTTCATTGAAGTTGGGCCGCCGCTCGATGATCCGGTATTGAGTGGAAGTCCGATACCGCTGCACGCGGTGATCGATCTCTCCGGTCTCGAACCGAATGACGTGCGTGTGGAGGCTGTGGTCGGCCGGATCAACGCTGAAGGGTTCCTGGTTGAAACCGAGGTTCTGACGCTGCCACCGCAGGAGCGAAACGGCCACCAGACGGTGTTCCGAAAAGAGTTTTTGCCACAACAGACGGGGCGCTTAGGGTATTCCATACGCGTTAGCCCGAATCACTGTGACGATCCGCTGACGCGCCCATGTCATCCGCTTCTGAAATGGGGCTAGATTGTGAAGTTCCGTGGTTGCCGCCGGGAGCGCTGCTCCAACGGAGAGTGAATGAAAAAATTGACCAGTGGAAGACCTCAGTCAGTTTTTTACTGGCATCCGGAGCCGATCCGTGGTAGATAATTAGATAAGGCATTAGCGGGGTTGTTCCGTTGGACTTTCGATCGACGGTTTCCCGCAGCATCCCTCTGCCTTCCCAATTCACTGCGGCAGTGCGAGCACTGCACCGAAGTGAACGGATTCCAGATTGATCTTGCGAGATGCCGGAGGGCGCCGCTTGGGGCGACGTCGAAGGTCCCGATCCAACCCGAATGTTTCATAGTGAATGCCGTCCCCGCAGTTCCAGGAGTTCAAAGGCTTCCGCGGAAGCCCGTGAGAACCCGAGGAGTCATATAAACCAGCCATGCCAAACGACCGCAAATACAGACATCGTGGCTACATGGACGTGAACGGAGACCAGGGCGAAGACCGTGGCCGCCAGGAGCGCAGACCGAAAGGACCCCGGCCACCCATTGACGTGACCGGACCGAGGCTTCCGCGGATGGTACAAGCCGTAACCGCGACACGGTGCTACAACTGCGCAAAACAGTTGCCGCCCGGAGTGGACCTAAAAGGCGACTGCCCGCATTGCGGCGTAGCTCTACACTGCTGCAAGCAGTGTGCGCACTTCGAACCATCGCTCCGGTTCCAGTGCGCGAAGCCGATCCTCGTGCGTGTGAGTTCCAAGGATAGGGCGAACGAGTGCGAACACTTCGAAAGCCGTGTGACCGTGGCTCGCGACTCAGTCTCGTCCCACTCGGTACCGGTGGTGTCGAATCCGTCGCCGGCGAGCCCAAAGGACGCCCGGGCCGCATTCGATAATCTGTTCAAGAAGTAGGATCATCCCGAAGCGGATCACCCCATGCGAGTAGCCGAGTTAGTCGAGCAGCGGCAGTTCGCTCTCACCGACGGCGCCATTGAAGATCCCCCGCCGGGACATGTGCAGGCAAAGGTGTACTCGGTTGGAGTTTGCGGATCCGATTTACATAATTTCACCGAGGGCGCCGTGGGCGATACGCCGAGCGTCTACCCGATGGTGCTGGGTCATGAACCGGCTGGCGTCATAAGAAGAGTAGGCGGTCAGGTTACCGGCTGGTCACCGGGAGACCGAGTTATGCTTGAGCCGGCGGTCTACTGTTATCACTGTGAATTCTGCCGCTCGGGCCACCACAACGTCTGCGCCAACTTGCGGTTCATGAGCCAGCCGGGAGACCCCGGGTATTTTCGCGAGTACGTAAACGTTCCGGTCGAGTGTCTGGTTCCGCTTCCGGAAGGGTTGGATTTCGACTATGCGACGCTATTCGAGCCGCTGGCCGTTGTGTTGCACTCGATGAAGTTCGCTCAGGTGAGTTTCGGTGACACGGCGGCCGTATTCGGCGCCGGGCCCATTGGGCTGATGACAATCGCCTGCCTGAAGCTGTCCGGCGCGAAACGGGTGATCGCAGTGGAACCGGTGGAGGCCCGGCGCGAACTGGCGCTCGCTTTGGGCGCCGAGGCGGCGTTCGATCCAGCCGAAGGCGACGTGCGGCAGGCGGTTCTCGCGGAGACTGGCGGACGCGGCGTCGATCTGTCAATTGATTGCGCCACGCGGGACGCGTCTCTTGACCATTGCTTGCACGTCACTCGCAGAGCCGGCCGGGTTGTAGTCACCGGAATTCCGTACGAAGCACGGGTCACGCTCGACTATCACGAGATGCGGCGCAAAGAGATCCATCTCTTCAACGTTCGCCGCTCGAATCACGAGACAGAACCGGCTGTTGATTTGATGAAGGAGTACCCGGCGCTGCTCGGCCCGATCGTCACCCACTCAAGGCCCCTGGAGCAGGTGCAGGCAGCATTCGAGTTGAATGCAAACTACGACGACGGCGTGGGAAAGATGATCATCCACCCTGCAGAATAGACTCAATCTGTTGGCAGGCAATAGCGGCGGACACACCGCATGCGCGGAACAGAGCTGGAGGGGCCCCTTTGGGGAACCGGACATGCAGGCCCGTCGGAGGAGTTCGTCTCAAGTTTGACTGCAGCCCGGAAGGGCCGTTCCCTTGTTCATCCAGCCACCGCAGCGTTTTCGCGTGAAAGACGGATAGCTTCCGCGCTAAGATCACGCAAACGGGAGAGCATGTACTTTTCGTCGTCGGATACCGGCGCGGCGTCGTCGCCGCGGTCGAAGTAGAAACAGCCGACGGGAACCCCGCCAACACTCACTGGGAGAATGCCGAAGTTCCGGCTTTGCGTGATCTTGCCAAACTCGGAGTGGGCGTAACGGTTGTCATTAATGTAGAGATCCTGTCCAGCGAGGAGGGCGTTAGCGACCGGACCGGAGCGCATCGAGAGCGGAAACGAGAAAGCGTCCACGAAGGCGTCGATGCCGTCGCCGAGTCCGAGGCGGCCGCGCATGCCGCTGCGGTCCGGGAGCACAAGCCCGAACAGTACCCGCCGGAACGCTCCGCCGCGGTACATGCTCTCAAGCGTCATGAGCACGATACGGTTGATGTCTAGGGAGCCGCCGGAGCAGACAAAGAGTTCCACCTCTTCGGTGAGTTTCTCAAGCAACGCCGCGCCCGGCGTGAGGGCGGCGTTCGTCTCGTCCGGAATCTCGACATCTTCCGGAGAGTCCAGTGCGATCATCGCAGCCTCGGTCTGCTTCCGCAGCCGCAACTCATCCAAGGGAACATGCAGAACCTCGAACGTGGACTTCGTCTCGTCAACCGCTTTCCGGGCTATCTCCTCGATCTCCGCGCGGCCAACGGAGAGGACCGGGCCGTGGGTCATCATGAGGTAGTTGAGGCGTCCCTTGATCAGTGTCGGTTCCTGCCGGTAAATGGCATCGGTGAGGCCGTGGCTGAAAGTGGTGACGGCCTCCAGCACCTCCAATTCGCTGTTCAGCGCCTTGCTGTAGCGCTGTTGTCCGGTGCGCATGCACAGCCGGACACGGTCGGGAATCCTCCATAGCCTGGCGGCGGCCCGGCCGAGGTCCTCGAAGCTGCACCCGAGTACTCGGAGACAGGCGGCGCGCTCGTTTACCGCCAGCTCACGGACCCGCGCGAGGACGGCGGCGTACTTTCGCGGGAGATACCCGGAAACCAGCACTTCGCCCAAGTTTCGGAACATGCCGCAGAGGTAGGCTTCCTCGATGCGAGGGTAATCGATCCGCGCAGCCGTGATCCGAGCGTGACTCGCGGTGAGCACGGAAAGCAGCATCAACTCCCGTAGGCCCGCGGATTTCCGGCGAAAGTGCTGGAACAGCAGTAGCCCGCTCGCCATGTCGCGAATGCCGTCCAGACCGAGAAGGGCGACGGCGTGAGTGACCGTGAGAATCGTCTTGCCGGAGCGATTGTAGTAGGGAGAGTTCGCGGTCTTCAGAAGCTTCAGCGTCAGACCGTAATCCTTGAGGATAACGTTCGTGATCTGCCGCATCGATGTTTCGTCGTCGCCCGCGATTTCCATCATCTCGCCGAGGTGCTCGGAGAAGACGGGGAAGTCAGGACGTTTCACAATACGCCGGAGCAGCGATTCGACGACTTCTTGGCGGGTGCGTTCCATAGCCGGAATAAACCTTTGAGAAACTCATCGGTCAGAAACCCGGAGATTGATTGGTTGCAGATGAAAACTAGTCGGGCCGTGGAGGTTCCGGGGACAGGCGATGGCGGCACATGAGCTTCAGAATTAGCTTCGGGGGAAGGGATGGTGCATGGTACCAGCGAGTTCTGGTGCGAGATCATGGGAGACGACGATGCCAAACGATTCGCTTTCCCTGGCCCGGGATATCCTCATGGCGGAGGCCGCCGGACTCTCCAGAGCTGCGGAACGGCTCGGCGAGAATCTGGTCCGCGCCGTCGAAATCATTCTGACTCACACTGGAAAACTGGTGTTCACCGGCATGGGAAAATCTGGCCATGTAGCGAGGACCCTGGCGGCCACATTTTCGAGTACGGGCACACCGGCCGTCTTCCTGCACCCGGCCGAGGCGATCCACGGCGATTTAGGTGTCATCGCACCCGGAGATCCGGTGGTGGCGATCTCGAACGCCGGAACCACCGCGGAGCTACTCCGCTTGGTTGGCCCGGTCCGGGAACTGGGCTCGCCGCTGATCGGAATCGTGGGGAACCAGAGATCTCCCCTGGCAAGTCAGGTAGACGTTTGTCTTGACGCCAGCGTAGACGGGGAAGCAGACCCGGGAAACCTCGTACCCACCGCCAGCATCGCCGTCGCTCTGGGCATCGGCCACGCGCTCGCGATCGTCGTGATGCAGGCCCGCCGCTTTTCCGCCAACGACTTCGCCGATCGGCATCCGGGCGGACAACTCGGGCGGAATCTCCGCATCACTGTGGGCGAGGCGATGCACCGCGGCGAAGAGGTGGCGTGGGTTAACGAACACGACCGCCTGCGCGAGATTGTAATCGCCATGACAAGCCATCCGCTCGGGGCGGCCTGCGTCGCCGGCGGGGACGGGCGCTTGGCCGGTCTGATCACCGATGGGGATCTCCGGCGCGCGCTGCAGTCACGCGAGGATCTGCAAACGCTTACCGCCGCGGATGTGATGACGCATAATCCGGTCACGGTTTCCCCCAAAGTCCCCCTGGTGGACGCCATGCGAATTATGGAGGACCGCCCTTCACAGATTTCCCTACTGCCGGTGGTAGAGGCTGGTTCGGGAAGGTGCCTCGGCCTGATCCGCATCCACGATATTTGCCAGGTTTGGCTGAAGTAAAAGCTGGATTGCTGGACGCGGGCGGTTCCGCCCTAATTTGGCGCCAGCTTCTGCAGTCGCGCGTTTCTCGTCTCGCAGACGTACAGATTACCTGCCTCGTCCACTGTGATGCCGTGTATCTGGTCGAACTGGCCTGGCCCTTTGCCGTTCTCGCCCAATACTCCGAGAACCTCGCCATCGAGATTCAGCTTCGAGATACGGCCGTTGTCGCCGTCGCACATCCACATTACGTTGCGCCAGCGGTCATACGCCAGTCCCCACGGAACGCCGATACCTTCCCACTTTGCCAGGAAACCGCCGGCGGGAGTGAAAACCTGTACGCGTTCGTTGCCACGGTCGGCCACGTAGATGAAATCCTGCGCATCCACGGCCACGTCGTGCACCAATTTGAATTGGCCGTCACCGCCACCAGGCTTTCCCCAGTGCAGAAGGTACTCGCCTTCAGGCGAGTATTTCACAACCCGCGAGTTTTGGTAGCCATCGCCCACATAGACGTCGCCGCGGCTGTCCACGGCAATCCCGGTAGGCCGGTTAAAAGCGTAGAAAGCGTCGTTATCTCCGGCCTTGCCGCCAAAGGAGCCGATAACAAGCTCAACCCGCCCTCCGGGAGCGTACTTCCAAATTGTCTGGGCTTCCCGGCCCACCAGCCAAAGACCGCCGTCCGGAGCGATCCTTAGGCCGTGAGCAGCCTTTGAATGGAGAACCACCGTTCCATCCTTCCAGGCTTCCAGTACTTCACCGTTGGCGTTCAACTGGATCAGCGAGTGCGACCCGCGATTGTACGCCCAGATCCGCCCGCCGGCGTCCACGGATATGCCCATTCCAGCGCCCATCTGGATCTCCGGCGGGATCTTGGGCCATTCCGCGACGGCATGATAGGGCAGAACCGGCTGCGCCGGAGCCGGCTCCACTATCGCCAGAACCGGCAAGAACAAAGCGGCCGCGAAAACCAAGGATGCAGAACTGAGTTTCATGGGATGTCCATTCACCAATCCCAACTTACTCCGTCTTTCCCGCAACAGCAACCAGCGGTTCAAACGCCGCTGAAGCCGGCGCGTGGCGCCGTTGTACCGGCTCAACCCGCATTACTGCAAATATCCGAGCGCCTTCAATCGTTCCAGCCTCCGCTGGTCGATGCTATCGTTGGCGCTGGCACTCGGCGCGAAGCACTTTCTGACCTCGTCCAGGCGGGCGTTCTGTTGCTCGAGCGCCCGCCGGAGCTTGCCGGATAGTTCGGGTTCAGTCCATGAGAGGGATCGTGTCTCACCCGGGTCTTCAGCAAGGTTGAACACCTTCTCAGACCCAGACTCGTTTTTGAAGATGAGCTTCTCATCATTCGCGATGTAAGCATCCTGTGGTTCGTAATAGCAGGTTCCACTCGACAGGACAGTAGAGGCAGAACCTCCTGGAGACGTCCCACCAGCATTGAGGTAGCTCACCAGGGAAGGCGGTGCATAGCAATCGGATTGATAGGCGACGCCGCAGAGATCCAGGATCGTTTTCGGTACGGCGAGATTCGTCACCCGAGTGGCTAGTTCTCCGGCTTGCGAGGAATTCGGAAGCTTCACCATGAGCGGGATACGCAGCACTTCCTCATACATCGCGTGTCCGTGTCCCATACTGCCATGATCCCAGAACTCTTCCCCGTGATCGCTGGTGAAAATGAGGAGTAGTTCGTCATAGAGACCGAGCTCTTTGAGCTTTGTAATGATCCGGCCGATAGAGTGGTCGACATAGCGAACTTCGGAGCCATAGAGAAGCCGTATCCAGCTTCGTTCCCGCTGCGAAAGCTGCCACCCGCCGCGAACGGTCTCCAGCAATCCTCCACGAGTCGTGTGGCCTGATGGGTCCCCGGAGTCCGCCCACCATCTCAGGTCCGGAGGGCGCTGTTCCGGCCAAAACTCTTCCGGCGGGGCGAAAGGGTCATGCGGGTCAAAGTAGTGCAACCAGAGGAAGAAATCTCGTTCATGGTTTTCTTCGAGCCATTTGATGGCAGTTTGAGTGAGCATTTCCGTGCTGGTTTGGAAGCGGCCTGGCAGCGCCTTCCTCAGAATCTTCCTGCCGACCGGCTCATTCTGGGGCCACTCATCCTGATGAAATGCGTACTCGTCGAACCCGCGGCTAAATCCCGCGGCTCTTGTGATCAAGGGATTCACCACCACGGCGGCCGTAGCGTAGCCCGCTTCCGAAAGCGCGGCCGGTATCGTTGGGAACTCTGGCGCGATTCGCGATTCCATAAGGTACACTTGATGGACTCGCGGCGGGAGTCCAGTTAGAAGGGAACTCAATGAGGGTAAGGTCCATGAACTGGCGGAGTACGCGGCGCGAAACAGGACCGAATCGGTCGCCAGATGATCCAAATTCGGCGTGGACACGCCGTTTTCCGAGTAGCAGGAAAGGGCATCGGCGCGCAGCGTATCCACCGTCAACAGCAATACCTTCCGGATGCTTCGGCCAGATGCGCCGGCGGATTCCGCAGGCGCCCCCGCAAACGGCGTCCGTGTCGAGAACACGATCAGACCGGCGGCGATCGATAGTCCCCACACCGCACTCACGATCCAGCCGGATCGAGCCGGCGGTAACGCCACGAACAGGGCGGCTATCCCGGTGACGGCCACTCCGATAATCATCGGGCTGAATTCCCCAACGGCCATGACAACAGCGCCTAGCAAGGCGAGCGGCGCCCCGAGAAGAAGGCGTTCCCCCACCCTCAACAGAACCTTGGGGACAGCCCCAGACTCCAGCGCCCGCAACAGCAAGATTGCGACGGCGAGGCCGGCAAGAGAGCTTACAGCAAGTTGCAGAATTCCAGCCGGCTCCAGCAGGGTGAAATCAAGCCGGCCGGCCACGCTCAAGGTGCTAAACGCAACCGCCGAAAAAACGGCAACGGCGGCAGACATCCGCGCAAGGGGCCTGGTACGGGTTACCAGGCGAAGGGCAATGAGGATGATCGCCATCCCCAGGCCAATGATGGCTGCAGTTGTAGCCAGTGGCGGAACCACCTCCGCGATTCTGCGGCTCTGCTCGTCGGCGAACCTAAGAAATGACAGCGCTTCAAACGCCGCGCAGAACAAAGCTGTTCCCGCGGCGGCCGCTGGTACGACAATACTAAAATTCCGAAACATTACGTTCGTTTGGTTGTTCAATGAGCTGATATTGGCCGGCAGTTGCAGTCAATCACGTGAGATTAGCACATCAGGCGCGCGAGCCGGAGCTCGGACGATTGATTTAGCGCCGCGCCGTTCGTTCCCGCTGTCCCCGACAGGACAGGTTGGGACGCGGCCACTCGCCACCTGGCTTGGCGGATGCCCCGTAACGAACCCTTAACCGAGTATACTTCGGGTATCATTCTTTATACCCCATCATGAGGAACCCAGACGGACCCGATAATCGAAGGCAGCAGGAATCTAAGGGAATCGTGAGCTTCGATCAACTACCATCCCACAAGCAATTCTCCCGGCGCGGCTTCATTGCCTCGGCAGGGGCTGGCATTGCCGCCGCCGCGCTCTCCGGCTGCGCCCGCTCAACCACCCGGCCCAACATTCTCGGGGTTACCTGGGAGGATCTCAGCCCGGTCCTCGGCTGCTATGGAGACGAAGCCGCCCACACCCCGCACGTCGACCGGCTGGCCGAAGAAGGAGTGCGCTTCACGAACGCCTTCGCCACCGCTCCCCTCTGCACCCCCGCCCGGTCCTGTCTCATTACGGGCGTTCACGCCATCTCTCTCGGGACTCACAATCTGCGCGGCGAAATGCCCTTGCCGCGTGATGTGGGCTGCTACACAGAATTCCTGCGGGAGGCGGGTTATTTTTGCACAAACAACGTGAAGGAAGATTACAACTTCGCGACGCCCGAAGCCGCCTGGGACATTTCCAGCGACACCGCGCACTGGCGCGACCGGCCGGGCGGCCAGCCCTTCTTCAGCATTTTCAACCTGATGACGACTCATCAGAGCCAGGTGCGCTATACGGCCGAGGAACTCGATAAGGTGAACGCCACGCTCAGCCCGGAAGAGCGGCACGATCCGGCCCGGATACCTCTGCCCTCCTATTACCCGGACACTCCAGTGGTCCGGCTGAACATGGCAACGCTGTACACTCAGGTGACAAGAGCGGACAAGCAGACCGGCGAATTCCTTGCCCAACTCGAGGAAGACGGCTTGGCCGAGGACACGATCGTCTTTTTCTATTCCGACCACGGTACCGGGCTGCCCCGGGGCAAGCGCTGGCTGCACGACTCCGGAATTCGTGTGCCGCTCGTGATTCGCTTCCCGGAAAAGTACCGGCATCTTGCCCCGTCCGGCCCTGGTTCCACCTGCGACGACCTGGTCAGTTTTGTCGACTTCCCGCCCACGATGCTTTCTCTGATCGGATTGCCCGTCCCCGGCTACATGCGGGGGCGGAGTTTTCTGGGCGAGAATCCGCCGCAGCAGCGCGAATACGTTTTCGCGGCGCGCGACCGCGTGGACGAGGTGCTTGATGTGTCGCGCACACTGACAACCGGCCGCTGGCAATACATTCGCAACTACCTTCCGCACCGGCCCCGCATGCAGCGCAGCGACTACTCGGAATTCACACCTATCCGCCAGGAGCTGCGGCGGCTGGCCGCCGCAGGAAAACTCTCCGGCGACGCGGCGTGGCTGATGGCTGCGTCGAAACCGGTGGAGGAACTCTATGACCTGGAGACCGACCCGGAGCAACTTCGCAATCTCGCTGGAGAAGCAGCGCATTCCGAGCGTCTGGGGCAGTTCGGGGAAAATCTCCGCTCGCGCGTGCTTGAGCTACGCGACACCGGCTTTCTGCCGGAGCCGGAGCTCGCGCGTCGATCTGGCGGCCAATCTCCGTATGACATGGCCCGCTCGGAGGGAGCATACCCGCTCGAACGGATCCTGGATACAGCGGAACTGGTCGGGCGCGGGGCCGATAAACTGCCGGAACTGGAGGCCGCGCTCGCGGACCCCGATGCCGGCGTCCGCTATTGGGGTGCGGTGGGCTTGGCCGCTCTGGGCGATGAGGCGCGGCCGGCGATGGATGCAGTGCGAAAGGCTCTTGGAGACACGTCATCCGTGGTCCGGGCGGCTGCCGCGGAGGCGATGTGCAATCTCGGGGCCTGCGGGGAAGCGGTCCCGGTGCTAGTCAAGATGTTGGATGGGGGCGATGGCCTGACCGCCCTGCACGCCGGCATCTCGCTCGTCTACATAGGAAAGGCCGCAGCGCCGGCCGTTCCTGCACTTGAAGCGGCTGTCAAGGTGGGCGGCGAACCCGCGGAGCATTACCGCTATCTCGGCTGGGCGCTCAACGCCGTGAAGGAAAACGTGGCGTCCGCAGGTTAGTTTGCGCCGCCCGGCTTCCGGGCAATGTTCTTCGGCCGGGGAGCAAAGACATCCTATCTATTCGCCGATATGTTCAGTTGGAAAGCATCAATGTCTCGATTGGAGACAGTGTTCACTACTTTGCTCCTCGCTTGTCTTGCGGTGGTACCGACGCGCGCCGCCGCCGAACCCCGGAGTTGCACGATTGCCGAAGTCCGCCTGGATGCGAAGGGCGCCCGGAACCGCGATTGTGTTTTGCTCGGAAAGGTCACCCTGCGGCCGGGCGTGCTGACATCCGGAGCAGGTGATTTCTATATTCAGGACGCAACCGGGGGCATCTCGGTGTCGAGCGGACAGGATCTGCGGCTTGACTGCGGAGATCTGGTGAAGGTGACGGGCTCGGCGCGGTTAATCGTCGAGGAGGAGCCGGACATGCTGGCCATGAACGTCGAGCCCCTGCGCTCCGGACGGCCCGTCGAGCCGAAACTGGTTTCGCTGGAGTCCGCCCGGCGCGGCGACCACGGCGGAATGCTCATCAGGGTGCGGGGCCGCGTGGAAAGCCTGACTGTTGGCGAAACGCGTGACTCCGTGGTGATCTCCGACGGGCGCACAAGCTTGCGAGGTTATCTCCGCCGGCCGCTGGAACAACCGACTTCGTTCGCCGACCCGATTCCGGCGGACTCCGAGGTGGAAATATCCGGCATTTCTCTACCGTATACCGACGATGTATACCAGATTCGCCTTCGGGACGGTTTTGACCTCGTGAATCTGCGCCCGCCGCGCCGCTTTTCTGACCTGGAGATCGCCGCGGCGGCGTCCATCCCCGCGGTATTGGTGCTGGCGGCGCTGGCGTGGGTGATCGCCTTGCGGCGGGCCGTGCGCCGGCAGACCGCCGAGATCCGTGCACTGATGCTGAAGGCGCAGGAGTCGTCGAGGCTGAAATCCGAGTTTCTGGCCAACATGAGCCACGAGATCCGGACACCGATGAACGGCATTCTCGGGATGACGGAACTTACACTTGACTCCACGCTCACTCCGGAACAAAGAAGCTATCTGGAAGCGGCCAAGTCGTCCGCCGAATCGCTGCTGCGGATTATCGACGACATTCTCGATTTCTCGAAGATTGAGGCCGGCAAGCTGGATCTCCACTTCAAAGAGTTTAGTCTCAGCGAGTCGCTCGCCGAGACGATTCAGCTCCTATCGATAAAGGCGAACCGCAAGGGTCTGCGCCTCGCATGGGAGGCGGCTCCAGACGTCCCGGACTTGTTGCTGGGCGACCGTATCCGCTTGCGTCAGGTGCTCGTGAACCTCGTTGATAACGCGGTGAAATTTACCGAGCAGGGCGAGATCCGCGTTTCCGTCCGAACGCGGTCAATGCAGGCAGGGAACGCGATCCTAGAATTCGCCGTGAAAGACCCCGGTCTCGGAATCTCCCCGGAACAACAAGAAAAAATCTTTGACGCCTTTTCCCAAGCCGACGGTTCGATTACCAGACGCTTCGGAGGTACCGGGTTGGGACTAACCATTTGCTCCCGCCTGGTTGGGATGATGGGCGGGCAGCTCTCCGTGAAGAGCAAGCCCGGCCGGGGCAGTGTATTTAGCTTCACTGCCGTATTCGCCCTGCCAGCCCCGGACGCCGAGTCTCCCGCGGAGGATTCGCGGCTCGGATCCGAAGCAGCCAGATCGCGGCTCAATATCCTGCTGGCCGAGGACAATGCCATCA
This sequence comes from uncultured Solibacteraceae bacterium, assembly GCA_964468205.1. Lineage (GTDB taxonomy): Bacteria > Acidobacteriota > Terriglobia > Bryobacterales > Bryobacteraceae > CAWELS01. The sequence continues at coordinate 85,533 of CAYXVG010000017.1, read as the reverse complement.
ATGAGACGGTTACCCGCAAGCTCCTCGAAAGACGGGGACACACGGTGACGGCCGTCCGGGACGGGGCTCAGGCAGTGAAGGCGACCGAGAAGAACCGTTTCGAGCTCGTTTTGATGGACCTTCAGATGCCCGTACTCTGTGGGCTGGAGGCGACGGCTGCAATTCGGCAGCGCGAGAGCGAAACCGGGCAGCGAGTGCCAATCATCGCGCTTACGGCCCACGCCACCGAAACTGACCGGCAACGCTGTCTCGCCGCGGGTATGGACGGTTATCTATCCAAGCCTGCCACGGCCAAAGAACTTTACGAGGCAATTGACGGCATAGTCTTCGAAGCGGAGGCGCTCCCGGAATCGCCGTAACCCGGCCGGCGCCGCGACCCGGTTTCGCTAGAGTTTCGCCTCGATCGCGGCCCAGTCTTCGGCGGTTCCGAACTTCAGACCTTGTACCTCCCCGGCAATACCGCGCATTAGCCCCGTGAGTACATTGCCCGGGCCCACTTCAATTGTACGGGTCACACCCTGCTCCGCGAGGTATGCCATTGACTGTTCCCAACGCACCGGATTCGGGACCTGTTCAAACAAGCCCGTGCGCGCTTCATTGCCGGTGCGAATCTCCCGCGCTTGCCAGTTGTTCACCAGCGGAATCTCCAAATCGGAGAAGTTCGTGACGTCGAGATCCGCCTTCAGGCGCTGTTGGGCAGGCGCCATCAGCGGGCAGTGAAACGGTGCGCTCACCGGAAGCATCACCGCTTTGCGGGCCCCGGCCGCTTTGGCCAACTCAACCGCACGCTCAACGGCGCCGGTGTGCCCCGCGATGACAACCTGCGCCGGCGAGTTGTAATTCGCGGCTGTGACGACTTCGCCCTGCGCAGCCGCGGCCAGGATGTCGTCGAGCTTGCCCGCGGGGAGTCGCAGCAGAGCGGCCATGGCTCCGGTTCCGGCCGGAACTGTTTCCTGCATATAGCGGCCGCGCTTCTTCACGAGTTTCACAGCGTCACTGAAGCTGGCGGCGCCGGCGGCCACAAGCGCGGAATATTCACCCAGGCTGTGCCCGGCCACGTAATCGGCACGGATGTCCTTTTCCTTGAGAATCGCCAGTGCGGCGACGGAGACGGTGAGAATCGCTGGCTGAGTGTTTTCAGTAAGTTTTAACTCCTCCTCAGGTCCCTCGAAGCAGAGTTGAGAGAGCGGGAAACCGAGCGCGTCATCGGCCTGCTCGAAAATCGCCCGGGCCGCGGGGAACATCTCGGCAAGACTCTTGCCCATCCCAACGGACTGTGAGCCCTGCCCGGGGAACAGAAATGCCAGTTTGCTCATAAACTCCTCATTTTCCCACACGAATTAGAGCTCGCCACCGTGCGCCGCGCGCCGTGAGACCCAACCAGGCCCTTCCAGCGCCGAACCGGGAGGTCACAAAACCGCTAAATGTGGTTTCAGCCGCGTAGGCGCCGTAACCGGCGGACTCGTGCTGGCGAAATCAGGAACGAAAGGACGATCCGCGAATCATGCGATTTTCAGCGGAATTCTTGACATCCTTTTGGCGCTCGCTGCGTCTGAAGCATTGGAATGCATAACGGAAAGGAGGTATAGGAAATGACGATAGTGAAAGCGATGCCCAGCACGGTTGCCTCCGGAGCGGTGCACTGTCCGATTTGCACCCATACAGTGGAAGCAATGGTTGTCTCCACCAGGAGGCGCTCGTTCGTCCAACCAGGCCAGAAGTGCCCGCGTTGCAGCTCTTCGCTCGACGCCGCTTACGTTCTCTCGTACGACCGGGCCGCCTGACATCCGAAAGTAATCGGACTCATCGGCCGATGGTTGGTCTATAGTAGGAACTAGGTAGGCAATGAAACGGAAGAAGCGAGCTCAAAACGGACCGGTCATCTCGCAGGAGATTCTCGAGCAGGCCAGGGCGTCCGTAAGCTCCGATAGCGCTCAGCCAAGGCCGCTCCCGAAGTGCGTCGTGTGCGGCGATGAAGTCGCGCCGGCTTCAATGGAAAAGCTCTGCTGGGTGTGCCGCCGGTTAAAGATATCCGCTTGGCACGATTCCGATCAGATGCCTGCTCAGGAATAACCGCCACCGCCATCGCCTTGCCCGGTGAGCTGCTCATAAACGAATCCGGCCGCAACAACGTCTTCCACCGCTAACCCATTTGATTTGAAAATCGTGACTGCGCCAGGGTTCTCTTGTTCCCTGGCACGGGTTACGAGATCCGCAACCTCCACGAGAGGTAAGCCTTTCCAGTGCTCGGGGGGAACCGCCAGCAGCAGATCGCCCGACTCAATGCGAGCCTGTTCGAGACTATCGACGGCTATCAGTCCAGCCCGCAGGATCAGTTCCGGGGGCAGTTCACGGCGCGAAGGATTGTTGGAGCCCACGGCGTTGACATGCGCGCCAGGAGCGATCCAGTCCGCCTCGAGGACCGGCTCCTTCGAGGAGGTCGCGGTGGTCACGATCGCTGCCCCTTCGACGGCTTCGCGAGCCGAACGAGCCGCCTCCACCGCAATGCCAAACCGCGCACTGCAGCATTGGGCGAAGCGCAGCCGGTTCTCCGCTCTCCGGCTCCAGACGCGAACCCGCCGGATTGGTCTCACTTGCAGCACTGCCTCGAGTTGGGACTCCGCCTGAAAACCGGAGCCGATCAAGCCGGCCGTATCCGCTCCAGGAGGCGCCATCAGACTGGTTACGTATCCGCTTGCCGCGCCCGTGCGGATCTGCCCGAGATAGTTCGCCTCGAACATCGCCAGCGGCCGGCCGGTTTCGGCCGCGAAAAGCAGGAAGAAGAAGTGGGCGTCGTGCTTCACGTTGGTCGAATAGACCTTCGTCCCCAGATACTTGCCGTAGGTGGCGGCCATCGAGTGGAGAACGGTTCCGCCTGGGAGCGCCAGACGGCGGCGCGGCTGATTTCGCGCCGCGCCCGAAGCCAGCCCCTCGAATGCCCGGCGCATTAAGCGGATTGCCACGTCCATAGGCAGAACGCGCCGCACGTCATCTTCCGTGACTGTCAGCATTGGCACTGCAGTGCTAGGCATGCGAATCGCCCGCCCGCTAAATGATCAAGCTATGGCCGAGTCGATCTTCTCCGGATCAACGCCCAAATCTGAGAAGGCGGCAACTGCTTTCTCCGCCTCAAACTTCCCATCGCGAACCAAGCGTGACAGCGTTGCAGCGGCTACCGATTCGGCGTTGATCTCGAAGTGCCGGCGCAATTCCGTGCGGTTATCCGAGCGGCCGAATCCGTCGGCGCCAAGCGTCATCAGCCGGTTACCGATCCACGGAGCGAGTTGGTCGGGAACGATCTTCATGTAGTCCGAAGCGGCGATAACCGGCCCCTGGGAGCCGCTCAGCGCCTGCACGATGTGCGGCGTCTTGGTTTCCTCGGCCGGATGCAGCCGGTTCCATCGCTCCACGGCGAGCGCTTCGCGCCGTAGCTCGTTATAGCTCGTGACGCTCCAAACATCAGCGGCGACTTCGTACCTCTCGTGCAGAATTTCCTGCGCACGGAGAACCTCATTGAGGATCGGCCCGCTGCCGAAGAGCTGGACGGCCGCCTCACCGCCGAGCGAAGAACGGTATCTGTAGATACCCTTGACGATTCCCTCGATTACTGCTTCGCGGTTCTCTTCCGGCATCGGCGGCTGCACGTAGAATTCGTTGTAGTGCGTGATGTAGTAGAAGCAGTTCTCCATCCGCTCGTACATCCGCTTGATTCCGTCCTGGATAATGACGGCCATCTCGAAGGCGTAGGCAGGATCGTATGCCCGGCACGTCGGCACGGTGCTGGCGAGTACGTGGCTGTGGCCGTCCTGGTGCTGCAATCCCTCGCCCGCAAGAGTGGTCCGGCCGGCTGTGCCGCCCATCAGAAATCCTTTGCCGCGAGAGTCGCCAAACGCCCATATCAAGTCGCCCACCCGCTGGAATCCGAACATCGAGTAGTAGATGAAGAATGGGATCATCGGCACGCCGAAATTAGCGTACGCCGTGCCGGCGGCGGTGAACGACGCGAGGGAGCCGGCTTCTGTAATCCCTTCTTCCAAGATGGCTCCGTCCTTTGCCTCTTTGTAGTAGAGGAACAGGTCACTGTCGACCGGCTTGTAGAGTTGGCCCTGGCTCGCATAGATACCCACCTGCCGGAAAAGCGCCTCCATTCCGAAGGTGCGGGCTTCGTCGGGAATGATAGGGACGATGTAGTTGCCGACCTCTTTGTCGCGCAGCAACGTGCGGAGGATGCTCGACAGCCCGGAAGTGGTCATCGCGCCACGGCCCTTCGAGCCCTGCAGAACGTCGTCGAACGCTTCAAGAGCCGGCGCTTTCAGCTCAATCGGCTTCACTTTGCGAGCGGGGAGGTAGCCGCCCAACGCCTTGCGGCGGGCATGAAGATATTTCATTTCCGGCGAGTCTTCCGGCGGACGGTAAAAGGAAGCGGTGTGAACCGTCTCTTCCGGTATGGGAATGTCGAAGCGAGAACGGAAGTACTCCATTTCCCCTTCGTTCAGCTTCTTTTGGCCATGAGTGGGATTCCGGCCCTCGCCGGCCTCGCCGAGACCGTAGCCCTTGATCGTTTTAGCGAGAACGACGGTCGGCTGCCCCTTGGTCTCCATCGCCTCTTTATAAGCGTTGTAGACCTTTTGGGGATCGTGGCCGCCTCGCCGCAGCTTCGCCAGTTGCTCGTCGCTCATGTCGGCCACCAGCTCGAGCAGTTCCGGATACTTGCCGAAGAACTCGCGCCGGACGTAGGCGCCGCCCTTAACCTTGAAGTTCTGGTACTCGCCGTCCACGCATTCGCCCATGCGCTTGATGAGCAATCCGCTGGAATCCTTCGCGAGCAGCCGGTCCCAATCGTCTCCCCATATCACTTTGATAACGTTCCAGCCCGCTCCGCGGAAGGCGGCTTCGAGTTCTTGAATGATGTGGCCGTTGCCGCGTACCGGGCCGTCCAGCCGCTGCAAATTACAGTTGATCACCCAGATCAGATTGTCGAGTCTCTCGCGAGAGGCCAAGGTGATCGCGCCCAGCGTTTCGGGTTCGTCGCATTCGCCGTCCCCGACAAAGGTCCAGACCCTCCGCGGGGTGACGGGGATGAGGCCGCGGTTCTCCAGATAGCGCAAAAAGCGGGCCTGATAGATAGAGTTGATGGGACCGATGCCCATCGAAACTGTCGGGAACTGCCAGAAGTCCGGCATCAGCCACGGATGCGGGTACGACGAAAGCCCGGGATGGTCGCGCAGTTCGTGACGGAAGTTCTCAAGGTGCTTCTCGCTCAACCGGCCCTCGACGTAGGCCCGGGCGTACATGCCAGGAGAGGCGTGGCCTTGGAAATAGACGAGGTCGCCCGGCTGGTCGTCATAGCTGCCACGGAAGAAATGGTTCTGTCCAACCTCGACCAGGGTCGCGAGCGACGCGAAAGTGGATATATGGCCGCCGATTCCGTCGTCGTATTTATTTTGACGGACCACCATGGCCATGGCGTTCCAGCGGATCAGGCTCTTGATACGGCGTTCTATCTCGCGGTCCCCAGGATACGGTTCCTCCTCCTCCGCGGGGATGGTGTTCACATAAGGCGTGCTCACCTTCAACGGTGCGTATACGCCGAAGCTGGCGGCGCGGTGGTGCAGACGCTCCAACAGGTAGGCCGCCCGGTCCGGCCCGGCGGCGTCGATGATCTCGTCGAGGGCTTCAAGCCACTCCGAGGTTTCTTGAGGATTCAGATCCTCGGGCGTGTCCTCTTTTTTCTTCAGCATGTTTCGCTTGTTCTCCCGGGACTCTCCGCTGCCCCTGTTTGGCAGACGGATAAAAATAGCCCAAGTCACGGTGCACCTCGTCCGTGACCATCCCCGCGGTTGGCGGGCGATTCCCGCCAAGCCTGTTACTAACAGCGTATCGTTTCCCGGGCTTCCCGTGCAATTGCAGATACCTATGGACGATGCGCATTCGTAATATAATCAGGTCAGGCATTTTGGCAGATTCCGGAGTGCCGTGGGGGATCTCGTAGGAGGCCGCATGGACCGCATACCGATGCGTTGGCCCGCCGAGTGGATCGAGCCGTCCCGGCTTAGTCTTCTCGAAGGCACGCCCGTCAATTGTCTCGCCGGGGAGACACCACCCCCATTTTCTCTCGGAGATATTGAATTCCTGACACTCGATCCGGATCAGCCGCCTGAGGGCGTGCTGTTGCGGGAAGGAGCCTGGCCCGGCGTTCAAGCCAGCCAGCGCAGCGGTGACAGCGCCGACTCCGGCCCCACCGGCGCCCCGTGGGTCGACTCAAACGCCGCCGTCATCCGCCTGAACCAAGCCCTCGAACCGGACAAGAAGATCTGGCTCACTTACCGGGCGCCGGAGAAGAGCGAGGTGGTGCCCTTCCCCGTATTTCCCCGGCCCGTGGCAGAGGCCGAGGCCTACGGCGCTCACTGGGTCATCGATCTTCACGATTCCTTGCGAGCCGGCATCGAGAACGGAAACACCGATGCGATCGACGCCTGGAAGCGGATGATGCGCGTCATCGAGTTCTCCGCCGCACATAGGGAGTGGTCGTCCTGGAGGCCGCACGCGGCGCTCGCCGTCGTATCCGACTTCGAGGGCGACAGCGAATTCCTCGCCAGCGAGTTCCTGAACCTCGCGCCGCGCCGGCACCTGGCCCACCGCATTGTTCGCAAAGAGTCTGCCGTCGAGACATCGTTCGCCAGGCAAAAGGGAATTGTCTATATCGACCCAAGCCTTCCGGAGGGACCGCTGGAAGAGAAGCTTATGGACTTTGCTGCCGGCGGCGGGCTGCTGATACTGCCGGTGTTGCCCGACGGCCTGTCCGGAGAACCTGAAGAACAGCGCGGCTACCAAATCTTCCGCCACGGCAAGGGACGAATCGCGGCTCCGCTGGAGGAGTGGTATGACCCGTACATTCTCGTCGCCGAGATTCATCTTCTGCTGAGCCACCGTGAAGATGTGGTGCGTATTTGGAATGGCGGAATGATGAACAGTCATTACGTTGCTTCTCCGGATGGCAGCCGCGGGGTGGTTCACCTCATCGAATACGGCCGGAGCCGGGACCGCTACCAAGACATCACGATCGGATTCAACGAGACTTACAAGAATGCGAAGGTCTTCACTCTGGAGAGCGAGAAGACGGTTACGCCGGTAAAAACCAGACTCGGCGTCGAGATTCCGATGCCGCACTTCGCCGTCTACGCGGCCGTGGAGGTGGAGAATACCTGATGAGTGCATGTAATCGCTTTGCTCTGACGCGGCGTCAATGGATCGCTTCGGCGGCTGGGCTCGCAATGGCAAGACCACTAGCCGCCGCGCCCGTGGCGCCGGTTGCCCTCGCCCGGTGCGGTTCCTACGGTTCGCCAGTATTACCCACCATGCGGAAGATGTTCGATCAACTAGGCGGACTCGGGAAGCTTGTCAGCGGCAAGACCGTATCGGTGAAAATCAACATGACCGGCAGCGCCACCACGCGTCTTTCTCACTTCCCCGCCGAGGACAGCTATTGGACCCACCCGGACGTGACCGGGGCCGTCGTCCATCTGCTCGGGGCGGCAGGCGCGCGGCGGATTCGAGTGCTCGAGAGTTTCTCCTACGGGGTCGAACCCCTGGAAGAGTACATGCTGGTGGCCGGCTGGGAGCCGAACGACTTGTTGGGCGCAGCTCCGAACGTTGAGTTGGAGAACACCGGCTTTCTTGGCTATGGCAAACGGTATCACCGCATGAAGGTGGCTGGCGGCGGGTACATCTATCCAGCGTTCGAGTTCAATCACGCCTATGAGGAATGTGACGTATTCGTCTCGATCGCCAAGCTGAAGGAGCACGCCACCGCCGGCATTACGCTCGCGATGAAGAACCTGTTTGGTATCGCCCCGCCGACTATTTACGGTGGTGGAGCGGGTGTCGACGAGCCGGCGCTCGTGCCAAACGGCGGGCGCTCGATGTTCCACTCGGGGAACAGGCAGCCGTCTCGTAGCGCCCCAGGCGAGCTTCGTCCCGGCGAGTCCAGTGATGGAGGCTACCGCGTGCCGCGGATCGTAACCGACCTGGTGGCGGCCCGGCCCATCCATCTCTCCGTCATTGACGGCATTGCAACCATGACCGAAGCGGAGGGCCCGTGGATTCCGCGGCGGCGCAAGACCATCGCCAGCGTAATCCACCCCGGCGTTCTCATCGCCGGCCTCAATCCGGTCTGCACCGATGCAGTAGGAGCGGCGGTGATGGGGTTTGACCCGATGGCCGAGCGCGGAACCGCCCCGTTCGAGACCTGCGACAGCACACTGCAGCTTGGCGAAGAGACCGGGATCGGCTCCCGCGACCTCTCCCGTATCGAGGTGATTGGCGAGCGGATCAGTAGTGTCAACTGCCCGTTTCGCGGCTGATTGAGCCGCGGCGGGCGGAGCCGCCTTCGGAGCCTTACTTCTTCGGAAATCCTGGGCTCAAGCAGACCTGACGCGCTTGCCAGATGTGCCTCCGGTCGTGAGCGAGGTTAATCCAGAAGCCCATTCCGAGGCTATAGCTGAGCCGCTTGCTAAAAGCCGAGGGAACCCGAATTTTCTCCAGGTTGAGTCCGTTCGCGGCCATCAGGGCGTCCTTCTGGCGCGCGTGGCAGCCTTCGAATTCCTTCACAACCCGGGTAGGGTCCAATTCGCCCTCTGGATGGAAGCCTGCAGGCGCCGGAGCTTTCATCCGTCTCACCGGCGGCTCGAGAATCCGCAGAAACATTCGCGAGAGGAATCCGTAGATGAAGGGGCCATCGCTGAACATCCCTTTTTCACGGCCTTGGCGGATCGCCTCCTCGAAAAGCGGAAGCCACTTCCCGTGGGTGATGTTCAGGTGTTCAAGGCATTGTCCCGCTGACCACCCGCCCGTTTCCGGAACCCAGTTGAACTGCTCGCCGGTGAGGCCTGCCGCCAGTCCGCGCGCATCCATCACGACTACCTCGTTTTGGTGCAGCAGCCTCTCCACCTCTGAGTTGATACTGCGGTCATACTCTCTTGCTGGAAGCGACATGAAGATATTCCCTTGCTCCTTTGCTGCACGGCTTAATGGCTAGCGCAGAGTGACCACGGTCGCACCCCACCCTCCGGCTTCGGCGGGTGCATCACCGAACGCCTCGACAAATCGGGTCCGGCGGAGCACCGAACGCACGATTTCGCGCTGCGCCCCTATTCCACGCCCGTGTATGATCCGCAACGCCCTCAAGCCTTTGGCGTGCGCCGCCTCAAGGTAGGCCTCGACAACGGGCTTCACTTCGGCGGGCGGTACGCTATGCAGGTCGAACACGTCTGTGATTGGAATCCTAATGGGTTCTTCGTCCACTGCACTCTCCCCGGATCCACAACCCGGTCCAAACCCCGAAGCCGGATTATTGCCCTGAGTACTATAGTACTACCTCCGCTCAAGCCCCTAGTTTCTATACTCTTAGCACCTAACCCATAGGAATCTCCGCGTTGTCGCTTTAGAATAGGAAAGCAGGTAGAGAAGTTGTAATTGAGCATGCACTGTCAGGTCTGCGGGAAAGAAATCGGTTCCTTCCGTCGTATTTGGGATCGAAAGTTCTGCTGTGGCCGGCACAAGAAAGCAGCTCAACGGTTGTCGGCCCGTGCAGTTAGAGATGCACAGGACTACGATGAACTCGAAGAGCCGTGGCTGATCACAGCGGGACTCGGCGATGAACGGCGGAAAGCCTCGGCGTCGGGCGTTGGCCCGGCGGCGGGCATTCTGCTCGTGGTGTTTCTCATTTTTGTCGTACTCATCGTGCCACCCAGCAACAGCCCCTCCCCGGCGCCCCGGCCCAAGGCGAAACCTCTCCGAATTGTCCAGCAGTTGAAGCAGTTGCTCCCCGGCGCCCCTACCGTGGATTACACCGAGGATTTCCGGACCGGCTTAGAAGACTGGATGGGCACAGTCGGCAACGCTTCCACTGGATGGGTTCGTCACGCTGGCAAAGTCGAACTGGGTCGCCTGCGCCTGTGGAAGCCTACCCTCTCCATGTCGAACTACCAGATGGTATTCCAGGGCGAAATTGAAACTAAAGCGATTGGTTGGGCCTTCCGCGCCGCGGATCTCGAGAACTACTACGCGACAAAGATCGCCGTGCCAGGACCGGGAGGCCCACCCCGGCCCGAGATCATTCGCTACGTGGTTGTCGACGGCGAAAAGGTGGATTTGGTCGAGTTGCCCCTCCCCATTCCCTTGGAATCGAATACTCCTTATAAGGTGCGGGTGCTGGTGAAGAATGACGTCTTCAGTACCAGCGTCAACGGACAAGTGGTAGATAGCTGGAAGGATCCGCGGCACGAAAGAGGCGGCATCGGCTTCTTTTCCGAACCGGGTGAGCGGGCGCTTATAAGCTGGGTTCGAGTCAACGACGCGGACGGCTTCCTGAGCCGCCTGTTCTCGTTCTCTCTCCTGATCGGCCCGTCCGAGCTGATGATGGCTCCCCCAGGCCCGTACTAGTCGTTGGCCCAAAAAGTCAGACGTAGCGCCAGCGAATTGCGGGATAGAGTGTCCGCTGGTGGTCGAAGCCGCTCCTGATCTACGGCCCGGCAGTTATTCGAGCGGTTCGTACGGAGTGTAGCCATTACTCGTCATCACATGGCGAACCCGCGCCTCATCCTCCGGGCGAACGTAGAAGAAAGCGCCTACCCGGGCGCGCCGGAATATTATTCCGCCGCTGTATGTGTCCGGCTCCACATAATAATCCAACCCGTGTTCCGTCAGGCGATCCTCGAGCGCAAGCGCCTCGTTCAGCTTCTTAGCGATATAGACGAGCAGGAGTTCCTGCTCACCAAAGAAATCAGCCTGTCGTCGCATACCGGCCAGGGGGCTATAGTTCGGGCGGGTTTGGGTTAAACACAGGAATTGTCACAATGTTGCTCACCTGGAAGCCCTGTGCGATGGTCAGGGAAGTGCGCGCATCGGTAACCAGACCCTGATTCAGTTGGAGATCGCAACGGTACAGCCCGAAAGTGCCCACCTCGAGCGCGCAGGAAAGCACGTTGGCCGTCCTGCCGCCAATGGTGGACGAGACAAATTCCACCGGGGTGTTCGCAGCGGGCCCCCGGTACTTTTGGCCGGTCACTTGTGCTCCGCGCGCCTCTTCCGGTTCAACCAAGCCCAGCCCGGTTCCCCAAATGGTGATGATCTCCCCAGCCAGGGCCGGGTTGTCCTCAGTCAGTGGGGCCCCCGCCTCGTTGGCGCAGCAGAGTTCCGTGGTCGTTGCCGTGAGGATGATTGACGCTCCGTCGTTAGTCGAGGCGCCATAGGGAATTCCTGATCCTTCCGGGCCTTCCACTTTGGCAAACAAACGAATACGAGTGAACTGGTCGGATGCAATAGCCCGGACTTCGGGGTCAGTGTTGATCAATTCGATTAATCCGAACATCACCCGCCGGCGCTGCTCTTCCTGCTTGGCGAAACAGGTAGCATCCTCATCTTCTATGGGGTTGCCGTCCTGGTCGAAGCACACGCCGGCGCTCGCGTCCTCCGTAGTCACCGTATAGGTGTAGTCCCGTCCATTGATAGTGACGGTGGCCGTATCGTTTGCCGAGGCCGAGCCATCGACCGACACGATACCGGTGGCGCTGCTGCTCGAGTGAAGGGCTACCGCCGGACGTGGATCCAGCCCGTCGAGCGCGAACACACCGGGATTGAAGGGCACGACCGGAACCGGCACGGCGTTGCTCGCGGCCACCACCGCATCGCTGTGCTCGGTGCGCACGTATGCGCTCACACTCTGCGCATCGAAGACTTCGACGGGCATCTGAGCGTTGATCTGAGTCGGCGACACATAGAGCAGCGGAGCACGGATACCGTCGATATAGACCTGAACGCCGCCTAGCTCCGTTGGAAGCGTCTCCTGTGACTGGTCCGCCGACACCGGCTCATCCGCGAGGTTTTCCCCGACGATCGAAACGATTGTATAAGGAGCGATCTTCGTGGCTTCTTCCCCGCCCTGGAGAGTCGCGCCAAGCCTGGAGACGGTAATCCGGGAGCCTTGGGAAACCTCGGCATTGTAGTCAATCTCATTCCCGGCTTCTCCGGCGAGCTTCGAGGTGAGGATCAGGCTGGAGAAGCCGACATTCGGGGTCACGAAGACCTCGGGGTCGCCTCCGCCGTCGTTTGATTCATTAATAAGCAGAGCTAATTCCACGATGATCGTGTTCAGGCTGTCCCCTTCCTGAACCTTGTAGGAGTAACGGCGGGAGAGATCCTCTTCTCCCTCGTCAGGATCGCCGGCCAAGTCCGGCCGAATCACGACGGTCACCTCTTCGTTCTCGACGCCCTCGGCCTGCGGCTCTCCGCCAAGATCGATACGGCCCGCGGCGAACACCTCAAAGCTGGCGGCGTTACGGACGCCCGTGTTCGCTACCCGCCGCTCGGAAAGGGTGAAGACGAGTACGCGACGGTTGAACGGGTCCGCGGCGTAGAGATTCAGACCGTCCCAAGCGAGGGACGTAGGGGTGCGCATCACACCGGCCGAAGCGATGTCGTCCGGGAAGGCGCTGTCAGAGGTGTTGTTGACGAATTCATTGATCTGCCCGAGAACTGCGTCAGCGGGTGCACCGTTCTCAGCGGGAACCTGGTTGTATACGAGAATGCGATCGTTACCGCCGTCGGCGACAAAGAACCACTCGCCGTCGGAGATCGCGAACCGAGGGAAACTGAGGGTCGCGGAGCATCTCGCGGGAAAAATGGGATCTCCGTTGAGATCCAGAACCGGTTCGCCATCATTGTCCAATACCGCCTCACAGACCATCGAAGAATTGTTCGCGCGCCGCTCCTCGAGGTCAGGTTGGCCCAGGGCCAAATCGGCGGGCTGCTCGTTTTGGGTGGGAATCGACTGCCAGATGAGCACCCGGTTATGGCCGAGGTCGGCGACAAACAGGCGCTGCCCGTCACTCGTGACCGAAACCGGAGTCAGCAGCGACCGAGCGTCCGCCTTCGGGTCTTGTTGGGTCAAGTCCGGCTGGACAAAGGTAGTGAAATCAGCAGCTCCCAAGACGAGGTCGGCGTCTTGTCCGTTTTGGGTGGGGTTGTTCCACTTCAAGACCCGATTGTTGCCGGTGTCCGCGACCCAAACGCTGCCGTCTTGCATCAGCCAGACGCCTTGCGGCCCTTTCAGGCTGTCGGCCCGGGGATTAAAGCCGTTCGATTCGCTGGTCTCGAAGCCTTTCTGGCCAAGTACGATATCAGCCGGTTGCCCGTTGACAGCCGGAATGGAGTTCCAAATCAGGACGCGATTGTGGTCGGCGTCGGCAATCGCGAGGCGGACGCCGTCGGAGGCAACACCGAGGGCCAGCCGCAGATTGTCCGCCCGCGGCGTCGGAGCGGGATCGCCCTCCTCGAGTTCCGGCGGGCCGCTGAAGTCGTTCTGGCCAAGCACAACGTCAGGACTGCCAACACATACGTTGCAGCGCTTGGTCTGCTGAATCTCATCGAGAGGTCCCGGCCACTTTTGGGAGATTCCATAGTAGCCCAGGACTCGGTCGTTATTCGGAGAGGCGCCCAGGCGGTTCGAATCAGCGACGAATAGCCGGTCGTTTGCATACGCAACGCCGCCCACCGCACCCAGCAGATTCTCCGACGCACCGGGTTCCTGAGCCGTGAAGGTTTCCTGACCGATAAGCAGGCGCGCTCCCTGTCCGGTAATGAATTCCGTCTCGGCCGCAAGCGTGCCTGCGAGCAGTAGGGAAAGAACAAATAACCTCATTTTAGAAGAAGCACTTAAGGTGAAACTCACAGTATACCAAGGACTGATGACGTGCAAAGACGCGGGAGGGTTCCGTTTCAAGTGTAGCAAACACCGCGCACGGCCGGTTTGACGGTTCCGCGGCGGGCGAAATGCGGGCTTTCCCGCCAACCGCGGATGGTAGAATGATTGGCTTGCCGAACCGACATCTCCTCGACCGGGCGGGAGCCTGGTTTCTGCAATCGGGGATCCAAGCGCCGGGCGGAGGCGTGTCGCGCGTCTATCGAACCGACCTCCGAAATCAAGCGCCGGTTTCCAACGAGATCACAGGCTACGCGGTCAGTGCGCTCCTGTTCCTGCACGAGATCACCGGCGAGCGCCTCTTCGCCATCCGTGCGCTGAAGGCGGCGGACTACCTCGCCAACGCATGGGATGACAACGCGGGCGCCATGCCGTTTGAGTCCGAGGCGAGCGCCGGAACACCGCGGCTGGCGTATTTCTTCGATTGCGGCATTATCGTCCGCGGCCTGCTGCGTGCCTGGCTGTTCAGCGGGGACAAACGGTATCGGAACCGCGCCCGGGACATCGGCCTTTCGATGGCCGCCGATTTCTGTTCGGGCGGCGTCATCCACCCTGTAGTAGCCCTTCCAGAGAAAACGCCACTTCCCCACTGTGGAGGCTGGTCCCGCCGGCCCGGCTGTTACCAGTTGAAGTCGGCCATGGCCTGGTTGGACTTGTGCGGCGCCGGCGATGTTGAATTTGTCGGGCGCTATGACGCCGCCGAGGAACTCGCGCGTTCTAATGACGACTGTTTTCTCGGCTCCGAGACCGATTCGGACCGGGAGATGGACCGGCTCCACGCTTATTGTTATTACCTGGAGGGGCTGCTCGCATCGCCCCGGCGAGCTGAGTTGGGCCCGGTTTTTGAGCGGGGAATCGAGCGGATCGAGACGTGGCTCAGATGGCTGGAGCCTACCTTCGTCCGTTCGGATGTCTACGCGCAGTTGCTGAGGATGCGTCTATTCGCGGAGGCCTATGGGCTGATGCCGCTGGACCGCGCGGCCGCGGAGCGGGAGGCGGCGGCGATCAAGGGATTTCAGTTTGAGAGCGAAGATCCACGCGTCAGCGGCGCCTTCGGATTTGGAAAGCGCGATGGCCGGCCGACCCCCTACGCAAACCCGGTCTCCACGGCCTTCTGCCTCCAGGCGCTCACGCTGTGGGAACAGTATGAGTCCGGCGGTTTTCGACCCTCGTTGTTGGAACTCATCTGACGGGTACACTGGTGAATTATGCAGCGGAGTTTGTGTGCGCTGGCGGCACTCTTGTTGCCATTGTCCGCTACCGGCGGGAACCGCACGGAGGAGATACTCAATCGCGTCTCGGAAGAATCTGAGGTGTTCCGCTTGCGGGCTTCGTCCATCGTGGGCCGTGAGACCCTCCGGCAGAAGGCCCGCCAGAAACCCCAACGATTCCGGTTGCGCACCGGCGAGGACGCCTATAAGCCGCCTCCAGTGAAGTTCAACCACCGGGAGATTGTCTCGGAGTACAGCTTCGCCCCCTCCACGGAGGCGCCTGACTCTCTGCTGGAGTTTCGGGAGATCATCTCCGTCGACGGCCGTACCGTCGCCGGCCACCACAAGGCGAGAGAAACTCTGACGCTCGGTATCAGTAGCAACGACGACAAGGCCAAGAAGAGAATGCTCCGCCGCTTTCAGCGGCACGGCCTTAAGGGAGCCGCAACGGACTTCGGCCAGTTGCTGCTTCTGTTTCGCCGCGGAAATCTTGGCAACTACGAGTTCTCCATAAACCGAACGGAACACATCGGAGCCAATGCCGCGCTGGTGGTCACGTTCGTCCAGAAGCTGGGCCCGGAATCATTCACGATTTTCGAGGGGCGCAACGCCACGCACGCCAGGCTGGAAGGCGAACTTTGGGTGAGACAGAAGGATTTCGTACCCCTGCGAATCGTCGTCCGCACTTCGCAGGATGTCGATGGAAACTACACCGCCGAGCACATCGGAACTGTGGACTACCAGGAAAGCCCGTACGGAATCCTCCTGCCGGCCTCGGTCCGGTACCGCCATACGATTGACGGAGAGTTGTTGGTCGAAAACAAAGCAACCTATGCCAGTTACCAGATGTTTACTGTGCAGACCGAAATCAAGTTCAGCCCTGAGGAGGGGCCGATCGAGGAACCCGCGCCGGCCGAGCCGTCGAAATGAAGATAGCGCGGCTGGTCTATCTCCACGGTTTCGCATCCGGGCCCGGATCGGTCAAGGCGAACGTGCTCGCCTCCCGATTCCGGGATCAGGGCCTCGCATTGGAGATCCCGGACCCCACTGCGGACGGCTTCCGCCACTCACCCATTTCTCGCTAACTGCAGTCAGTGAAGCAGACTTTGCAGGGGACCCCCGCGAAGCTGATCGGCTCCAGCCTCGGCGGATATCTGGCGGCGCTGTACGCCGCGCAACGACCGGAAATCCAGCAACTCGTTCGGCTCGTGGCCGCGTTTGCTTGCACGGCCGGTGGCGGCAGATACTGGGACCGGCCGCGAGGGGCCGCTAGATTTCGATCTTCTAGCCGATGCCCGGCAATACGAGACTTTTCCACCGGTAGAACAGCCTTGCCTGGTGTTCCACGGCATGGACGATGGGATTGTCCCATTGGACCTGTCCCGCGAGTTCTGCGGCCATGCTCCTCGCCGACGCCTCCACACCCTGCAGCGGGGTCACGAGTTGCTCGACTCTCTCGACCAGATTTGGGACCAAATGTGGAGATTCCTGGCGGCTTCTTTGGCCTCCAGGGACACTCCGCCAAGCCGGTGATAGCCTCGATTCCGCCCGAAAGATGCGGACCTGCCCAGATGCCGTGACTTGTAACGGCGCACAGACGAACTACTGGGTGAAAACTCACTGTCTACTAGAACTGGAATGGCTAACTCGCATGGATTGAATCTGCTATGTTTCCTGGTAGACTAGGAAATGAATGGTTCCCATTTGATGCAACCAGCGTCTGGAAGACAGCGTCCTAGTAAGGGAGGAGAGATCCTGCTGGGAGCGATTATAGATCCAGGTTAAGGGCAATCATGTCAGAGCAAGCGCAAGGTCTTCCGAAACAAGACCCGACATCGGTGAACGAGGAACAACACCTACAGCGCCTTCTTCCGTTTGAGGGGCAGAAGCCGTGGGTTCTGGCGTTCATTGACGAAATCAAGCAGGCGCTGTTCCCAGAAAAACAGCCACCGCTTCGGGTTACTTCGCGGCCGCTCCCGCCCAAACAGGTCCGGGCTGGAGTGTTCGTCTACCATGGCGCGCTTCACGGGGATAATGCGGACACGGGCGGTCCCGTGCAGCTGGCGGAACGTTTTAAGCCGGGAGAGGTCCTCGATAGCGACCACCTGGACCGTTTCGCGAGAATGGCGGACGAGGTCCCGTGGTTCACCGCGGTCTACAACAACATCCACGATTACTTCTCCCCGCCGAAACTCCCGCCCTTGCGAGTGTCTTCAAAACCGGTTCAGGTGAAGAGCATTTGGGGCTTCTCTGGCGGGAAAGGGCGCTACTCCGGGCTGATTTCCGGCGTTGCGCACGCTTCGGTTATCGCTTTCCTGTTTATCGCCGGCTCGCAAGTGGCTCAAGATGAAGAGGTGAAGGACACGGTGACCCTCGTGGCGCCGGTTATCGACATCGCGCCTTACATGCCGAAACTGCAGCCCAAGCCGGAGCAGATGGGTGGAGGTGGTGGCGGGGGAGACCGCTCTCCGACACCCGCCAGCAAAGGGAAGCTTCCTCCGGTGGCAACAAAGCAGTTCGTCCCGCCCGCGGCAGTGGTTCACAATCCGAATCCGCGGCTCATCATGCAACCCACGATATTGGTACCGCACGAGGCCGCTGACATGCTCCCCACTGTAGACATTATGGCTTGGGGCGATCCGCTCGGCGTGGAAGGTCCTCCTTCCAACGGTCCTGGATCCGGCGGAGGTATCGGCCCCGGTTCCGGTGGAGGAGTCGGACCCGGCAAAGGCGGCGGATATGGTCCGGGCGAGGGTGGCGGAGTTGGCGGCGGCGTTTATCGTATCGGCGGCGGCGTGAGCGCCCCCACGTTGATCCACAAAGTGGAGCCCGAATACTCCGAGGAGGCCCGCAAAGCCAAATATCAGGGCACGGTGGTGCTCTACGTTGTGGTTGACGAAAAAGGGCTGCCCCGCGAATTGAAGGTGGTTCGCGCTCTTGGACTCGGCTTAGACGAAAAGGCCATTGAAGCAGTCCAGAAGTGGCGCTTCCGGCCTGGGTACCTAAACGGCCAACCGGTGAAGGTCGCGGCCACGATCGAAGTCAACTTCCGGCTCCTGTAATCAAGCCCAAAGCCACGGCTGACTCGCCATCTGCTTCTATCCGGGCGTCATGACGGAGACCTGTAATCAAGCTCGGAGCCGCGGCTTACTCGCCACGGCTCTTGCTATTTCCGGTCGGTACATGGCGGTTGTGGACTGATGCTGCGCAAATATTCCCAGGTGTAGATCCCGGTGTCATGACCATCGCTCCAGCGGATCTTGATCGCATAGGAGCCAACAGGCTCCACCGATTCGATCCGGAGCGCCTCTTGATACATCTGGAACGGATTCTCCTCCTGCTTCGGCCGCGGAGGTGTGCCATGGGAACCCGAACATGTAGCGCATGGACACCGGTCCCGCAGATAGACGAGATTGTATTCACTGGCGAGGCCGTCCCCCCATTCGATCGTCATCCCCTTCGACTTGGATACCGCGATGTGTTTGGGTTCGTTTGCCGGATTCACTATTGGAGCCTCTCCACGTCCCGCACTCCGGATACGCGCCGCATCGCCGCGGACACCCTCTGAAACTGGCGCCGGTCGCGAACCTCGATCGTCATCTCGATGATCGCTCCATCCCCGCCCCGGCCGTCATCGGATCGCGCTTCCAGACTTCGGATATTGCTGTCTTCCTTGCTCAGTATAGATGTCAAGCTATTGAGAACACCGGGGCGGTCATCGGTATGGACACGCACTCGTACGGGAAATACCTCGTCTGTGCTTCGCGCCCACTCGACGTCGATTCGACGTTCCGCTTCGTACATCAGATTCTGCACGTTTGAACAACTCTCCGAGTGCACAGCTACCCCCTTGCCGCGAGTGATGTACCCAACGATAGCCTCGCCGGGGATCGGGTTGCAGCATTTTGGCCGGTACACCATGAGATCGCTGAAGCCTGTCACCTGAATCGTCAGGCCTTGCTCGTCCCGAGAGCCTAACTCGCCCGCCCGTTGAACCTGTTCTTGCGGAGCCTCCTCAGGCTCCGCCCCTGTGCGGTCAGGCAGAGCCTTCTGGAGCACCTGCCGGGCCGAGAAACGCCCGTAGCCGAGGGCGGCATAAAGATCCTCGATCTTGCCGCACCCATATTCGGCGGCCACCCGCTCCACCTCCGCCCGGCCAATGCGGCCAAGACTGACTCCGAGCCGTCGCGCTTCTTTCTCGAGGTATTTCTCTCCGATATCAATCGCCTTGGCGCGCTCATCGGCGTTGATGACGTGTTTGATTTTGTTCCGGGCGCGGGAGGTCTTTACAAGCGCGAGCCAGTCCTTGCTTGGCTTGTGGCCCGTCTGCGTAAGGATTTCAATTACGTCGCCGTTCTTGATCTGGTATTTCAGGGGGACGATGCGTCCGTTCACTTTCGCCCCTACGCACGTGTGCCCTACCTCGGTGTGGATGGCGTAGGCAAAGTCGATCGGCGTCGCCCCACGGGGCAAGGCGATCACCCTCCCTCGCGGCGTGAACGCGTAGACCTCCTCCGCGTAGAGGTCCACCTTGAGCGTGGCCATGAAGTCAGAGGGATCCCGCATCTCCCGCTGCCACTCCACAAGCTGCCGCAGCCATGCGATCTGCTGCTCATCGGGAGTCGCCCCCCGACGGCCCTCTTTGTACTTCCAGTGAGAGGCGATCCCTTCCTCGGAGATCCTGTGCATCTCCTCGGTTCGGATTTGCACCTCAAAGGAAACGCCTCGCGGACCGATGACCGATGTATGCAACGACTGATAGAGGTTCGGCCTGGGAATTGCGATAAAATCCTTAATGCGTCCCGGGATGGGATGCCATTCGTTGTGAATCACGCCCAGCGCCCCATAGCAGTTCTTCACCGAATCCGTGATAATGCGCAACGCCAGCAGGTCATAGACTTGGTCGAGATTGATCTTCTGCCGGCGCAGTTTCTGGTAGACCGAGTAGGCCCGTTTGACACGGCCCTCAAGGCGCGCGGGAATACCCTCGCGTGACAGCTTGACCTCGAGGGTGGAGCGGATCTCGTTCAGAAATTCTTCGGTCGCCTGCCGATTCGATTCGAGCTTGCTCGTGATATCGGCGTACGCTTCCGGCTCCAGGTAGCTGAACGCCAGATCTTCGAGTTCCCCGCGGATTACGCCCATACCCAAACGGTTGGCGATCGGAGCGTAGAGTTCGAGCGTTTCGTGCGCGATCCGCTCTTGCTGCTCGGCGGAGAGTGATTGGAGGGTCCGCATGTTGTGAAGCCGGTCGGCCAGTTTCACCAGGATGACCCGGATATCGCTCACCATCGCAAGCAGCATCTTGCGCATGGTCTCGGCCTGTCGTTGCTCGCGAGAGTGGAATTCAATCTTGCTCAGCTTGGTGACGCCATCGACACACCGGGCCACTTCCTCGCCAAACTCGTGGCGCAAATCGCGGATAGAAACATCGCTGTCCTCCACGACGTCGTGCAGCAGGCCCGTCTGCAGGCAGACCATGTCCATACGGCGGTCGGCAAGGATTCCGGTCACGGCAATCGGGTGCATCATGTAGGGATCGCCCGACTTCCTCGTTTGCCCCTCGTGAAGCCGGCAGGCGAATTCGAAAGCTTGGCGCAGCGGACCCAGATCTTCCTGCGGACGCACTTGGCGGACCCGCTCTTCGAGCTCCAGATAGCGGCTTTCCACTGTGTTCAGTTCGGCCAATATAGCTGACCTCATGGAGCGGCGGCAGCCCCGTTTCCGCCGCCCGCAAAGAAGAAAAACCGCCGCCCTCCGGTCAGATGCACTCAACCGGGGGGCCGCGGCCGTGATAAAGGCGTTTAGATCTTACTCTCCGGTGACACCAATGGCCTCGACGGACTGTGTCGCCGCAGCCTTTAACTTCTTCGTTTCCAGGGTCTTATCCACCCAATTGTCGGCCAGCTCGATCTCTTTTTCGTATTCTTCTTTCGACTCCATGAGATCGGCCCGCTCGCGGTGAAGAAGATTCAGGTATGCCATCGCGTCATCGTACATCTCATCGATCTCGATGGCCTTCCGAAGGCTTTCGAGTCCTTCGTCGATCACCGGCAGCATCTTCTCCCTCAGCTCTTGGCGTATCTTTTCATCCTTCAGTGGGCCGGGGTCTTCCGGTTTCATCCCTAATTCCGCTCGCGCTTGCATGCGAGGCTGGAACGCGCGGGTCCAGGCGATCACGCCAAGGGTGTAGTACGCTTCCTTGTTGTTGGGGTCAGCCTCGATCAGTTTTCTATACCAATCTTCCGCCTCGGCAAACTGCTTCTGGTGGAAGTGCAGGGAGGCAATGGAAGCGAGTGCGACCGGGTTGCCGGGTTCCACTTCAAGGACGCGCTTGAACTCTTGCATTGCAGTGTCCGCCATCTCAATGTTCTCCGGAGATTCGGCGCCGGGAATGTACTGGCTCATGTAAGCAGTCGCCAGGTACAGCCGGGCGGTAGTAAACTCCGGATCGTTCTCAATGGACTTCTTGAAATGTTCGACGGCCTCCGGGTACTGGGCATTTGAAAACGCCTGAACCCCTTTGTTCAAGTGATCCCTGGCTTTCAGTTTGGAGCAGCCCGTGCTGCCAATCATGAGCAGAACCACGGTAATGAGGACGACACTTACGTAAATACTTCTCTTCATCTGAAACTCCTGGTAGGATCAAGCGGCGATGGCGGTCGGCAGAGGCCCGCCGGGGACCTAGTTGCCGGCCTCGATGTTCGCCGTCATCAATCCGACTTTATCAATCCCGGCGCCCTTTGCGATGTCGATCACCTGCGCCACCTCTTGAAACTCCAACTCGGGGGCGCCCTTTACGAAGACCACCCGTTCTGCGCGGGTCTTGAAGATCTCCTCGAGACGGGGTCCCAGGCGAGCCATGTCCGTCGAGTCCTGGTTGATCTGCAGCGACCCGTCGGCATTCACGCTGATCACCACGGTGCGCTGGTCAGCCGCCGTCTCCTGTTGATCCGGGGGGGCCGGCTGCGGTACCAGTGCTTCCAGACCCTTCGGGGTCAGAGGCGTGATGACCATGAAAATAATGATCAGAACCAGCAGAACGTCAATGAACGGAACGACGTTCGGTTCCGACATCGCTCCGCTGCCGCCGGTTTGCACTTGCATTCCCATGTCGTTTTCTCCTTTTCCGGCAGTAACCTGCCATCCCGACTGTCGGCTTTCTACCGCGGGCTTCCCTGCTACATACCGCCCGCGCCGGATTGCGTGCGCCGGTCGGTGAGAAGGCCAAGGTTATCGACGCCGGCTGACCGCACATTATCGACAACCTCGACGACACGCTCGTAAGTGGCCCGGGCATCCGCCTTGAGATACACGGTCTTATCCAATTGACTGGCCAGCATGTCTCTCACTTTCTGGGCAAGTTGATCCGGCGGGGTTGGCGTGGTCCCCAGAAAGACCTTGCCGTCGCGTGTCACCGCGATCATTACAGCGTCATCCTTGTCCGCCTCGTTCATCGCGATGGGGTTGTCCGTCATCACCAGGTCGACGCTCACGCCCTTCGACAACATGGGCGTAATAACCATGAAAATGATGAGCAGCACGAGCATCACGTCGGCGAACGGAATTACGTTTGGCTCGGACATGGCCGGTGGGGCTTGCGCTTTCGCCATTTTTTACCTCCAATATTCCTTTCCACTCGTCTGGCTGGCGGCGTCAACCTGTGTCGCCGCCGCCAGCCTATCAACTCGCGGGCAGCTCCTGCTCGGCGCTTACGCCTTGTGGGAGCGCTTCAGGAAGTAGTCGACTAGCTCAGAGCTGGAGTTGCCCATCTCCACGTCGAAACCTTCCAAGCGGCCACTGAAGTAGTTGTACGCCCACACGGCCGGAACAGCCACGAATAAACCGAGAGCGGTGGCCACCAGGGCTTCGGAAATCCCGCCGGCAACGGCTCCCAGACCGGTCGACTTCTCGGTCGAAATGCCTTTGAACGCGTTAATAATTCCGACCACTGTGCCGAACAGACCAACGAACGGCGCCGACGCGGCGACCGTCGCCAACACCGAAACGCCGCGCTTCAACTCGGCGTGGGTGATGGCTTCGGCCCGCTCCAGAGCCCGGCGTGAAGATTCGATGTCTTCACCCGGAATTTCTGCGCCTGCCTCGTGCGCCTTGAATTCTTGCAAGCCCGCTACAACCACCTTCGCCAGATGGCTCTTCTTGTAGCGGTCGGCAATCTTGATTGCCTCTTCAAGTTTGCCTTCGCGCAAAGCGCCGGCCACGGCCGGAGCAAACTGGCGCGACTGCTTGCGGGCGGCATTGTACGCCAGAAAACGATCGATCATGATGCCAAGCGAATACGCCGACATCAGGAAGAGTAGAACAACAACGGCCTTGGCCGCGAAACCCATCTGGGCCCACATCGAACGGACGTCAAATCCGACAGCGCCGCCAGCCAGCAGCATGAAAGCCCATGCATGTAATTGAATAAGCATCTCTTAATCTCTCCTGCGAGTTGATAGTTTCTAACCTAAATTTACAAGGTCCGAAGACCCGATTTTCACTAAACCAAACCACAATCGGATCAACCGCTCAACGTGAAATTAACGTCGATCACGGTCACAACCTCGACCGGCTCGCCGTTCAGCAGCGTCGGTTTGTACTGCCACTGCTTCACTGCGGCCGTCGCGGCCGGTACCAGGAGCGGATGTCCGCTAACCAGCGTCAGATTGGCGATACCGCCATCCTTACCAATAATCGCGTTGAACCGAACCGTACCCTGAATGCGGGCTTGGCGCGCCAAAGGTGGATACTGCGGCTTTGGCTGCCGGACCAGACGGGCCGACTGGACGTTGCCGCCCACCCGGATCCGCTTCGGAGGCGGTTTCGGTTTTGGCTTGACCTTGGGAGGAGGCGGAGGCGGAGGAGCAGCCGTCGGCACGGAGCCGATGATACCGCCAATTACACCGCCCGGCGTACCGCCGGCCACACCACCCGGAACACCACCAACCACTCCAGCCGCGCCAGAGACCGGCGGAGGAAGCTCGTCTTCTTCGATGACGGCAATCTCATCCGGAATCTCCTTCGGCGCCATCAGCTTACCGGCATCGAACTGTCGCGGAATCACTTTCACGACTTTCACCGGAGCGGCCGCCGGAGGCGGCGGAGGCGGCGGAGGCGGGGGCGGGGCAACCAAGAAGCTGGTCAACTGAGTGGAAGGAAGAGTGTCGAAGTAGATCATCGGAATCAGGATCAATACGATGATCATGAGGATTTGCAAACCAAACGAAACAAGTACCGTCCACGTCCTGTTCGTTTTGCCTTGCTCCACCATGCTCTGTTCGAACATATTCTTTAGCCCTTTCCAACCCTCCGGATCCGGGAGTTCACGTTCCCATTTGATGCCTTGGAATCGCTTGCTCCGTTCACCGGTGATTATGCTACAACATACGATACCCTCGTTAACGAACCGCCTTCGCGGAACTCTTCCTCATCGCCGGTTTCTTTCCCGCCGGGGCCGTTGCGGTCACCCTGGACCGCTTACGCCCTTCCAGCACGCCCTGCAGGGCGATGAGGATAGGACTGGCAACAAATACAGAGGAATACGTTCCGATCAGGATGCCCACAACAAGGGCAAATGCAAAACCGTTCAAAACCTGGCCGCCAAACAGGAACAGAGCGAGAACAGTCAAAAATGTCAAACCGGAAGTCAGCACCGTTCGGTTCAGACATTGGTTGATGCTCAGGTTCACTAGTTCGGCGAATGAGCCGCGGCGGACGATCTTCAGATTTTCACGCACGCGGTCGAAAACAACAATCGTGTCGTTCATCGAATAGCCGACCAGAGTCAGCAGCGCCGCAATCACGGTCAGCGAAAGCTCCCTATCGGTCAAAGAAAAGAGGCCGAGCGTGATGAAAACGTCATGGAAGACCGCCACGACAGCGGCGACGCCGTAGATCCATTCAAAGCGGAATGCGATGTAGATGAGCATTCCGCCAATAGCGAGCAAGGTGGCCATCAAGGCCTGCTGGCGAAGTTCCTCGCCAATCTTCGGCCCGACAATTTCCACGCTCCGGATAGTGAAGGGCGCAAGGCCGAATGAGTCCTCAAAAGCGGCCAGCACTTCTGGCGTGACGCCCTCGACGCCGGATAGTTCGTCGAAGCTCCGGATCAGACCGGAACGCTCCTCGTCGCGGAACTCCCGGACGTTGCTGGCGACCGCTTCAATCTCGTCCTCGGAGAGCGGCACGTTCCGTTCGCGCAATTGGGAAGCGATCACGTCAGCGCCCGCGTTATTGAAGTCGGCCTTGCCGCCAAGATTACCGCCAAAACTCTCGGTCAGTGTCTCCACCATCAGGCGGCGCGCCTCGGCGAGTTCTCCCTCGGTCTTCAACTCCGTGGCAATCATGACCTCGTTCAAACCGACCACTTCCTGCACCGAAATTTCACCCCCGATCCTCTCGGAGATTCTCGATCGGATTTCATCGATCGGCGGCGCATCGGCAAACCGCAAAGACATCATCATACCGCCCTTGAAGTCGATCCCGTACCGCGGGCCGCCTTTCATGACCAAACTGGCCATACTGGCCGCCACAAGCGCCAGCGATAGGATGATGAAGGGCCACTTCTTGCCCAAAAAGTCGAAGTTGGGATTCTTAAATAGCTCCATGCAACGTACTACGCTGGTGCTCGATCTTTTGGACAACACCCGCGCCCGATTTGTTCCCGTAGATTTTCACAAATAACAACCACCGCCGCTAGATGCTCAGTTGAGTCATCCGCGGCTGGCGGAATATCGCCAGATCGAATAAGGTCTTCGATACAAACACCGCCGTGAAGACGTTGGCGATCAAGCCTATCGTCAGCGTGATCGCGAATCCTTTGACCGGTCCCGTCCCGAAGATGAACAGGAAGGCGCACGCGACAATCGTTGTAATGTGCGTGTCGATAATCGTGAGAAACGCCTTATTGAAGCCCGTGTCGATGGCGGCCGGAATCGCTTTTCCTACCCCTAGCTCTTCCTTGATCCGTTCGAATATCAGCACGTTGGAATCAACCGCCATGCCAATCGTCAGGATGACACCCGCAATGCCGGGCAGCGTCAGCACCGCGCCAAAATAGCTTAGCACGGCGAGCAGGATCACCGCGTTCAGAACGAGCGCCACAGTGGCGTTGATCCCGGCGCGCTTGTAGTAGAGCAACATGAGCACGATCACCCCGGTCAAGCCGGCCAAACCGGCGATGAAGCCCTGTCTGATCGAATCCGCTCCGAGCGACGGCCCGACGGTCCGCTCCTCCAGATACGTTATGCCCGCCGGCAGAGACCCGGCTTTTAGCACGATGGACAGATCTGCCGCCTCCTGCTCATTGGCGGCGCCGGTAATACGCCCGCTGTCGTCGATGCGGCTCTGGATCGTTGGCGCGCTACGCACTTGCCCATCCAGCACAATCGCCAGCCTATTGCCGATGTTCGCTTCAGTGAAGCGCCCAAAGCGCCGCGCTGCTTCCTGGGACAAGGTGAAATCCGTTTCCCACTTGCCAAACTCGTCCCGGCCCGGGCGGGCGTTGCGCACATCGCGGCCCGTTACCACCGCGCTCCGGCTCAACAACCACCAGTTCTCTCCGGTATCTCCGCCACGAGCAACCTCTTTCACCAGACGGGTGTTCAACGGAAGCACCCCGCCATGTTTCGCCAGGGCTTGCTGCCGGCTGGCGAATGGACCGTCGCGAACTTCAGTTAACTCGAGCATCGCGGCCGTCTGCAAGATTGCCTTCACCCGCGCGGGATCGTCCACCCCGGGCATCTGCACCAACACCTCGGACTCCGCGTCCGAGCGGCCACGCTGTTGCACGGTAGACTCGGTGAGACCCAAGCCGTTGATTCGATTCTCAATCGTTCGGATCGCCCGCTCGACGGTGTCATCCTTCAGAGCCAGCGCCTCGCTCTGCCGGATATTCAGTTTGTAGTCCGTCGAACTCACGGGCGTCAGCACCCAGTTCGGAACCTGTTCGGACACTAGGCTCCGGAAGGCGCCGGTCGAATCCAGCGGTACCCCGTGAATATTGATCTGGATCTGGTCCGCTTCTTCGAGCGACTGCGGATCGTTGCGGTCAATGGAATCGTAGTTGATCCCCTCGCTCGAGAGAGCTTCTTTAAGCCGGTCGATGACTAGATCGGCCTCGGCTTTGAAGGCGTCCTGCACCTGCACTTGCAGCACCAGGTGGCTGCCGCCACGCAGGTCCAATCCGAGCTTGACGTTCTGCCGGAAATTCGACTTCGCTTCGTCGATGGACTTGGGCAGACCGTATATGCCGTAAAAACAGGCCGCGATCACGCCCACGATCAGCAATGCTTTGTATTTCAGATTCTTGGCCATGTGTAGTTCGATTTGTCCGCGCTATTTTTTCATCTGCTCCTCGCCGCCAAGCTTGTTCGACACGGCCTGACGCGCGATCTCAATCTTGAGATTGTCCGGCTTCACGCGAACCACTAGGGATTCGTCGTCAATCTTCACAATCGTTCCCAGGATGCCTCCGTTGGTCATCACCTGGTCGCCTGGCTGCAGATTGGCCAGCATTGCCTGCTGCTTCTTCTTCTGCCGCTGCATCGGTAGAAAGAGAAGGAAGTAAAAGATGCCGAAAATCAGAATGATGGGCAAAAAGCTCATCAGCGGGTTTTGCGGCCCGGGACTTTGCTGCAAGAGTAGATTGATATACACGGCTTTATAGTCTGCTTCCGCCGCACCAGCGGCCATTCCGCCGTCATCAGGGTCTGGCGAGGGCCAAAGAACCACTTGACAACCGCGGGTAAAGCGGCATTGCAATCGAGTACCGCTGAAGGCGTAGGAACTACGGTTCTTCTACCGGCAGGGATCGAACTTCATTCAGGTACTCGGGGAAGTTCCCTAGCAGTATAGCCTGCCTGATCCCGCGCATGATGTCAAGGTACCTATAAACATTATGAATGGTCGCTAGGGTAGAGTACAACATTTCTCCGGCCTGAAACAGGTGCCGCAAGTACCCTCTCGAGTACTGCCGGCAGGTACTACAACCGCACCGCTCATCCACCGGGGACGGATCTTCTTTGTACTTGGCGTGTTTCACCACCAGTCTCCCGGAGCTGGTAAATAGATTTCCGTTCCGGGCGTTCCTCGAGGGCAGTACACAGTCCATCATGTCGATCCCACAGGCAACATACTCTGGCAACTCGTGCGGCATGCCGACGCCCATCACGTAGCGCGGCCGGCCGCGCGGCAGCAGAGGCACGGTTTCACCCGTCATTTCCATGCTTAGCGGCCGGGGCTCCCCAACGCTTAAACCGCCGATCGCATAGCCCTCCGCATCGAGATCCACCAGCCGCCGCGCACAGTCTCTTCGCAAATCCGCGTACATCCCGCCTTGGACGATGGGGAAAAGTGCCTGGGGTGCGTTTTCGCCTTCCCTTCTCTTCCGGTAGTGCGCAAAGGCCTCCCCGGCCCAGCGAACGGTTCGATAAAGCGACTCTTTCGCGGCTTCGTGGCTCGCCGGGTAAGGCAGACACTCGTCGAGCACCATCATGATGTCACTTCCAAGCGCCATCTGTATATCGACCGTCGACTCGGGGGTGAATTTGTGTGCATCGCCGTCCAGGTGCGATCGGAACAGAACCCCGTCGCCGGTCACTTTGCGCAGGCTGCTCAAGCTGAAGACCTGGAAACCGCCGGAGTCGGTCAAAATCGCCCGGGGCCAGTTCATGAATCGGTGCAGGCCTCCCAACTTCCGCACCGTCTCGTGACCCGGACGGAGGAAGAGGTGATAGGTGTTTGCGAGCAGGATCTTGGCATCGAGTTCGTGTACGATTTCAGTCGGCCGCACGCCTTTCAGGGTCGCCTGCGTCCCCACGGGCATGAATACGGGAGTTTCCACAATCCCGTGTGGAGTATGAAGCAGGCCGGCGCGGGCTCCGGTCGCCGGACATTCGGCCTCAATCTCGAATTTCAGAACTGGAGGTATCCCGAACACTCACAACATTGTAGAATTGCAGCCATGCTGAAACTGGTGTGCCTTGCTCTTCTCGTCTTTGCGCCGGCCGCCGCGCAAAACGCCGGCGCCGTCTACCACTCCGCCGACCGGCCCACGGCCCTCGCTCTCATCGGCGACCGCTACCATTCGCCGGTTTACATTCGCGACGGAATCGCCAAGGCGCTCGTGCGCGAGAACATCCCCGTCACTTTCATCACCGAAGTGACCGAACTGAACGCGGAAACCCTCGCCCGAAACGACCTGCTCATCATCCTCCGCGACGGCATGAACTGGCCCCATGGCTATGAACGGGGGAAACAGGTAATCTGGATGACCGATCCCCAGCAACAGGCCATCTGGGACTTCGTCAACCGCGGCGGCGGCTTCCTTGCGTTGCACAACGCACAGGGCCTCTACCCTCCCGATGGCCCTTATTACAAGATCTTCGGCGGCGACTACGGAGGCCATCCGAAGCCCTACCGCTTCACGATCCGTGTCGAGGACCATAACCACCCGGTGATGGCCGGCGTCGAGGACTTCCAGGTCTTCGACGAGCACCACACAGTGAAGTACTACCTCGACCGGGAGCACTTACTTTTCCGCACAATGGCGGAAGACAATCTGGCCGCCGCCGGCGGGTGGTGGAATGAGGTCGGCACGGGACGCTTCGTCTATCTATCCCCCGGCCATACCGTTGACGCACTCGAGCACCCGATGATGCAGCGCATGATCCGCAACGCGGCGAACTGGCTCTTAAGGAAGTAGCCAGCGCGCCCGGGGTTCGAATGGTCAACCAGTCCATTCCACTGTGATCTTCCGGGACTCGCCGCTCTGCGCCTGCCGGACCGTGACCTCCGCCGAGTGAGCGCCGGCGCCCGCCTGGGAAAGGTGCGCGACGTGGTAGGAATCGATCAGAGCGCCACGGTCGTTGTTCCTCTCCACCAGACGCGCACTAGCCGGTTTGCCGTCGGCCATGAGGCTCACGAATTCGTAAATGGGTTCCCTGATTATTCCGTGTTGGGTGTGATCGTGCCGCGTGCGAATGCGGAGGGCGACGCCGTCCTCCGGCCGCCCCTCCTCGAACGAGTCTCCAGGCCGGATCACTTGAACCAGGGCGGCCGGCAGACGGCCTCTCCAGTCCCATTGACGCCGCCGGCGCAGAACTTCCCGCCGGACTTCATTGCCGCCGCCGGCAATGCGCTCTTCATGGTTGGTGACGCTATCCCGCCGGATAGCGACGATGAGATTCCTTCGCAACGCCTCGCGCCAGCCCTTCCAGTCTGGTTCCTTGGCCAGAAAGACGGTGCGAAATCCCGCCAGAACGCTGGATGACCACCAGGGCTCCCCGGCATGGTTGTCCTGCAGCCCGACAATTGGCAGTTGCGGTCGGTAGATATTGAGAAAGGGTTGTGAGCGGAGGAAGTTCTCGTTCCCGAAGTGGAAGCTGCTCACCGCGTCGAAGGTTCCGGTTTCCACCGCCTCGTCCAGCAGAACGCGGCTCAGTTCCTCATTCTCGTTGAACTGCCAGATGTTGCCTCCACCCGCGCGCTTCAGCGCTCCGATGCGCTCGTCACGAAACCGGGCCCACGGAACAGGCTGCCGCGGATTCGCCATGGAGGCGCCGAAGTCACTTCCAGCCGGAGCGTAGACGTCGCTCAGGTGGCTGTAGGCGCCCAGCCCGGGCACCGAGATATACGTCCCGTATTCTTCGTTCGATGGGAAAAACGTCACCGGCACGTCCCGCTCCCGGGCAATCTCCTGGGCCCGCTCCAACCACCCCGGTTTTGCATTCTTGGCGCCCCAAAGGTGGATCCGCAGGCTTCGCGCCAGATCCACGGCGTCCGCCGGACTCCCCGCTCCCGGAGCCTGGAACTGGATAGTGAAAGCCTTGTAAGCACGTGGACATACCGCCGTCGCGCGTCGCCGTTGGGGCGGCGGAGTGGGAGCGGCGTCGTAGAGCCGCAGCGTTTCAACGACTCTCCACGTCGAAACGGGATCGGCCGCGATTCGCGGTTTGTCGGAGTATCCGCCACCCTCGCTGCCCAGCGATGATAGGAAGGCCAGACAATTCGCCCGGTCCGCTGGTTCCGAACCGAGCCGCCCGAGCGCCTGGACCGCGCTCCACGTCCAAGCGGCCGAGGAAACGGCTCCCGCGCCGGCCTCCGGTGAGTAGCTGAAGCCTCCGTCTGCCCGCTGGCAGCGGCGCAGCCACTCGACAGTCGCCGCCGGGAATGGCGGATCGACTCCAAGCAGCTCGAGCGCAAGCAGCCCCCAAAGAGTATTCATCACGTGACCGCCGCTGCCATCGGAAGCCGGCGTGTTGTTAAAGGCGCCATCAGCGCGGCAACGCTCAAGTACGTAGCTCCTCCATTCCGGCTCGTGAGTCTCAATCCCCAGAAGCGCCCGGGTCCGCATCGCCGCCACCTCCTGGCTGAACACTGGATTCCCGCCACCCTCATAGCGAGTCGTGTACTCGGATGGAGCTTTCCAGCCGGCGGCGGCTCCTTGCAGAAGACTGGCATCGGCGCCGAGCCAGATCAGCGACTGGGCCTGTTCGTATTCGAAGCCGCGGAGCGGCCTTTCCCTGCGCCGGAGCTCCGGCCACGGATACGGAGCCGAACGGACGAAATTGATCAGCGCCTCTTTTCGGGAAGGTTCTAGGCCAAGGAGACGGTGGCAAGCAATGGCGGCGAAAGTTGGATTCAGCGCTGAGTCTGGCTCATCCGGCCAAGCGAATCCGCCGTCCGCCCGCCGGAGCGTCTCGAGAAAGGCGATTGCGTCGCGCTCCCAGGTTGCTCCGCGCGCCGGTTGGGCCGCAAGCGCGCATGGGACCGCGAGCGACATTGCCTCCCTACGGGTCAATCCAAGCCGGACGCGGCGTAGTCGATCACCGGAGTTCATTCCATTTGAAATCATACCCTGGCCTAGCCTCCCGGAAACGGTCCGCCGGCCCTTGCGGCGCCTGATAGGAGGCTCCGTGGATCGAAGCTCGTTTCTCCTCCTTGCGGCAGCGGATTCGATAGCATGGGAACCAGAATGATTCGCCTTACCCCTGTCCTCTCCGCCGGCATCCTTCTCATCTGGGGGTGCGCCACGCCCCCTCAAGAGGCGGCTCAGGATGCAAAACCCAATATTGTGTTCATCCTCGCAGATGACCTTGGCTGGAGCGACATCTCCCCTTACGGAGCCGAGATAGCGACGCCAAACCTGCAGCGGCTCGCCGACGGAGGCGTTCGCTTCACCAATTTCCACAACACCGCCAAGTGTTTCCCCTCGCGGGCAACACTGCTCACCGGCCTCTACGCCCAGCAGGTTGGCATGGACAAAAACTTTGGTGTTGTCCGCAATGGCGTCACCCTCGGCGAAGTCCTCCGCACCGCTGACTATCGCACCTATTGGTCCGGCAAACATCACGGCACGGAGAATCCCTACGACCGAGGGTTCGACCGCTACTTCGGGCTCCGCGACGGCGCATGCAACTTCTTCAATCCCGGCCAGCAGCGGCCCGGCGAAGGAAAGCCGGCGCAGAAGCGCCCTGACCGCACCTGGTGCATTGATGCCGAGTGCTACCAACCGTACACCCCGCCGCCCGGCTTCTACACGACAGACGCCTTCACCGATTACGCCCTCCAGTACCTGGAAGAGGACAAGAATGACAGCCGTCCCTTCTTCCTTTACCTCTCCTATAACGCCCCGCACGACCCGCTCCAGGCTTGGCCCGAGGACATCGCAAAATATCGCGACGCCTACAAGGCCGGTTACGAGGAGATCCGGATGCGCCGGTACGCCCGGCAGCAGGAGCTTGGAATCATCGATTCCCGCTTCCCGCTTCCCGAGGCGAGCCACCGGGACTGGGATTCCCTGAGCGAATCGGAGCGCGAAACCGAGGCTCTCACAATGGCCGTTTACGCTGCCATGATCGACCGCCTCGACCAGAACGTCGGGCGGGTACTCGACAAGCTCGACGAGTTGGGCGTGGCCGAAAACACCATCATCATGTTCGCCTCCGACAACGGAGCTTCGGCGGAAAATGTCACCCGCGGCTACCACATCCCCGGCGACGGCGAGATTGGATCCATGGAGCGGTGGACCTCGCTTAAGAGCGACTGGGCCAACGTCGGCAATACACCGTTCCGGTTGTTCAAGAACTACAGCCACGAAGGGGGCATCTGCACGCCATTTATTCTCCATTGGCCTGGCAAGGTCCAGGCGGGCCGCATTATCCACGACTACCCGGCACACTTCATCGATATCATGCCCACCCTGATCGAGGTCACCGGCGCCTCGTATCCCACGGAACGCAACGGCGAGCCCGTGTACCCGGTCGCGGGCGAGAGTCTGATCCCCGTGATCAACGGCTCGAAGCCCAGCCGCGAACGGCCCTTGTTCTTTCAGTGGAGCCGCGGCCGCGCCGTCATCGACGGCCAATGGAAGCTCGTCTCCTGGGCGGTGGAAAGAGACACCGAAGCCGAGTGGGAGCTATACAACCTCGCCACCGACAAAACCGAAACCACTAATCTTGCCGCGAGTGAATCCGCAACCACCGCCCGACTCGCCGCCGCGTACTCCGGCTGGTTCCGGTCGGTGAAGGAATAAGCGGCAAACCCGGATCTACGGGGCGTAAGGATAGTAGCCGCGGCGGTGACGGATCTTGACGTTCGGCAGCGAAACGTCGACGCGGATGTTGCGGAAAATACGGGGGTCGTCCGTGACAGTCGGCTTATAGCGGAGAATGTATTGGGTTGTGATTTCGCCGCTTAGAGCGGCAATCGAGGAGAAGATCCCTTCGGCGACGCGAGCTCCATATCCACCGGTACCCACGGTGATGGCGTAATTGCCTGCGTCCTGCGGTTTCGATAAATAGCCGGAAATGTCCTCGTAGACATCATCGAGCGGATACTCGACGCGACCTCCCGTCTCCCGCGCTAGCCGGACCAGGTTGCTCTCGTTCTCGCCGTGGAACTCGAAGGAGACCGTGCTCATGGCATAAATGGTGACCAGGTTGCGTTGCGCGATCTCA
Source organism: uncultured Solibacteraceae bacterium (assembly GCA_964468205.1). GTDB lineage: Bacteria > Acidobacteriota > Terriglobia > Bryobacterales > Bryobacteraceae > CAWELS01. The sequence continues at coordinate 51,601 of CAYXVG010000017.1, read as the reverse complement.
ATGACTTCATCGAGGGTCCGCGAACTCGCATTGTCGTGACCGTCACCCATGATCACCAGCACCCGGCGCGGCTCGATTGGCTCACCCTCCACCAGCTCACGGTTGGTGCAGGACATATAAATCGCGTCGTACAAGGCGGCGCCGCCGCCCGGCTTCATCTCGCGGATCGCGTCCAGCAGCGGCGAAGGTTCCCAGGTGGTATCGGCCCGCAGCTCGGCTTCGTTCGAATAGGAAATCAGGTAGCCGCTAAACTTCGGGTCCTCGGGCATGAGAGCCAGAACCAGCTCGATGGCAGCGTCCTGAAATCGCTTCCAATGGAGGCGCATGCTGTTGGATTGTTCGATCAGGAAGCCGATAACCACCGGCTGGTTTCGTTCGGCGCTAAAGAACTCGATGGTCTGAAGCTGACCCTGGTCAAAGACATTGAAGTCGTCCTTGTCAAGGTTGGTGACGAATCGCCCCTCGGAGTCCGTGACGGTGATCGGAACAATCACCTCGGTCACGCCCACCTGAATCGGGGAAACCCCTTCGTCCCCAGCATACTGAGGGTCCTGACCGGCGCTCTGCCCGGCCGGCTGCGGCGCCGGCTGCGCAAACGCAAACGCGACGCACATCGAGAAGATGACTAGTCGACCCAGCATTGATAAGCTCCTGAACCGATTATATGACGTGGGCGGTCTCCGCCGGGTTGCCGCCCTTCGGACCTTACTCTCCGTCTTCGACAACTTCCACCGCCCGAATCTCCAGCTCGCGCCCCTCCCGAATCTCCGGAGTCGCCTCCCCGCACGCGGGGCATCGCAGCAAATAGCGCTCCACCACCGGCGTTTCGTTCTCGCACCGCGGACACCAGGCCACCACCTCTACCAATTCAATCTCCAGCGCCGCGCCCATCAGCCGGGTTCCTTCCACCGCGGAGGACCAGGCGAATTCGAGGGCTTCGGCGGCCACTCCGGAGAGCGTCCCCACGCGCACCATCACCCTTGTCACCCGCGCTTCCGGGTTGCGCGCAAGTTCTTCTTCAACCGCCTCGACAATGGAGACAGCCACTGACAGCTCATGCATTGGCGCGCCCGGCCCGTCCAGCCCGCTTCAGGGCCAGGTGCTCCCGCAGCAGTAGGAGCCATTTCTCGAAACCGGCCCCGGTCTTCGCCGAAACCGGCAGCACCGGGACACGGGGACGCGCCCGGTTGATGTTGCGCCGCGCCGCCTCCTCGTCGAACTCAACTGCGGCGGCGAGGTCCATCTTGCTGAGAATGACGGCGTCGGCCGTATTGATCAGCGTCGGGTATTTGAGCGGCTTATCCTCGCCCTCTGTCGTAGAGAGGAGCAGGACGCGGAGATCCTCGCCCAGGTCAAAACTCGACGGACAGACGAGATTGCCGACATTCTCAATGAACAAGAAGTCCAGAAGCTCAAAGTTCCAACCGGCGACGGCATCGGCTACCATCTGCGCTTCCAGGTGGCACATGGTTCCGGTCAGGATCTGGCGAACCGGCGCGCCCGAGGTGGCCAGACGCTGGGCGTCATTCTCGGTGGCGAGATCCCCGGTGACGGCGGCAACGCGGTGCAACGGCTGAAGTTCCGCGATGGTACGGGCCAGCAGCTCTGTCTTCCCGGCTCCCGGTCCGGAGACGATGCTTACTACCAGGATGCCGGCATCGGCGAACTGTCCGCGCAGGCAACGCGCGAATTCGTCGTTCTTGCGCAGTATGTTCTTCCGGACCTCGAGGATACGGGGATGCATTAGCGTTAATTCCATTATTGTCCGGAACTGCTGAATGCCGCCTCCCACCGGCGCTCACTTATTGCACCGGTTGCCCGACCGTCTGCGAAATGATCACCTGTTCGTTCGAGCCGAGACCCAGGACACGCGCCAGTTCCTCCTTTCGGGCGCTATCGTGGATCACGCACGCAAGGCCCTCGGAGGCGGCGAAGAGGTAGACGTTCTGGCCGATGAAGCCAGTGTGGATATAGGCGTACTTCTCCTTTTCCCAGACAGCGGTTCTTGGACTGCGGCGGTGATCGGCGACATAGACCAGGGTCACGGCGGCTGCAGTGGTAAAATCAGCCGTACCCGCTTCCTTGCGGTGGTCGCCGGCTTTCACTTGGTGGAGAGCGTGAGCGCCGGGCAGGTACAGATAGACTCCTTGTTCAAGAAATACATACAAATCTATCTCGTCCTGGCCCCAGGCCGACGGCGCGGTGCGGCCGCCCTCAGCCGGGCGATTGACGCCGTAGGCAGCCCAGAGCATGTTCGAAAGTTGATGAATCGAAAGCGGTTGCGGAGCAAACTCGCGCGTGGAACGGCGGTTCTTCAGGGCCTCCTTAAGAGTCGAGCCCCCGTCTCTTTGCGGCTCCGGAAGGGAAATCGTCTCGGCCGGGAGAAGCGAAGATAAGGCAAACAGCGTCAGGATTCGAGCTAAACGGCTGACAGTCATCGCTAGCCAGCATATCAAGGCGGTGAAGAATAACTTGCTGCCGGAGGCCGTTTGGAGCAATCTATCAACAGTATCTCCGTAACGATCAGACCGCGGTATTCGCCTGTATAGTCAGTACCGGGAGGACCCCAGGTCTTGAAGACCCTAAGGAATTTTCTTATCTTTGCCGTGCTCGTTGCCGTTGCCGGTGGCGGAGCTTACTTCTACAAGCAATCAGCTTCAGAAAAGGGAGCGGCGGGCGGCGGGCCTCCCGGCCGTGGCGGCGGCCCCGGTGGAACGAGGGTTCAGACCGTCACCGTCAGCGCGGTGAAGGCGGAGGTCGGCTCTATTGACGAACGCCTGACTCTCACTGGGGCCCTGAAGCCGAAGGAGCAGGTTGATGTGACCCCGAAATCCACCGGGCGATTGCAGAGCATCCACTACCATATCGGTGACCGGGTGAACGTAGGCGATCTGATTGCCGAGCTTGAACGTGACGAGATTGAGCAGCAGGTCCGGCGGGCCGAAGCTGCCATCCAGGTCTCGCGCGCCTCTCTCGAACAGCGCAAGGCGGAATTGAGAAACTCGCAGACCATGCTCCAGCGCGCCGAGCAGCTTCGGGCGGATGGTCTCATCTCGCCGCAAGATTTCGACATGCAGACGACGCAGACCGCCGTCGTGGAGTCCCAGGTGGAGCTCTCCGAAGCCCAGTTGCGGCAAACAGAGGCGGAATTGCGCGAGTTGAAGATCCGTCTTGAGCAGACCAGGATCTTCGCTCCGATCGACGGTCTCATCGCCACGCGTTACGTGGACGTCGGAGCGCTACTGGGTCCAAGCACCCCCATCGTCCGCGTAGTAAATCTGAACACGATGATTACCGCCGCAAGCGTTCCAGAGCGTGAGGTGGGCAAGTTGCGGGTCGGCAACCAGGCCCGGGTCCGGGTGGACGCCTTCGGCGACCGCGAATTCACCGGCCGCGTAGCCCGCATCAGTCCGGTGCTCGACGCCGCGACCCGGAGCGCGATGATCGAGATCGAAATCCGCAATCCGAACAGCTTGCTGAAAGCCGAAATGTTCGCCCGCGTCGAATTGGACCTCTCCTCCACCCGCGAAACGGTGCTGATCCCGCGCGAGGCCTTGGTATACCGCGGCGCACAGCCGGGCGTATATCTCATCAACGGCGAAGTGCCGGAATTCCGCTCCATTGAAACCGGACTAACCCAGGAAGGCCGGGTCGAGGTGATTGCGAACCTCGAACCTGGAACGGAGGTGGTTGGCCGTGGATCCAGCATGCTCAGCACCGGCGACCGCATTCGTGTCGAGGGACGGGCCGGTCCCGGCGCCCCGGGACGAGGTCCCGGCGGTGGTCCTGGTGGCGGGCCGGACGGAAAATCGGCAAGCGGACTGCAGAAAAATGACAGCCGGGTCGCGCAGGCTCCCAGCGGCGCAATGACCGCAAAACCTGCGCAGTAGGACAACACAAGCGCGAGGTCCCGAATGAATCTACCCGAATTCGCTATTCGCAGACCTGTCACCACCCTAATGGTGACGCTGATTGCCGTTCTGCTCGGCGGGATCGCCTTCGTCAAGATCCCGGTCGACCTGATGCCTGAGATCGTCTATCCCACGCTCAGTGTGCAGGCAACCTACGAAGGAGTGGCTCCAGAGGAGATGGAGACGCTGGTTACGCGGCCGCTCGAGGAGGCCTTCAGCGCCGCCCCCGGCGTCGAAGAGATCACATCCACATCCACCGAAGGGCAATCGTTCGTCCGGATCGGGTTTGAATATGGGCAGGACCTCGACGAAGCCGCCAACGAACTGCGGTCCAGACTGGACCGCCGCCGCGGCCAGTTGCCCGAAGACATGGATCCGCCGGTCATCTATAAGTTCGACGTCTCGCAGTTCCCCATCATGTTTCTTACGGTTGCGTCTGACAAGATGGGCCCGAAAGAACTGCGGCACTTCGTCGAAAAACAGGTCCAATACAGGCTGGAGCGTGTCCCCGGAGTCGCACAGTTCACCGTACGTGGCGGTCTACGGCGCGAGATTCACGTCGCGTTGGACCTCAAGAAACTCCGCGCCCTCGACATGTCGGTGGCCCAGATCGTACAGATCGTCCAGCGCGAAAATCTGAACCGCCCAGTCGGCCCCGTGCGCGAGGGCCGTTTCGAGGTCCTACTTCGCACCCAGGGAGAGTTCAACACCCTGGAGGAGTTGCGCAGCATCGTCATCTCCACCCGGGGCGGCGTGCCCATCTACCTGCGCGACGTGGCCACTGTTGAGGACTCCCACGAGGAGATTCGCTACAAAGTCAGCGTGAACGGCCAGGAGGCTATCCGGCTCTTCGTTTACAAGCAGTCCGGCTCGAACACCGTCGAGGTTTCGGACTTGGTGAAGGAAGAAATCGCCAACATCGAGAGAGATTATCCAGATATCTCGATATCAATGACCCGGGACACAGCGGATTTCATCCGCGCCTCGATCATGAACCTCGAACAGGCGGCCGGATTCGGCGCCATTCTCGCCGTGATCGTGCTGATGTTCTTCCTGCGCAGCCTCGCTAGCACATTGATCATCGGCACGGCCATTCCCATCGCGGTCATCACAACCTTTGCCCTGATGTACTTCAACGGCTTCACGTTGAACACCATCTCCTTCGGCGGCCTCGCGCTCGGCGTCGGCATGCTGGTGGATAACGCTATCGTCGTGCTTGAAAACATCTACCGGCACCGCGAAGAGGGCAAGACACGCAAGGAGGCCGCGTCCCAAGGCAGCAAAGAGGTGGCGATGGCCATCACCGCGTCCACCTTAACAACCGTCGCTGTGTTCGTCCCCGTTCTCTTCATCTCCGGTATCAGCGGACAGCAGTTTCAGCAATTGGCGTGGGTTGTCTCCTTCGCGCTGCTCTGTTCCCTTTTAGTCGCTCTTACCGTGGTTCCGGCACTCGCCTCGAAGTATCTTCCCCGCCCGGTCTCGGCGCGGGAACGAAAGGGGCTGACCGGCATGCTGGACCGCGGCGCCTTCGGCTTCATCGACGGCTTGACGAACTTCTACGGCAAAATTCTGAACTGGGCGCTCGACCACCGTCTTAGCGTGATCGCCGGCGCCGTTTTCCTCTTCGCCTGCACTGTATACCTCATGCCGCTCATCGGTGTGGAACTGCAGCCTGAAGCTGATGAGGGAGAGATCCGCGTCCGCGCGGAACTCGAGCCGGGAACCCGCGTCGAAGTTACCCATGGCGTCATGGAGCGCTTGGCCGGAATCGTAGGCGAAACGGTTCCGGAGGCCGAGTACATTCAGGTGGAGTCCGGGTCGTCGAGCCCCTTCCGGGGCGGCGGTCAGAATACCGGCGACCTTCGAATTTCCCTTGTCGAGCAAGCGCGGCGTGACCGTTCTTCGGCGGAGATCGCCAGTGAGCTCAGAAAGGCGTTCGGCGTCGAGGCAGGTACGTTGATCACCGTGCGCACCGGCGGCGGGCTCTTCTCCCGCATCAGCCGGATCGGCTCAGGCGATGGCGACCGTCTCGAGGTCGAAATCCGCGGCCACGACTTTGGTATCCTCGCCGACATCGCCGACGAGGTGCGGGAGCGGATGTTGGCCGTCCCTGGCGTCACCGACGCCACCGTCAGCCGCAAGCCCGGCTTGCCGGAGATGCTGATCCATGTCGACCGCGCCAAGGCCTCCAGCATGGGCCTCAACGTCTCGGACGTGGCCGATACCATGGAAACCGCGGTCGGCGGCCGCCGCGCCTCGTTCTACCGCGAGGAGGGCGACGAGTATCAGATCCTCGTCCGCCTGCAGGAACAGGACCGGATGGACCTAGGTCAGGTCGGCGCCATCCCCCTCACCACCCCGGGCGGCCGCACCATTCCCGCCGAGAGCGTCGTCCGTATGCAGCGGCAGGAAGGTCCGATCTCGATCAGCCGCGCCGACCAGGAACGCATCGTCGGCGTCAGCGGCGCCATCGAAGGCCGCGACCTCGGCAGCATCGTCGCCGATCTCGATAGATCGCTCCGGGAGATGAGCCTGCCAGTCGGTTACGAGCTCAGCTACGGCGGCGAATGGGAGGAGCAGCAAGAAGCTTTTGGCGAGTTGCGATTCGCGGCAATTCTCGCGCTCGTGCTCGTCTACATGGTGATGGCCTCGCAGTTTGAATCGCTGCGCGACCCATTCATCATTCTGCTCTCCATTCCCCTCGCGGCTATCGGCGTAGTCGGCCTCCTGCTCATCACGAACACGACGTTCAACATCCAGGGATTCCTCGGCATCATCGTCCTGGTCGGCATCGTGGTGAACAATGCTATCGTGCTCATCGACTACATCAATCTGCAGCGGCGCGAGTTCAACCTGGGGCTTCGGGACGCCGTGATAGTGGCCGGCAAGAATCGCCTCCGGCCGATCCTCATGACCACCATCACCACCGTGCTCGGCCTTGCGCCAATGTCGCTTGGCATCGGGGAGGGGGGAGAATTGCAGGCGCCGCTGGCCCGGGTGGTCATCGGCGGCCTCCTCACTTCGACCCTGATCACGCTGGTATTCATCCCCGTCGTCTACATGGTCCTCGAGGAACGCACCGAAAGGAAAGAGGTCTCCGCGGCCATCCCGCAGCCGGCGGCTGGCGATTGAGATCCGGGACCGAGTGCATCGCCGCCGCGCCGCCGCATCCGCGTTGCCATCACCAACCGGAACCACTGCCATCTCTGCCTCCGGAGACCGCGGCACACCAACTTCGCAACCTGCTGCCGGTATTCAACAAGTTGTAATCAGTTTTCGGCGTTCCGGCCCGTGTTCCCGCTGCGGCGTGTCGTAACATAGGGAATTGTTCCACCAGAGGGCCTGCGGCGCTGAGCGCCTGCCCGGCCGGAAAATGCTCCGTCACGCCATATGAAGCGATACGTTCCGCTGCTTGTCAGCGCCGTCATTCTTGTTTTCATCTATTGGCGAATCGACACCAGCGCCCTGTTTACCGCGATCCGGACAGCGTCATATCCGCTGCTGCTGCTCGGAATCTTTCTCTATGCTCCAATGATCCTCCTGCAATCCTGGCGCCTCGTCCTCATGGCCCCCCGCAGAGATGCCCTGAGCGTCTGGGAGAGCGTCAAGATCCGGCTCGCCACGGCCGTGGTGGATTTGACCATGCCGTCCGGCTCCGGGATCGTCGGCAAGGCCTGGTTCCTGACCCGCCGCGGCCACATGTCCGCCTCCTTCGCCGGCTCGCTGGTGTTATTCGAGAAGATGGCCGACGTCCTCGCGATGGCCTTCTGGTGCAGCCTCGGTTTCGCCCTCTCCCGAGAGGTGCGCGAAGCCCATGGGAGCCTTACGATCATCGTCTTCTCGATCTTCACCGGCCTGCTGCTGTTGATGACTTCCCGGCACGTGGCGACCTCGGCCTGCAAGGGAGTGCGGAAGCTCCTCCCGCGGAAGAAGCATGCCCATGTCGACGATGCGGAGAACTCGTGGCTGGAAACGCAGCGCTATTTCTGGTCCCACCCCGGCCGGCTCGCGGCGACCATGGGTTTCTCGCTGGCTTCGTGGTTCATCCAGGTGAGCCAGATCCACATCTATGCCCGGGCCCTCGGCGCGGACGCTCCCTTCGCCGCTTCGCTCGGCCTCGGTGCGCTAGCTCTCTTCGCCGGCTTCATGCCCTTCACTCTCGGAGGCATAGGCGCTCGCGACGCCGCCCTGATCGTCCTCTACAAAAGCTACATCGATCCCCCTACCGGCGCTGCCCTGGGCATCCTCACCACCCTGCGCCTGGTGGCGCCGGCCATCTTTGGAATACCTTTCCTGCACGAAGTCACCCGCGCGAAAGAAGCGGCGGACGGAAATTCCTGACACCCCCGAGCCCTGCCGCACTGCTCGCGCATCCGATGGTTTAGATGACGCGGAAATTCATGACGGCCACGTGGCTCGCCCTGATCGGGTTCGCCGCCGGAATCTCTTTCTTCGTCTGGACCATTGTCTCCACCACGAACCTGAACACCTGCATCGTCTGCAAGCGCCATATCCACCCCGAAACCAAGACGGTAGCTCAGGTGGAGGGGTTGAAAACGATCCTCTGCTGCCCCGCTTGCGCGCAAATGCTCCGCGACCGCCGCCCTGGAGACGACATCCTTGTGACGCAGGTGACAGACTACTCCACCGGGAATCTCATCGACGCCCGCAAAGCCTATGTCGTCACTGGCAGCGACGTGAACTTCTGCGCGAAGGAGGACGTCCGCCTTGACGGGGCAAAGCAGCCCGTGCCCAAGATTTTCGATCGCTGCGCTCCCAGCATGATCTCCTTCGCCACCCTCGAAGCCGCCGGGGAATTCCAAACCACACACGGCGGCAAACTCCTCCCCGGCGATTTCGCATTCTCCTTTGAAGGCCGCTAGCCCGGCGGCGGCAAAACCGTACCACCACCCGCCAGTTGCAACGTTTTTGTGGTGTTGACTACGGTTAATGAGACTCCAATTCCCCGTGACCCCGGCATGGTAGAGTTGCCGTAGCGCTTGGCGCTGATTCACTGAGTGGCATGGGGCAAGATAGCAGGTACGTCGATTTCGCTAAGGAACAGCTCTCCACCCTCGGAGAGATCACCTCGCGCCGGATGTTTGGAGGCTACTGCCTCTACTGCGACGGAATTGTCTTCGCGCTCATCGCCGAGGACACGCTCTACTTGAAGGTCGACGATGGAAACCGGCCGGCGTTCGACGAAGCCGGTCTCCCCGCCTTCCAGCCCTTCGACGACAAGCCCGGGACGACTATGAGCTATCACCTGGCCCCGCCTGAGATCTTTGAGGATCCCGGGCAGCTTGAGAGTTGGGCCGGAGAAGCCGTTCAAGCGGGACGTCGGGCCCAAGCGAAGAGGAAGCCGCGGAAGAAGAAGACCGCGCGGCTGAAGCGGGCTTAGCTTCCGGCTTCTTCAGCCCGAGCGCCTTGATCGCCAGGCTTTCAAAGAACTTCTTGTTCTCCTCTCGCAGAAACATCCAGTCCAAAGCCTTGACGAGCCCTGGAACTTCGAAGGCCGGATCAATCTTCTTGCGCGACTCCATCATGTGATGCAGGGTCTCGCGCGGCTCCTTCCGGAAAGCGTCCAGCATGGAGACCTGGTGAACGCAGGAAACGGTGCAAAACGGCGCGCACTCCTTCTCGCGAGCCCACTCCCGCTGCAGGTCCTCCAGCGTATAGTCGGCCAGCGGCTTCCCCGGGTTTCCCCGCTGCTGGGAGCACCAGTGCACCAGGCCGTCCTCGCAAACATACAGGTAGCGGGAGCCCGCGCGGCAATGCCATTCATTCGGCCGCCCCTCGGTGATGTTCTTCTGAAAGCGGTCATACTGCGCGAACGAGAATAATGGCGTCCCCATCTTGAGGATTTCGCGGTAGATGCTCTTCCGGCGCTCGTCGAGCGGCTTGAGCTGCCCGTTGTGATCGTGAATTATGCCGACCGTGGAGGTGAATCCCAGTTCCCTGGCCCGCCGGGCGATCACCGCGGCGTCCTCGGGATGGCCGATCGAGCTGCCCAGCACGGAATTGATGGTAACCGGAAACTCCGCATGCTCGGCCAGCCATTCGAGCTTCTTTTCGAGCACCTTCAGGCTTTTTTTCGAAACCTCGTCAGGGTTGACGTTATCGATGGAGATCTGCACGTAGTCCAGCCCCGCCCGGTTCAGCTTCTTGATCCGCTCCGGAACAAGAAGATACGCGTTCGTGATCAGCGTCGCGAGGATCCCGTGCCTCCGGATCCGGCGGATGATCTCCTCCAACTCCGGATGCAGTAGCGGCTCGCCGCCGCTGATGGTGATGATGGTGGTTCCCAACTCGGCGAGCTTGTCCACGCGGCGTAGCATCTCTTCGGTGGCCACCGGCTCCGACACACTGTCGAACTCGTTGCAGTAGGTGCAGGCAAGGTTACACCTTCGCGTCGGAATGATGTGCGCCTGAACGGGATGATACTTCGAGTACATCGCCTTGGCGAACATGCGCGTCTCGCGGTTCCGCCGCCCGATCGTCTTCAGTTTGCGCCGAATTGCTCTCATCCTCGTCCCGAAAGTCCGTCGCCGGACTCAGGCGCAAAACACAAGGATGCCAGGTTGTCCCCCCGGATGCCCCGCGCCCTGAGCCCTGACACGGCCCCTCCGTTCCTTCTTACCACGATACGATGGCACGGCGAATGAATCTTCAGCGAATGATGGTTCCGTTCGGGGCGACAGTGGCTGTACATCGGCTCCGGAATAGCCGTTTACCTCCGTGCAAACTCAGCTTCATACTCGATCCATATGGGAAGACCCGCTTCATAGCCATCTGCGTGCAATGCAATTCCTGGAGAATGCTTATCGAGAATGTTGGCACGGAAACCAGGCACATTCACTGCTCAGAGCGCCAATAACACGGAAACCAGGCACATTCACTGCTCAGAGCGCCAATAAGTTGTATATTTGGGGTGTCTCTTTGTGAAACGGCTTATTCAACTCACGGCCTGCGGAATAATACTCAGTCTTGCATTCGGTAGTTCCCAGACCACCTCGCGCGGCTCGATATCACCCGTGCCTGTGTACCCGATCGATGGTGTTTTGCCTTCTGACCTACTCGACGATTACGTGTTCCTCAGGATGGACGGAAGGTATCTCTTATCCTACCCAGAGTCGCTCGGCACGCCGGATTACGACCGCGCTGGTCGCAGGATCACTCGGGAGATTGAGTTCCCTAACCGCACGAAACCCGTTCTACATTCGTCGGTTCAGAGACTGCCCAATGGAAGGTATCGCTATTCCTACCGCGTTCAGAACGCGGCCAATGCACGGCAAGCTGTCCGGAAGTTCGTGGTGGAAATAAGGTCTCCACAGGCTCTCGCGGACGTGCGAATCGGGGCCACGCCAGCCAACTGGGGGGCCGTGCTTGAGACCCATGGTAACCAATACTCCAAGCCGGGCATCGTTTTTGAGGCGTCTGGCGGTTCTCTTCTTCCTGGCCAGGAAGGCGCTGAGTTCGGTTTCGATTCCATTGCAAAGCCAGGGATCACCACCGTCTACTCAATCGGCGAAACTCAGGACGAAGCCGCGATCGCCTCCTTACCGGTCGAGGTGCGGACTCAGATTGAGAGGGCAAGGCGATTAGGATTAGGCTCGGTCCATATCTACGGCATCGGGCCAAAACACCCGCCGGATCGAAACTACTACGCAGTAGCCGCTGATTTTGTTCAAATGATCAGCCGGGTTGAACTCGCCAGCGGGCAATCGCCGTTTCTTCAGGCTGTGCGTGCCTCACTTACGGAGTATATGGAAGCTGTCAGGAACTCGACAACCGAAATTGAGGGGGTCTTGCTACCGCAGCCGGAACTGGAGTTGGAAGATACTCCCAAGAACGATCTGGAAACCTCAGTTACCGAGGCGCTCAGGCTGAGCCTCGATCTCGATTAGGAGCGTGTTTTTCTATCACACAACCGCATATGTCTAACCGAAACGTATTACTCCTCGGTGTCGCCACTGCCAACCTCGTGTGGTCGCAGTGGGGGCCGTTGGAGGTCGGTCCAAGCGATGTTGCCGTACGCCCCCACCTCGAAGAGGGCTATGTCGAAGTCGAGTACCCTTCCCCGGATCGGGATGGCACGAAGGTAACCGCAAAGATCCCACTGGCAAACCAAGCTCGCCCTGTTTTGGAGGTCGCAATCACACCCGAGAACAGCCACTTCCGTTACGAATACCGCTTGTCGAACGCCGTTGATGCAGCAGCGAGCATAGCACACTGGAAAATCGCGATACCACGAGACCATCTTGTTAGCGAGGTTCGCGAACCTGATGGATGGCACCACGGTCTGTCGAAGTCGAGAATACCATCCATTCGCGAAGCGCTGGACGCGGAGGGTGGAGTCTTCCTCAACTGGTATCCGCTGTCGAAACCCGCGGGGCCCATTGCACCCGGTAAGGCGGTGGATGGGTTCTATTGCCGGAGCATGCTCAAACCGGGCCTGGCAACGGCGTTCGTGCTTAGTCCGTGGCCCGACTACTCCATCCTCGATACTCTGCCACTGTCAGCCGACAGAGCCGTGTACCCGTACCTTGAGTATCGGTACTCGAGCCGCATGGTCCTCACAGCCGCGCCAATTCATTCACCGGAGGCGAACATTTCGGAAATCGTTTCCTCATTTCGCCGGCGACTAGCGGAGTTGGCGCGCCGGCCAGATGATCCGGCGGCTGACTTCTCTGCAACAGCGCTCCGTCTTCTGGGTGAATATCTGAGCTCGCCGGAAGCCGGCCAACCCACGGCGGAAAACAATAGCGAACTCTGCCGGTTCGTCCGTCAACCCACGTCATCTCCCCCGGAGCACGCCATCGCCCTCGCCTTGCACTTCAATTTCTGTCTCAGCGAATGATGGTTCCGTTCGGGGCGACCTCGGCCACCGCCTTCTCCACCATCTCCAGGTCGTCGTCGTTCACTTCCGAGAGAATGAAATAGCGCACCGCCTCCGACCGCGGAAGATGCTCGATATCCCCGGCCGTGATGTAGCGGTAGCGCTTCGCCTCCCGCGCCTCCTCGGTTTCGGTATGGGTGAGATACACAATCGGCTGAACATTCCAGCTCTTGCTCATGTCGGAGTGCATGGGCCGGCCGACCACCACGTATTTCTCGGGGCCGTCCGGCAGCGTCGCGGCGCGGTGCGCCACCCGTGCCACATCGAACATGAAGTAGCCTCGCGAGCTCGAATGCTCCGCCCAGTCGCGGAAGTAGCTGGTATAGCCCGTGCGAATCGCATAGAGCGGCGTGAACAGGCTCAGGAACAGCACCGCCCACGCCGCCAGTCCGCGCGGAATCGACCGGCCGGCAAGGTGAATCACGGCAAAGCAGCCAAGAGCCGTCAATATGTAGACCGGCGGCGCTGAGCTGATGGAGCGCAGAAAGTGCGGCCGCCCATCGAACGTCAGCGCGGCCGGCGTCAGTCCAGCCAGCGCCCACAGAACCAGGAAGAGCCATAGCGGCGGAGCGGCGAAGTCGCGAAGCGCGCGCCCCGGGCGGGAATCGCGCCACCTCCGCTTCAGCAGCAATAGCATCAGCGGCCCGCCCAGCAACGCCACCGCAAGGCAGAAGCCAAGCAGACGGGGCAGCGCCGGCCGGCCGCTGTAATTGTGGCGCCAGTTCGGATCTCCCTCGATGTGAAACTGGCCGAGCGCCTTGGTAGCCGAGAGGCGAAACTCTTCGGCGGGATCCTCCTTATGAAACACGGAGACCATGTTCGAGCGGCGGAAGAACGCGTCGGGATCGGCCGCCACAACGCGGACGAGCGGCACGGCGATCAGCACGGTCACCAGCGAGTACGTCCACAATCGCGGATTCGCGATAGCTTTGCCGGCGCCCAGCGGAAACCCGTGCCGCCGCCAGCCGTCGAACACCACCAGGAAGATAAGCGGAAACACCACGAACCGGTAGGACGAGTATCCGTAGAGCCCCGCCCCTGTCACCGCGCCGGCGAGCAGAGCGTGCCGATACGACGAGCGCTCGAGAAGGAGCATCATCGTGTAAATCGCCGCCAGCCCGAATAGCGGGTCGAGAATACCCCGGAACGCGATCCGGGAGAAACCCGTGTGCCAGTGGCTGGCCGCGAGAAACAGAGCCGCGAGAAGCCCCACCGCGTTCGCGTCCAGTAACCGCCCGCCGCCGCCGCGCCGGAAGAAATCGATCAGCTTCCGCGTGGTGAAAAACACCATTACAACCGTCAGGACACCCACTACTGCGCTCGGGACTCGCAGCGCGGTCACCGTGTTTCCAAGCAACTGAATCGAAACAGCGAGTAGCCAGATGAGTAATCCTTCCCGGCCAAAATTTCCGGAATAAAAAGCCTTGAATTCGCCGGTGCGCAGTGAGTTCATTGCGTCGATGCCGTTAACAGCCTCGTCTCCCCACATGCCGGCCGGAAGCTGTGCCAGTTGATGAAAGCGGAAGAACAGAGCGACGCAGATCACTCCGAACAGCAAGAGATAGGCCACCGAGTTTGAAAGACCTGGAGCGGGCGCCGCGGCCACCGGCGCCTCCGCGGACGCTGGTCGGGGCGGAGACTCTCCGGCTTTCCGGTTCGCGTTGGTCCGCTTGCGCTTCGGGCTCATTGTGAAATCGCTTGGGAATCCGGCTTGCCGCGGAGACAACGCCGCCAGAAACACTAGTGTAGCAATCCGGTTCCACCCGCCTCGCCCTCCCTCAGAACGGTTACCCTGAAAGATCTGAATGCGAGTGCTGCACTTCAGCGACGTACATGTGCATTTCCCGGTTTACCGGGTGCCCTTGCGGGATTGGTGGGGACGGCGGCTGTGGAGCGGCATTCCGGTGGCCCTGCGCCGCGGCGGACGATTCTATGAAGCGGCGGAGAAACTCGCCGCGCTGTTCAATTTCTCGGAGCAAAACTCGGTGCAGTTGGCCCTGTGTTCGGGTGACATGAGCGAATTGGGAACCAAGCGGGAACTCGAAGTGGCGAATAGAGCGCTGGATCCCTTCCGTCGGCTGGAACACGGGCTGGTAACGATTCCCGGTAATCATGACGTGTACTACTCGGGCGGCCACAAGCGCTATCTCACCGCCTTCCCCAACAGTCTCGGCGCGGCCATCCCAGCGGAACAAACCGGCCCGGATTGGCCTTTTGTGCGACTATTTGGCGGCTCGGTGGCGCTCATCGCCGTGAACGCGGTAAGCGCCAAACCGCCCGGGATCGGGGCCACTGGCGAAATCGACTCCCCGCAACTCGAAGCGCTTGACACGTTGCTGCACGAACCGCAATTGCGCAATCGCTTCATTTTCGTGATTCTCCATTACACCCCCCAGTTGGCCGATGGCAGCCCCGATTGGCCGGGCCACCGGTTGAATAATGCGGAAGAGTTTCTCGAAGTCTGTGCCGGCGGCCGCCGCGGCGCCATCCTTGCCGGACATGTGCACGAATTGTTCTGCCGCCGCGCCCCGGAAACTCCGCTGCCGATCTTCTGCGCCGGCAGCGCCACCGAGGATGGCCGCGAAGGCGCGTGGCTGATCGACGTGAAGGAAGAAGGCGCCGCGGCGCGACAAGTGCGGTGGGACGGCGATAAATACTACGTGACTCCGGAGCCAGCCGTGCACTGGTAGGGGGGCGCGAGGCCTCACTCGTCATCCCGGGGAGGCGGCGCGAAAACGCTCAACGACCCGGGGACGCACTCGATCTCCACGGGCGTCTCGCCGATAATCTCCCCATCCATGGCCACGGCCTGAGGCGGATCGGTGGAGATCCGGACGTTCTTCACCAGGCCGGCGCGAACGTCGTCCCGGATCACCGGGGAATCGGAAATCCCGGCCACGAACAGATCGGCCAGCATGTCCAGTCCCGCGAGCGTCGAATCCTTGCGCACGACCGTCATGTCCAGATATCCATCGTCAACATCCGGGACGCCAAGCCCTTGCGCCAGCAGCGAAGTCGGAGGAGCCGCGTTCGCGATCGTAATGGCGGTGGCGGCGCATTCGCGGCGCACCGAACCGGTTTCGATCACCGCCTGAAAGAGCCTCTGCTCTCCTAGTTGCTGAAAACCGCTGACGAAATACGCGAATGGGCCGTACTTCTGTTTCAACTCCCGGCCGGCCCCCTTCACAACTTCCGCCTCATAACCGATTGCAACCAGCAGCACCATGGGCCACCCGTTGCAGCGGGCGGTATCCACGCGGCGAATGTGGCCATCGGTAATCGCCGCGCACGCCCGCGAAAGCAGCGGCAGTATCCCCAACGAAAGAGCGAATGCGTTGGCCGTGCCCCGGGGAATAATCCCCAAGGGCGTCTCCGTCCCCGCCAAGGCTCCACCCACCGCGGCCACCGTACCATCACCACCCGATGCGATCACCGCTTCCGCCCCGCCGCCCACCAGATCCCTCGCGAACTCGGCGGCGTCGTCACCCGGTCCGGTTTCCCGCACCTCGAGCGCGACGCCTTCCTTCCCTAACTGCTCCACGACATACCGGAGATCGTCGTCAGCCTCCGCGTCTCCCGCTCCGGGATTGTGAATCAATCCGTATCTTCGTTTCGCCTGCGGCATTTAGCGGCTGCGTCCCGACTCCCGCATCTTGGTGAGCGCTTCCTCGAGCCGCGCTGCCACCTCGGGATGCTCCTCAATCAGGTTCGTCTTCTCCGAGATGTCAGCCTCCAGGTCGAAGAGACGGTAAGGCTTCGCAAACGGATCGCCCTGCGGCTTCTCCCGCCCGCCGCTTCCGTTGGCCAGCACAAGCTTCCACTTCCCGTCCCGCACGGCGAACACTCCGTTTGCCGAATGATGGACCACCGGCGCTCTGCGTTCCGGCGTCCCGCCCGCCAGCAATGGCAAGAAGCTGAAGCTATCCTCGGCCGCCTTCTCCGGTAGACCGGCGCCGGCAACCTCGGCCGCGGTGGCGAAAAAGTCGGTCAGACAGATCGTGGCCGAAGTGCGGCTTCCCGGCTTGATCCGGCCCGGCCAGCGCGCGAAGAACGGTACGCGGTGGCCCGCCTCCCAGATATCGGCCTTCGTGCCGCGGAAGACGTGGTTGGCAGTATGATGGTCCGCCCGGTAGATCTGAAGGGTCTCGTCCGATACATGGTCGGCGGCGTTCGGGTCATCGTCGCGGTACATGTAAGAGCCATTGTCCGAGGTGAAGATGACCAGCGTGTTCTTCTCGATGCCGGCCGATTCCAGCGCCTTCAGAACCTCGCCCACGGTCCAGTCCACCTGTACGATGAAATCGCCATATGGCCCCAGGTCCGTCTTGCCCACGAACCGGGGATGCGGCAAAGTCGGCTTGTGCGGCGCTGTGAGCGGGAAATATAGCAAAAACGGTTGCTCTTCTCCGGCACGGCGGCCGATGAAATCCACCGCATCCTTCAACAGGTCGTCCAGACAGTCTTCCATTACCAGATCAGGCCCTCGGGGGCCTTCGCGCAAAAACGCCGGGAATGGCTGCGCCGGCTGGGTGATCGACGGGTACTCCGTGATTTTGCCGTTGTGAATGTAAACATAAGGCGGAAAGTCGAGCGACGCCGGAATGATGTAGGAGTAGTCGAAGCCGTGCGTGTTCGGGTTGTCCGTCACCGGCTTCGAGAAATCAAACTCCTCCCCCTTCCGTGCAAACCCCAGCCCAAGGTGCCATTTGCCCACGATGCCGGTGTAGTAGCCCTGCTGGCCGAGCAAACCGGCCACCGTCAGCCGGCCGCTCTCGATCAGGGGTTCGCCGTAGCCGTTCAGCACGCCCCGTTTCAGGCGCGTGCGCCACGCATAACGGCCGGTCAGCACTCCATACCGGGTAGGGGTGCAAACGGCCGATCCGCTATGGGCGTCCGTGAAAGTCATGCCGTCCCGAGCCAGGGAGTCCAAATGCGGCGTGGGAATCTTCGAGCTCGAATTCAGCGCCCGGACGTCTCCATAGCCCATGTCGTCGGCCAGGATGAAGACGATGTTCGGCGGCGCGGCCGCGGCCAGCGCCGGCAACACAGCAACAAGGAGCAGAAGAAACTGTCTCATCACTAGCAGTCTACTGTAGCCGCGAAGCTATGTCGCGCACCCTTCTCCCTCTTGACTGCATTGAGCAGCTAGCGTAATATTTAGAAATCAAATCTGGGCGAAGCGGAGGGGCGAAGGCGGTGGAAAAGCGCTTTTCGGTCGGCCGTAGCAGAGAATGCGACGTGCCAATTGCCGATGACTCTGTGAGTCGGAACCACGCCCAGATTATCCTCACCGAAGGCGATCATATCTTCCTGACTGACTGCCGCAGCGCCAACGGCACTTTCGTCATCCGAAGCGGCCGGAAGATCGCAGTCGACCAGGACTTCTTATCGCCGGATGACTCTGTCCAGTTCGGCGAGGTGGTTCTGTCGGTCGAGGACCTGCTCGCCGCGATCCGCCGGAAGCATCCCAAAACCGATACGAACCATCTGAAGCCCAAACCGCCGGAACCGCCTCCGCCGCCGGATCCGCGATTGGGGGGGCAACGTCTGGTCCGCTGTCTCTGCGGCGACGTCAAGGTGAAGGGGGAACGATGCCGGACCTGTGGGGCGTAAATCAGCGCGACCTGGCGCTTTCATCGCAGGGCTTGCCGAGGCGCGTCATCCTGCTGGGAGGCGCGATGGGTCTGGGGGCAGTTGTCATCGCCCTCCTGACGGTCATGCTGGAGAAGAACTCGGATCTCGCGGTTTTGCTGTTGGACTATAGTGACCACAGCCAGTTCCCCTTCCCCCTGACCATCCAGAACATCATGCATTTGATGTTCGTCCTGGGGCTGGGCGAACTGTTCATTCGCTGGCGGGTGGCCGGATTTGAGTTGGGCTTCCTCGATCAGCGGTATCTGCCCGAGGACGACGAATCCGTTCTGCAGGGCCGCGATCTGGGGCCCATCCGGCAGCGGGTAGCCGGGCGTTTCGACGGCGACAACGGATTCCTGCCGTCGCTCATCGATATGGCGATTCTGCAGTTTCAGGCCAGCCGGTCAGTGGATCAGATGGTCAGCGTTCTCAACAGCAGCCTGGAATTGATCGCCCATCGGGTGGACTTGCGCTACGCCATCCTGCGGTACCTAGCCTGGCTGATCCCCACCTTGGGCTTCATCGGTACGGTAGTCGGAATTGCGAGCGCCCTCGAGGCGATCAACACCGACGATATTGTTCTGCAGAATGTGGCCGGAAACCTGGCGGTCGCCTTCAACACCACGATCATCGCGCTCGCCGAAAGCGCGATCCTCGTGCTCGGCATCCATCTGGTCCAGAAGCAAGAGGAGCAGAGCCTGAATCTGGCAGGCAATTACTGCCTGCGCAATCTGGTGAATCGGATGTACGCGGGAGACTAGCCGGTCAGAGACCATGAAGCCCCGAAGCCGTGAGATCAACATCTTCAATCTCTCGATGTTGGACGTGATCGCCGGAGCTCTCGGCGCGGTGCTGATCATCATGATCGTCCTGATCCCCGATTACGGCATGAAACGGACCGAGGACGAATTCCAGAGCGCTCAGCAGCAGGTCCGGCGCCTTCAGGAAGAGAATCAGAAACTGGAGGCGGAAGCGCGGCGCTTGCGAATACGCAACCCGCTCGTGGTCTCGGCGGCCTGGCGCACGAGCGGCGACGACGTCGACCTCTTTGTCCAGGACAGCTTCGGAGCGCCCGAATTTCGGGCGAACCAGAAGAATCCCAGAGGCTACCGGCAGGGGATGGCGGCCACCGAACTCGCACACGGCCCGGGACAGGAAACCATCATGATTCGCGACGTTCCGGCTGGAGAGTGGAATATCTACCTGAATCTCTGGCAGCGGCGAGGCGCCACTGAACGATGCCGGATTCACGTGTACGTGCTTTACGACGGCGCGTTTATCGACCTGCCCCGCGTCTTCCTGTCGAATGTGCGGCAGGGATACCGGCTGGGGACCCTGGTGGTTGACGCCGATCTGAACATGACCTTCCGCGGCGCTTCACCGGCGATTCAGCGGGAGTGGGAGCGAATGCGCAGCAAGCGCTGAGAAAAGAGAAATGACACAGGGAGGGAAAAAGATGGCGGCCAAACTGGATCAATGCCCGCAAGGCCACATGTTCGACTCCGCTAAGCACACTACCTGCCCGTGGTGCGGCGTGGGAGCGGACCTACGAGCAGGAGACGCCGGGGAGGGCAAGACCCGGCGCGTCCAACACTCCGGCAACGCGCCAGCCGGGGCTCCAAAACCGGCCCCAACGCCCGAGCCGCAACCGATCAGCACCCCGGCGGGAGGCACCGGACAAGGCGTCACCAGGCGGATCGCGCCGTCTCGCCGTGACGTGGAGACGGCCGGGTTCGATCCGGTGGTGGGCTGGCTGGTCTGCATCGAAGGGCCGGATCGCGGGCGCGACTATCGCCTGCAGACGGCGAAAAACTTCATCGGACGCGCCGATGGCATGCATGTCCGGATCGCGGGCGATGACAGCGTTTCCCGCGAGAAACATGCGGTCGTGGTCTTCGAACCCGAGGAGACGAAGTTCTGGCTTCTGCCCGGCGATTCCGCCAGCCTGGTCTACCAGAACGACAAGGTCGTCCACACGCCCGGCGAACTCGCCGAGGGCGACATCATCCGGGTCGGCCAGACCAAGCTCATGTTCGTCCCCTTTTGCGGCGAGCGGCGCCAATGGTGAGTCATCATGGACTTCCTTCCAGGGAATGCACAGCACATCGGCGCCCGAGAGGTCCAACAGGACCGGTTCGGATTCTCTGACCTTCGAGACGAGGCATTCCGCCGGCATGGCGGTTTGTTGGCCGTGGTCGCGGACGGCATCGGCGGCCTCGAACAGGGGGAGGCTGCGAGTCAGGCAGCGGTGCAGACCTTCCTGGACGCCTATGGGCGGAAGGCGCCCGAGGAAACGATCCCCGACGCCCTGCAGCGCGCCCTTCGCGAAGCCAATCAAGCTGTCTACGAAATGGGCTGTGGCACGGGCGCCCCGGGCGACATAGGGACGACGCTGGTGGCGGCCGTCGGCCACGAAGACAAGCTCTTCTGGATCTCGGTCGGCGACAGCCATATCCTTCTTGCCCGCGAAGCCCAATTGACTTTGCTCAACCAGGAGCACGTGTACGGCCGCGCGCTGCGGGAACGGGTGGACGCCGGTGAGATCGGCGAGGAGGAAGCCGGCAGGCACCCCGATCGCGGTTCGCTCACCAGCTATCTCGGCATGGCGGAACTGGCCGAGGTGGACCGGACCGTCCGTCCTCTTCCGCTGAAGGAGGGCGATCGAATCCTACTAGCGAGCGACGGCTTGTCGAAAACCCTCGAGCCGAAAGAGATCCTGGGAATGCTCGAAGGCGCCGCGCAGGAGGTAGCCGCGAAACTGGTGGCGGCCGCGCTGGGCAAGAAGCGCCCCCACCAGGACAACATCACTGTCATCGTGCTGAACGCCGTTCCGAAGGCCTCGCCGGCGACGGCGGCCGAGCTTCCGAAAACCCGGGGGGCAGCATGGAAGCTCGGCTTGCTGGGCGGTTGCGTGATCTTGGCCGCCGGGGCTAGCTGGTGGACCTGGACGAACTGGCTGTGCTGCGGCCCGGCAATACCGGCGGAATGTTGCGACGCTCCTCAGGAAACCGATCCGAGCGCTGGAAGGGGAATGGCCGGCCCGCCGCCGGTCATTGACGGAGAGCCATCCGAACCGGCTGTCGCACCTTCACCAGATACCGGCGCGCCGGAACCTGAAACGGAGGTGAAAGCAGCGCCATGAGCCAAGACTTCCCTGTTCCGGCTATTGGACTGCTGGCTCTGACGGGCATCGTCCCTTTGTTTGCGGAAACACTGGTAGCGACGATGGAGCGGCAGACGGTGCGGGTTGAAACCGATATTCGAATCGAGGTGCTCGACGCTCCGCTGGCCGGCAAGCAGTTACAGATCATGGGTCACGGCAGCAGCTTCGTGATCGGCGACGGCCGGCACGTGGTCACCAACAATCATGTTTGCTGCAAGGTGAACACCGAAATCGGACCCTTCACGGTCGAAGGGCGGCGTGTGGGTCCACTGAGGGTCCGGGAGGTCTCTCGCCAGGTGTTCCTGCGGCTGGCCCCGGGCGAAAAGGGACGGGTTCCGGTCAAGGTCATCTGGAATGACCCGCACAAAGATCTCGGCGTGCTCGAGTTGGACGAGAAACTGGACCGTCCGGCCGTGACGGCCGCCTTGACCGGCGCCGTGGAGAAGGGGCAAACGGTCTTCGCCTATGGATTTCCTTCCGCGTCCGAAACCGGCGAGGAGAGCCGCCTCGAAGTGAAGGTCACCCGCGGGATCATCAGCGCCAAGGACCGCGGCCCCGAGGGCCATCTGGACGCCGACGTCTACCTGACAGATACACCGATCAACAAGGGGAACTCCGGCGGGCCGCTGTTTGACGAATGCGGCCGCGTGGTTGGCGTCAATACGCTGGGCGTGACCATGGTTGGCGTGGAAGGGGTCAATTGGGCCGTGCGGGTCGATGAGTTGGTCGGTCCGCTTAAGGAACTGAAGATCGGCCTGAAATCAACTACCAAGGCCTGCGCGGCAGCCGGCGGAATCTTCCCGATCCTGATCAGCACGCAGATCGCGACTTTGCTGGTCGCGCTGGGGGCGGTGGGTCTCGCCATGACAAAGCGCGGGCGTAACTATGTCTCGCACCAGGTGAAGCGATATACGCAGCGGAGATCTTACCGGCCCGCACCCGACCCGTTTCCGCACGGCGTGGGCAGGCTCGTATTGAAGGGGATCTCCGGCTACTATGCGGGTTCCACGCTCGAACTGTCGGATGAACCGCTGGTGCTCGGCCGGGATCCGCGGGCGGCAAACCTTGTCTTCCCGCCCGATTCCAGCGTCTCGAAGCGCCATTGCATCCTCCGCTACAACCGGGAATCGGGTACGGTCAGCCTGGAAGATGCCTGGTCGGCAAACGGAACTTTCTTTGGTGACGGACAGGCCATCGATGCCGGATCAAGAACGGCATTGAAGCCGGGAGAGCGCTTCTATCTCGGCGATCCGGGCACGATGTTCGAGGTTGGCGGGGAATGATAGCGGTGCGTTTCGAAACCGAGGTGCTCACTAGCTCCGGCGGCCGTGAGGTCAACGAGGATCGAGGGAGCTATTTGCTGCACAACGGGGCCGGCTGCTGGGTGGTAGCCGACGGATTGGGAGGAATGGGCGGCGGAGAGATCGCCAGTCAGCTTGCGAGCGACGCGGTACTCGCGGGTTTCAGGGCCAGCGGGCGTGTCGCCTCCGAGGTGTTGTCGGCCGCGCTGCAGGCCGCCAACCAAGCCGTTTGCGCCAACCAGCAGGGAGAGCAGCGGCTGTCCGCCATGCGCAGTACCGCGGTCGTGCTGCTCGCCGATGCCGGACAGGCGCAGTGGGCCCATATCGGTGATTCGCGCCTCTACCACTTCCGCGATGGCCGCGTGGCGGCCCAGACCCTGGACCACAGCGTCCCGCAGATGCTGGCGAGCGCTGGCGAGATCCACCCGAATGAGATCCGGTTTCACGAAGACCGCAACCGGCTGCTGCAGAGTCTCGGAGCGAGAGACGGCTGTCGTCCGGAGATTCTGAAGATGCCGGTCGTGCTGGAGGCGGGCGATGCCTTCCTGCTGGCCAGCGACGGTTTCTGGGAGCACGTGACCGAGACCGAGATGGAAGCGGACCTGGCCACGGCGTCCGGCCCCGCTGCCTGGCTGCGGCGCATGGAGGCTCGCCTGAAACAGCGGGTTTCGACCCGCCACGACAACTACACCGCGATCGCCGTCTTCGCCACCGGCGACCGGCAACAGAGGAGGTTCGAGTGACCGCTTATCACATCTGCGTCGGTTGTATGCGGGAGCGCGGCCCGGCGCTGAAGTGCGAGCACTGCGGATGGATGGAGGGAAAAGAGCCGGAGTCGACACTCTACCTTCCGCCGCGAACGGTGCTGGCCGATCAGTACATGGTCGGCCGCGTGCTCGGGCACGGGGGCTTCGGCGTCCTGTACCTGGCGTGGGACCTGCGCCTGGAACGGAAGGTCGCGGTGAAAGAGTACCTGCCGCAGGGAATCGCGGGACGATCGCCGGGCACAACCGAGATGTCCGTGTATCAAAACCACGAAGACTACCGATGGGGACTGGACCGGTTCCTCGACGAGGCCCGCGTCGTGGCCCGCTTCCATGACCGTCCCGACATCGTCTCGGTGATCACCTATTTTCCCGCCAACAATACCGGCTATATGGTGATGGAGTATCTCGACGGCCAGTCGCTGCTCCAGTATGTCGAAAGCAAGGGCGGGCGCATTCCCTATGAGGCGGCTCTTCGGCTCATGACGCCCGTGATGGATGCGCTCCGAGAGATCCACGCAGCGGGATTCCTCCACCGCGACATCAGCCCGGACAACATCTTCATCAGCACCAGCGGACATGTAAAGGTGCTCGATTT
>CAYXVG010000017.1:8954-27231 GCA_964468205.1 uncultured Solibacteraceae bacterium | reverse complement strand
CAGGCCGAGGCGCATCTGATGCGCGCCCTGGCTGTGCGGGCGGAGAACCGTTTCCCGGCCATGCGGGAGTTCCAGACAGCCCTGCTGACCGGCGCTCCCGGTCACCCTGCGCGGACGCAACCGAAACCGGCGCCGGTTCCGGGCCCGGGACCGTTCGACTTCTGGCAGAGGATTCCGGCCAAGGCACGGATTTCAGGCGCCGCTGGTCTAGGGGTTCTGTGCCTCTTGCTGCTGTTCTGGCCGGAAGCCGGCGACGACCCGAACAACGGTGGCGGTTGGACTGACAACGGAGGCGCGAGCGACGATTCCACGAACCCGCCACTGCCAATCGACAAGCGAATCGTTGGTGTTTGGAAACACCACTGGAGCGACATCCGTGGCCCACACTGGTGCCACATCCGCTATGACATTGACGGGCGCTACCAGTGGCTGGAAGAGTGCCCGCCAATCGTTCAGGGCGATCACGGTACCGTCGTGATGAGAGACGGGAAGTACAGAGCGACATCCGCGGTCACCGGCTCCGGGGATGAGGGCGCCTACATCCTCGATGAGGGGACCCTCCGGGTGGTCAGTAAGTCCGGCGTGACCACTATGTGGGAAAAGGTCATGGGCCTGACGCCGTCGGAGGGCCGTGGACAATCCTCGTCGGGCAGTAGCGGACAATCCTCGTCGAGCGGCGGTGGCCAGCCGGCCAGGCGGAAGACGTCGCCCGCCAAGGACTCCAAGACGCTCGCCAACGAGATCGCCTCTCTGATGCGCGCCAGCCGGTACGCCGATGCGAGGCCCCTTCTCCAGCAGTTGCTGCAACAGAAACCCAACGACGCCTACGCCAACGCGATGATGGGCTTCATCAAGCTCTACGTGGACCAGGACCATCAGGCCGCCAGCGGTCACTACCTGATGTCGTACACCCTCGGCGGCTCGCCGCTATTTCGCGTGAAGCACGGTCGGGGCCACGAGTCGCTCGCCAACGCGCCCACGGGCATCCTGGCAGTCTCCCAGCAGGCCGTCCGGCTCGCTGACGGGAATCGCAACGTCTTTCAAGAGCGGCGTTCCGCGATCACCGATACCCGTCTATCGATGCCTTCCCAGGGCGGGACCGGTGCGACAGCCGGGGTGCGGATCGAATTTTCGAATGGATCGGCTTACGCCGTTCTGCCGACCAGCCAAAAGCCTACCGAGGAAGTCCAACTGATGCTCAACTTCCTCGCCACCTCCACAGTTCCGAAGCGAGCCATCCGGCGCTAGGCAGCGGGTCTGATGGGTGGGCGGCTTAAAAGTGAATCTGTGATCATGGACTTGTGAACGCTAAAACGGCCCTGGCGGCGGTGAAGCTGTCGGCTTACGGACAATCGTCGATTATCCCCTCGCCCGTGAACCGGATGATGGCGGAGTTCGATCATGATTTTCGCGATGGTGTAGACGTCAATCTGGGCGTCGGATACGTCAACGAACACACGATCCCAGCCGCAAGGTTTCAGGAAGCCCTCGAAGCCGTCGTCACCGGCCGTCACCGGTGCCGCCAGCCGTTCAACTATGGCGGACCCGCGGGCACAGCTAATTTGATCGCATCCATCCGCGAGTTTCTCGCCGGCCGCGGCCTGGACCGCCACATCGTTCGCGGCAAGCGGCTCATCATCGGCCCATGCGGCGCCACCAGCGTCCTCGAGTCGCTGGCGGAGGTGGTGGAAAAAGGCATTGTGATCACCTCCGATCCCATGTACTACATCTACTGCGAGGCACTCGAGCGCAAGGGTTTCGAGGTGATCGCCGTTCCAGAGGATCGGGATGGGATCAACGTCGAGGCTCTTGACCGTAAGCTCGCGGAACTGGGCGGCCGTCTCTCCGCAATGGCGTTCTTCTACATGGTGACCGTGAACAACCCGTCCTGCACCACCCTCTCGAACCGCCGCCGCCGTGAACTCGTCCGTATAGCCTCGCGCGTCTCCGAAGAACTGGGCCGCAAGGTGCCGGTCTTCTTCGATCAAGCCTACGAACTGCTTCTGCACAACCCGGATGCCGAGCCGTTCGAGTCGGCGCTTCCTCACGACGAACTCGGAATCGTCTATGAGATCGGCACCCTCTCCAAAATCCTGGCGCCCGCGCTTCGCATCGGCTACTTGCTCGGCCCGGACGGCGAACTCATGGACGCCATGGTTCAGAAGACCTCCGACGCCGGCTTCAGCGCTCCGGTTTTCGCTCAGGAGATGGCCAGTTGGCTCCTTGACCATCACATCGAAGAGCAGCTACGGCTGGTGAACGCCGGCTATCGCCAAAAAGCCCTGGCCGTGATGGAGGGCCTCGAAACCTATCTCGGGGCGCATCTCGCCGAAATTCGCGGCGGCAGCGCCGGCTTCTATTTCTATCTGACCTTCCGGGACGTGGAGACACACGGCAATTCACGGCTCTTCCAGCGGCTGACGAGAACCACCGGCGATCCCACGATCGACGGCGAGAACGAGGCCGGGCCGCGCGTCTTCTACATCCCCGGCGAGTACTGCGTGCATCCCCGCGGCGATCTGGTCGGCGCCGGACGGCGGCAGATGCGTCTCTCCTACGGCTACGAGGAGACGCCGCGCATCCTCGAAGCCTTCCGCATCATGAAAGAAGAGATCGAGCGGCCCTAGCCGTGCATCCCTAGCATTGAATGAGTCGCCTCAACAGAACCTGCCTCGCGCTTGCCGCTCTAGTCTGCCTACTCACAGCCGGTCTTGCCCCAGCCAAGGAAAAACACCCGGTTACCGGCCGCAAGTACGCGGACGTCATGGGCGCCGGCGGAGCAGGCTGGCTGATTCGGCCCGAACGCGCGGCGGAGGAACGCCCCGATCTTGCGCTCGAGCTCATCGGTATCGAAGAAGGGATGACGGTGGCCGACATCGGCGCCGGCGCGGGCTATTTCAGCGTCAAAATAGCCCGGAAGGTGGGCGAGGCAGGAATCGTCTACGCCAACGACATTCAGCCTCGGATGCTCGAATACTTGCGGGCCTATGCCCGGCAAAACGAAGTGACCAACATCAGCCCCGTTCTCGGTGAAGTCGACGACCCTAAGTTACCCCACGGGCAGATCGACCTCGCCCTCCTCGTCGACGTCTACCACGAGTTCTCCCACCCGCAACAAATGCTGCGCGGGATTCGGCAGGCGCTCAAGCCGGGTGGACGCCTCGTCCTGCTCGAATACCGCAAGGAAGACCCCGCCGTGCCCATCAAGGAAGATCACAAAATGAGCGTCTTCACGGTCAAGCGCGAAGTCGAGCCCGAAGGTTTCCAATTCGAGCGTCTCATCCCGGATCTTCCCCGCCAGCACATCCTGATCTTCAAAAAGGCCGACTGACGCGGCCGCGATCCCCCGTTCCGCTTCTCCCCCGCCCCTTCTTTGCTAAGCTGATGAAGCGATGAAGACGACGAAGTCTCTTGCGTCAGTTGCGCTGGCGGCGGTCACGGCCTTCCATTCCTGCGGCCCGGCCGGCGATGAATCCGCCACCACTCAAAAGGAAGGAGAAGCAATCGTGGAATCATTCGGCACGCTGCCCTCGGGTGAGGAAGTTCAGATCTATACGCTCAAAAACAGCAAGGGGATGGAAGCCCGGATCATGACCTACGGCGGAATAGTCGTCTCGCTCAAGGTCCCCGATCGCGACGGCAACATCTCGGACATTGTCCTCGGATTCGACAACCTCGACGGCTACCTGGGCGGACACCCGTACTTCGGCGCAATCATCGGCCGCTACGGCAACCGGATCGGCGGCGCGAAATTCGTGCTCGAAGGGCAGACTTACAACCTGGCTGTGAACAACGGCCCCAATTCGCTGCACGGCGGCAAAGTGGGCTTTGACAAGAAGAATTGGACCGTGGAAGCGGCTTCCGGCTCTTCCCTGGCCCTCTCCTACGTCAGCCCGGACGGCGAGGAAGGCTACCCTGGAACCCTGACGGTGCAGGTCGCCTACGAAGTCACCGCGGACAACGGATTAAAAATCGATTACCGCGCCACCACGGACAAAACGACCGTCTGCAACCTCACAAATCACAGCTATTTCAACCTCAAGGACGCCGGCGCCACCCCGATCCTCGACCACCTGATCATGATCAACGCCGATCGCTTCACCCCGGTCGGCGAGACGCTCATCCCGACCGGCGAACTGGCGCCCGTCGAAGGAACCCCCTTCGATTTCCGCGAACCCCACCGCATCGGCGATCGCATCGACGCTGACCACCCGCAGATCGGCTACGGCGGCGGTTACGATCACAACTTCGTGCTGAACAGCGGCGGTGGCAGCCTCTCTCTGGCCGCTAGGGTCACCGAGCCCACTACCGGCCGCGTGATGGAGGTCCACACCACTGAACCCGGAGTCCAGTTCTATACCGGTAATTTCTTGGATGGAACCCTCACCGGCAAGGGCGGCGTCACCTACCAGAAGCGCGCGGCGCTATGCCTCGAGACCCAGCACTTTCCCGATTCCCCGAATCAACCGGACTTCCCCTCTACCACTCTGAGGCCCGGCGAGGAATACGCCACAACCACCATCTACAAGTTTTCCACTGAGTGACCGGGAAGCCTTCGCTCGCCGGCCGGTCTTCCGGCCGGCCTTGGGCCCACTATTAACGCAACCCCGTCCGCACCCGGAAATGCCGCACCGCCAACCCTAGCCCGAAGGCCAACACGCTGCGAGCGCTGCATTGGCCCTTCCCGCTCGCGGCCCCGTGGGCGTGCGCTATCATAGCCAGCGGAGGACTCTTCATGCTTCGTACCTTGCTCGCCGTTTCTCTGATGATGCTCGCCGCATCTGTACTGGCATCCGCCGCCGGCGCCGAAGACGCGGTGGTCGCCGCCGAAAAACAATGGGCGCAAGCCGTCACCACGAACGATTACGCGGCTCTCGAACAGCTCTTGTCGCCGGAACTGATCTACGCCCACTCCACGGGCATCATCGAATCCAAGAGCGAGTACCTTGGAAAACTCAGAGGCGGCACGCAAAAGTACGACGTCATCGACCACCAGAAGACCACGGTTAAGGTTCACGGCGACGCCGCGGCCGCCCACTCCATCGTCGTTATGAAAGGCAACACCGCCGGCGAGCCTTTTGACAATCGGCTCATGATGATGCACCTCTGGGTGAAGAGCAACGGCCGGTGGCAACTGGCCGCGCATCAGACAACGAAACTGACCAACTGACCAGGCGGCGCGCACCGAGCGGCAGACCTCCGCGGAGCGTACCGGCGGGTGTTGGGTCCATCCGTTGTACAATCGTGCCGATGAAACCGCTTCTGACAGTTCTGGCTTTGCTAACTCCGTTGGGCGTCCTGGTCGCTGGCCCGCAGGATGCAATCCTCTTCGATAGACACCTCATTGACCCTGGGAGCGCGGAGTCCTGCGCCGTCGCCGACGTCAACGGCGACGGCGTCCTCGACATTGTTTCCGGAGAGAACTGGTTCGAGGGACCTGGCTGGACGCGCCACCGTTTCCGCGAGCTGAAATACGAGCGCTTCTATCTCGACGACTTCGCCGCTCTCATCCTCGATGTCAACGAAGACGGACGGCCGGATGTCGTCTCGGCCACCTGGTTCGCCCGCGAGCTCGCCTGGTATGAGAATCCCGGGAAGACCGGCGTCATGTGGCGGAAGCATGTGATCGAGTCCGGCAGCCCCTCGGAGTTCGCCTTTCTGGTCGATCTCGATAATGACGGCCGCGCGCGCGAGCTCTTGCCGCAGTTCGGCAACAAAAAGACGCCGCTCGCCTGGTACTCCGTCGAAAACGGTAAGTTCGTCAAGCACGCCGTGAGCGAGCAGAGTTACGGTCATGGCATCGGAGCCGGCGATGTGAACGGAGACGGCCGCAACGACATCCTCACCCCAACCGGTTGGTGGGAAGCGCCCCCCGATCCGAAAAACGGGGTCTGGAAGCGCCACGAGGACTTCGCGCACTTCGAATTTCCCCACCTCGGCTTCATCTTCGTGCACCAGGTCGACGGGAAAGGCGCTCCGGACGTTCTCACGAGCTACGCGCACGACTATGGAATCTTGTGGCTCGAACAGGGTTCCGGCGGAAACTGGACGAAACACGTCATCGACGACAGTTGGTCCCAGGCCCACGCCGTCACTTTGGTCGACCTGAACGGAGACCAGCGTACCGATATCGTCACGGGAAAGCGGTTTCACGCTCACAACGGGAGGGATCCCGGCGGGAAAGAACCGCTCGGCATCTACTGGTACGAATCGCTGGCGCAGCCCGGCGGTGAACTGATCTGGAAGCGGCACGTCATCGACTACGGGGGCAGGGCCGGAGGCGGAATGCAGATCCCGGTTGTCGACATCGACAAGGATGGCGACCTGGACGTTCTGGCTCCCGGCAAGGGCGGCCTGTTCCTGTTTGAGAATCGGACAAGGAGGTAAGAACGTGGACCTAAGTCGCAGAACCTTTGTGGGAGCTTTGGGTGCGCCCGCCGTGCTCGGCGCCCAATCTCCGAATGACGCGATTCGCCTCGCCTTCATCGGCGTGGGAAACCGCGGCGCCTACCTGCTGCAAAACAGCATGGAGGCCTCCGGCGTAAGTGTCGTCGCCGTCTGCGACCTGCTCGAGGATCGCCTCGAGGCCGCCCGGATAGCGGCCTCGGAAAAAGGTCACTCGCCACGCGCCTTCACCGACTTCCGCAAGATGCTGGACGAGATGAAGGACATCGACGCAGTCCTGATCGCAACGCCGGTGAACACCCATAAGGCCATCGCCCTGGCCGCCCTCGAAGTCGGCAAGCATGTCTATCTGGAGAAGCCGCTCGCCGTGACTCCGGAGGACTCCAAGCTCATTGTGCGGGCCTCCCAGAGCGCCAAGGGAATTTTCCAGGTAGGCTTTCAGTTGCGGCACGATCCGAACCGCGCCGCGGCGATGAAGTTCATCCATGACGGCAACATCGGCAAGGTGCTCTTCCTGCAAGGCTACCGGCACGGCGGCGATCTGCCGCGCAACACCGCGTGGTATTTCGACCGCGATATCGCCGGCGACAACATCGTCGAGCAAGCCTGTCACATCATCGACTTGATGGTTTGGGCGGTGGATAAGCCTCCTCTGCGGGCCTACGGTTCGGGCGGGATCAACTTGTTCCACGACATTCCACCCGGACGCACCACAATGGACAACTACGCCGTGATCTACGAGTTCCCCGATGACGTCCGATTCGTCTTTAGCCACATCTATTTCGACCCGCCAGGCTTCTCCGGAATCAAGGAGCGCGTCTTTGGAGCTGTGGGAGCGGTGGATCTCGCCGCAGCTACCTTCCACGAACGAGCCAACCGCGGCGCCGTGCAACTCGAAGTGCCGAACGCCGGAGAGAATTCCACCCTCATGTCTCTAAAGGCCTTCTTTGACAACGCCCGCGGTCAGAAGACGCCGATCAACAACGGCGATTCTGGGCTCCGGTCCGTCTTGACCGCCATGATGGGCCGCCGGGCCATATACGAGAAGCGGATTGTGACCTGGGACGAGGTCGCGGGCTGATAGAGTGCAAGTGCGCCCGGCGCCGGCCGGCGGAGACTCGCTACTGCACTGTTCCCGCGCCGTCGAAGTAGCCCTGCGCGAGGCGAGGATTCGCCGCCAAGGCCTGGCTCCAATAAATCCGCGCTTCGTCCGGGTTCCCCTTCTCCTTGAGTGCGTGGCCCAGATTCAGCAAAGCCTCTGGGAAATCGGGTTTGTCGGCCACCGCCTCTTTGTACAGCCGGATGGCGTCGTCCAGGTTCCCCGTTTTCTGCAACAGCAGTCCGGTGTTATAGAACAGCTCCGGAGAGCGTTCGCCGCGGTCGATCAGGCCGGCCTGTAGTTCGAGCGCCCTGGTGAGGTCGTTGCGCTCTACGGAAATTGCCGCGAGTCCGCGCATCGCCTCGATCGATTCAGGATCGGATTGTAGCGCCGCTTCGAACGCCGTTCCGGCTGCGTCGTGGTCGCCGGATCGCCAGAAGGCGAGCCCGAGGTTGATCTCTGCCTCGGGCCAGGGCTTCCGCCGGGCTAGGCATTTCTCGAAACATTCGACGGCCCCGGGAAAGTACGACCGTTGCAGGCGCAGGTAACCGAGCCGGAACCACGCGTCAGCGGAGTCCGGGTGGTCGGCCAGCAACTGCTCATAATATGTCTCCGCCTCGAAACCGGAACCGGCCCGTTCGAGCAGAAGAGCCAGGTTGTAGCGGACGTTGGGCAGGTTCGGATCAAGCTTCAACGCTTCCTCGTAGGCTTGCACCGCGCCTTTTTCCTCGCCGAGTTCGTGCAGAACTACACCCAGATTGACATGGGCGTTGCTGGCATCCGGCTTAATGCGTACCGCCTCTCGGTAAGTCGCCGCGGCCTGTTCCAGTTTGTTCAATCGCTGGTACGCCACGCCCAGGTTGAACCGCCACTGGTAGTTGTCCGGGTTGCTCTCGACCAGCTTCACGCAATACTGAACCGCCGCCTCGCAATCGCCGCTCCAGAACGCGCAGTTGGCCAGCCCCTCGAGCGCCGCGGGCGCCATGTTGCGAATCGAGATCAGCTTCTCCGAGTACTCGCGGGTAGCACGCTCGTCTTTCCTGGCAATCCCGATGCTGATGAGGTTCACCAGCGACTCCTCCGAACGGGCGTTGCTCCGCAGAATCTCCTCGTAGATCTCCGCCGCCTCATCCTCGCGGTGAACTAACTGGAGCGCCACGGCCTTTCCGAACCGCAGGTTCTCGTGCGTGGGGTCCTGCGCCAGCCCTTTGTCGAAC
The DNA here is from genome assembly GCA_964468205.1 of uncultured Solibacteraceae bacterium. Classification (GTDB taxonomy): domain Bacteria; phylum Acidobacteriota; class Terriglobia; order Bryobacterales; family Bryobacteraceae; genus CAWELS01. The sequence continues at coordinate 18,510 of CAYXVG010000017.1, read as the reverse complement.
GAAGCGAGCGCTTGTTCCGGCTTCTCCATCCGCAAAAGGCAAATGCCGAGGCCGGCCAGTGCCTCGAGGCGCCCTGGGTTTTTGGCCAGCGAGCGCTCAAACTGCTCGGCCGCCTGAGACCATCGTTCGAGCTTCTCCAGGCACACGGCGAGGTTGAACGCCGCAGAGGCGTGGTCCGGCGCCAACTCCGCGAGCTTCGCGTAGCTCGCCGCCGCATCATCGTAGCGTTCCAGTTCGAATTGAATGTGCCCGCGGGCGGAATAGATGTCCGCGTTGGCGGTGCCCGAATCCACCGCCCGGCTTAACTCCGCCAGAGCCTCCCGCTGCTTGCCGTCCAGATGCAGCGCGACCGCCCGCGCCAGAATCGCGCTCGGTGAAACATCGCTCTCGACAATCCGGTCTACATCCTCCACGAAGCGCCCGGACTCGCGCTCCACGGTAACCTTGTTGGTTCGCTTTCGTTGATTCATTGGCTCACACTCCTCGGTGTGTTCTCGAGACTGTAAGGCGATATCAGAGCGCACAGTCTTCCGAGCACGTCGTACTGGTGGATGACGCTGATCCAGCGCAGTCGCACTTTGTCTCCCCGGCTTTGGAAGAAGCCGACTCCTCCCCTCGACAACCGGTCGTCTTCGAAGAAGTCGATCACCCGGTCATCCAAGAACGTCGTGAACGAAGTTCCCCGGACGGTAACCCGGAAACGGTACATTTTCTCGTTGCGCAGATCGAATGGCAACACCGTGCGGTTCGCTCTGCTCCTCTTCCCATCCACCACGGCATACCAGTCAATGGCGCCCTTCGGCATTGGACCCGGTTCAATAATGGACAGCCTCGCTCCGTAGTAGTTCTCGAGGTCGGACGCCCGGAAAACCCAGTTCATGCCGCCGCTCTCAATAACAGCGGCAAACTCGAATTCATAATCGGCCAGTTGCATCGACGGCTTATACAACGCCAGGCTTCCGGGGCGAATGAAACCCGCGGCGTCGTAGTACCAACTCTTCGACCACTCCTTCCCGCCGGTCCACTCACTGAGGCCGCCGCGAAAATCGTCCGCGAGCGAGACGGCGGCTCGGCTGCTGACGTTCTCCTGGAACGCTTGCCACCGCACAGCCAGCACGGACTGGGCATCTTCCTTCACGCTTACTGCGCTCGCCACCTCTTCCCGGCTGGCAACGTGCCAGAACAGTAGACTTGCCAGTGGAATTGCCATCACCAGCCAGCGCACTCCTGGCGGCGTCGCACGAAGGGCGGCCACGGCCGGGGCTGCAAGCCTCTGCCACACCGGAGTGTCCGCTTTCTTCTCCGCTTGCAGGCTCGCAAAGCTGTCCTTGACCGGAGTCGCCCGCAGCCTCGGCATCAAAATGCCGCACCCCGTTGATTCTGGGGCCAGGTCGCACTTGCTGATCTCCTCTCCGCGCCGGGGTGCGAATCGATCCACTGGCAGCGGGAGTAGCCCCGTCTGACAGGTCACCGTAACCGGCTGAGATGAGTCCGTCCCACTCCAGCCGCTGAGCGAAGAATACTCGGCTTCGATGTGCATCACCGGCGGCGGCAAGGGAGCTGGCGTCGGCGCCCGCCTAGCGCCGCCGAAGGTGCAATCGCCTTGGAACGGCATCCGCCTCGGTCCGGCGGCCGCTGGCAATTCGGATACCCCGCGGGGCCGGTGCCCCGATGGGATAGCCAGTCTGTCCAGCTCGAATCCGGGCTTGGGTCGGAATTCCGGGAGGGCGCCCTTTGGACCCTTCGCGGCCGCCGTAATCGCTCTGACGGCCTGCCAAAGCCCGGCCGGCGCCAATCGGCATTCCTGCGGCGGGGCGTCCATTGCCAGCGCCGCCGGCAAAGCGGCTACAGGCTCGGCCCAACGCGGGGATGCGGCCGGCCGCCCAGCCGCCACGAAGGGAACGGCGGCCGGGGCCTGAAGTCCGGCCGGCGAAAGCTCGTGACTCGCTTCGATGGTAGGCCCGGCTGGCGTCACTCGGGCCGGCACGCTAACCTCCGCGGCCGCGGCCTCCCGCCGTGGCGCGCAATTCCCTGACTTGGGTTCCAGCCGCCACTCGGCTTCCCCGCCCCCCCCGGCTTCCCCAAGCAGACAAACATTAACCCCCATATTTAGGGACGGCTGTGCGCAGGGCAGATCCCGGACCTCGGCTTCTGGCGGTTCCGAATCGCGAAAACCCGGACCGCCCAGCGCGTTGACACGCAAGGTGGCAAAGCCGGTCACCATCTCTTCCACGCCGCGCGAAACCCTGGAATCAGTGTGCCTCGCCGGCGGAAACAGCTCCTGCTTCCCGCTCGGAGCAACTACATCGAGACGGAACGACAGGGGAACGCCAGACCCCGCCGCACGTCCTTTGGCCGGCGGCGGCGGCGCTTGTTCCGGAAGCACGCCGCCCGTGCTCAGCTCGCAATCTAGGCTAAGAGCATGGCTGGGCCACTCGACGGCCCCCGCGGACAACAACTCGCCCGGGTCTACTCCCCGCCCGGCGGTCGAGGCGGCTTGCACTGCCGGCCCCAACGGGGCCACGAGTCCAGGCCGGGGTGAGTCCTCAACCCGTGGCGCTTCGGGCCCCAGCGGCGGAGGATAGCTGACGCCCATTTCTACGCCCAGAAAGTGCGGCTCGGGAATATCAGGCCGGTCAGCCGGCGCGTCCAAATGCCGCAGCGAAACCTCACGGCGGCATGCCGCAACGCGGCATGGCGCAACGGAGAGGTCCACTTGGGGAATCGATACGGAGGGTGAGACTAAGATCTGGCTCGTAACATTGAAATACGGCCGGATCTGTACCTGGACCTTTGGGAACTGCGGCACGAACCGTTCCACCGGCGGTGGAATCTCACCGTGCCGGCTCTCGGTGATCTTGTTATGGCCCCCGCTCGAGCCCTTCGATGTCTGTTTGGCTTCAATCAACCGGGCTAGGCCCAGCGACTCTTGATCCTCAACGTACAGCGTGTGGTGCGCGTCACAGCAAAACTCCTTGCCGGCAAGCTTGCGCAGCAAAGAGAGTCGCTTTCCACAGTACAGACAGCGCATGAATCCCGTTTCTTAGTAAACTATCGTCCGCTGGGGGGTGTTCTTCCACGCGGTGAAGCGCTTAGTGGAGGATTGCGAGGGGCGCTGGTTAGAACGCCAACTAAGGGAAACCCCTTACTACACTGCGAGGAGATTGCCCCCTGACGTCCAAGGCTAAAAGTCGCGGCTACCCGCTGCGCCGCGGCCCCGCAAATCCGGGTTGGCCGACTCGATCGCCGCGGCCTCAGTTTCCTCGGCGGCGACCCGCTGCGCCGCGGCCCCGCAAATCCGGGGGCTCCCACGGAAGCCTATCACTCCGGTGTTGTCAGGGATAATCAGTGGAGATGCTCGGTCCTGAGCGGGACCGGGTGGAGAAACAGATTCGCTGTCCGTCTGCCTGGCATCGTCCGGATAGCGCAGACAGAACGTCCACCGCACGATTTGTGCGCTACGGATTCACCAGCCGTTTGACTAGAGCGCCGGCGGAAGCTCCAGCTCCGCTTTCGCGAGGGCCTTCTCAAGGCGCTCAATCGCCGCCGGCTCTCGCTCCGCACGGGCGATCGAGACCTCCATGATCAGCATATGCCGGGCCTTGTCCAGCATCTTCTTTTCGCGGAACGACAGCGGCTTCCGCTTCTGTAGCATGAGCAGGTTCTTCAGCACTTCGGCCACACCCATCAGGCTGCCGTCGCGCATCTTCTCGGAGTTCTCCTTATAGCGGTTCTTCCAGTCTTTCCGGCTCTTGCATTCGCCGGTGGCAAGGTATTGCAGCATATGCTCCACCTGCCCGTCCTTGGTTACTTTTCGGAGACCAACATCGCCGACATGCGAGAAGGGAACCATCACCGTCAGATGGTTTGAAGCCAGCCGCAGAAGATAGAACCTCTCCGGCCGCGCCCCGAAAGCCCGCATGCTAATGTTTTCGATCGTTCCAACACCTTGATTCGGATATACTACTTTTTCGCCGACATTGAAGGTCATACCTGGACCTCTATACACCTTGAAGTAGTTGTATCGTACTTGGGCTTACCGAAGTTAAAATAATAAACTCCTGTAACGCCGTTGTCAAGGGAAAAGCGCGTCCAAAGTCCTATAAATACAGGCTTTGAATAATTCGATCAATCTGGTGCGGAACTCTGAAACTCACTTTCACGCCACCAAATTTGGATTGACCAATCACGGATGTCACCACTAGCAAGTGGCGTTTTGGCTGGCTAAGTCCGCTCCCTGCCTCAGTTTATGGTGAGTGTTCGCTATGCCTTCGCCCCGGCAATCACCCGCCGGATGAAAGCCAGGTTCCGGCGCATGTCCTCGGCGATCGATTTTGATGGGGAGTTCGTTTCCAGATTGGCAAAACCGCGATAGCCGATTTGAGCGATGGTTGTCATCACCCTCGAAAAGTCGACTTCGCCTTCGCCAAGGTAGTGAGGGTTGTCTTTCAGGTGGATCTGGCAGATCTTCTCTCTACCCAGCCACTTCATCTCCTCGTAGATGTCATAGCCGTTCCGGGTGGAGTTCCCAACGTCATAGTAGACCTTGACGGCATCGGAGCGGGAGCGCTCCATGATACGGACATTCTCGCGGGCGGAGTTCGTGTTCTCCAGGCCGAGTATCACGCCGGACTTGCGCGCTTCCGGCGCCGCTTCGCGCAGAAAGTCGCCCACGTAGTCAAGATCCCGCGTCGTCTCCAGAGCGCCTTTTCCGAAGAAAGGCAGCAGAATCACCGGGGCCTTCAGCCGGGCCGAGATCGGAATCGCGTCCACCACCCACTTCTGGCCGAGTTGGTCGCTCTTCAGATAGTTGCGATGCAGAATGTTCAGGCACGTGCCGGCGATCTCCACGCCAAGCTTGCCGGAGACCTCCAGATAGCGATCCTGCAGTTCGGCCGAAGCAAGCGCCAGTATTCCGCCGGCCGGTTCGCGGCCAAGGGACACTTCGACGCCCGCGAAACCGATCTCGTGAGCGAGTTGCAGAGCTTCAACCTGTGAGCTGAGACGCAGGTTCCAGTCCGTGACGCCGATCTTTACGGCATCGAGACTGCCTGCGCCAAGACGTCTGGCAGCGGCTCCTGCGGCCGCCGCGGCGAGGAACTGCCTGCGGGAATAGGGCACGTCAATCTCTCTCCGTGATTATACAGAACACCGCATCCCTGTTCCGCCTCTACCTCGTCAGGCCTTCGATGATAATCTCCACGCGGCGGTTCTGCCTGCGGCCGGCTGGGGTCCTGTTCGAGGCGATCGGCTTCGACGCGCCGTAGCCCCGCATCGACATCATCGCCGGCGAGATTCCGCATTGGCCCAGGTAGTTCACGACGGCGATGGCCCGCTTCTCGGAGAGTTGCTGGTTCAGGGCCGCGCGTCCGGTGCTGTCAGTGTGGCCTTCGATGCTGAGTTGATACTCGGGCGCAACGAGCAGCACGCCGGCAATCCGGCTGAGTACCTCCTTCGCGCTCGACTGCAACTGGGAACTACCCGACGCGAACAGCACGTCCGGCAGGTTGACCACCAATCCCCGGTCCGACTCGCGGATCTCAGCCACCTGCGCCATGGCGTGCCGCATCCGGGCGAAGAACGCCGCCGCCTGCTCCTCGGCCGCTTGTGCCGCCTCCTGCGCCGCGGACCGTTCCCGCGCCAACTGGTCCGCTTCCTGGCTCACCTCGAGCATCTCCCGCTCCAAGGATTCGAGCCTGCCGGAGGCCCGCTCGAATCGTTCCTTCGACTGGTTCAGTTCCACCGTCAGGCGGGCAACCGCCGCTTCCGCCGCCGCCTTTTCGCTCTGCAGGCGCTCGATGGTCTCGCGGTTCATCTTCCGCTCGTCGGCCAGCATCGCCGCCGCCCGGCGCTCCTCGGCCAGCCGCTTCGCTAGAACGGCCTTGCGCACCGCCCGGTGGGCGATCACCGTAAGCTGCTTCTCATCGGTGCCCGTTCCAAACGCCTGCAGCGTCGAGCTGAGCGCGGCGCGCGCCTGCTCGAACTCCTCCGCCGCCCACTCCTGGGCGCCGGCCTCCTCGGCAAAACGGACCGCCACAATCGCTTGGTGCCGGTCAGACCGGGTGAGTCCCCTGGTGTCGGCAGGCCCGCCGAGGTTCTCGGTCTCGAAGTGATAATCCTCAACAAAATCCGAGTATGCAAAGTTGGTCTTCGCGATGCCTCGCTGCTCCGCAAGACCTGTGTCCGTGCTGCTGAGAATCAGAAACCGGCTCGGCTTGTCTGCCAGAAAATGAGGCTCGGCCGAGATCATGATGCCGAAACAGGCAAGTGGCGTGGTCGCTTTCTGTTTCGCTTTGCCCCCCTTGGGCAGAATCTCGCCCACGTTGAACACCGTCCCCTCGGGGGAAACCACCCAGAGCACATAGGTGTTGAGGTCCCCGCCGAACATCATCGCCGGCTGGATATCTTTGAGGTCCACCTCAACGCCGGTGATGCCCTGGTCCCGCTTCACCTTCGCTTCGCCGGTTGCAAACGCCATGTGCGGGGTGGCGGCAAGCGCCAGCTTGACGGCCGTGCCTTCGGGATATGTGGCGGCCACAATTTCGCGCTCCAGGGCGGAGCCGCCCCCTTGGGCCCATCCGGGAACCCCGCATAGGGTGGCGCCCGCCAACAACAAAGCGCTGGCCAGAATTCTCATCACTCTTAGTCTATCGGCTCGCACAATTGGAACGCATTACCCTTGCGGCTGGAATGCATTACCCTTGCGGCTGGAATGCATTACCCTTGCGGCCGCTTCCGGATATGATGGTCGCGGGATTCACGGTCATGAACTCGCGCAGATCTGTCATGCTTGGCGCCTTCGCCGCACTGCTCGGCGCCGCCACAAGTTCTTCCTCGCCGGCTGTTGATTTCGAATTCTCGCCAACCAGTCTGGTGGTGGGCAAGCCAACCATCGTCGAGATGCGCATCACCGCGCCTGCCGGCGGCATCGCTCCTGGAGGCGCCGTCTTCTTTCCCTTCTACCTGAAACCGTGGACCGGTTTGGAACGAGGCCTCTCCGCTGACAAGACCACCAATCGCCTGGTGAGGGCTGAGCGCGGCGACGGCGGCTCCGCCAAGATCCGCAACACCAACCGAAACCCGGAGTTTGATATCCTTTCCGACCTCGTGATCGAGATCACCGGCTCGCCGCTCGCCGCGGGCCAATCGCTGGCGGTCACCTTCGGAACCAATGAACAGAAGGTGACGCCCCGCCGCAAGCAGCGGTTGCTGGTGGTGGAGGCGAAACTCGACCGGCACGGCGACGGCGGCTTCGAGACTCTCCAGCCCAAGAGACTGCGAGTTGACGCCGGGGAACCGGAGTCGCTCCATCTGGTGGCGCCCAGCTACGTGAAACCCGGTGAGCTGTTCCAGGTTGCCGCCTGGCTAGAGGATGCGGCCGACAACCTGTGCGAGACGGTGACGGTTCCGCTCGCGATTTCGTGGGTCACCATGACCGGGGCCGAAGGCGCTCTGCCGTCCTACACCATTCGTGCTTTGGACCAGACCCAAGAGCTTGACCGGAACCAGTTTGCCGTCAATCTAGCCAGACCCGGCGTCTACTATCTGCGGGCCAGGGCGCGGGTCAACGGCGCCGAGTTCGAAGCGGTCAGCAATCCCGTCGTGGTGACGGAGGACGTCAATCGCCGCCTCTACTGGGGCGACATCCATATCCACACGCAAGCGAGCGACGGCCGCGGCGAACTCGCCGACGTCTACCGCGACGGGTACGGCAAGGGCCTCGACTTCATCTCGATAACCGATCATGGCTTCGGCCGCGACGCCCGCGGCAGCGTGGCCGAGCGGTTGGAAGCCGTCTGCCGTCATGCGGAGCGGTATCACCGCCCGGGAAGGTATCTCGCCATCGCCGGCGGCGAGACGCATTACCTCCCGAAAAACCACGTCAACCTCTACTTCCGCGAAGCCGGCGTCCAGCGGATGAAGAGCGTGCTCGACCGGCTCGCCGCCGCCAAGATCAAGCAGAAGCTCGGCCAATGGACGGACGCGGATGTGCGCGCCGCCGGCCGCACCTACTGGGAGGCCATCCGGCAGCCCGGCTACGAACGCTTCCCGCTCGCCATCCCTCACCACACGATGTGGCAGGGCGTCGAGGGCTTTCTCGACGGGAAGCGCGGGCGCCTCTTCGAAATTTTCTCGGTGCATGGCAGCTCCGAGACACGCGACCAGGCGGACATCCCGAAGCCGCTCCGCATGAAAGAGTGGCGCATGGAGGCCTACTCCGAGACGAAATACAGCGCCCGGGAAGCGCTCGCCAGAGGTCATCGCCTCGGTTTCGCCGGCGGCTCGGACACGCACGAGGGCCAACCCGGCCACGATGCCCTCACCGGCGTCTGGCTGCCCGAGCTCACCCGCGACGCGATCTTCGAAGCCCTCTATAACCGGCAGTGCTACGCCACGAGCGCCAACCGGACCATCATCGAGATCGAGCGCGACGGCCGCGCGGTCTCCGGGCGCGTAATGGCCGACGGCGAACTCGACCGTGTCGAGCTTATCGCCGGCGGAGAGGTGGCGCACACAGTGGAGTTGACCGGACCCCGTGTCGCGGAGATCTCCTGGACCGCTCCCGCCGGCACGGATTACTGCTACGTGCGGGTGCTGCTGCGCGAGGCCGAGGCGGCCTGGTCCTCGCCGGTCTGGTTCGACTAGCGTGGAACCCGTCCGCGGGCTCCACGCATCCAAGAACTTATGAGGGTGTTTTCCCGGCCCACCGGCTTGGTTCTCCTCCTGCTCGCCAGCGTTGGACCGCTGGCCGCGGACGCGCTCCGGGAAGCCGCGCAGCGCTACCGTTCCGCCGAGTACGAAGCGGCGATTCAACTGCTTCGGAACGCCGGCGGCGGCCCGGCCGCTGACGCTCTGCTCGGCAAGGCCTACTACGGCGCCGGCGACTTCGGATCCGCCGTCGACGCGCTCAGGCGGGCCACCCGGGCCGAACCGGACAACGCCGGATACTGGCACTGGCTCGGCAAGTCCTTCGGCCGCCTGGCCGAGACCGGCAGCGTGTTCAAGGCGCTCGGCCGGGCGCGCAAATGCCGCGGGGCCTTCGAGGAGGCCGTGGAACTGGCTCCCGAAAACGTGGCTGCGCTCACCGATCTGTTCTCCTTCTACCTTGACGCGCCCGGCATCGTTGGCGGCGGCGTGGACAAGGCCGAAGCGATCGCCGCCCGGATCGGCGAACTCGATCCCGCCGGGCACCGTAAGGTTCAGGCGGAACTCGCAAAGAAGCGCAAGGACTGGGCGGCCGCCGAGACCCACTACCGGCAGGCGATGGAGCTCGAGCCCGATCGCCTCGACCGCATCACCGACCTCGCTGTGTTCCTCGCCGGCCAGGGGAACATCGAGGAGAGCGACCTTCTCTTCGAGGAAGCCTCGCGGAAGTTCCCCCGCAGTCCGAAACTCTGGTACCACCAGGCCCGCGCGTTGATCAAGGCGGACCGCAAGCCGGACGCGGCGAGGGAGCTGCTCAATCGCTACCTGAACGCGCAACTCACTGCGGACGATCCCGCCCGCTGGGAGGCCCGGCGGCTGCTCGAGGAGTTATAGCGCCGCCGGCCGGCGG
>CAYXVG010000017.1:0-8854 GCA_964468205.1 uncultured Solibacteraceae bacterium | reverse complement strand
CTCGAGGAGTTATAGCGCCGCCGGCCGGCGGCCGGGCGCCACGCTGGACGCTCCCTGTTACGCTACGAGTGTGACTAGCGACAGGACTGCGACCATGACATCCCGGCTGCTCGTTTCCGTTCTGGCCATGGCGGCCGCTTCGTGGGCGGAGGTGCATACGCTGACCCTGCAACGGGCAGCCGAGCGGGCGCTCGAACAGAATCCCGACCTCGCCATCGCCCGGCTTGACGAACAGGCCGCCGCCCAGGAGGTCCGGATAGTCAGAGACCCGTTCATTCCGAAGCTCTACGTTGGCAGCGGGCTGGCCGCGACGTACGGCTTCCCGCAGACGCTCGATAGCGGGGCCCCATCCGTCTTCGAGGCGCGGGCCTTTTCTTCCTTGTTCAACCGGCCGCAGCAGCTCCGCCTCTCCCAGTCCAAGGTAGCCGCGGAAAGCGCGGCGCTCGCCTCCGAGAGCGTGCAGGACCAGATCCTGCTGCGGACTGTCGAGCTCTATCTCCAGGCGGAACGGGCCGCGAAGACCGCCACCGCCGTCCGCCAGCAGTTGGACGGCCTCCGCAAGGTGGTAGCCCTGTTCGAGGCTCAGGCCTCCGAGGGCCGGCTGCTCCCCATCGAAGTCAAGCGCGCCGAACTCGATCTGGTTCGCGGCGAGCAGCGCGTCGAGAGCTACGAGGCAGAGCGCGACGAGGCGGAAAGGCGGCTGGCCGCTGTCCTCGGCTATCCCGACGGCGACCAGGTGCGGGCCGCGGCCGAACAGCGCCCTCTCCCGGTGCTGCCGGAGTCGCCAGGCGCCGCCGTGTCAGTGGCGCTCGCCGAAAGCGCCGAGGTCCGGCGGATCGAAACCGAGATGCGGGCCAACGGCTTCGCAGTCGAGGCCGAAAAGGCCAACCGCTACCCGAAAATCAACCTCATCGGCAAATACTCCCTCCTCTCCCGGTTCAACAACTTCGAGGACTTCTTCCAGAAGTTCCAGCGTCATAACGGCCAAATCGGCATCTCGATGGAACTGCCGGTGTACACCGGTCCGGCGGACAAGGCCCGCCTCGCGCAAGCCAACATTAGGGCCGGGCGGCTCGAGGCCGAGCTGCAATCCAAGCGCGGCTCCATCGCCCTCGAGGCCCGGCAGGCTTACCAGGAAGTGCAACAGGCGGAGACGAGCCTGAAGGTCGCCCGTCTCGACCTCGAGGTGGCCCGTGACGAACTCGGCATCCTGCTCGCCCGTATGGAAGAGGGCCGCGCGCCCCTGCAGGAGGTCGAGGCGGCCCGCTTCATCGAGAACGAGAAGTGGATCGCCTTCCACGCCGCGAACCACTCCCTCGAGCTGGCGCGCTACCGGCTGCTCAGCCACACGGGCGGGCTGCTGGCGGCGCTGCGATAGCGCCGGCTATTCCGGGTAGAAATTGCGCGGCCACTCGTGGCGCTTCAGGGCTTCCAGGGTTTCGGGCGGCAGAGGGCCCTGTTCGGAAACCGAGCAACTACTCTCCACGGTGGCGGCGCGGCGCATCCCCGGTATCACGGACGTTACGGCGGGGTGGGAGAGGCAGAAGCGGAGGGCCTGCTCGGGAAGGGTTCCGCTTTCATTCTTGAGCTCCATTTTGAGGGCTTCGACCCGTTCCTGAACTTGCCTTTTGCGGTCACCCTCGAAGTACTCCTTACGCCAGTCGCCGGGAGGGAATGTGGTGTCCGGGGTGATGGTTCCGGTGAGGCCGCCTTCATCGAGCGGGACGCGGGCCAGCACGCCGGCATTTTTCTCCTGGCAGAGCGGGAAGAGGTTCCTGGCAGGAGACTGGTCGAAGATGTTGTAGATCACCTGTACGGAGTCGATGAGGCCGGTGCGGACGGCTTCGAGGGCCGTGTCGGGCGCGTGATCGTTGATGGAGATGCCCACGGCGCGGGCCTTACCGGACCGTTTCAAGTCCTCAAAGGCGCGTTTCCAATCGTCGTTATCGATCCACTCCGGGTTCCAGACGTGCAGTTGCTGCAGATCCACGGTCTCCATGCCAAGGTTTCGCAAGCTGGTTTCGGTGGACTCGATGATGTAGCCGTGGGGGAAGACCTCGCTGATCGGAATGCCGGGGCGGGCCGGCCAGAGTTCGTTCTTCGGGGGAACCTTGGTGGCGACGTAGATCTTGCCGGGGGCGTCGCGCACCACCTGGCCGACCAGTTGCTCGCTGTGCCCGTCGCCATAGGCAAGCGCTGTGTCGATGAAGTTCAGGCCAAGCTCGATGGCCCGGCGCAAGGCGTCTAGAGACCGGTCGTCCTCGGCGCCAACCCATTGGGCGCCGCTGATGCCCCACGCTCCGTAGCCAATCTCACTGATCTCAAATCCGGTTCTGCCAAGTGTGCGGTAGCGCATAGCGGATTCTATCGTAACAACCGGGCGGGGCCCGGCGTCGTAAGCAGTAGAATGGTGAATATCAGCATGTTGCGCCTCGCCGCCATTCTCGTGTTTCTGGCCGCGACTCTCGGGGCGGCCTCTCTCCGGCTTTATCTCACGGACGGGACGTTCCACCGGGTCAGTGAATACGACGTCAAGTCCGACCGTGTGCGTTTCTACAGCGTGGAACGGAGCCAGTGGGAAGAGATCCCGCTGGAGCTGGTCGACCTGATCCGCACGAAAGAGGAAGCCGAACTCCAGGCCGAGTGGGACCAGGAGGAAGAGGAGTTCTGGGACGAGGAAGCCGAGGTCATCCGGCAGCGGCGGCGCGAGATCGCCCGGGTACCGGAGGACATTGGCGCCTATTTTGTCGACGGCGAGCAGATGCGCCCGCTGCCGCATGCCGACCTCGAAGTGAAGTCTAACAAAAAGAAAGAGATCCTGAGCGTGATCTCGCCGATTCCGATCATCGCCGGCGAGCAGAAGGCGCGTATTCAAGGTCCGCATTCGCAGTTTGTGGTGAGTACGCCGAAGCCCGAGTTTTACATCCGCCTCATCCACGAGGAGCGCTTCGGGATCATCAAGTTGAAGCCGGACGGCGAATGGCGCAACGTCGAGAAGTGGACGATCGCCCCGGTGACGAACCAGGTTTTCGAGGAGCACGACGATATCAACGTGTTCCGGCGCGAGATGGACGACGGGCTTTATAAGGTATGGCCGAAGGCTCCGCTCGAGCCGGGCGAGTACGCGGTAGTGGAGTTCTCGCCGGGCGAGGCCAACATTCAAGTGTGGGATTTCGCCTACCGGCCAGCCGCCGGAGCAGAGGCCGGCGACGCCCGGTAACAGTTGTTTCAGGATCATCACACCCCAATTTCTTCGATCATTCATAGATCCCTGCCCACCGATTTCCGAATTTAAGTAGGCCACCCCCGTGACCGCGGCGGCCTAAGTTCAACAAAACGCAAAATCTCCTGTTATTGTTCTAATTTGGCCTAGTAAGTGCTTGAGACAAGCAAACGAGAACGGCAAGAATTAGTCTTGCGTTGAGTCGGAGAGCTTAGGCCTACCAAACACAATAATCAGCCAAGCTCTTTCGAAACAGAAATTGTGACGCCCTCGCTGCGAACCTTTGGCGCTGGGCTCGTTGTGTTTACAAGACAGACGAAATCCAATCCGAGGAGCTTATGTCTCGAATCAAAACACTTACATTACTAACTCTCGTTGTCCTGCTCTGCCCGTACGTGTTGTTCGGCCAGGCCACGGACGGAAACATTACCGGAACGGTCACCGACGCCACCGGCGCCGTCATTCCCGGCGCCACCGTGGAACTGATCAACATGAACACCGGTGTTGAGACCCTTACCGAGTCCGATGCCTCCGGTATTTACCGTTTCAACAATGTGCTCGTCGGCCAGTACCGGGTCACGGCGCGGGCGGAGGGATTCAAACCCGCCGCGAAAGGCAACGTCAGCGTGGCCATGAACCGCACGATCACCGTGAACCTGGCGTTGGAGGTCGGCGACGTCGCCACCCAAATCGAGGTGGTGGAGGCCGCCGCGCAGATCGACACGACAACCGCGACCATCGGCTCCGCTTACGACTCGATGCAGGCGGTATATAACCCGGCGATGAACCAAGCGCTGGGCGTCTACAACCTCTCGCTGCTGGGCGCCGGCGTCGCCTCCAGCGGAGGAGTGGGGCTCGGCGAGGGCCCATCGGTCGGCGGCCAGCGGCCGCGGAACAACAACTTCACCGTGGAGGGCGTGGACAACACCCGCAAGGACGTCACGGGCGCCAACCTCCGGGTGCCAAACGAAGCCGTGGCCGAATTCTCCATGCTGCAGAACCACGCCACCGCCGAGTTTGGCCATTCCACCGGCGGCCAGTTCAATGTCGCCGTGAAGAGCGGCACGAACGAGTTCCACGGCTCGGCGTTCCTTTACCACCAGAACAAGAAGTACAACGCCCTTGATGAAGCCGACAAACGGCAGGGCATCACCCGTGACAACCAACCCCGCTTCGACGACAACCGCATGGGCGGCACGTTCGGCGGCCCGATCAAGAAGAACAAACTCTTCTTCTTCGGACTCTTCGAGTACAACCCGCTGGGTCAGGCGAGTTCGCCCTCCTCGGCGATTCTGACGCCGACGGCAGCGGGCTACAACACGCTGAACAGCATTCCCGAACTGTCCCCAACCAACCTGGGAGTGTTGCAGCAGTTCGCGGATCCGGCGCCAACGCAGTCGGGAACAACGACGGTCGCGGGCCGCGAGATCCCGATCGGCGTTCTGCCCATCACATTCCCGAACTTCAACGATACGTATAACTGGGTAGCCAGCGTCGACTACAACATCAGCGACAAAGACCGGCTCCGGTTCCGGTATCTGGAAAATCGTTCCTCCGGCATCGACATCACCACCTCTCCGGATCTGCCGGCCTTCTCAAACAACAGCACGAACCGTTCCCGCATGTTTGCTCTCAGCGAGTTCCACAATTTCTCGCCGGCACTGCTCAACGAGCTGCGGTTGAACTACAACTACTACTCCGATTCGATCCCGGCCGGCGAGTTCGTCTTTCCGGGGTTGGACACTTTCCCGAACATCACGATCGAACAGGACCTGAACCTCCAACTCGGCCCATTCGACAACGCTCCGCAGAGCGGTTCGATCAACACTTACCAGTTGGTGGACAACATCACCTGGATTAAGGGCGGACACACGATTAAGGCCGGCATCGACGTGCGCCGCTACATCGCGCCGACGACCTTCATCCAGCGCTCCCGCGGGGATTACAACTACTCGAATCTGGAACGCTTTCTGCTGGACCTTCAGCCCGATATTCAGGCCCAGCGCAACGTCGGCGGGCGCCCGTACTGGGGCAACGCCTGGAACATCTACTGGTTCGTCCAGGACGAGTGGAAGATCAGGCGCAACGTGACGTTGACCCTCGGCCTGCGCCATGAGTACCGCGGCATCCCGGCGGACGACAAGCTGCAGACGCTGAACAAGGTCTCCGACGTGCCCGGCGTTCTAGTCTTCGACGAGCCGAAAGCGCAGACGAAGAACTTCGCTCCGCGCGTCGGGCTCACCTGGTCGCCCGGAACGAGCGGCGACACGGTGTTCCGGGCCGGTTTCGGCATGTCCTATGACAACTACTTCGACAACCTCGGCACGCTGTCCAAACCGCCGCAACTCGAGACCACGGTACTGCTACCGCAAACCGACGATCCGAACTTCCTGGCCAACGGCGGCATCCCGCCGACCGCGCCCGGCGACGACCTCAGCCCCGAGGAGTGGCGCGCGGCCACGGGCACCTTCATCTACTCGCAGCACCTGCCGCGGTCGATCCAGTGGACCTTCGGCGTGGAGCGCGTGATCGCCCAGGACTACACCTTCAACATCCGCTACCTGGGTACCCGGGGTTCACGGCTGTTCACGCAGAGCATCATCAATCTGCGGCCGGTCGTGACGCCGGACCGGCACCTGCCGACGTTTCTCAATCGGCCATCGCAGGCCGAGCTCGACGGCCTCGGATTGACGCTTGACGATCTGGTGGACGATTTCAACGCCGGCGGCTTCTATATGCCGGAGTTTCTCGACGCCGGATTCACCAACCTGATCTTCGGTTTCCCCAACCGCGGCAATTCCACCTATCACGGCATGGCCACCGAGCTGACCCGCCGGTTCTCGAACGGCCTGTTGTTCAAAGGTTCCTACACCTGGAGCAAGAACATTGACGATTCGACGGCTGACCTGTTCTCGACGCTGCTTTCGCCCCGCCGACCGCAGGACTTCCAGAACATGCAAGCCGAGCGTTCGCGCTCCTTCCTGGACCGCACCCACCGCTTCACCTTCACCTGGGTCTACGAGGCGCCCTGGCTGCGAAGCCACAATAACTGGGCGATGCGCAACCTGGCCGGCAACTGGATCGTGAGCGGCACCTATACCTACGAATCGCCGCAGTACCAGACCGTCCAGAGCGGCACCGACTCGAACCTGAACATCGATAGCGCTCCGGACCGGGCGATCGTGAACCCGGCGGGCAACTTCGACCGGGGCAGCGACGTCACCCCGCTCACCAATAGCGCGGGCCAGACGGTCGCCTATCTGGCCGATGACCCGACCGCGCGGTGGATCAAAGCGGGCACCGGGGCGTTCGCCAACGGCGGCCGCCAGTTGCTCCCGCTCGACACCATTAACAATTGGGACATCGCGGTCACCAAACGGTTCAACATCACCGAGAGCAAGTCGCTCGAGTTCCAGTCGAGCTTCTTCAATCTGTTCAACACGCCGCAGTACGTAGCCGGCGACGTGAACACGGTCCGGGCCGTGGATTCGCGGCTGACCCGGAATCACCTGATTCCCGGCAACCCGATCTTCAACGACTTCACGCGGGTGTTCCCAAGCCACTCGCGGCAGATCCATTTCGCCCTCCGCTTCCGCTTCTAGCGGCAGGCGGACGGGCATCCATTGGGGGCAAGCTCCCGATTGGCGAGCGCGGCCGAAAGGCCGCGCTCATTTTCTTGAAAGTAGCCACCTCCGAGAGGTGGCTAAGAAGTGGATGTTATTCTATAGATCGACAAACTAGTCATTTTATCAATCGATTACAGACACACTTTTGCGGCAAAAACTGCCCAGCCGGCCCTCTTCCGGCAGGTGGCGCCAAGAACGAGGAGTCACCACTGCGTACTCCATCACCGGCCAGACCCTGGCTGGCTTGCTGCCACAAGTTGGCTTTGTTTTAGCAAAAACAGCCGCTTATCGATTTGCCAACCCGGCTTGTTTGCTCCTATACAGCTACCAACACCTCGAGGCCACGCCGGGCACGACGCCGCGCAGCCCTGATCAACAGCATGAGCCCCGTCACGCGAATACCCCACGGACACGGGCTGCAAGGCGTTGCAATCGATAGCATGAAATTTTGAAAACACGCGTGATTCCGGATTCCCGGCATCCTCGCCGGCAGCGTTCCGTCTTGACCCGAAGGCACATCGCGAATCGGTTTCGCCCACCGCCGACCGGGAAGAGTGTGCAAAAGGCCATCGCCGCGGATCTTCAGCGCTTCTTGGACTCGCCCGCCGGCAAAACGAGCCAGGCTCAGCCCCAGAGGTCGACGGTGTTGACGGGTTTTCCCTGGAGCTTCAGGTAATAGAACAATTGGGCTTTGTGCCGGTCGAGATGCTGGACCATCTGGAGAAGATGCCGGCCAAGGGGATACTCAACACCCGGAGCCCAGGGAGCGGCTATCTGTTTGTTGCCAAGGTCATTTTCGCCGGCCTGCTCGATCATCCGGAGGGCGAGGTCTTTGTCGTCCGAAAGAAGCTTTTTCGCTTCTTCGACACTTTTTATTGTGGGCAGTTTGCCGGCCGGAGGCAGCATCTCTTCGGGGGTTAAGTCTTCGACTTTCACACCGGGCGGCAAGCCCCAATCGCCGGTAACGAGCCCTTTGCAGACGGCGCCGCAGGACTCGGTGATGTGTTTGAGGAGTTGGCCGACCGTCATCCAGTTGCCGCCGCTCGGCGGCTTCCAATCGAGGCTGTCCGGATCGACTTTGTCCATCAGGCTCATCGTGGTATTGTACGTGGCCTCCAACTCGGCCTTCAGAAGCGCTGTCCAGTTCATGACCCTTCTCCTTTTCCCAGATCATCTGGCAGTCTACCCTTGATCGCTGGGCGCCGCAAGGAGAGACCGGTGTTACGCGGCCCCTGCCGGTACCAATTCATCTGGCTGCCAAGTGCCAGCCGGGCGAAGTTATCCGTGGCTAACAGGTTACGCCGCGGCTTGCCTGGAGGGTGGATGATATTCAACACAGTCAATAAGTAGTCTTTTTGTCAATGTGTTACAGGGACAGTTTTAACGAAAATCCGCCGCACCGAACTCCTTCGATGTACCACCGCCTGCCGCGGCAAGCCGGCGGTGACGGCGGCACCCCGGCTTTCCGAATTGGCTTTGTTTGTGAAAAATTCAGCCAGTTTCCGATGAGCGGCCACCACGACGCCGCGATTGTCCGGCTACGAAACACCGCGGCCGCACGCCCTTCATCGATGGTATGCCCTCAGTAGAGGGATTACCTAGTCAAAACGAGCTGTAAGACGTTGAAACCGGGGACCCGGAATTTTGATCAGCCTCTGTGATTGCATAGATTTGTTGGGCCGGTTTCGCGAGTGCAATCAGGATTCGAGGGTGGGGGCCCGGTGGAAAAGAGAAGAGCCAGTCCCCGCCTCCGCGCCGCGAATGCGGAATTCCCGGGGCGAACAGCCGAAGTGTTCGGAGAAGACGGTGGAGAAGTACGTTCCAGAACCGAAGCCGCACGAGACGGCGATATCAGTGACCGTCCGGCGGCTCTCGCCGAGAAGCTTAGCCGCGGCTTCGAGCCGCAACCGCTTCAAGTGCTGCATGGGGGACATATTGGTTAGCCGGCGGACGTGGCTGCTGAACTGGGTGACTCCGAGGCCGCAGGTCCTGGCCATCTCTTGGG
>CAYXVG010000016.1:0-120084 GCA_964468205.1 uncultured Solibacteraceae bacterium | reverse complement strand
TGGGCATCCTGGTTGATCCAGATGGTTTGGTTCCGGGGTTTGTACTGGGCTCGCGTGCCCCGGCCATCGCGCCGTCGAGATCGGCGCGGGAGGGTTGAACTAGTCGCTGGCGGAGCCGTGCGGGGCCTTCGCCTTCGTCGGCTGAGGTACCGGTGCCTGCTTCTCTATCTCCGCCGCGCGCCTCCGGCGTTCGTCTCGCTGGAACGCCTTGAACTTCTTCGGGATGCTCGGATCCACGAGCTCCAGATCGCTGGTGTCTTGCGGGTTGAAGTTGTACTCGATCGAACTCGCTCCTGATAACAGAATGCGCGGCTTTTAGGATTTCGTCAACAGCCTTGTCGGCGCGAAGGCTGCGGAGAGCTGCCAGGTACTGCCCGAACACGGTGACAGCCTCAGATCTGGTGTAACCAAGATCTTCGGGCTGATTGCTGGCTATATACGCTGGGACCTCATGCCACAAATATATATTATCGGATGTTCAATCAGCACCTTCGCCGCATGGCGACAAAAACCTTCCCAGACGTTATTGAGCCAACGCGTTGTTCAGTTTCTCAGTCACTGCCTCGGCTACCTCTTCCGGGCTGGCAACCCAAAGAACATCGAAACCCGCCGCCGTGCCGCTTTCGATACCAGCTATGGAATCTTCTACCACGAGCGGATTTGACGCCCCGAGCATTGCCGCTGCTTTGCGGTATGGTTCAGAATCCGGCTTCGGCCGCTCGACGTCCTCCCGGCAGATGATCGTCTTAAAGTACTGTGTCAGGCAAGCCGCTTCAAGTAACGCCATAATTTCGGTCTTTCCGCTCGACGAGACAATCGCAAGCGGTAGCTTGACATACAGACTCTGCAGCAGACGGCGCGTGGCAGAGGGCACTGGCGGGTCCTTGATTAGACGTTCGACGAACAGCCTGTTCTTGCTGGCATAGCACTCCCAAAGCCGCGCTGCGTCCACGGGGGGCTCAGCACGAGCCGCGAAGTATTCGATCATCACACGATCCGCGACGCCGACAATCGCGGAGTAGTCCCGCTCCCAATCCATGTCGATCCTGAAGGGACGCAGCACCTCCTTCCAGCAATCGAAATGAATCGGTTCGGTATCCATGATGACGCCATCGAAATCGAACAGTATGGCGTCGTATAAGCCGTTGATATTCAATTACTAAACCTAATAGATGTAAGAATTGACTCGAAGGTCTTCTGGTACTGCCGGAACTCCTGCCTGGGGGCAATGAAGACCATGTAGTAGAGGCCGTTCGGCCGGGCCACGGTGACCAGCATGTCGATTTCCGTCTGGCCCGCGAAGGGGGACTCCGAGTACAGCGTCGTGATCAACCCCTCACTGCCATCTATCTGGACCCGCCGGGCGCCACGTCTTGACTGCTGCATCGACGGATTCGACTGCTTCAACTGCTGAATCAGACTTTGCGTGTCCCGCGACAGATCGGTCCGTTGCCCACGGTTTGCTGGCCTCATGCTGACGACGATTCCCCGGGCGATGGCATTTCCTCCTTGGCTTTGAACCAGGCCGTCTTCGGGGGCGAACGTCACCGAACCCTGTCCGTCATCCCCCAAAACCTTCCAGTTCCTCGGATAGGCCAACGCGAATGCCCTGCCCTGATAGTTCTGCTGCTGGGATGACACCGGCGCCGGCGCTCCGGGCTGTTCAACGGACGGGGCCGCGGTTCCGGCTTTAGGCTGGGAGTCGGGCTCCGGCGGAGGCTGTGAGCCGCGGAGGATTGCCTTGATGCGTTCAAGCTGTCCGGAGTCGGCGGTGTACTCCCGCTGCGGCATGTGGGGGATCTCCTCCTCGATACGCTCCGTCCGGTTCCCCGGATTCGGGTGCGAGGAGAAGAACTGTTCCAGCTTGCCGCGATCCCCTGTTTCAGCCTGGAGTTTCTCGAAAAAGCGGGCCGCTTCGAGCGGATTGTAGCCGCAGCCGGACATCATGTACGCTCCCAGAATGTCCGCCTGTTTCTCGGCTCCGCGCGAAAACTTCAGCAGCACGGAGTTCGCGCCGAAGCCAATGCCGAGTTGCGCCAGTTGGCCGCCGATCCCGCTTCCCGCCATGCTCCCCCCGAGGATGGCTCCGAGCTGGAACAGGTTCGCCTTGGACGCTTGATTCGTGCCATGCCGTAGGGCGACGTGCGCGATTTCGTGGCCCATGACGCCCGCTAGCTGGGCTTCGTTGTCCGCGGCGAGTATTAGTCCGGTGTGAACGTACGTCGGTCCGCCCGGCAGCGCAAAGGCATTTATGCTTTCATCCCAAACTACTTTGAAGCTGTAGGGATAGTTATCTGCTTCGGGCTGGGACGCCAGGCACTGGCCGATTCGCTGGACGTAGTCATTGACACGCTTGTCGGTTACCAGCTT
The DNA here is from genome assembly GCA_964468205.1 of uncultured Solibacteraceae bacterium. Lineage (GTDB taxonomy): Bacteria > Acidobacteriota > Terriglobia > Bryobacterales > Bryobacteraceae > CAWELS01. Next base: position 117,714 of record CAYXVG010000016.1, on the reverse strand, counting down.
CACCTGTTTCTCAATCTCCTCGGAACCCTGTTTGCCGATCTCGACGTCCTGCTCCTTGGAAAACATGTTGAAGCCAGGCTTTGGCTTGTTCTGTGCCAACAAGCCTCCCGCCGCCAGCGATGCCAGCAACAGCAGGGCGCAGCACCTCCGTAATGTCACTCCTACCATTCTGGGAACCCTCCTCTCCATATTCTGACGCCGGCGCGGACGGAGCAGTTGCGCGGCCTTAAACACAACATACATTATGCGTTGCGCTGAATCCCCTGGGCTATAATATCGAAATGACGCCCACGGAAAAAATATGGCATAACGGCCGATTCATCGATTGGCACGAGGCGAAAATTCACGTCTTGTCCCATGTTGTCAGCTACGGCAGTTCGGTTTTCGAGGGGATCCGCTGCTATCAGACCCCTTCCGGACCCGCGATCTTCCGCCTCAAGGAACACGTCCGCCGCATGTTCGATTCGGCGAAGATCTACCGGATGGAGGACCTCGGTTTCACCCTCGACGAGCTCGCTAATGCCATGGTAGAGCTTGTGCGCGTCAATCGTCTCAGCTCCTGCTACATCCGGCCGGTAGCGTTTCGCGGCTACGGTACCATGGGCGTGGATGCCCGCCGCAATCCCATCGAGGTCTACATCGCCTGCTGGGAGTGGGGACAATACCTCGGCGAGGAGGCGCTCGCGAAAGGTGTCGACGTTTGTGTCTCAAGCTGGATGCGAATGGCGCCCAACACGATGCCAGCGCTGTCCAAGGCGGGGGGCAACTACCTCAACTCACAGCTTATTCGCATGGAGGCCAACGTTAACGGCTACGAAGAGGGTATCGCCCTGGACGCGGCCGGCTACGTGAGTGAAGGCTCCGGTGAGAACATCTTCGTGGTTCGCGATGGCAAGATCTATACGCCGCCGCTCGGCAATTCCGTACTCCCGGGCATCACGCGCGCCTCGGTGATGCAGCTTTGCGAGGATCTCGACATGCCGGTGATTGAATCGCTGGTTCCCCGGGAAATGCTCTACATCGCCGACGAAGTCTTCTTCACTGGAACCGCCGCCGAGATCACCCCCGTCCGCTCCATTGACCGGATCACCATCGGTGAGGGCCGCCGCGGCCCGGTGACCGAACGCTTGCAGGAAGTCTTCTTTAACATCCTTGACGGAACCGAGGAAGACCGTTACGGCTGGCTGACACCCGTCCCGGCTTCCGAAGCGGTCGAGAAGTAGAAAAAATAGAAGAGCGGAGAATTCGAGGGACGGGCGGTTTAGCCTTCCGCGGCTAGGCTTCCGACCCGCCCCGTGAACCGATCCGCAGGCGCCTTGCAGGCGGTCACCTCCCCCGAGACATCCGCACCGCTTACACCCGCAAGGGATCAGAACTATTAGTATCAGCCAGGCCCCCTGGCGCGCTAGTCGAAAAAAGCTTTCTCAGGCCCTTATCAACAGCTTTTTTCCCTAGTAGAATCAAAGATATGGGAATACAGCGCTGTTACAAAACTGTGGATAAATCACTACAACCATGAAATGTTATGGCATCGACCCATCCTCCGGGCGCAACATTGCACTGTTCTTCGAACGAAGCATCCAGATTGTCGACGACCTTCTTCACCCTCCCGGCGACCTACCGCTCCTGGCTCCGGCGTGGATTGACCTTCAGGTAAACGGATTCGCAGGTGTTGACTACAACTCCCCCGCGACCCCGGCGGAGGAGATCGCCAAGTCTCTTCATGCCCAGTTTGCAACCGGAGTGGCCCGCATCTTTCCGACCGTGATCACCGGTCCGCCCGACCGGATGCTCGGTTCCATCGCCAACCTCGCTAAAGCCAAAGAGTCCCTCGCGGAGGGCGAGGCCATTGAGGGGATCCACGTCGAAGGACCGCACATCTCTCCCGAGGACGGCCCGCGCGGCGCTCACCCAAAGGACTCCGTCCGACCTCCAGACGTGGAAGAATACCGGCGCTGGCAGGACGCCGCCAACGGCAACGTCAGAATCGTCACCCTCTCTCCCGAATGGCCTGAAGCCTGCCGCTATATCGAAGCGCTCGTCGCCGACGGCGTTGTTGTCTCGATCGGGCACACCAAAGCGGACACAGAGCAGATCGATGCAGCCGTAAGCGCCGGCGCCAGCATGTCCACCCATCTCGGCAACGGCGCGCATTCCACGATCCAGCGGCATCCCAACTACATCTGGGACCAGTTGGCCGACGACCGCCTCTCGGCGGGCTTCATCGTTGACGGCATCCATCTGCCGGCGTCATTCTTCAAGACCGCTGTCCGCGCCAAGGGACCGGAGCGATCAATTCTGGTCACCGATGCCGTGATGCCGGCTGGCTGCGAGCCTGGACCGTTCCGGCTGGGCACGGTCGACGTCGAGTTGCACCCCGGCGACCGCGTGACCATGCGGGGCCAAGAGCGGCTTGCCGGCTCCGCTCTGCGCCTCGACCGAGCCATCGAAAACGCTGTGCGGTTCGCCGGCGTGTCGCTCACCGCGGCAATCGCCATGGCGACCCGAAACCCCGCGCGCGCGGCTCGTGTCACCGGCCGGCAAAAAGGATTCGCCCCCGGCGAACGGGCGGACTTGGTCGAATTCGCTTGGGACCCGGAGGAACTGCGCCTCACGGTGGGCAAGACCTACCTTGGCGGACAACTCGTTTACTCGTAGCGCCAGTTACAGCCGCGTGTCGAGCGTCCGCCAGCCGGTCAATAGATTGGGGCGGCGCCCGGCGGACGGGTCTTCCAGCGGCGGTGGATCCAGAGCCACTGGTCCGGGTACTCGCGGATCAGCTCCTCCAGAATCGCGTGCAGCCGTTGGGTGTCCGCGGCCAGGTCCCCGGTTATCTCAACCGGAGGGTAGAACCGCAAAACAAACCGCTGCTCTTCCTCTGACCAGAGGGCAAAGCCGGGGATCACGGTGGCGCCGCAGCGCGCGGCGATGCGCGCAGGTCCCGCATGCGCGCATGCCGTTTCGCCGAAGAAATCGACAAACACTCCTTCCGCCTCGCTCACGTTCTGGTCCATGAGGATGCCCACGGCTTCGTTCGCCGAGAGGGCCTTGAGAATCGGGCGGGCGAGTTGCCGTTTGCTGATGAGCCGGTTACCGGACATGCAGCGCCGGCGCTCGACGAACCGGTCGAGAAGAGGATTATCGAGCGGGCGTGCTACCACGTGCATCGGCGCCGTCATCAAGGCGTGCGCGAACGCGCTCAACTCCCAGTTACCGAGGTGCGCGGTGGCGAAGATCACGCCGCGGCCCCGGGCGATGGCCTGCTCGAAGTGCTCGAATCCCTCGTAGCGAATCCACTCTCCGATGTTGCTGCCATCAATCCTCTGGAAGCGCGAAACGGTGAGCAGGATCCGGGCAATGGAGCGAAACACGCCGTCGATGATCTCTTCACGGCGGCCGGCGTCACACTCCGGCAGCGCAAAGGAGAGATTCCGCCGGGCGACCCGCCGCAGGCGCGGAAGACACCGATCCAGCAGCATAGCGTAGCGGCGCGCAAGCCAGGCAGCGGCCGGCAGCGGCAGCCACGCCAACGTGAAGACGGCTGAACGTACGGCGGCATACTCCAAAACGTTGCGAAATGCGGAACGGGTGCGCAAGACCTATCCTTAGCAGATTCCGGCGCCGCTGAGCATGGCGTTTATACTCTCGGTAGCTGCAGGATCCAGCGGCAGCAGCGCATCGCAAGTCATGAAGCGTCTCCTGTCTCTTCCATGTCGATGTCTTGTTCGCCGAGACGGCGATACAGCGTTCGCCGGCCGATACCGAGCAGGGCGGCCGCACGGCGCTTGTTTCCATCGACCTGCTCAAGCACATAGCGGATGTAGCGGGCTTCCAATTCCGCCAACGACGGCAAGGCTGTATCCCTCGCTACCAGGAGGCCTGGAAGGTCCGGAATGCCAGGGGGCAGAGCCCCTGCCCCGACCGGCTGTTTGAGGATACGCGGTGGAAGGTGCTCCAACTTGATGACCGGACCATCGCAGAAGGTTACGGCACGCTCAATGGTGTTCTGCAATTCACGAACGTTGCCGGGGAAAGAGTAGTCGCGGAGGCGCTCGAACGCCGATGGGGACAATCCCCTGACATTCCTATCCATCTGTGTGGCAAACCGGTGCAGGAAACGCCCAACTAACAGCTCCAGGTCATCGTCACGTTCCCGGAGCGGCGGCACCGTCACGGTGAATGTTTCCAGGCGGTAGAACAAGTCTTGCCGAAGAGCTCCGCCGCGCACCTCAAGATCCAGATCCCGGTTGGTGGCGGCGAGCACACGAACATCAACGCGGCGTTCCGCATCGGCGCCCACCGGGCGGACCATGCCTTCCTGCAGAACGCGCAGCAGTTTAGCCTGTAGAGCCAACGGCATCTCCACGATTTCATCGAGCAGCAAGGTTCCCCCGTCGGCTTCCAGGAACAGTCCCTTCCGCGTTCGTGTGGCCCCGGTGAAGGCCCCGGCCGAGTGTCCGAAGAACTCACTCTCCAATAGGTCTTCCGGAATTCCGGCACAGTTCACCGGCAGGAAAGGCTTACCAGCGCGGTCACTCTCGCGATGAATCGCGCGAGCGACAAGTTCCTTGCCGACACCACTTTCTCCGACAATCAGAACCGGTCCCAACCCCCGTGCCACCTGGCGGATCTGGGAAAACAGATTCTGCATCGGACGGCTGCGGCCGATCAAACCATGAAACCCTTCTTCTCCTAGGATTTCCTGGTAGCGCACAAGCTGCTGCTGCATGCGCCGCTTCTCAAGAACCCGCGCTACCCGCAATCGAAGATGATCAAGATCCAACGGCTTGGTCAGAAAGTCATCAGCGCCCCTCCGCAGGGCCTCGACGGCCTGCTCAACGGTGCCGAATGCCGTGATCACGATGAAGGAGGGGCTTGGCTGCATATTGCGGCCGTGCTGCAAGAGAGCGAGGCCGTCGGCGCCTGGTAGACGCAGATCGCTTACCACCAAATCGGGCATCCAAGCTCGCATCTGTGCCACTGCCTGTTCCGCATCTTGTACATTGCGGACGTCCAGGCCAATCTCGGCGAGTTCCTCCTGGAGAAGCAGCGCGAGTCCATCATCATCTTCGACAATCAAAACACGGCTTGGCTCAACCGGCATCTTCAACATATCCGTCGGCATGCGTTTCACCTTCGCCGCTGCCACTGGGCAATTCTTCCCGAGGCAAGCTGATTTCGAACCTCGCCCCTCCGAGGTTGCTGTCCCTGACAGTGACGCTCCCGCCCATGTCTTGAATCGTCCGGTATGCCAGGGCGAGACCCAGGCCGGTCCCCTGCCCCACTGGTTTGGTCGTGAAAAAGGGATCGAAGACCCGCTGGCGAATTTCAGGCGGAATGCCTTCGCCGCTATCGTCGATACAGATTCGAACCCAAGCTGCGTCCGTTGTGGTCTGCACCCGGACTTCCCCACCGGGAGCGGCCTGTATGGCGTTTTCCACCACGTTGTTGACCGCTCGTCTCAGTTCTTCCCCGTCCAGGAACATCACGACCTCGCTCTCCGAGACCTGGCTTGTCAGCGTTACCGCTTGTGATTCCGCCAGCTCTTGAAGTGCAGTACAGGTTCGGGAAACAATCTCGCCCGCATTCACCGCTTGCGGGTTCGACGCCCGTACTCCGCCAAAGTCCAACAGTTCCCGCACAATGCCCTCGATGTGGCGAACCTGGCCGCGAATTTGTTCGATCGCACGGGTCGCGGCTGGCGTCAGCGTCGAATCTCGCAGCATTCGCTGTGCGTGTCCGTCCACTACACTCAGTGGCGTTCCCAACTCATGAGCCACACCTGCCGCGAGTCCGCCGATTGCCGCCAGTTTCTCGGACTGGTGCAGTCGCTCCTCAAGAGCCGCCTGCGTCCGCCGCTGTTCCGTCAGGGTCCGCTCGGTATGCTCGATACTGTCCAGCATCGCGTTGAGCGAAGCCGCGAGAACGCTGATCTCCTCTGGACCTTTCGTCGATGCGCGGCTCCCGCGCTCTCCGTGCTCCACCCTCCTGATGTCCTCCACAAGACGCTGGACATGTTTGCCCAGCGCGTGATGATGGCCCCACAACACAAGCCCCACCATCAGACCGGCGCTGAGCCCAAAGACGCGAGCAGCGTGTCCGCGCAGGTTTGAAAGGTGCTCATCGAAGTCCCGCCTCCGGCGTGTCACCTGCAGCACACCCTCCACAGTGCCCCCAACGCCGGTGAGAGGTACAAAGTAGGAATAGATCCGTCGGCCGGCAACCTGACCGTATTCCCCGTGGCGATCACCCTCAACGGCGATCTTTCGAATCCGAGGCTGACTTCGAGCCGGCTCCCGGCCCACCGCGAGAACCAACTCTCCGTCGTGGTTGTAGACGTACGCGCTGTAAACACGATCAATTGCGAGAGTCGATTCCAGAGTTTGCTTTAGGCGATTCCCGCTGCCCTGCTCGAGAGCATGGCTGAGAGGTAGGTCAAGGGCGCGGCCAACCAACTCGATTTCCTCCTGCATGCGCTGTTCCGAGAGCTTCTCAAATTGGTGCAGGGCTCCAAACCCAATGAGGCTGAAGGCGCAGATGACGGGGGCGACAACGTAAACCAGAAGGACGGAGCGTAGACGATATCGCGGAACGAAACGACGGAAAGTCAAATCTGACACATGTGCCAGATTAGCACACTTCTGGGGTAGTCCACCCGTCGGCCTTCCCGCGTCCGCGCCTCCCCCTGACGGCCCAAGTGATAGGTGGAAAACAACTTACGTAAACTGCATGCACTCTCACCTGCGCCCACAGGATGCTTGGCAGGGTCATTGCACAAGAGGGTGATGAAAGGAGATCACAACCATGCAAAATCGCAAACGAACTCTCGCGCGAAGCAGCGTGATCGCGCTGACATCTTTTCTCGCCACCACCCTGTTTCTGTTCATGACCACCGCGGCAAGCAGCGGGCAGCAACAGGCGCAGCCAGCCCAGGAATTGAAATCCAAAGACGTCAGTGACGCCGAACTGAAGAAGTTCACGAAAGCATTCGGCGAGGTTCAAACCTTGAGGATGGAACTGCAGCAGAAGCTGGGCGGCGTCCAGGATCCGACTGTCGCCACGCAACTGCAGCAACAGGCCAATGCCGAGATGGGCAAGGCCGTACAGGACGAAGGCCTCGAGATTGCCCAGTACAACGAGCTTTCCCGCGCCATCAGCAATGACAAAGAATTAATGGAACGGTTTAAGGAAACCCAAAAGGAAGTAGCCGAGGAGGAGAATCAGAGATCCGAACGGTAAGTTGCCGGCAGGGTTGCATTTATCCAGGCGAACACTATGCGGCAGTCTCGCGGTTTTGAAATCACGCCCCTTTGGCTTGTTGCCATCTTGGGCATCGGACTCGGCTTGATTCTGCTGATTGTAAAGTCTCTTCAAGCGGGTCCGGAAAAAGAGACGCCGCCACCGGCCGGACACCTTACCACTGCGAGCGTAACCGACGAACAATTGAGGAAATTTGCCCTCACCTTTGATGAAGTCACAGCCATCTATGAGGGACTTCGAGATGAGTTGGTACAGATGCCGGACGAAGATGTGGCGGCACGGGCAGAGCAGCGGGCTCAGGAGAAGGTGGCCGGAGCGATACGCGACAACGGAATGGCGGTTGAAGAGTACAACCGCATCGCTCGGCTGCTGAACGAAAACGTAGAGCTCATGGCTCGGTTTCAACAGATCAGGCGGCAAGTCCTCCCGTGACAACTGGCTGTGTTTGACTGCCTGCGTCTGGAAGTAGGGAATTCCGCCGTGTAACGGCTCGGGCCGGTTTTCGTGCCGGCCCGAGCGCCGTCAATTCACTTAAGGTTTGGCGGCCGCGCCGCCTTCCATCCAGCTCGAAGCTGCTCCTGCAAAGCCTCCTCCGCCGCGGCGTACTCATCCTGGCCGGAGAGGTTCTCTGTTACGAAGGGTCCGCCGGACTGGTCGTAAAGTTCGCTCGCCACCAGTGTGCCGTCATCCCGGTTCCGCCATTCCGTGTACCGCCAGCGGTCCGTGCGCATTGAGACCCCCATCCTCCGGCCGCGAGGATAGCTGCTGAAGGCGGCCGTCTTCCACTGCCGTCCCGGTTCGTCCAACAGGGGAACCATGCTCACGCCTTCCAAATGGTCAGGTATCTCCAATCCGCATAGCTCGGCCAGCGTCGGGTACATATCCACCAATTCCACCAGGGCGTTTGTCCGTTGGCCGCTCGTCTTTCGCGGAACCCTCAGGATCAGCGGCGCCCGCGCATCGTATTCGAAGTTGGTGTACTTGCTCCACTGCCCGTACTCGCCGAGCTTCCAACCATGGTCCCCCCATAGAATGACGATCGTCTTGTCGCCAATGCCGGCTTCCTCGATCGCCGCCAGCAGCCGCCCGACCTGCGCGTCGACGTAGCTCACGCAGGCGTAGTAGCCGTGGATCAGCTTCGCCGTCCAAGCATTGTCGAGCCGGCGCACCTGCGGTACCCCGCGGTAATGCGCCAACTCGCCCCAGTTGAATGTGAAGGCGATATCCGGCGCGCCCTTTGGCAAGGTTTGATTTGGCAGTTCCAACTCCTCGCGCTCGTAGAGATCCCAGTAGCGCTTCGGCGCGGCAAATGGCAGATGCGGCTTCATGAATCCGACCGCCAGAAAGAACGGTTTGTCCTTGTGCTCCCGGATCTTCGCTACGGCCATGTCCGCCACGGCTCCGTCGGCGTATGCGTTGTCCGGAACGCCGGCGCTTTCCACCGGCGGGCCGGCCTGGTAGTTGTAGAACCGGATTGGATCGGTGATGCCCTTCTCCCTGGCCTCGGCGCGCCGCCGTTCCTGGTAAGCGAGAACCTCCTTGCTCACGTAGAGGTCGCGCCGTACCGCCGGCATCTCGCTCCACCCCGGTTCGTCGTCCCCGCGGTGGTGATAGATTTTGCCCAATGTTACGGTGTGGTAGCCCGCCTCCTTGAAATGTTGCGGCAGCGTCCGTACGTCCGGCAGATGTTCGCGCACCGGTTTGTCGATCTGGTGTATTCCGGGCGCTGAAGCGCGCACAGGATTACTTGAAACTGTCCAACAGTAAGTCAGTGACGGGATTCAATCACGAGTACAAACGCCACAGCACTACTACCCTGTTCGCGGCATTGGAGGTGCTCACCGGCCAGGTCATGGGTGGGCATGCGAGCCGGCGCCGGCGGCGCGACTTCCTGGCCTTCATGAACGGAGTGGTGGCGGCATACGCGGACAAGGAACTCCATGTGATCCTGGCCAATCTCAACACGCATAAGCCGAAGCACGACCGCTGGTGGGCCCGCCACAAGAACGTCCACCTACCTTTCACGCCTACGCACGCGAGTTGGCTCAACGAGATCTAATGCTGGTTCAGCCTTCTGAGCCGACAGGCATTGCGCGGCGTGAGTTTCACTTGTCCTCGTCAAGCGCGGGACACGATTGATCAGTTTATCGAAGCGTACAACCAGAACGCGATTCCGTTCGAGTGGACGAAGCTGGAGGTTCACAACGTCTACCCGAAGCAATATTACGCGGACCTACGCAACTAAGCGCTAGTTCCCGCAGCACGGGGTCTTCGTCCAATCCGGCCGTTGATCCTCGGAAGTATGACGGTTTCCGTATTGCCGCTGGACATTCGCAATGCCCTTGCGTGCCACCATCTCATCGACCTGAGCTTCCGTGAATCCGCGGTCGCGCAGTTCAATCCGCCAATGCTCCTCCGGGCTGCGCTCGGAATAGCCGGCTTCGTCGACCCGGAAAACCGACTCCGAGACGGTGGGGGTGACACGCACGATTCGGCGCGTAAGGGTCTGCCGTGCGCCGCCACGTCCGTCGAAGAAAGACTGGTGCCCGACGGCCTCGCAGCCGAGAGCCGGCGCTTGGTCGATGTACCCTTGACCGTTGGGCCGGAGAGTCCGGGTGATCACCAAGCCGTGTTCCGTGCGGGACGACTGCATCAACTCCATTCCTTCCTGCCGGCACTCCTGTTCGATATTCCGGCCGGCGAGCACCCGCTTCCGGACTACGTTCGAGACGTGGGTCGAATTCCGGGTGCCTGTCCGGTCGTCCAGAAACAGGTCGTAGCCGTTGGCGAACGCGATTCGCCTGCCCCGGCGAATCTTGCCGTCACGGTCCGGAATGAATTCCTCGGTGGCGAGCGAACCATCCTCTGCCAAATGGTACACGATCCTTGCGCCATCACGCTGGCTGAGTGTCTTGCCGGCCGCGTCGACCCACGTAATCACCTCCTGCGTCTCGACTGTAAGCGGCCCGCTGCCAAATACCGGCGGCTCGTCGAACGAGTAGAGCAACGCCCCAGCGACAGCTATGACCGCGAGAGAAGTCAGAATAATTGTGGTTGTTTTTGAGTCCACGGGATTCCCTTTCTTTCGTTCCAAACGCCGCAGCTATCACCATTGGCAGCACGGATTGATTGGCCCGTAGCCACACAGTCCGTCCCGTTCACATCCGAAAGGGCTGCATGGACATGCAAATGTGGCAGAGCAGTCCGCCGCTGTGCAAATACAGCCAAATGTCGGACAAATTCCATCGGGGTAGCTGTATACGGGATCAGCTCCGCCTGACCCAAGCGTCCAGTAGCTGCAGTCGCCCATGTACCAAGGGCAGTCTTCGTATTGCGCATACACAGTGCCAAATACGAGTACTCCAAGAATGATCACAATATTGAAGAACCTTGTCATGGCCTATACGAAGTATGCGTCAAACTTAATAAATCTTCAAGTCTTTAATCACATCCTTATTCCGCTTTCTTCTGTAAGACGAATGCAATCGGTGAAGTCCGAGGAAATACCGGCCCATCCAACACATGCACCGAGTACACGGGAAGAGAGCTCCGAGAAGTTGCGGCGTGATATCGCGGCCATGGTTGCCTCCTCGTAAACCGCTATGGCAGGACCAATATTCGAATTCGCGACTTCAGTATTCTAAGGATCATCGAGCGTGTCAAGCAGATCGGAATCCACGGCCGGTCTGCGGGCAGAGTGCGGCACCATTCCGTGCTGTTTGCCAGTCTTCAGGTCTTCAATCGGGATGCCGTGAGCTAGAACTGGCAGCGGCTGGGCCGAGTTTCTCAGCATCCGCGGCATTCCGGTGACGGCAGGAGAGTGCCCGCACGGGTCGCTGGAGAGCCTGCCCCACACCACGCTTCCCCGACAGGCTCGCGCTAGTCGGCTTTGCACTTGAGCGGCTGGACGGGAGATCTCCGTCTCTTTCCCTTTTCTGTTGACAAATACCTATCATGAATGTCCCCGGTTTCCTACGAAAGCATTCGGCGAGGTTCAAACCTTGAGGATGGAACTGCAGCAGAAGCTGGGCGGCGTCCAGGATCCGACTGTCGCCACGCAACTGCAGCAACAGGCCAATGCCGAGATGGGCAAGGCCGTACAGGACGAAGGCCTCGAGATTGCCCAGTACAACGAGCTTTCCCGCGCCATCAGCAATGACAAAGAATTAATGGAACGGTTTAAGGAAACCCAAAAGGAAGTAGCCGAGGAGGAGAATCAGAGATCCGAACGGTAAGTTGCCGGCAGGGTTGCATTTATCCAGGCGAACACTATGCGGCAGTCTCGCGGTTTTGAAATCACGCCCCTTTGGCTTGTTGCCATCTTGGGCATCGGACTCGGCTTGATTCTGCTGATTGTAAAGTCTCTTCAAGCGGGTCCGGAAAAAGAGACGCCGCCACCGGCCGGACACCTTACCACTGCGAGCGTAACCGACGAACAATTGAGGAAATTTGCCCTCACCTTTGATGAAGTCACAGCCATCTATGAGGGACTTCGAGATGAGTTGGTACAGATGCCGGACGAAGATGTGGCGGCACGGGCAGAGCAGCGGGCTCAGGAGAAGGTGGCCGGAGCGATACGCGACAACGGAATGGCGGTTGAAGAGTACAACCGCATCGCTCGGCTGCTGAACGAAAACGTAGAGCTCATGGCTCGGTTTCAACAGATCAGGCGGCAAGTCCTCCCGTGACAACTGGCTGTGTTTGACTGCCTGCGTCTGGAAGTAGGGAATTCCGCCGTGTAACGGCTCGGGCCGGTTTTCGTGCCGGCCCGAGCGCCGTCAATTCACTTAAGGTTTGGCGGCCGCGCCGCCTTCCATCCAGCTCGAAGCTGCTCCTGCAAAGCCTCCTCCGCCGCGGCGTACTCATCCTGGCCGGAGAGGTTCTCTGTTACGAAGGGTCCGCCGGACTGGTCGTAAAGTTCGCTCGCCACCAGTGTGCCGTCATCCCGGTTCCGCCATTCCGTGTACCGCCAGCGGTCCGTGCGCATTGAGACCCCCATCCTCCGGCCGCGAGGATAGCTGCTGAAGGCGGCCGTCTTCCACTGCCGTCCCGGTTCGTCCAACAGGGGAACCATGCTCACGCCTTCCAAATGGTCAGGTATCTCCAATCCGCATAGCTCGGCCAGCGTCGGGTACATATCCACCAATTCCACCAGGGCGTTTGTCCGTTGGCCGCTCGTCTTTCGCGGAACCCTCAGGATCAGCGGCGCCCGCGCATCGTATTCGAAGTTGGTGTACTTGCTCCACTGCCCGTACTCGCCGAGCTTCCAACCATGGTCCCCCCATAGAATGACGATCGTCTTGTCGCCAATGCCGGCTTCCTCGATCGCCGCCAGCAGCCGCCCGACCTGCGCGTCGACGTAGCTCACGCAGGCGTAGTAGCCGTGGATCAGCTTCGCCGTCCAAGCATTGTCGAGCCGGCGCACCTGCGGTACCCCGCGGTAATGCGCCAACTCGCCCCAGTTGAATGTGAAGGCGATATCCGGCGCGCCCTTTGGCAAGGTTTGATTTGGCAGTTCCAACTCCTCGCGCTCGTAGAGATCCCAGTAGCGCTTCGGCGCGGCAAATGGCAGATGCGGCTTCATGAATCCGACCGCCAGAAAGAACGGTTTGTCCTTGTGCTCCCGGATCTTCGCTACGGCCATGTCCGCCACGGCTCCGTCGGCGTATGCGTTGTCCGGAACGCCGGCGCTTTCCACCGGCGGGCCGGCCTGGTAGTTGTAGAACCGGATTGGATCGGTGATGCCCTTCTCCCTGGCCTCGGCGCGCCGCCGTTCCTGGTAAGCGAGAACCTCCTTGCTCACGTAGAGGTCGCGCCGTACCGCCGGCATCTCGCTCCACCCCGGTTCGTCGTCCCCGCGGTGGTGATAGATTTTGCCCAATGTTACGGTGTGGTAGCCCGCCTCCTTGAAATGTTGCGGCAGCGTCCGTACGTCCGGCAGATGTTCGCGCACCGGTTTGTCGATCTGGTGTATTCCGGTTGACGCCGGCCGCATTCCTGTGAGCAGGCTCGCCCGCGACGGAGCGCAAAGCGCCTGCTGGCAGTAAGCCCGATTGAAAAGCAAGCCCGACGCCGCCAGCTTATCGATGTGCGGGCTCTTCACGATCGGGTGCCCGTAGCAGCCAAGTTCCGTGCGCATGTCGTCCATGGCGACGAAGAGCACGTTCATACGTTCCGCCGCGGGAAGGAGCGCACAGGCGAGAAAAAGACAGAGACATCGCATCTGGATCACATTTCAACTTATATCAGGCCGGCGGCCTGCAGCGCCCGCGATAATTTGGTACAGTACCCGCATGGGCAAGGGGGTTCAGTTCCTCGGCATAGCCGCCGGCGTTGTTTTGTTCCTCTGGGTGGCGGCCACCGCGACTACCTATGCGATGATGTGCCGGTCGCCGGCCAGCTTCTCTGCGTTCATGGCCGACACGCCGCGGTTTCTCCGCTTCGGCGTTCCCTTCCGGCCGTTATGGATGAGGGCTCGTTCCGGCCGTTTGAATGCCGGTGACCCCGCGCCCGATTTCGAGCTCGAAACCACGGATCACAGCCAGCGTGTGCGGCTCTCCCAAATGCGTGGCGGCCGTCCGGTTGTACTCGTCTTCGGCAGCTACACTTGACCGCCATTTCGCCGGGAGGTTCCCGAGCTTAACCGCATCTACCGCGAATACGGCTCCCAGGCGGCCTTCTACCTGATCTACATCGAGGAGGCCCACGCCGATGACTCCTGGCAGTTGCCGGTGAACATTCGGGACAATGTGATTCTCGCCAGCCCGAAGAGTTACGGTGAACGCGCCCAGGTTGGCAGCTCGTGCGTCCGGGATCTCGGTATCGAGTTCCCCGCCCTGGTGGATGACTTCGAGAACACGGCCGAGCGCGCCTATACCGGGTGGCCGGATCGCCTTTACGTGATCGGGCGCGATGGAACCATCGCCCATAAGAGCGGCGCCGGACCTTTCGGCTTCAATCCGCGCCTCATGGAACAAGCCCTCCGCGCGGAACTGGGAATGTAGCGATGGCTACATCGCCGCCGACAGCGTCGCGGTCAACTCTTCCTCCGTCAACGCGATCGGATTCGCCTTCATGCTGCTCGCCCGCGCCGCCTTCTCGACCACCACGGCTACGTCGGATCGGGTGAGACCGTAGCGCGACAATCCGGGAATCCGCAAGTCCTCAACCAACCGCGCCACCCAATCGAGCCCGTCTTCAGCGGTTGCGTCAGCCCTGCCAGTGAGAATTCGCGCCAACGTCCCGTAACGCACGAGCGCCTCGTTACCCTCATCGCGCTCCCGCAGCGCCCGCAGATTCGTTCTCATCCCGTGCGGCAGCAGCGCCGCGCACACCGCCCCGTGCGGAGCAGGAAACATACCGCCCACCGGAGCCGCGAACCCGTGCACCACACCTAAGCCGGCATTTGCGAGCGACAGCCCGCCGAGCAGACTCGCCATCGACATGTCCGCCCTGGCAGCGGCGTCCCGCCCATTCAAGTAGGCCCGCCGCAGAGACCGTCCGGCGCGGCGGATTCCCTCCAGGCAGAAAAGATCCGTCAGTGCGTTCCGTCGCGCGGAGACGTAGGGCTCGATCAACTGTGTCAGCGCGTCCAAACCCGTGCTCGCCGTCATCTCCGGCGGGAGATCGAATGTTAACTCCGGATCCACCACCGCCAGCCGCGGAAGCATGGAGGGACTTCGCAGGCTCGCCTTCACCCCGTGCTCGGTCGAGGCCAGCACCGCGTTCCGGGTCACCTCGGAGCCCGTCCCGGCAGTCGTCGGCACGGCGATGAACGGCGCCGATTCGCGTTCGAGTTTCTGCCCGCGGCCCACCACTTCGAGGTAGTCCAGCGGATCGCCGCCGTTACCGAGAATTGCGGCAACCGCCTTCCCGCAGTCGATCGCGCTGCCGCCGCCGAAGGCGATGACGACGTCGCGTTTTTCGCCCCGGCCGAGTTCCACTCCCTCGCGCACCGCTCGCACTGTCGGCTCACCGTCGAGTTTGAATAGCCCGGTTTCGAGCCCGGACGCGCGAAGCTCCTCCACCAGCCTAGCCGCTCGATCGCCGGACCGTCCGGTCACCACCAGCGCGCGAGCCCCCATCTCCCTCGCCGCCGGAGCCACCGCCCGCACCTTGCCGGCGCCGAATACGATCTGTCCCGCTGTCGCAAACTGGAACGCCTCGCTCATCCTAGAACCCTTCGTCATCCGGGCAGATATTCGTGTACTTCACTGCCCGCCGCGGCTCCGCCATCATCTCCTCCACCGCATCGCGCCACTTCTTGTAGTGCGGGGTCTCCTTGTGCTTCGCCGGATCATCCTCAGTCCGGTAGATCTCTACCAGAATGAACCGCTTCGGATCATCAATCTGCTGAATTACATCAAATCTGGCGACGCCGGGCTCCGTCACGCTGTGCCGGGAATTCTCCGCCGACGCCCCGGCGAATGCATCCACGAACTCCGGCTTCACATGAACATGCACATGGACTATCAACATTTCTCTGGCCTCCGAGCCCATCTTAATGCATCGGGGTAATGCGGCTCCGCTCAGGCTCGCATCACCGAGAAACTTCGCCATCGCCACCCGGACGCCCAGCTAATACTCCGCCCCCGTGAGGCTGACTTCGACCGACTTCTGCCAGTCGCGGAGTTTCGATTCGAGCTCCTTCACTATCTCCGGGTGCTTGGCAGAGACATCGTGCTTCTCCTCGATGTCGGCCACGATATCGTACAACTCGGCCGGCCCGTCGGCTGGGACCACCAGCTTGAAGCGATTTCCGGCCATCGCCGTCCGCCCGCCGAAATCCGATGTGCGCGCCACGGGGTGCCTGAAATTGACGAATTCAATTGTGTAGCGCTTCGAGGTCGGCAGGTTGCCGTGCTGGAGGGCTGGCTCGATCCACGGCTCATTCTTCGTCTCTTCGCGTGCGCCGCGGTCATAGGCCCAGAAAGGGATCGGGACCGGGCGCTCGGTGGCCTCCCCGGTGATCAAGGGAACCAGGCTGATCCCGTCGAGCACCCGGTCAGGGAGTTCCAGATCCAGCAGGTCGCACAGCGTCGGCAGAATGTCGCTGGTGACCGCGGGAACGGAGGTCGAGCGGGCCTGCTCTATCATCGCTGGATACTCAATGACGGAAGGCGCCCGGATGCCGCCTTCGTAAAGGTTGCCTTTGTGCCCACGCAGCTTCGTCCAGACGCAACCTTCCCGCGGCGCTCCGTTGTCGCTGGTGTACCAGAGCAGAGTGTTACCGGCCAATCCCGCGTCCCGCAGGTAGCTGCGCAGCCACTCCATCGAACGGTCCAGCGCCACAATCTCGCCGAGGCGGTGGCGGAGGCGGCGGTCCAGCTCTACCATATCCCGGAAGGGGATCATGTCCTCGTCAATGCCGGAGTACGGTTCATGAGGAGATCCGAACCATACAACCGTGAAGAACGGCATCCCGTCCTCGACGGCAGCCTCGATGAACTTGATTGCCTCGGTAACAATGATCTCCGAACTCTCGCCCGGAAACCGCTCGGGCGCACCGCCGTTGCGATTGAACCGCGGGTTGTAGCCGAAGAAGTTGTCGTGCGACAACCACTCGTCGAAGCCCATCGCCCCGGGATTCGTCGGGGCGCCTGCCCGGGCCGGCCCCAGGTGCCACTTCCCGAAGTGGCCCGTCCGGTAACCCGCTTTCCGCAGGATCTGGGCAATCGTGATCTCTTCCGGCCGGATCGAGTGATTCGGAGCAAAGGCGCCAAAACGATTCGGGTGCCGCCCCGTCATAACGCTTCCGCGGGTTGGCGTGCACATCGGCGCGGCCGCATAAAACCGGTCAAAACGGAAACCGTTCACCGCCATCGCGTCCAGCGCGGGAGTCCTCAGGTGGGGATGCCCGTTGTAGCTCGTCTCGTGCCATCCGTGATCATCGCCCATCGCCAGGATGATGTTCGGCCGCGGTTGCGCGAGCGCCGCGAGAGATGCCAGCAGGAGAACGGGGATCGCCGCAAGCGGGAACGAGCAAGAAATCCGCCACGCGGTCCAAGACCTAAGATTGAAGTGCGCGGCCTTCGGGCCTGCCTCAAGCCGGGCTCTTCGCATTTGTGTATACACAATCAGCCTCCTCGGGAACAATCTGATTCGTTTGGCTGCAAGCCAATTGTATAGCAGCGCCGTCGCCAGCCGTCCCCGGCTGCACGCATCCGGTCACGCTACTATGAATAGGCTGTGAAAGTACTCGACGTTGGCTGCGGCATCAATAAATACCCTGGCGCGCTAGGAGTGGACCGCAATCGCGCGGGCAAGGCCGACGTAATCTGTGACCTCGACCGTTTCCCCTACCCCTTTTCGAGCGACTCCTTCGACGAGCTTCGCGCGATCCACGTGATCGAGCACGTCGCCGATGTCATCCGGACGATCGAGGAGTTCCACCGCCTCGTCCGCCCCGGCGGCCGCATCATCCTTGAGACCCCCCACTACACCGATTTCAGTTCCTTTTGCGACCCCACGCACCGCTGGCACCTCAACACTTACTCGTTTCGCTATTTCGGCGACAACCATGGCGGATTCGGTTACTACTCGCCCGTCCGTTTGCGGGAGACAAAGCTCCGCGTCAAGCTACTAGCTCTGTGGAGGTGGTTCGGCTGCGAGTTTCTCGTGAACCGCTTCCCGCGCTTCCGGCGCTTTTGGGAGCACTACCTCTGCTACCTAATCCGCGGGAAAGTGATGACGTTCGAGTTCGAGGTCCTGAAGTAATTGTTCCAGTTCGTGCTGCAATTCTTTGACGACCTGCGCGATTGGCGCCGGAAGCGCTCCATGCCTGCAAGCCAGGCGCTCGGCCACCGCGGCGAAGACCTTGCCCACCGCTACCTGCAGCGGCGCGGCTATACCGTGGTCGGCCGCAACTATCGCGCCACATCAGGGATGGCGGAACTCGACATCATTGCTTGGGAATCCGGGAAACTTGTTTTTGTCGAGGTGAAGACTCGCGCCACGGCCGATTACGGACCGCCCGACCGGGCCATCAGCGATGAGAAGCGCGTCCGGCTCTTCCGCGGCGCCCGCGAATACGCCCGCCGCGCCGGCGTGGACTGGCAGAACACCCGCTTCGATATCGTTGGTGTGGTACTCTCCGACCCGCCTGAATTCAGCCACTTCCACGACGTATTCCCGCTTTCGGCAGCGCTACAATAGGCACTTGCCGGCGTTTCTTCACGATCCTCTCACCGGCCGCCGAGTCATTATTGCCCCCGGCCGCTCTCGCCGCCCGTCGGACTACGGCGCAACTCGCGAGGTGATTTGTCCGTTCTGCCCGGGAAACGAGTCCGAAACACCGCTCGAGACCCTCGCTTATCGCTCTTCCGGAGTAGCCAACGAGCCTGGCTGGCGCGTTCGTATCTTCCCGAACAAATATCCGGCCGTCACCGGCGATGCAGGCGTTCATGAGGTGATAGTTGAGACCCCGGACCACTCCGCATCCCTTGCAACCATGAATCCGGACGATCTTACCGGCGCCCTGCACGCAACCCGCGAGCGCATCCTCGCGCTCAAGAAGGACCCCCGCTGGACGTCCGTATTCGTCTTCAAGAATCACGGTCCGGCCTCCGGAGCCACCCGCGAACACCCGCACATGCAACTCCTTGGCCTGCCTTTTCTGCCGGACCAGATCGTGTGGGAACTCGCCGCTGCCCGCCGGCAATTCGCCGCGTCTCAGCAGTGTCCCTGGTGTCCGCAAAGCGATGTTGAGACAGGCGCCGTTTTCGCCAATGACAGCTTCCTCGCGCGCTCACCCCACGCCCCGCGGTTTCCATTCGAGACGCATCTCCTACCCAAGCGTCACTGCTCAAACTTCGAGCTCACACGCGACAGTGAACTCCCGGATCTCGCCCAGGCTCTCCAGACTGTGATCGGCGCGCTCCACCGCACCTTGCGCTCTCCGGATTACAACGCCGTGCTCATCACCGGCCCCCTGCAGGGCGGCCCACTCGAGTACTACCACTGGCGTATCGAGATCCTCCCGCGGCTCGGTATCATGGCCGGCTTCGAGTTCGGCGCCGGATGCCACATCAACTCGGTGCCGCCGGAAGAAGCCGCGCGAAGGCTTCGGCAGGCAATCCAGGACTGAAGAACGCAGGCCGCAACAGGTCTTTGGTGAAATCAGTCAACGGGCGGCGGGCGGCCCCATCGGGCTTTTCGGACTCGAACAGACAAGTTCGGGCGCCTGCCCGCCCTTCCAGGCGCACTGTTTCGCCCAGTTGACTGATCCGGTACGCCATCCCCGCCCCGCGGTGCGCCAGGAGGCTGTCGAGCGGCCAATCGCAATCGGCCACCATCTGTATGCCTCCCGTGGGGCCAATCAGGATGGTCATATCGGAAAGTTGCTCGCCGGCTCTGGCGCCTAACTCTACGGCGTCAAACAGATCAGCGGCGTGTCTGAGGAACCGGCTCACACTGAACTTATCGTGTTCCGGCCCTGATCCTTTAGCGGCGGCTTAGGATCCTCCGGCCAGCGGATTCAAATCCCTGTGATAAACTCTCTCCGTCATGACTGAGAGTAACGCCCGAAGGCGCTTCCTGATCACGGCCGCGGCCGCGGGGACGCTCGGTGCCGCGGCCGCTCGCGCCAGCGGTGCAATGGCGAAAACCAGCGTCTACAACGTCGCCGATTTCGGCGCTTCGCGCAGCACTCCGGACCGCCTCGCCACCAAGTCCATCCAATCCGCCATCGACGCCTGCGCGGCCGCTGGCGGAGGCACGGTCTACTTCCCCGCCGGAAACTACTTCTCCGGCGGGCTGATTCTCAAGAGCCGCGTCCACCTCTATCTCGACGCCGGGGCGGTCCTTCACGGCAGCGCCCGGCTCGAGGATTTCCCGAAAACAATCCCAAAAATCCGCTCCTACACGGACAACTACACCGAACGCAGCCTTCTCTACGCCGAGGGCCTCGAGAACATCGGCATCCACGGCGACGGGGTCATCGACGGCCACGGGAAAGCCTTCGAGGGGCCGTACAAGGTCCGTCCTTACATGATCCGCATCGTCTCCTGCACCGGCGTCAGCGTCACCGGCGTCACCATTCGCGATTCTCCGATGTGGGTGCAGCACTACCTTGCCTGCGACGACGTCAGCATCCACGGCATCACCGTCTTCAGCCGCGTCAATCACAACAATGACGGCATCGACATCGACGGCTGCCGCCGCGTCACCATCTCGGACTGCAACATCAGCTCGGGCGACGACGCCATTGTTCTCAAAAGCACACTCGACCGGCGCACCAGCAGCGTCGCCATCACCAACTGCGTCCTCAGCAGCCACTGCAACGCCTTCAAGCTCGGCACCGAATCCAACGGCGGCTTCGAAGACATTGTGCTCAACAATTGCACTATGTACGACACCCGCCTTTCGGGCATCGCCGTCGAATGCGTCGACGGAGGTCTCCTCGATGGCGTCAGCGTCTCGAACGTCACCATGCGCGGCGTGAAGAACCCGCTTTTCATCCGGCTCGGACGCCGCAACCGCCCTTTCGAGGAGGGCCGTCCGGTAGCAAGCGAAAGCGTCCTTCGCAACGTCAGCATCAGCAACGTCAAGGCCGAGGGAGCTAGCGCTGTCGGCTGCGCCATCTCCGGCGTTCCCGGCCATTTCATCGAAGGGCTTGTGCTGGAGAATATCCACATCATCTCGGAAGGCGGCGTGAACGATCCGCCCGGCGATGTCCCCGAGGAAGATACCGCATATCCCGAGCACAAGATGTTCGGCACGCTTCCCGCTCACGGTTTCTTCTGCCGCCACGTCCGCGGGCTGCGGTTCCATGGAATCTTCGCCGGTACCGCCGCGCCCGATGCCCGGCCCGCGCTCGTCTGCGACGATGTCTGGGACATCGAAATCGCCTCCTCCGTATGGAACGCCTCCACCTCGGCCATTCGATTCCGCAATGTCAACGGCGGCCTCATCCACGGATGCAGGTTGCACAAATCCGCCGCGGCCTTCCTCGATATCGCTCCCGGCGCAGTGCGCGACGTCTACGTCACCGGCAACGACCTCAGCAGGGCGATCGAGCCAATCCGGGGCGATGGCGTGCAACTAGGACCAAACCGGAGCTAACATGACCGGACGCGAGAGACTGCTGGCGGCCTTCCACGGCGAAAAGCCCGACCGCGTACCCTTCGCTCCGAACCTGTACTACTGGTTCTACAACCGCCACGTCCGGGCTACTCTGCCGGACGAACTCGCCGGCGCCAAGCACCCCTTCGATATGCTGCGCGCTCTCGGCGCCGATATCCTCGCCCGCTGGGACACACAACACTGCACGCGAGAGGTCTACACCTCCGGCGTCTACCGCGACACCTTCGGCGGCGACTCCCCCTTCGAACGGCCCATCACCACCGCGTTCAATATTTACCCGCCGCACCGGAGCGTCCGCCTGCGGGGGTTTGACACTCCCCACGGCACACTCACCCATACCTGGAGGCTGTCGGATCAGGCGGGAGCGGATTTCGAAAGCGAATACTGGTGGAAGGACTGGGAGCAGTATCCCGCCATCCGTTTCCTGCTCGAAGCGCGCGAGTACACCTTCGACCGCGACTGCTTCCGCACCTGGGTCGAGCGCGTCGGCAACGACGGCGTCATGATGGTACACGTTACCGAATCGCCGCTCAAGACCTTCCACTGGCTCGCCGGCGCGGAGAACGCCAGCTTCTTCGTTCTCGATCATCCCGCCGAAATGCGGGAGCTGGCGAAGATCCACGAGGCGAATGCCCTCCGCCTGCTCGAAAGCGTTGTTGACTATCCCGAGTGCGAGGTCTTCATCTCCCTCGACAATCTCGACTCGGCCTTCTACCCGCCCTATCTCTACAAGGAGTTCTGCGACGCCTTCTATTCACAAGCGGCGGACATCATCCACTCCCGCGGCAAGATCTTCTGCGTTCACGCCTGCGGGCACAACAAGGCGCTGCTGCCATTGGTGGGCCGTTCGCGTATTGACTGTCTGGAAGGTGTGACACCACCTCCGATGGGTGACGTGCAACTCGGCGAGGCCCGCGCGTTGACCGGTTGTGACCGCTTCACCGTAAACGGAGGCCTCGACGCCTCCCGGATGGAGGTAAGCGAAGAACCCGAGCGTTTCCTTCACGAATACACCAAGCGGCTCTTCGACTCGATGGGAGACAAACGCCATTTCATCTACGCCTCAAGCTGCACCACCAGCGTTCTCACGCCGTGGGAAAACCTGAAATACGCCCGCGACGCGGCTTTCGAGCACGGAGTATTCTGACTAGCCGCCAGGCAAACCGCGATGGCCGAACGCCGGAATACGGCCGCCTCCCGCACCAGCGCCGCCCCGCGGGCCGCACCCTGAGTCTCCAGCTTCTCCGCCAGCGCCAGCAGTCCTTCTCTCGCCGCCCACCGTGCCGCCCACGCCTCATCCGAAGCGCCCACTCCTGGCATCCTGCACGCGATACTGCCGCGCGCCGGACCGCCCGGAATTGCGTTGCCACGGCATGCCCGCGCGCCAGGTGAAACGCCCCGGAGATTGCCGCCGAGTCAACGGTTTCGCTCCGGCAGTCCCGGCGTGCGACGGGAATCAGTCCCGCGGCGCCGGCAGGAGATGCCGGGTGAAAAACAATACCAGATTCCCGCCGGCGGGATCGTTGAGGCCGATTTTCGGGGCCAGTACTACGGCATTGATACCCACTTCATCGGCACGTTCCTTCAGAACCTTGGCATGGTTTGGGCGGTGCGCCATGTGACCAACGTGGCGGGGGTCGCCGCCTCGTTCGTTGTTGTGGATGAATACGGGAGGATCGTCGGGCGATAGGAATTGGAGGATATCGGTCTCCGCCCGTAGGCGCGAGCCTTGCTCCGTGTGGAGTTCCGCTTCATCCTTGACGCCGAACGACTTGGCCGCTTCCAGCATCCGTGCGTGACTGATACCGAAAGCAGGGACTTATCTCCGCGCCGGAACCCGCCACCGTGAATGAAGACGGCTAGCGGCGTGGGCTTGCGCGAGTCCGCGATCCAGATGTCAAAGACATTTCGTGTCATGCTTCTCTCCCGTATCCTCGAAACGTCTTTACCCGCCCAATAACCGAAGATAATTTTGCCCAGCCGGCGCTGTCAAGCAGATAATCCGTCCGGGCGCACTCCCTGGTTCATGAGACTCCCACTGGCCACCCACCGCTTCCCTCAGTAGCTGAGAATGGAGTCAAGTTGGTTGCGGAGCTCGTCGAGGGTTGCCCGGATCCCGCGGTCGTTCGGTCGGGTGACCGCCAAGTTGTCGAACTCGTCGGGGTCGGTGCGGTGGTCGTACAGTTCCTCTTCGCCGGAAGCGTAGCGAATATAGCGCCAGCGTTGGGTGCGCAGAGCGTGGTGGTCGACGAAGGTGGTGAGGACGGGGTGGGGCCAGTCCGCACCCGCGTCTTCGAGCAGCGGACGGAGAGAACGTCCTTCCAGTTGGTGAGGCGGCTCGACGCCGGCATAGTCGATGACCGTGGGATAGACGGCCAGCAGATCCACTGGCCGGTCACAACGAACACCCTTCGGAATCCCGGGTCCAACAATGATGAACGGTACGCCGGTCGTCTGCTCCCAGAGCGCTGCTTTGCCCCAGTGGCGTTTTTCGCCGAGGTGCCAGCCGTGGTCGGAGAAGGCGATCACGTAGGTGTTGTCGCGGTGGGCGCTCTTCTCGAGAGCGTCCAGGACGCGGCCAAGCTGGTGGTCCATGGCCGAGGTGGATGCCAGGTAGGCTTGCAGCACATCCCGCCAGGTGTCGTTCGCTTCGGCCCAATCCTGCGTGAACAGTCCTGGCGCTTCCACGTCCTGGGGACGGCGTTCGCGCTTGCCGAAGTAGACGAGGTCCTCGTTGTCGTCCGCGCGGGTGGAGGGCAGCGCGATTGTCGCTCGCGGGTGACGGTCAAACCAGCGCTGGCTTGCGTAAAGCGGCGTATGCGGCCGGTAGAATCCGCAACCCAGAAGGAACGGCTGGCGATGCGCGTCCTCAAGGACGGTGATGGCGCGGTCCGCGATGACGGGGTCGTGGCTGGCCGCCCGCTCGGTGTCGCCCGGCGGAACGCCCCAGTCGGTGAGCCTGTCGCCAACCTGGTAGTTGAGCTTGGGATGCTGCAGGGGACCGTAGTCGAAAGCGCTGCCGTGCTGCCACTCCACGTGCGAGTGTTCGAGCCGTCCCCGGTGAAAGAGCTTGCCGTAGCCGAAGGTTGCGTAGCCGGCTGCGGCCATGGCCCGCGGCAGGGTGACCACGTCGCGGTAGTCCGGCAGGTCGCGGAACCAGCCGAAGCGGTTCGAGGTGATGGTCGTCGTCGTGGGCCGCAGACCGGTCCAGAGGCTGGTGCGCGACGGGTTGCACACGGGCGAGTTGCAGTGGGCGTTCGTGAAGAGCACACCCTGGCTCGCCAGGCGGTCGAGGTTGGGCGTAGCAGCGTTCGGGTGGCCGCCGAGGCAGCCCACGTAGTCGTTGAGGTCGTCGATGGTGATAATGAGGAAGTTCGGCCGCTCTGCGGCACGCAGCGGAATCGGGACCTGTGTCAGCAATGCGATCAGCCCAATCGCGGCAGAGAGGATGATAGGCAGCTTGCGCTTCATGTGGATTCTCCGGGTAACGCCTCGGCGCCGCCGGCCGCCTCCCGCACCAGCGCTGCCGTGCGTGCCGCGCCCTGCGCCTCAAGTTCCCCGGCCAGCGCCAGCAATCCTTCTCTCGCCGCCCCGCCCGGCCGTAGCGCCCGGTAGATTTCCAGAATCCTCTTCTCCGGCACACCCACCAGCTCAGCCGCCCGCCTCAGATTCTCGGCCAGTTGCGGCCGGTTCGCCTTCTCCGCGAACCCCGCCTGCAATTCCAGCGCCTCGCCGCTCACCCGCAGGTCATCGATGCTCACATCGCCTGCCGCCACGGCCTCCAGCGTAATCTCTTCGAGCCTCTTCCCTGTCGGCGTGCGCAACGTCTCCGCCGCCTTCTCGATCAGCGGATACTCACTCATAGCTCACCTCCTGCGCCGCCTTGCCCGCATCCACCTGCTCGGTCTCCCGCAGATGCAATATCGTCGTCTTCACGATGTACTTCAGCCGCGCCATATTATCGATCTGCGTCGGCACGGGCAGTACCGGCTCCTTCTTCGCGTACTTGGCGGCATTGCGGCCGATCGTCCGGTACGACGCGAGCGTCAGGTTCGGCGCCTGGGGAAACAGCTCCAGGTTGTCGAGTGGCGGTAGATCCTTCTGGTGGATCACCGTCGTCCCCTTCGATTGAATCCCCACCGCGATTCCCGAACCGGAAATCCGCGCTCCGGCATGCCCGATGAATCCACAGTCCGATGTCGAGTAAATCTTCACCGGGCGCGCCCGCAGCCCCTCTTCCTGGACGCCGGATACCAGCTCGCGCAATACGTCCTGATGCGGCAGCCCCAACAAGGTCTCCGAGAGCGCCCCTCCGAACGCCGGACCCAGCGCTATCACGATCTCGTCTTCGGACGAACCTGTCGCCGCAACACCCGTCTCCCGCAGCCGCGGCGCTTCCGAACCTCCCGCGCCGATCGTCTCCGGCTCCACCGCCTGCGGAATATCGTTGATCTCCATCTGCCGCCAGCCGCAGAGCTGGTAGCCCGTCCCCGGGCCGCGGTACTCGTTTGGGTCATTGATCGCACTCAAGACTTCCGGCCCGGGAAGAGCCATCGCCGCCGTCTGCAAATGGTCGCCGGAAACACGCAGCTTCTGGACGTCGAGCACCTTCTGCGCAAGGGCGCAGAATCCCCGCTTGTGCAGCGCGCGAATCACGTCGATCACCGTCCGGCGCTCACCGAGAAATCTCTCCACCGCCGCGAGATCTGCCACCACGTCGCGGTCTGGCATATCCGCGCTCGACCGCGCTGTCACCGCGGCCTCCACTTCCTCACCGGTGATCGCCGGTAGGCCCAGTTCTTCGAAGACCGCCTGCACGGCTTCGGCCGCCCGCCGGCGCACCTCGCGGGCACGCTCCTCGGTGATGGGCCGCAGGCCGCCATCCACCTGCATGTCCCGCTGCAAAATGTTGTAGTCGTCCAGATCCTCGCCGTCGAAGTTCCCGCCGCCGAACAGATTGTCCTCACGCGGCATTACGCTGTAGCCGGAGAAAATGAAGTCCGCCCCAGGCAGAAATTGCAGCATCAGCTTCGCCGACTTCCGGATCTCCGAATGCGAGGCCATCGCGTCGTTGCCCGAGGCTAGCTCCAGATCGAGCATCGCCGCAATCAGGTTCTCCGCCAACACCCCCCGAACCCCGCCCGGCAGCGACTCCGGCAGCGCAATGCACGAAATCGACCCGTTCTGCACTCCCTGCGATCCGGCCCCTTTGATCGCCATCAGGCAGCGCGTCTCCAGGTAGATCATCGACTTGCCCTCGGAGTGCCCCATCAGCGCCTCCGAACCCGAACCGGACGTAAACCGCACCTTGATGCCCCGTGAAGCGTAGGCCGAGGCGAGAAACGCCTTCGAATAAGGGGAATCGTCGCCATCCCGGAACGCCCCCTCCGTGCCATAAACCGACAGAGTCTCCGCATAAGACGTCAGTCCCAGCCACGCCAGACGCAGTCCAAGGGACTCCTCCACCGCGCACTGCGTCAGCGCGCTTCCCCGCCCCACCTGGGACCCGATCAGGATCGCCAGCGCGTTGAACGGAGCATACCGCGAGATCCCCACCGTCGTCTCCAGCTCCGAGAACCCCCGCTCCACGCCCTCAGCCGCATCGGCGGCCAGCAGCGCCGGATGCTCCTTCTTATTGGTAACGTGCGCCTGATTCGAAGGCGTGCTACGGGCGCGCATCTTTTGCAACGCCATCATCATCTCGACGATGTTCAGATGGCTCACCACCTGCTGAATCCGCGCCGGCGTCAGACCGCCGATGATGTGCGCCACCAGGTCCCGCGGCACGCAGATATCCACCAGCATCCGCGCCAGCCCCGAGGCCTTCATCGCCATTGCATCCTCCGCCGCGGAAACGTTGATCGCGTACCGCGCGATGAACCGGTCCAGCACGTCGAACTCCGATTCCGCCTTCCCGTCCATCTCGACAATGCGCCCGTTTTCAACTCGGAGAGACGGTTCCGGATCGTTCGGGCTGTTGAACACGATCAAACCCGTATCCGGCCACGGATGAATAAAGCTGTCCCGATTCACCGGCCGCGCCGCCCGCGCCTCGGAGCGTTTTGAGAATGCCATACCCTTCCCTCGAACTCAACCACTATGTCACAATTGCCGCAATCCGTTGCGACGGGCCTTCTAATGTTCGGGATGGTCTTTTCGCGGGTAGCCTCGCGGAGTGCAAACCGTAAACTAGCGGACGATCCGCCAACGAAAACTTGCCCCTTTTTCAGATGCAGGCGTATGATACCCGTAGTGGGAGCGTTGCGAATGGCTGATGCCCGCAAAGCGGTCCGCGTGAATGGAGTCGAGTTTGGGGGCGGAGACTTCGTTATCATCGCCGGACCGTGCGCCGTTGAATCCGAAGACCAGATCCTGCGCACCGCCCGCGCCATCTCCTCCGCTGGCGCACAACTTCTCCGCGGCGGAGCCTTCAAGCCACGCACCTCGCCCTACGCCTTCCAAGGCCTCGAGGCCCTTGGGCTCAACCTACTCGCCCAGGCCAGCCGGCTAACCGGACTCCGCATCGTCACCGAAGTGATGAGCGTCCTGCAACTCGACCTCGTCGCTCAGTTCGCCGACATGCTCCAGATCGGTTCGCGCAGCATGGCAAATCAGGCCCTGATCGAGGAATCCGGGCGCACCGGCCTGCCCGTTCTGCTCAAGCGCGGCATGATGGCCACCCACGAGGAACTCGCCGAAGCCGCCGAAATCCTCATGGCTCACGGCTGCCCCGGCGTCGTCCTCTGCGAGCGCGGCATCCGCACGTTCGGCCTCCAGACCCGGAACACCTGCGACATCGCCGCTGTCCCGATCCTGCAGCGCATGACAGGGCTGCCGGTGATCGTCGATCCCAGCCACGCCACCGGCCGCAGCGACCTCGTCATCCCCGTCTCGAAGGCCGCCGTCGCCATCGGAGCCGACGGCCTCATCGTCGAAGTCCACCCCGAACCCGCCCTCGCCCTGAGCGACGGCAACCAGTCCCTTTCCATCCCCGAATTCCGCACCGCCATGACCGAACTCGAGCCGCACCTCAGAATCTGGCGCGAGTGCCGTCAGGCCAGCCTCGCAGTATCCTAAGTACGTGGCTTCCCTCCTCTCCGAAATCCGGTGCGCGCTGCGCCTCCGTCGTGCACGAAGCATTCGGCTCACTCTGCTCCTCTTCGCCGCAGCCTGCCTGCAAGCCGCCGAGCCCGTCTATTACGAGGTCCGCTTCCCCAACGCCGTGCACCATGAGGCCGAAGTCTCCATCACCTTTCCCGGCTCGCCGCCCACCCTCGAAGTCCGCATGAGCCGCACATCTCCCGGCCGCTACGCCCTCCACGAGTTTGCCAAAAACGTCTACAATGTCAGCGCCACCGACGGCGCTGGCCGGCAGCTCACAATTACCCGGCCGAACCCTCACCAATGGAACATCTCCGGCCACGATGGCACGGTGCGTTTCCGCTACACACTCTTTGGCGACCGCGCCGACGGCACCTACGTGGGCATCGATCGATCTCACGCGCACCTCAATATGCCCGCCGCCTTCGCCTGGGCCCGCGGCCTAATCAATCGCCCCGTCCGCATCCAATTCGTCCCGCCGGAAGACCTCCGCTGGAAAGTAGCTACTCAACTGAAACCAACCGCCGGCCCGTTCACCTTCGAAGCTCCCAGCCGCGACTATTTCCTCGACAGCCCGACCGAACTGAGCGACTACACTTCGCGCGAATTCGAGATTCCAGGCGCGCGGGGAGCCCAGACCATCCGCCTCGCACTCCATCACGAAGGTTCCGAAGCCGAGGCCACCGCTTTTGCCGGGATGACCAAGGCCGTGGTACTCGAGCAGGCCGGCATCTACGGCGAATTCCCGAAGTTTGACTACGGCGTCTACACTTTCCTCCTGGACTACCTGCCCTGGGTCCAGGGAGACGGCATGGAGCACAGGAATTCCACTTACTGCGTCAGCACCGGCTCACTTCGCGAGTCCGGCTCACGGCTCATTGGCACAGTCGCCCATGAGTTCTTCCATGCGTGGAATGTCGAACGCCTCCGTCCCGCCTCCCTCGAACCCTTCGACTTCGAGCAGGCCAGCATCCCGCAAGAGCTATGGTTCGGCGAGGGCTTCACCAGCTACTACACCCCGCTCACCCTCGTCCGCGCCGGACTGATCGGACTCGACCGCTACGCCGGCAACCTCGGTGACATCGGCCACGTGATTAATTCCCCGGCACGCGCCTTTGTCTCTCCAGTGGAAGCCAGCCAGATGGCGTCAATCGCCGACGGCGCCAGCCACGGCGACCAAACCAACTTCCGCAATACCTACCTTTCCTACTACACCTATGGCGCAGCGGTGGGCCTTGGGCTTGACCTTACCCTCCGCACCTGCTTCAAGAACATCTCGCTCGACGACTATATGCGCGCCCTTTGGCGGAAATACGGCCGCGCCGAACAGCCGTACACCATGGACGGCCTTGAGCAAACCCTCGGCGAACTGACCGGCGACCCGGTCTTCGCTGCCGGCTTCTTCCGCCGCTACATCCGCGGCCGCGAGGTCGTCGACTACAAGGACCTGCTCCGCTATGCCGGGCTCCTCCTGCGCGAATGGGAGTCCGGCAAAGCTGTCCTTGGCGAACCCCAACTCGACTTTGAAAAGGACGGAGCGGTTCTCACTTCCCTTCCCGCCATCGGCACGCCCATTTACGAAGCCGGCGTGAGCCGCGGAGCGAAGATATCGAAACTCGACGGCAAGAGGATCCGCGGCCGGAAGGATTGGGACAACGCCCTCAAGAAGAAGCAACCAGGCGACACTGTCGAAATTGAATACGTCCAACGCGGCGCCGCTGGCACGAAGCGAATCCGCCTTGCCGCCTCCCGGCGCCTCGAAGTCGTTACGTTCGAAAGCGCCGGCATGGAGGTGACCCCGGAAATCGCCGCTTTTCGCGAATCCTGGCTCGGCTCCAAGGCGATCGCGGATCTCCCGGAGCTAAGCAAATACCACCCGAAGACCGGGAAAGCCTACCCGTTCTCCTTCGAACATTCACCTGACGACGGCGCCACCCTTGTGATCGCACCGCCGGAATAGACGCAGCACCCTGCCGGGCCTTCCAGCCCGAATCCCGCCCGGCTCACAGCAGTGCTTGCTTGCAGTACCGCACGCACTTCTTGATCTCCGTCAACACGTCGGAGCCCTCCGGTGTCTGGTACTCGTACTCGATGCTGGCCGGAAATCGATACCCGCGCTTCCGCATTAACTGCAGGGTCTCTTTCAGCGGTGTCCCGCCCTCTCCCCACGGCACGTTTGCGCCGCCGCGATGCGCACCGCCCGGCCCGGCACTCTCCGGCCCCTTCCGGTCCTTCAAATGCAGACTCGCGATGCGGTCATGATACTTCTCCACAATGGGAACCGGAGATTCCCCATTTACTCCGTAGTAGTGCCCGACATCGAAGTTCAGCGCCGTGTAGCCGGATGCCGCTAGCACTTTGTCGAATCCGCTGGCGCCGCCTTGGCCGTGAGTGTGAAACGCGATGTGCAGTTTCCGTTTCGCCGCGTAGCTGGCGACCCGTTCGAGCAATCCGTCGTCAGTGGGAAGTTCCATGGTTACGTGATCCGCGCCCAGCGTCTCCGCCACATTCCAGATGTACTCGTATTCCTCGCCGGACATGTCCATGGTCGGCGGCAGCTTAAACGCGTAAATCTTCACGCCCGCGTCCTCGTACATTCTCCGAAACGCCTTGTACTTATCCATGGAGACGGAAAGCCGCCAGCGCTTCAAGTCATCCACCGCCTTGAGCCGGGCCGCCTCCTGCGCCTCCGTCCAGGGACTGCCGCGGCGTCGGCGGGGCGGCCTCTCCGGCGCTCCGGCGTAACCCTCGGGCGTCCAGCTCATCAACTCGATGCCGCTGAGGCCGCATTCCAGGCAGTATCCGAGAACCTCCTTCGCGCCGTCCGGCAGAGCGCGAAAGCTATACGTAATCACGCCCACCTGCACGCCGCCAAACTTCGAATCCGGCTTCATCCCGGCGACACTGGCCACGGTCCCCGCGCCGAGCGCGATCTTTCCAACCTCTCGTCTCGTGAAAAGCATGCTGTTCCTCTCGTCGAATTACCATCTTCGCACCTTGAAGCCCGGATTCCGTCTCGCCCGGCGCTTATCGCCGGGGCCGCTCAAACGGTGATACACTGTCCCCAGTTTTTCTGGGCCCCAAGAAGGAGAGGACAATCCGATGTTGCATGCCAAACCAGACTTCAAACAGCAGTACGAGAACTACATTGGCGGAGAATGGACGCCGCCGGTTGATGGAAATTACTTCGATGACATCTCGTCCGTTGACGGCAGTGTGATCGCCAAGGTCCCGCGCTCAAGCGGGAATGATATCGACGTTGCCGTATCCGCGGGTGAGAAAGCCTTCGCGTCATGGCGCAACACCTCGGCGGCGGACCGCGGCAATACGCTCTTCAAGATCGCCGAACGGATCGAGCAGAACCTCGAACACCTCGCGCGCATCGAGTGCTGGGAAAACGGCAAGGCGATTCGTGAGACGCTCGCGGCGGATCTGCCGCTGGTCGTCGATCACTTCCGCTACTTCGGCGCCGTGATCCGCGGTGAGGCGGGCGACGTCAGCGACCTCGATCCGAACACCGTCTCCATGGAGGTGCACGAACCACTCGGCGTCGTTGGACAGATTATTCCGTGGAACTTTCCCATTCTGATGGCGACATGGAAACTGGCTCCCGCGCTCGCGGCCGGCAACTGCGTCGTCCTCAAACCGGCCGAGCAGACTCCGGTTTCGATCTTGATCGTGATGGATCTGATTGCCGACCTCGTGCCGCCCGGAGTCGTGAACATCGTTAACGGTTTCGGCCCCGAGGCCGGCAAGCCCCTCGCTACCCATCCGCGCATCAAAAAGGTGGCGTTCACGGGCGAAACCACCACCGGCCGTCTGATCATGCAATACGCGTCGGAGAACATCATTCCGGTGACGCTCGAGTTGGGAGGCAAATCGCCCAACGTCTTCCTCGAAAGTGTCATGCAGTCTGACGACGCCTTCCTCGACAAGGCGCTCGAAGGCTTCGTCATGTTCGCCCTGAACCAGGGAGAAGTCTGCACCTGCCCCTCCCGCGCGCTGATTCAGGAGAGTATCTACGATGAATTCATCCAGCGCGCCATCCAGCGCGTGGAGGCCATCAAGATGGGCGATCCCCTCGATTCGGACACAATGATGGGCGCCCAGGTGTCGATTGATCAATACGAGAAGATTCTCAACTACCTCGACATCGCCAAACAGGAAGGAGCCGAAATCCTCACCGGCGGCGGTCCGGCCAAGATCGGCAAGTACCCGAACGGCTACTACATCCAACCCACCGTCTTGAAAGGCCATAACAAGATGCGCGTCTTTCAGGAAGAGATCTTCGGCCCGGTGGTGAGCGTCACCACCTTCAAGGACGAAGACGAGGCGCTCGAGATCGCCAACGATACCCTCTACGGATTGGGAGCCGGCGTCTGGTCGCGCGACATGCACCAGGTCCAGAAAATGGCGCGCGGTATCGAGGCCGGCCGCGTTTGGGTGAACTGCTACCACCTCTATCCCGCCAACGCTTCCTTCGGCGGCTACAAACAATCGGGCATCGGACGGGAAACCCACAAAATCATGCTCAACCACTACCGCCACACAAAGAACGTCCTCACCTCGTTCGACAAGAATCCGATGGGTTTCTTCTAACCATGCCCCTCTACGAACGCGTCGAAATTACCGGCGAAGCCGCCGCCCTCGTGGACCGGTTGCGCGGCCAGCACGGCGACCTCATCTTCCACCAGAGCGGCGGATGCTGCGACGGCTCCTCGCCGATGTGCTTCCAAAAAGGCGACTTCCGCATTGGAAGCCGCGACGTTTGGCTCGGCGACATTCACGGTTGCCCCTTCTATATGTCCGCGGACCAGTTCGAATACTGGAAGCACACCCATCTCACCATCGACGTCACCGCCGGCCGCGGTTCGAGCTTCTCGCTCGAAATACCGCTCGGGTTGCGCTTCGTAACGAAGTCACGGCTATTCACCGAAGCGGAACAGCAGGCGCTGCGTCCGGTGCGAACCGGCGGGGACGAGTGATTGCCATGAACGTCGAAGTTGCGTTCACGCGCACTTTCCCATCGCTATCTCGCTGAAAGTACAAGGAACTACACCGCAGAACCCCACTCCCTGCTTCCAGCACTGTGTTAGAACGGAACCGGCGGCCAATCTTCGCCGGCTCCGGACCGGGCAACAAACTGTTCGCCCGCACATTCCCGGAAACTGCTGATTGACAATCGAATCATCCGTCGGTTCGCCAACGGGCAACCAAGTGGGAAACCCAAACAAGGTATCGCGGTGGCTCGCGCAGACTGAATCGCCAGATTCACCGCTCCGCGGATACCCCAGTGACCACAAAAATTCTCAAACAAACCCACCGACGACATAAGTCAAATATTTACAATAACTTAGCTAAATTTTTTTCGTATTTTCTTCGCCTTATTTCGCTGTATCTTCGTGCCTGACGATCATCCCGTCCCGAACCGTGGCTAAAGTACATCGCCGCGCGTTCCGTCGAATCGTGTCCCATTCGATCCTTCCGGCATTGCCTTCCACCGGGGAAACCGCTTCGAGGGCGTCGCGAACCGCTGCCCGGTCCTCGCCGGCCTCGCGGATAGCCGAGATCAGCAGCATGGTGGCGTCGTACGTCGAGACCGCGGCGAAGTCCGGCTCCTGGCCGAAACGTTCTCTGAATCGCCGGCTGAAATCCTCTGGAATCTGGGCTGGCAACGAAAACACGACGCCCTCCGCGGCATCGCCCGCCTCTCTCAGGAAGGTACGGCTGGCCATCAGATGGCCGCCGTAGATCCGCAGCCCTGGCCGAAGCGACTTCAGATCCCGCACCAGCCGCGCCGAGTCGGCCGCTCCGGCCAAAATCACCGCGGTGTCGCAACCGAGGCGCGCCACGTCCTCGGCGATTCCCTCCGGCCTCTCAAATTGGATGTGCCGGAGCGGGCGGCGTTGGCCGAGTTGTTTCAAAAACTCCCCGGTGGTCAGGCGCGGGTCGTGCCGGACCGAAGATATCAGAACGAACGGCTCGTCCGACAGAGCGGCGGCGAGCGGCTCCATCAGCGCCGCGTCGTCCGGCATCACCGAGAACATCCAGGGAACAAAGGCCGCGTTCACGGAACGGTCCGTGCTCAGGGGATCCACAAGTGGCAACAGCGCCTTGGCCACCACCTGCTCGGCAAGGTGAGTGGCGTCTCCGTTGATCGAGCCGATGATGCCCGCGACACGCTCCTCGTAAGCCATGCGGACCACACCGGCCGCGCCCCCGGACCATGGGTTTTCATCCCACTCCTGAACGATGACAAAAGGCCGCCCTTCATAACCGCCGCCGGCGTTTGCCTCCTCGACCGCCAGCATCGCGCCAAGCCACGCGGCGCCACCCACTGGATGCTCCGCGTCAGCGGGGCCATAGTACCCGATCTTGACCGGATCCGAGGCCAAAGCCGCGCCCAGCCACAAACCAAGCAGAACTAGCTTTCGAACCCAATGCCGTCTCGGTCTCTGTCGTCTTCCCCCGGCCACAGCCTCATTCCGACATGCGGCTGGTACGGTCCCGGGGCGGGATGTAGCCTCGCGGGATACCGAGCTCCTCGCGGGAGTAGTACCGCCACCGTCCGTTCTCGAACTCGGCGAGCGAGACCTCGCCAACGTCGTCAAGCGCCGCGCTGAACGGGATATCTCCCGTCACGCCCGGCCACGGCTTGGTGCGGTGGGCGAGGATGTCCCGGATCTTGGCCCGGTTGAGCCCGGCCACCTGAGTAGCCCAAATCAGCATGTTCATGCCGTCATAAGCGTGTGCTGCGTAGGTTTCCGGCTCGTCGCCGTAGCGCTTCCGGAACGCTTCGCGGAACGCCTCTAGTTTGGGGTCCTTGCGGTCGGGGTTCCAGGGATAGCCGCAAATAACCCCCTCTGCCAGCTCCGGACCAACGGCTTCGATGAACCGCTCGCTGACGGTGCGGTCACTCGCGAAGTAAGGCTGATCCATGCCCATCGAGCGCATCTGCTTCAGGATGGTGGCCGAGTCCTCGGCGTTGCCCCAGTGGACAATCGCGTCGAGATTGAGCGCCTTTAACCGTTCGAGCTGCAACGAATAGTCGTCCTGGCCGAGCCTGTAGGCCATCTCGAGCGCCACCGGATGGCCCAGCCGCCGGCAGGAATCCATGACCTCACGAACGCCGAACCGGCCGTAGCGATTCGAGGCGCGTATGATGCCGATCCGCTTGTAGCCGAGCTTCCGGATCATGTAGTCCACCAGCAGATAGCTCTGCTGGCGATCGTCGCCGATATTGCGAAACACCCAGGGAATATTCGTTTCAATGAAGGTCGGATCCGTGTCGCCTGTGTTCATCATGGCAATCTCGGCCTTTAGCGCTACGCGGATCGCGATATGGGAGTTGGCCCCGTCGATAGTTCCGAGTATGGCCCAGACGTTATCTTGGTAGGCCTGCTTGATAATCTCGTTGCCGGAAGCGCCCCAGAGGCCGTTGTCATTCGAGACGACGAGTTCGAACGGGATGCCGCGGCGGAAATAGCCGCCCTTCTCGTTCGCCTGCTCGATGGCCAGCCGAGCCCCCTGAAGCATCTTGATGCCCAGTGGTTCCTCATGGCTTTTGCCGCCCGTGGCCACCGACACCGTGGACATGATCGGGCCGATGAATCCGAGCTTCACGCTATCGACGTGGTCCGGCTCGGGGATGGCGCGGCCAGGGCCTGTGTACTCCATCTGGAGCAGGAAATGTTCCTTGTACGGCTTCACGCCGGCGAACGGCTCCACGTCCTCTGCCGTTTTGCCGTAGTTCGAATCCTGCTGCAATTCCAAATCCGGCGTCTCATACGCGCTGGCCGCGTTGATGCGGCGAAGCAACTCGGCGGTGTCCTCGTCGATCAGTTCTCTTAATTGGGGCGGCAGATCCTCATCGGCCGGTGTCTTCGCCGCGTCCGCCGCCCACGCCGGCGACCCGGCGAGCAGCAGAGCAACCGTTAGCAGAAGCCCGTGTTTCATTCTTCGCCTCCAGCTTGGAACCCGGCCTCGTCCTCCGTCCCCTTGAGGCCGGCATAGTATGACTCGCCGATGCCCCAGGCGAGCCCCTTGGATGTCCCCACCCAAACGTCGTTGCCATCGACATCGGCGCACAGGGCATAGTTGTGGGGAATATTCACTCCGGTATCGACGGTCTTCAGCACTTCGCGGTCCCGCATCACGACCGCCTTGCCGCTATGGTTCTCCGCATCCAACGTGTAGACCACCCAGGTGTTGCTTTCAAAATCGGTGACTGCGCCCACGCCTTTGTCCGTGCAATACCAAGCCTCGTTGGCCGAACGGCCCTTCACGAAGTTGATGAAGTCGCTCGGCAGACCGGAATCCTGGTTGAAGTAACCGCGCCAGTTGCGGCCGTCATAGCGCGATGCGCCGAAGTAGGAACTGGCCCACAGGATGCCGTCAATGTAGCTGACGCCGGTGGTAATTACGTGTACGATACCGTCGTCGCGGTACAGATCGATCTCCATTTCTCCGTCCGGATCCAGGTAGTCCTTCCAACGCTCGCGCTTCACGTCGAATTCGAGTACGCCGCTTCCCCAGACGCCGAGATAGACCTTGCCGTCGTTGTAGTCGACCCCGTAGTTCCAGATCTCCTCCATCGGCGCGTTCTTCTCGGTGAAAATGGACCACTCGCCCGTGACGGTGTTGTAGCGGCTCGCGCCGGCGGTGGTGGCCGCCCAGATGTTGTCGTTCTCGACGGCGACTCCATAGACGACGTCATTCACCAATCCGCTGTTCAATTGGTGCCAATGGTCGAACCGCCCGCCGCTGAAGCGGGCCAGCCCCCCTCCGAAGAGTCCGAGCCACACTTCTCCGGTCTTCGGGTGAACGGCGATAGCGGAGACCACCTTCCAGGGCAGCCCATCCTGCTCGTTCCAGGACTTCATCTTGCCGGTGCGCTTATCGAGCATCGCCAGGCCGTTCTCCGTGCCGATCCAGACCCGTGGGCCGTCCACCTTCACCGCAAAGATGTGGTCGTTCGGCAGCCCGTCCTTCACCGTGAACTGCTTCCAATTGGTGTAGACGTACGGCAGTTCCGCCGAGGACGCGCCCGCCGTGACGCTTAGCAACAACCCGAAGATGATTGCTGTTCGCATGATCGTCAAACCGCTCCTTCTATAACGTCTTCAAGTACTCAATCAGGTCGTTGAGCTCGTCTTTCGTCATGTCGTTTGTGACGCCGTGTTTATCGTCGGGATTGTACACGGTCCAAATCTCTTCGAGAGTCTCCGCGATTCCATTATGCAGGTATGGCGCGGAATCGTAAATATTATTCAGGTGTGGCGTATCGAACAGCCCCTCCCTGTCATAGGCATGCTGCGTCCCCACATCGTGAACTTGGCGGTCGGTGTAGTACGGCGGGTAGTGGCAAGTGATGCAGCGGTCGCGCTCGGGAATCAGACTACCGTCGTTCGCGTGCGTACGTTCGAAGATCGCTTTCCCCCGGCGCTGCGCGGGAGTGAAGTCCGCGCCCAGCGGGCGGTAGCGGTTCGGCGGACGAAGGATCGTCGAGATGTAATGATCCACCGCCTCGAGCTCATCCGGGTTGTACGGCTGGATCCGGGTGAAGAACACGGCGAGCCGGGGGCCGCACTGCCGCTTCAGGCTCGGATTCGTTCCTTCCCACTTGAAGGGCGCCGTGTCGAGGATCCCGCGCAACGTCCGGTTGTCCACCGGGCTGACGCCGATGCCGTCCGGCTCGATGTCATAGGTGATGCCGTCGATGTGCCCGTCCGGGTGGCAGGTGTGGCAAGAGAACTGGCGGCGGAAGGTGACATCCGCGCTGTGGAATAGCCGTTCACCATAGCGAATATTGGAGATCTCCTTGGGGCCGCCGAGATCGATGCGGCCGGCGCTGGTGAATCTGTTGAGATCAATCACCGAAAGCGAGTCGTCAAGCGAGTTGGCGACGAACGCCGTTTCGCCGTCCGGCATCACCAGCACGCCGCGGGGCGAGTTCTTCACCGGGATGTGCTTCACGACAAACTCGGTCGGCTTGCCGAGATGGTTCGGCAGCACGTGCGTTCGGTCGTGCTCCGAGGCGCCGCGGACAATGGAGAGCAGCTTCTGAACATTCACCACCGCCACGCGGTCGGAGCCGGAGCTCGTCACCAGCGCATGGCGGCCGTCCGGGGTAAAGGCCACATCAGTCGGATCGGGGAAGCACATTCCCGGTTCATCGAGCAGCACTTGGTCGACACGCCCGTCACGCCAGAACAGGGCGAGACCGTTGGTGATGGTCCAGCCTTGCAGAAGCCTGGTCATCGGAACCAGGTTCTTGGTTCGATTCATCGTAGTGAGAGCGAAATCACCGCTGGGATGCCAGGCCACGCCCATCAAGAGATTCGCGGAGTGGGCCACCGGCCGGTCCTCCACCACGCCGCGGCTGGCGTCTATGACGGTGACCTCGGCCATCGAAGGCGCGCGATAGGGCACAAAACGGGAGAGAGCGTGGGTGACAGAAATCTGGTGGCCATCCGGAGACAGCGCCGCCGACCACGGGCGGCGGCTGGCGGTCAGATTCTTCTCCCACGTAAGCGTCTTGGCGTCGTAGACCGTGATGTCGTCAGAGCCGGCGTTGACGATATAGACGCGCCGGCCGTCCGCGCTCGTCAACACCCCGTGCGGTTCGTCACCCACGGGCAGCGTATGAGTCACCTTCCGGGTGTTTACGTCAATCACCGAGATCGTGTCGTCGAACATGTTGCTCACAAAGGCGCGTTTGCCGTCCGGCGAAAAGGCGACGTCCTCGGGCATGCCGCCGGCTTCGATTTCAGCGATCTTGCGGCGGGCCGCCGGATCCACCACTATCACCGTGTCCGACCCCGAGCACGTCACGTAGATCTCCCGGCCGTCAGGCCGCAGGGCCATGTTGAGCGGCGTCTTATAAACCGGTTCCGACGCGGTTTCGGGTAGCTTGGTCGGGTGTGCGATCTTCTCCATCCGCACCTCGAACTCCTCGCCGTGAGCGTTCTCGTGGCAGGGCTGGCAGGTAGCCGCATTCACATCTTTCAAACCGGCGGCGACGGAGGCCCGCCGGTCCAGCATCACGGCCTCGGGCATGTACTCGCTGCCCGCGCCGTGACAGGCTTCGCAACCGACGCCTTCATCGACGGAGAACGAGGGCAGGAAGGCGCCCGCCTCCTCGCCGTAACCGGTCGAGTGACACTTCAGGCACTGCGGCGCTGCTTGTGCGTCACCCTCTATGCCCTGCTTCCGGGCAATCTCCTGCGCCTTCGCCGTGCCGAGCGAGGCCCAGGCCCGGGAGTGCCCGCTCATCAGCCATTTCGAATGCTGGTAGCCGAACATTGCACCGCGATGGCACTCGCCGCAGGCCGCCGAACCAATGTACTTTGGACCGTCGCGTTTCGCCCCATCGGCGGGATACTTGGGAACTCCGCCCATCCGCGCGTTAGCCGGCGTCGGATGGGCGATCTTTCGCAACCCTTCCTCCACATTCAGCATCGGCGATTTGAGAACCGCGACGTGGGTTCCCTTCTCCTTGTGGCAAACATCGCAAGTTTCCGGACCAGGCATTATCAGACCAGCCGCCATCGCCTTCTCCCGGTCCATCATCACTTCGGCCGCCATATACTCGGACCCGGGGCCGTGACAGCTCTCGCACTGTACGCCATCCTCGATGCGGAATGTCTCGTCTTTCTCCCACTCCTCGGCTTGCGCGCCGCTCGAATGGCAGCCGAGGCAGGTGAACACGTCTTGCGGGTCTTCCCGGATGCCGCTCAGCACCGCGATCTCCTTCGCTTCCGGCAGTGCCAGCGAAGCGTAGGCCTGAGCGTGTTTCGAGTGCAGCCAGCGGCTATACTGATTACCCATCCCGGATCCTGAGTGACACTCGCCGCAAACCCTCGCGCCGACATAGACCGGCTTGTGCTCCTGCGCAACGGCCGGTACGCTCACCAACCCCGCTAGCACCCAAATAATGACGAGCTGCGCGCAACGGTTCATCGTTTCACTTCCTTTGTCCGCGCCTCCCGGACCAGCTTCAGTACCTGCTTGGCCGGGACGCCATTGTGAACTTCAACCTCCCCGTCGGGCCAGCGGACGCGCACTTCGTCGACGGTCTCCGCGTCGCCGAGGCCGAAGTGCAGACGGGGGTCCACCTGCGAGAGATACCCGCGCACGGGGTTAACGTCCTCGATCTGGACCAGTTCGCCTATCTTGACAGCCACCCGCGCTCCGATCGCCGTGCGCTCGCCGGTCGGAAACCGCAGCCGGGCGTCTACCTGCAGCCAATTCTTGCGGTTGCCTCCGTCGTTGCGGAGGAGGTTCGGATGGTCGTTTAGGTTGACGATCAGCAGATCAACGTCGCCGTCGTTGTCGTAATCCGCGAATGTGGCTCCGCGGCCGACGTACTTCTCGCGGAAATAGGGGCCGGACTGATCGGAGACGTCGTGGAAGTTCCCGCCGCCGCGGTTGCGGACGAGCGTGTCCTCCTCAACGAACTCGTGGTGCGCATTGCCGTGGCTGGTGTAGAGATCGAGCCAGCCGTCGTTGTCGTAGTCGAACAGCATCGGCCCCCAGCTTGTGTACTGCCCCATCACGACCGAGAGTCCAGCAGTCTCCGTTCTGAAATCCCACCCATCCGGACCGCCCATGAGCAGGGTGCAGTAGCGAAGATCGGGCACGAAGACGTCGAGCCAGCCGTTCCGGTCAATGTCGCCGACCGCCGGACCCATCGATGCGACGTTCTGCCCGTTTTCGCCCCATGCGAGGTTCAGTTCCGGCGCGCGGTCGGTGAAACGGCCGTCATCGCCCATCGCGAAGAAGTAGTTCTCCATTGCATCGTTCGTCACATAGATGCCAAGACGCCCTTTGTTTGTGAGATCGGCGGCCGTCACGCTCATGGCCCGGCCATCCTCGACGAACAACCCCAGTTCTCCGGTCACGTCGGTGAAGGTTCCGTCGCCGTTGTTACGGTAGAGCACGTCCGCCTCGCCGGCATAGCTTAGCGGTCCGGGGTAGCCCGCGGCGGCATAGAAGTCGCGAAACTTTCCTTCGTCGTACTGCAGATAGTTCGCCACGTAGACGTCGAGCCAGCCGTCCTGGTTGTAGTCGAGCCACGCCGCGTGGAGGCTCCAACGCGGAAAGTCGACTCCGGCTTCCTTGGAGACATCGGAGAAAGTCCCGTCGCCGTTGTTCCGGTAAAGGACGTTCGTCCCGTAGTTCAGGACATACAGATCCACGTCGCCATCATTGTCGTAATCGGCGGCAGCGCAACCCGTCGAGAATGTTTCGTCGCCCGCGCCGCTCGCCGCGGTGACATTCTCGAACGTGCCATCGCCGAGATTGCGGTACAACTCGTTCCGCAGCTTGCCGCGCAGGCTCCGCCCCCGATTGTCGCTGACGCCGCGGGTCCAGGCGCCGTTCACCAGGTAGAGATCCTGAAAGCCGTCGCCATCGTAGTCGAAGAAACACGCGCCGGAGCCGGTTCCCTCAACGATATTGTCCATTTCGTGGTCGCCATAGCCGTGCTTGAAGTCGATGCCGGCGTCGGCCGTCACATGCGCAAACACGGGCAGTTCACCCGCGGACCCCGCCGGGGCGATGCCGAGCAAACCG
Source organism: uncultured Solibacteraceae bacterium (assembly GCA_964468205.1). Classification (GTDB taxonomy): domain Bacteria; phylum Acidobacteriota; class Terriglobia; order Bryobacterales; family Bryobacteraceae; genus CAWELS01. The sequence continues at coordinate 75,696 of CAYXVG010000016.1, read as the reverse complement.
AGCAGGCATATCAGCGTGATTCTCATTCGGCCCCCATATCGATCCATTCCAGAATGGTTCGTTTCTCGTCGTCCGTGAGCGGCTCGGAGCCAGGCGGCGGCATGATCTCGATCACCGGATTCGTAACCTGCGCGCCGTCCCACGGCCGTGCGGTGTTGCGGCCGAACAGCCGCCAGGTGAGTGGGCTCGTGCGGGCCGTCCGCGAGAGTTGGCCTCTCGCCTCGGCGTGGGAATCGAGACGCGGCGGAACCGCTCCGGCATGGCAACCTTCACCGCCGCACTTTCGCTGGAAGATCGGCTCCACGTTGCTTGCGAAACTGACCCGGCGGCGGCGATCCGGTGGCAGGGTCAGCTTCATGGACGGCCGCATCACCGCCGAAACCTGCCGGTTTTCGGGAACCAACTCGCCGTCCTCATGGCAGCCGATACAACCCCGCGGCTCCTTGTTCTTCACCCAGATCCAGGAGCAGGTTCGCAGCGCCATACCCTGTTCATCGAGCAGTTGGAGCTGCACCGGAATGTTGGCTGGGATGCGGATTTTAAACGATCCGTCCTCATCCACCGGGATTTCGCCAAGAATCCGCCGCGCCGGCTCAACCGGCTTGCCATCTTGGAAGCGGCGGGGCACTCCTTCGATCACGCGGAGGCGCGGGGCGCTGCCCTTGGGCATCCAATTGGGGTTCTTTAAATCGGTGGTGTAGACGTTGAGGCAATAAAGCTGACCGGTCGGCTCCAGTTCGTTCACCACGGAGCTGCGGCCGTCCGGCTCCGGGCGGGGCGCCAGCAGACGCGCCTGCACATCGTGCCACTCGGGATCGTCGTGCAACATCCGCGCTTGCCCTGTCTTCGTATCGAAGCGGTAGATCCCGTGAGTTCCCGATCCCTCCGGCGGACGCCGCGAAACGAGCAGTTCTCCGCCGGGAAGCGGAGACGGCGAGTGGTAAAGCCCATCCTCCGGCAGCGTGAGCTGGTGGTGCGAATGCAGATTCCGGCGGATAGTCACGGCTGCGAGCCACCCGGCGCCATCCGGTTCCGGCTCATCATTCTCGACGAACACCACCAGCCCATTGGTGGTAACCGTTGGCATGCGCTTCCACGGCGCTCCCTCGCTGGCGGAGAAAACGGCATAGTCGGCGCCGTCGAGACTGACGCCAAACAACCCGGACCGGTCGCGAGGCCCGGGCTCGATCCGGTGGCTTTGCCGGCTCGAGAAGAGGATTCGCCCATCGGGCATGAGATAAGGGTCAACATCACCGTAAGGATTGAAGGTGAGGCGGCGCAACCCGCTCCCGTCCATTTGACAGGAGTAAATACTGGGCGGCATCCCGCCGGACGTCCCGGTGAACGTGATCTGATGCCACGGGTCGTCGGCCGTGATCACGTAGAAGTACGACTGGTAGCCGGGCTGCCGGCAATCCATCGCCTCGGACGTGATGCGCCGTACGTTCCCGCCGCCTGCGTCCATCTCATAGATCTGCCAGTGGTCGGATTCTTTCTCTTTGGCGGAGAACAGAATCCGCCTTCCGTCAAAGGAAATGTCGGCGTCGCGCGCCGAATGAAACTGTGCGGCCAACTCCTGAACCGTTCCGTCAGGATCGAGCCGCATCAGCCGTGAACGCGGCTCGGAGCCCGCTTCCCACGAACTCGCGGGGCTGTCCTGCGTGAAGACAATAGACGAGGAAGGCCGCGCCCCTTCAACCGGCGGTTGAGAGTACGCCCTGCCGCTCAGCGGAAGGAATCCGGCGAACGCCGCAACCAGCGAGCAAAGAGCAACAGAAATGACAAAAACGCGCACTCTATCCATGAGCCGAACCTGCCACCGGTACGACAATGCGCTGCGCGCCGACCACCCCTCTCCAAGACCTCCGCGTACTCAATTGCCAGTATACAAGAGCGAGACCTGCCGGGTAAACGGATTATCGGCTGGTAAAATCCGCGTTATCCTGGACACGCACGGGCGAAACTAAACTATAATGATTGCTGAAACGTCAGGTCTCAGCTGTTGGTTGTCAAGAGCTGGTGAGCGCCCAAAGACGCTTCAGGGGCAACACCGGTCCAGCGAGAATATCGGGTGCTCAGCACCTGGCCTGATGTACGTCACGCGAAGTTACCACTCCGCGTGACTGCGGGAGATAATTGAAGTGTTGTCAATCGATGAAATCATGAGCGAGATCCAGGGTGCGGAAGTAAAGAAGCGGGCCATCGCGGCCCCGGAAGTGCTGAACGAGGCTTACGACTACGGAAGCGCCTTCTCGCGCGGAATGCGGGTCGACCTGAACGGCCTCGTAATCCTCTTCATATCGGGAACTGCCAGTGTTGATGAAGCCGGCCGGACCGTCCACAAAGGCGATCTTCGCAAACAGTGCCAGCGCACCTTCCGCAACATCACGAAACTGTTGGAGGCGGAAGGCGCAACGTGGAAGGACATCATCCGCACAACCTGCTACCTTCGTGACATCGACCGCGATTACGATGAGTTCAACGAGGAGCGAACCCGCTTCTACGACGAGCAGGACTTGAAGCCCTATCCAGCATCTACAGGGATTCAGGCGAAGCTTTGCCGCTCCGACCTCCTTGTGGAGATCGAAGCGATCGCCATGTTCCGCAAGGGCGGAGAGCAGAAGTAGTTCCGCTCCCCAGCACGCGAGACTGGACGACACTGAAGCCACGAGCCGGCTTCGCGCCCGTTTTGTAGCAGCCATTCTCCACCTTTCACCAAGACCGCAATCCGGGGTTATGCATCGTCAAATCTAAGTTGCCTTGCCCATCGGCAGGACCATATGGGCCATGGTAGTCAGAAACCGAGCCGCAGTCTCCAGGCCGGCAATCAGCGCCTGCCAGATTCCCGATCCGGTTGGCCGGGAACATCGGATAAAATAGCGGGCGGTAGTTTGGGACGAAGATTCTGCATCGGGAAAGGAACTGGCATGAGATTCACGAGAAGAGAGTTTGGCGCCGTCATCGGCGGTACGCTTGGCGGGTGGGCCTGCTCGAGCGCTCCGGAACCGCCGGCGGAGGAGGCCGCTGCACCGGAGCGGAAGAAGCTCCCGGTCGCCGTGGAGACGTGGTGCTTCAAGGAACTGCTCGGCGAGGATCCCGAAGGGACGTTGGCCCAGGTGGCGGAGATGGGATACGAGGGCATCGAGCTGGCGCACTATTACCGGTGGGACAAGCTGACCGCGCCCACGGTTAGCAAGATACTCGCCGGCGCCGGGCTGAAGTGCTGCAGCTCTCACCTGAATCTGCAGAGCCTCGAGGACGACAAGCTGGCGGAGACGATCGACTATCACAAGACAATCAACAACTCCGTTCTGATTGTCGCTTCCCTGCCTCACCAGGAATCGGCCAGCGGCTGGGTGGACCTGGCCAAGCGCTTTGACGAGCTGGCGGCAAAGGTCGGCGAGCAGGGGATGCGTCTCGGCTACCACAATCACGCCGGGGACTTCATTCCGATGGCGGACGGCCAAGTGCCGTGGGAGATCTTCTTCAACAACACATCCAAGGAAGTAATCCACCAGCTTGACGTCGGGAATATGCCTCGGGAGTATCAGGACCCGGTGAAGTACCTCAAGATGTACCCCGGCCGCACACAGTCGATTCATGTGAAGGACCGCGATGCGGAGCACAATCAGGTGCTGGTGGGCGAAGGCATATTGCCGTTCGAGGAGATCTTCGAGCTGTGCGAGACGATCGGCGGTACCGAGTGGTACATCGTGGAGTACGAGGACAAGGCGGTTCCGCCTCTCGAAGCGGTAAAGCGCTGCCTGGCGACGGTGCGCGAGTTGCAGGCCTCGTAGGTCGTTTGGGCCGCGGATTGACAGGAATCCCCTGGAAGGATGGGGCGCCTTACGCCGCCCCGCCGGCCCGCTGGAGGATAGAGAGATGCAACGACGGGAGTTTCTGCGAATGGCTGGCGGCGGGCTGTTGGCGGGGTCCGCGGCACGGGCAGCCGGCGGGATCGCACTCGGTCTCGATGCGTATTCGGTCCGGGCGTTCCAGTGGAAGGCGATGCGCCTGCTCGACTACGCAGCCGGTCTGAAGCTCAATTCCATTCAGATTTCGGCGCCCGGCGACTACGAGAGCATCGAGCCGGCGCACCTGGCCAAGGTGAAGCGCCGCGCGGCCGAGTTGGGCATTACCCTGGACGCGGCGATCGGCAAGGTCTGCCCGACTACCGGACCCTGGCGCCAGAAAGAGCCTCCAGAGGAGTACCTGGCGATGGGGATTCGCGTGGCGCGGGACTTGGGAGCGCGCGCGCTCCGGGTTTTCGTGGGCGGCATCGAGAACCGCGGCGGCGAACCGCCGTGGGAAGCGCACATGGATTCGACGCTGCGGGTATTGCGGGGAGTCCGCTCGCGGGCGCTCGATGCCGGCGTGAGGATTGCCATCGAGAATCACGGTGACTTCGAGGCCCGGGAACTGAAGGCCTTCATCGAGGAGGCCGGCGCCGATTACGTCGGCTGCTGCCTCGATAGCGGAAACCCGATGCGGGTGCTCGAGGATCCGCTGCTGACGCTGGAGGTGCTGGCGCCTTATGCGGTGACGTCGCACATCCGCGATTCCGTAGTCTACGAGCACCCCCGTGGCGCGGCGTTTCAGTGGGTTGCGCTGGGCGACGGCTCGATCGACTACCGGCGATTCACCGGGCGCTACCGGGAGCTGTGCGGCAGAGTGCCGATGCAACTCGAAGTCATCACGGGCCGGGCGCCAACCGTGCTTCCCTTCCTCGAAGATTCCTACTGGAAGAAGTTCCCGCGGAAGCCTGCGGCGGACTTCGCCCGCTTCGTCAAGCTGGTGAGAGAGGGCCACCCGTTCATGGGCAGCATGATGATCGGCGGCAGCGGTGAACAGCCGGAGGCGTTCCGCGCGGCGTTAAAGGAGCAGCAAAGGGTGGACGTCGAGCGCAGCGTACGGTTCGCGCGGGAACAATTGGGCGTGGGGCTGGGCTAAGTTTGACGCCTCCAGCCCCACATTCTGTTTCTATTTGTACATGACGCCCCGGTCATTCACGATCGTATGGACAACGGATCCGAACTCAATGCCGCTGGTCAGAAAGTGTTCGATGCTGTAGCTGTTGACCGACAGTGCGGTGAATGCCGGTATCTCGAAACCTCCCACGTTCTGCGTTCCGGTAGGTGGCAGGGCGAGCAGCACGATCGGGGGCACGGTGAATTGCCCATCGGTGGTCCGCGCGGTGCAGTCAAAGGAAGCGGTGATCACGTTGGTTCCGTTGGACTGGATGAAGCTGTAGCCGTTGACTTGTACGTACCCGTTCGGATCGCCCCCGGTCCACGTGACGGTGACGCCGGAGGAACGGTCGACTTCGAGGATGCTCTCCTGGTTGGTCCAGACGAGCGCCGGTGGCACACTGATGTCAACGGAGAAGCTTCCCACGTCGGGCCCCCCGGGTCCGGCAACCGTGTAGGTTCCCGGTACGATCGTGCTTCCCGTCTGGTCCAGTAGGAGGGAGTACGAGATTACGCCCGGGAAAACCGTCTTCTGAAGGGCGAAATTGCCGGGCGGCCCGCTCACGGTAATGGGATCGCCGGCATCGAGCGAGGTCACGCTGAACTCGGGAATTTGTCCCTCGAAAGAGTACACCCGGCAAGCGCCAAAGTTAGCGATGTCGAAAACGTTGCCCAGGCCCACGCCGCCGGGTGGCATGGTTATCTTGGAGAAGGTGGCGCTCGCGCTATCCATGCGAACAGTGGTGCTCGGCACATTCACTCCTCCAACGCTCAGCTCAGGGGTGACGGAGACGGACCGCTGGAGCCCGATGGCGCCCGACGAGAAAGTGTCCGAAGCCAACCAGTCAGCGATGTTGCCTTGCGCGGCGGTGGCGGGTTCGGTCGGGGTGCAGATGCGGCCGTTTTCGGCCACGGCGATGGTGGTTGTGTTGCTGATTACATTGCCGATCTTGAAAGCCACGGGAACAGCGCAGCCATAGCCCCCCGGAGGGATCTCCACGTAGGCGACGTCCACGGCCGAACAGCAGGCGTTACGGCCCCGAAAAAGTATGTTCGCCTTGCGGCCGCCGACGAATGCCTCGATCGGGACGCCGGTCATGTCAAATTGCTCGGCGGGGGCGCTTTCGTCGAAATCCACCGCCGAGAGTCCGGTCCCCCAGAACGACACCACGTCGAAAGGATTGGCGGCGTTGCCCGGAGTCACGAGATCGGCGCCCCGGAAAGCGATGGCGTCTCCGGAACCGTTCTGGCTTACCGTGAAGACCCCAAACCCATTGCTCACCACCTGAATCGGGAAAGGCGGGCTGGTTTCGCCATTGTAGGTGACCGTGACCGTCCCGTCTCCGACGGGCGTCGCCGAGGGAAGAATCACCGCGACTTGGGGCGAGCCCGAGTAGTACATAATGCCATCGACGGTGGTTCCGTTGACCACGATCTTGACGGACGTGCCGGCGATGCTGGTTTGCAGCGGGAAGGTGTCCGCCACAACGAAATCCGGCGGGCCCAGATCTGCTCCCGCGATGATGAACAAGGCCCCCTGGGCGATCCCGGCGTTAGGCAAGCCCGCCGGGATGTTGCTGGCGGCGTTTCGTACGGCTGTGATTGAGGGAGCGCCGAGAGCGGCGCAGGTGGCAAGGATCAGCAGACCCAGACAACGATCCAATCGCATGGTTTAGAAGTGTTCCCCTTCTTGGGATTCCAGTGGTAAAAAAGGCGTGACTTCCCAGTGCCTCTCCTCGCTGGTGCTGCCAATTTTATCAGAACTTGAACGCCGCGGAAGAATCGCCCGCCGCTTAGTTACACAGTTAAAATGACTTGCGGACTTGCCGCGGCGGGGATCCGTTCGCCGTACGCGTCCGGCAACATGGTGTGGTACGCTTTCAGACTCGGGAGTCTTTTTGCCTATGAAAGTCGCAGCGTTTAACGGCAGTCCGCGAGAAACCGGGAACACGGGAATCCTGCTTCGCTACGTGCTCCGGGAACTGGAAGCGGAGGGGATCGAGACGTCGCTCACGCAAGTCGGGGGGCGGCGGATCGCCGGCTGTACGGCCTGCCGGGAGTGTTACCGGAACAAGGACATGCAGTGTTCGGTGACCGACGACATCCTCAACGAGTGCTTCGAAAAAATGGTGGAGGCGGACGGGATTCTCCTCGGCTCCCCGACCTACTTCACTGACCTGACGCCGGAGATGAAGGCGCTGATCGACCGCTCTGGGTACGTGGCGCGGGCCAACGGCGGCGTCTTCCGCCGGAAAGTGGGCGCGGCTGTGGTCGCTGTGCGAAGGCAGGGCGCTCTCCACACCTTCGACTCGATCAACCATCTGTTTCAGATCAGCGAGATGATTATTCCCGGGTCAACCTATTGGAACATCGGCATTGGGTTGGATCCAGGCGACGTGGAGAAAGACGAAGAGGGCATCCGGACCATGACGAACCTGGGAAAGAACATGGCCTGGGTGCTGAAGAAGCTATACGGCTGATGACTGCGGTTTAAGACCGCTGACAGGATTGAGGATCCAACGAATCCCTGCCCCGCCACGAGGCATAACGCAGTGGCGGGGGCAGGAGCCGGGCCGAATCAGAGAGCCTGGACTCCACCGGCGATCAGCGCGAGGAGATTCCAGGTGACGACAACGGCAAATAGAATGTTGATCCGCGAAAGCAGGCGCAGGCGCCCGGTGCGCCAGACCAGGATTCCCAAACCAACAGCAATGATTTTCACAAGGAGGAGGCCAACCAGCGGAGAGTGCGTATGGGCGATGAAGAAGCGGACAATCGGATTCGCCTCCTGGATACCATAGAGGAGAAAGCTGATCGTGGTCAGGAAGTCAAGCACTTGGAGGTATGAGTACTGCACGAGTTGGTGTGACACTGTCTTTTCTCCTACTAATGCGAAGCCCTAGGTTGTGGCTTCAGGTATCTCCCTTAATCTAATCCAGGGGGTCCATGGAGTAAATACCCCAGAAGTCATACTTGCTCGTTCAGCGTACTAGTACGAAGCCCTTAGGCCACTTCGGGCCTGGCCCTACGTTACGCCACTTGGTTAGAATCTGGAGACTTAGCCATGACAAAACGCTTCATGCTCCCTCTCACGCTTTTGCTGGTCGCCGCCGGCCTCGGCTTCGGCAAAAGGCCGGTCACGATTGACGATGTTGGAGCCGAGCGCGGCGAAGAGGGCATCCGCGGTCTGGTCTGGGCGCCGGACGAACGCGCATTCGCCTATAAAAAGGGGGGCAGTTTGCATGTATTCGAGATCGAGGAGCGGAAGCACCGGGACGTGGTGAAGCTGGCCGGTCTCGAGCAGGAGGCCGCGCCGGTTCCAGAGCCGGAGAGGTTCGTCTGGCGGAACCGCCGGGTGCGGGAGTCCGATGTGCAATGGTTCCCCGGCGGAGCGCGGCTGCTGGTGAAGGCCGGGGGCGACCTCTTCGTGGTCGAGACCGGAGAAGAAACCTGGAAGCAATTGACACGGACAAACATAGACGAGGCCGACCCGAAACTGTCACCGGACGGCCGTTTCGTTTCCTTCCGCCGGGAAAATGATCTCTACGTTCTGGAGGTGGATTCGCGGAAAGAGCGGCGGCTGACCCGGGATGGCTCGGCGACGATTTGGAATGGCCGCCTGGACTGGGTGTATCCGGAGGAACTGGCGATCGGCTCGGCCCACTGGTGGTCGCCCGATTCGCGGCACGTGGCCTATTACCAATTCGACGTTTCGCCGATCGGGTTGTACCCGCATGCCGACCTCTTGCAACTGGAGGCGGTCGCGGAACCGCAGCGGTATCCGAAGGCCGGCACTCCGAACGCCAATGTGAAAGTCGGTGTGGTCAGCGCGTCAGGGGGCAGGACGCGCTGGCTCGACCGAGTGAACGGCGAGGAGGAAATCTTCGGCCGGGTGGACTGGCTTCCGGATTCGAGCGCCGTGGCCATTATCAAACTGGACCGCGTTCAGAAGCGGCTGGAGATGCTCCTGGCTCCACTAAGGGGCGCGGCGCGAACGCTGTTCGTCGAGGAGGACGAACATTGGGTGAACCTGACCGACAACTACCGATTCCTGGAACAGACCCCACGGTTGCTATGGTCGAGCGAACGCGACGGTTACCGGCACCTGTACATGAAGCCGCTGGAAGGCGGCGAGGTAGCGCAGATCACTCAGGGGGAGTGGGAAGTCTCTTCAGTGAACTGCGTGGACGAGGATTCGGAGACGGTTTACTACACGTCGACCGAGGTTTCCCCGCTCGAGCGTCACCTCTACAGCATTGGATTCGATGGCTCCGGTAAGAGAAGGCTGAGCTCTGAGCCGGGGATGCACGGCGCCGCGATGTCTCCGGCGTGCCGCTACTACAGCCACTCCTACTCGAACATGACAGCACCGGACCGGACGGTGCTGCGGGACGTTTCCGGGTCCGAGGTGGAGGTTCTCCGCAAGCCGGATGAAAAGACGGACCGGGAATTCGATCTGGCGCCGCTGGAGATTGTCGAGGTGAAGGCGGATGACGGCGCCGTCCTCTACGCGAAGCTTTCGCGGCCGGCGAATTTCGAGGAGGGGAAGAAATACCCGGCAATTGTGATGGTCTACGGCGGGCCTCACGCCCAGTCAGTGCGGAATTCGTGGTCCGGGGTCGATCTTCGTCAGGCACTGGCGCACGCGGGCTTCGTGGTGTGGCAACTCGACAACCGCGGAACAGCCGCACGGGGACACGCGTGGGAAACCGCGGTTTACCGCAGGTTTGGAGTACGTGAGATGAAGGATCAGGTTACAGGGGTGAAGCACTTGATTAGCATGGGCTTCACGGATCCGGACCGGGTGGGCGTCTACGGTTGGAGCTACGGCGGCTACATGACGATCAATTCGCTGGTCCACGCCCCGGATGTGTTTCGCGCCGGCGTGGCGGGCGCCCCGGTGACGGACTGGAGAAACTACGACACAATCTACACCGAGCGCTACATGGGTTTGCCGGCGGTCAACGAAGAGGGCTACCGGGAGAGCTCTCCGGTCCACTTCGCCGGAAGGCTGGAGGGCGATTTACTGCTCATCCACAATATCGAGGACGACAACGTGCTGTTCCAGCACACGATGCAGATGGCGGTGGAATTGCAAAAGGCCGGCAAGCCGTTCGAAATGATGATCTACGGGCAGAAGTCGCACGGCGTCACTGGTGTGGAGGGCAAGCATTTGAACCGGCAGATCCTGTCGTTCTTCGAGCGGGCTTTGCAAAGGGCGCGCTAGTTCGTGGGCGGCACTTCGAGGATCTCCACAATGCGGGAAGTAATGATTGGCTGCTCGAATTCGGGGTGACGGAATTCGAGGTGCATGCCCCGTCCAAGGTACATCGTTTTCAGCATTGAGCCTCCCCAGTTTGAGCCGCAGATCCTCACCCGGACCGGCGAGGGGCAATACTCCGGGTGTCCACTGATGAGAGCCTCGCCGCCTCCGCAATGAACGACGGTGTAGCTGCGGTTTTCGGTGCGGATTCTGAGAGTGGTCCGCGCCGGAAGGTCGTTGAGATGCACGCCGCCTTCGATTGCGGACTGCACAATGTTGCGATTCACCCGATCGCCCAGGTGCGGATGCGGAATGCCGTGCAAAGTGTCGTTCGTTCTGCTGCCCACTAATCGCTCCGCAACCCGATTATATTACGAAGCGATATGAATCGTGCCCATTCGAGGGTGAGCTTTTAAACGAGTTTCCAATTCGCCCAGCAGTTCGAGTATCCGGCCGGCGGCGGCCGCGCGGTCGCCGAACCGCAGTTCGTTGTAGGCAGTGGTGAGGTCAGCAACGAGGGCGGCCGTGGCGGGAGCCGGAATCTGATTGGCGAACTCGCCGGGCGTAACCCAAGGCGGCTTGGATATCCCGGACCGCTCGAGCATGGCTAACGCTCTGAGGTAGAGTAGCGTCGCATCATCGGCCCGGGCGTCCCCCCGTTCCGCGCGGATCACCCGCTCGCGCCCGGCCCACCAACGCCGCAACGGCAGGGCCGCGATGGCGAAGGCGGCGAGGGCTAGAAGCGAGATCCCGACGGCGGGCCCGTTCTCGCGCGCGCCTTTCGAGACAGAGGCTGTGAGGTCTTGCCATCTTTCGGGAAGGCTACGCAGCGAGTCGAGGGAGAAACGGCGGCTCGAACGCTCCATCCGGGAGGCGAGGACGAGCTGGCGGTTGAGGTCGTAGTCGAGCACCCATTCCTGCCAGAAAGTGTCGGCGGCATCGAGCAGAAGCGTGAGGCGGGTGAAGAGGCCGGGCTGGCCCGCCGAGGGGTCCGGCGGGGTGGGATCGAAGGTGACCCAGCCACGGCCGGGCAGGTAGGCTTCCACCCAGCTATGAGCGTCGGAGGCCCGGATGACGTGCCAGCCGCTGAGGGGATTGTAGATGCCGCTTTGGAAGCCGGTGGCGACGCGGGCCGGAATTCCAATCGTCCTCAACATCACGGCCATGGCCGAGGCGAAGTATTCGCAGTGCCCTTCCCGGCGATCGAACAGGAAGTGTGCGATTGGCTCGTCCTGCTCCTTTTCTGGCAGCCGCAGCGAATAGCGGTAGGCGGTTCTGAGATACCGTTCGATGGCCCGGGCGCGTCCCTCCGCTCCGGTTGCTCCAGCCGTGATGCCTCGTGTGAAGCCATTGATGCGCGGATCAATGATGGGCAATTCAAGGTTGCGCCGTCTAACGTCCGCCGGCAGCTCGTCCACCAGTGAAGGCTCCGTCTGGACGGGATCGTCGAGCAAGCTATAGACGCCGTACCGCAGCACTCCGGACTTGCGGTAGCTAACGCGGTAGCTGTCGGCTGGGGTACGAATGAGAAACGGCTCCTCGATGCGAATAAACTCCGGCCGTCCGGCGATGAAGATCACATCGGAGGCGAAGGATTTGAGCTGGACCTCGTAGTTGAGCCGCCGCCCGCTGCGCCGGCGCTGTTCGTCGCCGGCAATTCGAAGAAGATCTTGCTGCACGCGCAGCGGCTCTTCACCGCCCGGGGGGCTGAACCAGCGTTTGCCGTCGAAGGATTCCAGAGCGTTGCCGCGCCACTTGAGATGCACGAGTCCGTTGGCGCTGGGGATGCGGACATGCATCAATACGGTCGCCTGCTGCTTGACCTCGCCGATCTCGCCGAGAGTCACTTCATCCGAGAAGGCCGTAATATGGAACCGTTCCGGCGCGAATCGGGCGAAAGCGGCGCGAGCCGTGCGCGGCAGGATGAAGAACAGCCCGACGGTTATGAGGAGCACTCCAACGGTGGTCGCCGTCGCGAGGAACGAGAGGCGCCAGGGCAGTCGGGCGTTCCTGGCGATGACGGCGCGGCCGCCGCCGGCGGATCTGCGAATCTCCCAACTCGCGAGCGTAGAAACGGCGAATAGCAGGAATAGGGCGAGAAAGAGAAAGTAGTTGGAGCTTGCGGACAGGATCGAGGCGGCGAGAATTTCGAGAAAGGCGATTACGCAGACGAAAAGGTGATCCCGGCCGCTACGGGCGGTGAGTATCTTCACCACCGCCAGAAACAGCACGAGATGCACGGTGGCGGAGAGGAACTCCGAGGAAATGAAGAAGATGTCGAGCGGATAGAACGCCATGTAGGCGATGGTGAGGACCGTGATCCAAGTGCCATCCAGCGGAAAACGCCGGCCGCTTGCCACCAGAACGGCGCGCGTCAGGATCGCGAGGCCGGTGGCGAGGTTCGTTACGAGATCGAGATAGCCGGAGCCGGCCAGGGCGAGGTATCCGCTGGTCAGCAAGCCGAGCAGAGAGAACTCGAAGAACTGCCCGGCGGCATCGTGGCCGTTTTTTCTGACTGCCGTTGAATCACTCGCCATGCGCTCTTCTTTCTATTCTAAGGGGAAGCCTAGTGCATCAACGGCAGCGGAGTGACATGTGGCCAGATCTGGGCGGGCGCAACCGTCCGCGCCGGGCGCCCGGCGTTAGCGGTCAGCCAGGGCGGTCTCAACCGCGGCGGCGATTTCCGAAAGGGCGGCGGTGTCCAGGCCTTCTGATTCGATCACAGCGAACCAGGGGCCGGTATAGACCGCCAGCCTACCCTCCGCCGGCCGCCAGGTCTGCATCAGCTCAAACGCAGTACTGCCATCGCTCATCCGGTAAAAGGTGACGGTTACCTCCGCGTCGCCGGAGTAGCGGGCGCGCGTGGCGTGCTGCAATCCTCTTCCGGCAATGTCCGCCGGGACCTCCGCGGCAGGCACAGGGTTGCCTTCGACGAGGGCGCCGGCGCCGGGCAGGCTGGACGGCGGCGAAAAAGGCTCTTCGGTTCCGGAAGGGCCGCAGGCGAGAGAGAACACCACGATAAAAAAGACAAGTCTGCGAGTCATAATCCAGCTCTCCTATGTTAAAACGAGGAAGTGATCCTTTCGCTGTTCCACGATAATCCGGCCTCTGACTCCTATTATTCCCGTTTCGAAAAGGAACACGTGCTGGTTCGGTTGCGGGCGATCGACAAGTTGGTACGGGCAAAAGGACTGGCGGCTCTGGATCCGGCCGCGGAGCCGCTTGTGCGCATCGGGATGGAAGTGGACAGTGAAGGCGCCGTACGCCGCAACGGCTACGGCGTATTGAATCTCGCCTGGCGGGCGGAGGAGCATCCGGAGTGGGGTGAGCAGATTAGCGGTGAGGTAAGCGCGATCCGGCAGGAGATTCGGGAAGAACACGGCGCGCCGCTCCGATTCCTAATCTGGGCCGGGGTGGGAGGCGCGGCCGAGGACAAGTCGATGTACAGTGCGGCAGGCCTGCTGAACAAGAGCCCGCGCTGCTATGTACTGGACTCGGCGGACCCAGCAAAGCTCAAGTACATCCTGAACGATATCCAACACCGCTCCGGACTGCGCCTGCCGGAGGCCCTGAAGAGCACGCTGGTGGTGGGCATGGCCACGGGGATGACGTCTTACGAGGCGGTAGTCAACCTCGAAAAGCTCGCTGCCCTCTTTGAGAAGAACAAGGTCGATAGCCGCCCGAATTTCTTATACATGACGCCGCCCGGCTCCGAGCTGGACGAGTTCGCATCGCAGCGCGGATACCGGCGGGTGGAGTTGCAGCCCGACAACGAGAACACGATTGCCGGCCGCCATAGCGGACCGCTGACGCGCGGGAGCCTGTATCCGCTGGGATTGTCCAAAGTCAATCTCGGGGCCTGGCTGAATGGGGCCGCGCTGGTGAGGGCTCACATCGAGACGGCCTGGCGTCTGGCTGCTTTTCTGCACACCCAAGCGGTTGCCGGGCGCGACAAAGTAACCATTGCCCTGCCGAAGCCCTGGGCCGGCGCCGGCGTCTGGACCAAGCAGAACTTCGAGGAAAGTCTGGGCAAGAGCGAGGAGTTGGGACTGAAGATCATTCTCGAGAATAGATTGAAGCTCGCCAACTACCGGTCTCCCAAAGAGGCCGGACAGGACCGCTGTTTTCTGGCGGTCAAGGTGCGCGGTTTCCCAAAGGAGCCGCCGGCCAAGGAGAGCATGCTTCGGCGGTCTGGCTATCCGCTCGCTTCACTCACTCTACCCAAGGGCTCGCCGCTTTCGAGCTATATGCAGTTCATTCACTACACGGTTTTTGGGTTGGCATATCTACGGGAGATGAACTTCGTGACGCAGCCCGGCGTGGAATTGTACAATTCTCTGGCTCAAAAGCTCTACCGGGAGTCACTTCGAAAAGGGGGCGTGGAGAACTGCAGGGAGTGGCAGAAGACAGCCGGCTCGGACCGGTGCATTCGGCACCGGAGCGCGATCACCCTCCGCTACGACCGGCTGAGGCTGGACATTCCGGCGGAGTGCCAGGACGCCCCAAGCGTCTACGCGGCGATCGTGAAGAGGCTGCTGGCGAGACACGATATCGAGTACGCGGACCTGACGTTTTTCGGCGACACGCGATACTCGCCGGCCGGCCGGGATATGCTAAAGGTTCTCAATCGTTCGGCCGAACGGTTCTTCCGCTCGCGGCTGAAGCTGCCGGTGGACGTGTACGAGGGGCCGGCGATGATTCACTCCTACCACGAGATGATTGTTGGGCACGGCCGCTGTCTTTCGACGCTGATTTTCTCCGAGAAGCCAGAGAGGCTGAAGGCGGCCGGCTACGATGCGCAGTATCACACCGCTCAGTTCCTCGCCGCCCAGGTGGCGCTCGAGCAGAAAAGCCGGCCGGTGGTCTCCATTACGATGAAGGACATGGAGGAGGCGAGCCTTGGCGCCCTCGAGGATTTCTTCCGCCAGGCCGGAGCTTCACTAAGATCGGTGAAGATCTGACAAGATAGAGAATCGCGATGGCGAAGATCAAAGCGGCTCGCGGGGCCAAGAAGAAAAAGAAGTCGGCGCTTGACGCGCTGCCCTGTCTCCTTCTGGTGGTGTTGGGGATCGTGCTCCTCTCGCTGTTGTTCTATGCCGTCGCCAGATCGGCGGGATCATGAGAATTGACAACCGGCGGCTGGACCAGCTCCGGCCGGTTAAGGTACAGACTTCGTATCTGGCTACGGCGGAAGGGTCCGCGTACATCGAACTCGGCAATACGCGGGTTCTCTGCGCGGCGACGCTGGAGGACACGGTGCCGCACTGGCTGCGCGGCAGCGGGCGGGGTTGGGTGACGGCGGAGTACGCGATGCTGCCGCGCTCCACCGCGACCCGGACACCACGCGAGGTAGTCCGCGGCCGCCAGTCGGGCCGCACCTTGGAGATCCAGCGCCTTATCGGCCGCTCGCTGCGGACGGTGGTGGATATGGAGGCGCTCGGGGAGCGGACCGTGGTGGTCGATTGCGACGTCATTCAGGCTGACGGCGGGACGCGTACCGCGTCGATCACAGGAGCCTACATCGCGCTGGCCCAGGCGGTAAGACAGCTTGTCGAATTCCAGGCTATTTCATCGAATCCTCTGCGCGGGGCCGTCGCCGCGACCAGCGTGGGCATCGTGGACGGCGAGCCGATGCTTGACCTCTGCTACGAAGAGGATGCCAAAGCCGCCGTGGATATGAACGTCGTGATGACCGCGGCCGGCGAGTTCGTGGAGCTGCAAGCGACCGCCGAGAAGCAGCCCTTCAGCGACGAGCAGCTCGTCGGGCTGGTAGCGCTCGCGCGGTCGGGTATCAATGAGCTTCTCGAGGCCCAGAAGCAGGCGCTGGAGAGATGAGGACGCTCTATTGCGCCACAACGAACCCGGGGAAGTTGCGCGAGTTCCGGCTGGCCGTGGAGGGCTCCGGCGAAGACGAGCTGGAAGTGCGAACTATCCCGGGCATGGCGCAGATCCCCGCTCCGGAAGAAGACGGCGCTACGTTCGAGGAGAACGCGGTTCTGAAGGCCGTTTACTACAGCAAGCACGCTCCGGGGCCGGTATTCTGCGACGACTCCGGGCTGGCGGTAGACACGCTGAACGGCGACCCAGGCGTCTATTCGGCGCGCTACGCAGGGGCGGGGGCCACGGACGAAGAAAACAACCGGCTGCTGCTGGAGCGCCTGGAGGGACGGCTCGAACGGAAAGCGCGGTTTGTGTGCGTGGTGGCGCTGGCCGAAGCGGGAAAGCTGCTAGGGACCTACCATGGCACGGTGGAAGGCGAGATCCTCGACGCGCCGCGCGGGGAGAACGGTTTCGGCTACGACCCGCTTTTCTTCTACCCTCCGTTCGGCTGCACGCTCGCGGAGGTGAGCGGCGAGAAGAAGCTGACGGTGAGCCATCGCGGGAAGGCGATGGAGGCGATGCTCCGCCACCTGGCGAAGTAGCACGGACCGGCCGGCCGCGGCCGGATGAAGGCGGAGGAGGAGACTGCGCTACCAGCGGGGGAGGACGCGCTTCCAGTTGGGATCGACGTGCTTGCGCATCTCGGCTTCGTCGTCGCGTTTACGGTAGGGGAGTTTGCGGTAGCGTTCCTCCAGGCGTTCGAGCTGATCGTAGTCGAGCTCAACGCCCAGCCCAGGTTTGTCCGGGACGGGGATGCAGCCATCTTGAAACCGTATGCGGCCGCCGGCGACCACTTCGTCACGTTCCGTTTGCCAGGGGTAGTGGGTGTCGCAGGCGTGGGTGAGATGGGGAGAGGCGAGCGCGGCGTGGGCCATGATCATCATGCTTACGCCGAGGTGGTTGTTCGAGTGCATGGAGAGTCCCATGCCGAGCACTTCGCAGAGGAATGAGAGGTTCTTCTGGTACCGGATGCCGCCCCAGTAGTGGGGGTCGGAGAGGATTATCTGCACAGCGTCGAGGCGCTTCGCCTCGGGAACGTGGGCGAAGCAGGTGGTGGCCACATTCGAGGCCTGCGGGGTTTCGATGCCCTTTGCGAGGAGCCGCCGGCGGACTTCCGCCATGCCTTCGAGCGTCGCGGTCGGGTCCTCCAGGTAACCGCCAGCGGCGAGTTCATCCTTGAGCGCCTCGCCGACCTGGACCGAGGTTTCGACGGACCAGGCGCAGTTGGGATCGATGCGCAGGGGGTAGTCCGGGCCGAACTCCCGCCGCAACTGCCGAATGGTTTCGATTTCGAGATCCGGCTCGAGCACGCCGCCCTTCAGCTTGATCTCGCGAAAGCCGTAGCGCTCGACCATGTAGCGGCACTGCCGGACCATGGAATCCGGGTCGAGGCATTCGCCGTATTCGTCCTCCCGGGTGTCATCGCCGAGGCCGCCGCCCCCGTCGTGCTTATAGAACAAATAGGCGGAGAAGGGGGCTTTGTCGCGGGCCCGCCCGCCCACTACGTCGCAGAGGGGTTTCCCGACGGCTTTGCCGATCAGGTCGAGGCAGGCTACCTCGATGGCGGCGAAGGTTCGGGTGTGCTTATCGAGCGGATTTTCGCCGGGGACCAGGAAGGTCTGCGAACGGTCGCCGGCGCTGGATTGCCCGGAGAGCTGCTGCCAGAGGCCGGTGAGCTCAAATGGATCGCGGCCTTCGACGAGCGGGCGGGCTTCCTCGAACGCCGCCAGCGGGCCGTCGCCGCCGTAGGTTTCCGAGATTCCGGTCAGTCCGTCGTCCGTCTGGATCTCGACAATCGTGCGCAGGGCATAGGGTGCATGACGGCCGTAGGAGCTGCGCAACGGAGGGTCTGCCACCGCGATCGGGTGGAGCCGGAGTTCCGTGATTCGCATCGGGAGGCGGTTGTGGGACGGGCTACTTGCGCATTCCGGTCTTTGGGCTTTTCAGCTTCTGCTGCCGCCGCTTGTTTTTCTTACGTTTGGGCTTGCTGATGATGAAGGTGCCGCTGCCCACGTATTCCGCTTGATAGGTTTTCTCTTCAGCCAACGTCTGATTTCTCCAAGTGAAAGATTCTCTTCATTGTAGCCTAAGCCCGCCGGGGGAGTGCTGACGGGAGGGGGCGGTTTCGCGTGGCCGGCATGTGGAGTAGCGTAAGCCCGGGGGGGAGTGCTGGCGGGAGGGGATTCGCGTGGCCGGCATGTGGAGTAGCGTGAGGCCGCCGGGGGGAGCGGTGGTGGGGGGAGGCGTATTAGCATGGTCGGCATGTGGATTCGTGCGGCAATCGCTTTCGTTCTTGCGAGCGGCCTGAGCGCTGGGGCGGCTGAGTCGCTCGAGCTGTGGTACGACGCCCCGGCCGGGGATTGGAACGAAGCGCTGCCGGTGGGCAATGGGCGGCTCGGCGCGATGGTGTTCGGCGGCGCGGCGCGCGAGCGCATTCAATTCAATGAAGACACGGTCTGGACAGGGGAGCCGCACGAGTATGTCCGCCCCGGCGCGGCCAGTCACCTCCGGGAGCTACGCCGGCTGCTGTTCGAGGGGAAGCAGGCGGAGGCGGAGACGCTCGCAATGAAGGAGTTCATGAGCGTGCCGCTGCGCCAGAAGGCGTACCAGGCATTTGGCGACCTCATCATCGAGTATCCGGGGTTGGACGCGGCCGCGGTTGCGGACTACCGGCGTAGCTTGGATCTCGACACTGGAGTCGCGACAACGCGGTTCGAAGCCGGGGGCGTCACCTACACGCGCGAGGTGTTCGCCAGCTTTCCCGACCAGGTCCTCGTAGTCCGTCTGACGGCCTCCAGCGCGGAGAATCTCCACTTCCGCGCCTCGCTGCGGGGGGCGCACGAGGGCGACACGGTGGACAAACGGGGCGGCGAACTCGCGCTCTCGGGGGGAATCTCCGGCGGGGCGATTCGCTACGAGGCGCGGCTGGCCGTCTCGACCGACGGTTTCACGGAGGTGGCCGATACGGGGATCACCGTGAAATCCGGCGCCGCGGCGACGCTGCTGCTCGCGGGAGCCACGAACTTCGTCAATTTCCGGACCGTTAGCGCCAACCCGCGGACCCGCAATGACGAGGTGCTGGATGGGGCCCGGAACAAAACGTACGAAGGCCTCAAACAAGCCCATATCCAGGACCATCAGTCGCTGTTCCGCCGGGTCAGCGTGGACCTTGGAAGGGCCGGCGCTCACGCGGCGGCCACGGACCAGCGAATTGCGGCCTTCCATGAGAAGGACGACCCCGGTCTCGTCGCGCTGTTGTTCCAATATGGCCGCTACCTGCTGATCGCCTCCAGCCGTCCGGGCGGGCAACCCGCCAACCTACAGGGTTTGTGGAACGACTCGAATGAGCCGCCGTGGGACAGCAAGTACACGGTGAATATCAACACAGAGATGAACTACTGGCCGGCGAACCTCACGAACCTAGCCACGTGCAACCGGGCCCTGTTTGACGCTCTCCGGGAGGTTGCCGCTTCCGGTGCCCGGACCGCCGAGGCGCATTACAAAGCCCGCGGGTGGGTGCTCCATCACAATTTCGACCTTTGGCGCGGCACGGCCCCGATCAACCACTCCAACCACGGCATCTGGCCCACCGGCGGGGCCTGGCTCTGCCAGCATCTCTGGCAACACTACCTCTACGAAGGCGACGAGGCGTTTCTCCGCGATACGGCCTACCCGCTGATGAAGGGAGCGGCGCTGTTCTTCGTGGACTATCTCATCGAGCACCCGGAGCGGCCGGACTGGCTCATTTCGGGGCCGAGCAACTCGCCGGAAAACGGCGGACTGGTGATGGGGCCGACGATGGACCATCAGATCATCCGGAATCTATTCGGCAACGTGATTGCGGCGAGCGAGGTACTCGGGGTTGACGAAGATCTGCGCGAGGAGTTGCGGACAAAGCGGAGCCGGATCGCGCCGAACCAGATCGGCCGCCTCGGCCAGTTGCAGGAGTGGCTCGAGGACATCGACGATCCGGAGAACAGGCACCGGCATGTTTCCCATCTGTGGGGACTCCATCCCGGCTTGGAAATCACGCCCTACGGAACTCCGGAGCTGTTCGCCGCGGCACGGAAGTCGCTCGAATTCCGCGGCGACGGGGCCACGGGCTGGTCGATGGGGTGGAAGGTGAATCTGTGGGCGCGGTTTCTGGACGGCGATCACGCCTACCTCATTCTCCGTAACCTGCTCCAGCCGGTGCCGAAAGACCGTCCAAAGGATCCGGGTGCACGGCATGGGGGCCTCTACCCGAACCTCTTCGACGCCCACCCGCCGTTCCAGATTGACGGCAACTTCGGCGCCACGGCCGGGATAGCGGAGATGCTCCTGCAGAGCCACGATCCGCGCGGCACAGCGGCAGATGAGAACGTGGTGCAGACGGGGCGGGAGGGCTATCTGCACTTATTGCCGGCGCTGCCTTCGGCCTGGCCGGCCGGTAAGATCACCGGCCTGCGGGCGAGAGGCGGATTCGAAGTGGATCTCGAGTGGGCGGAAGGCAAATTGGTCAGCGCCCGAGTGCGTTCCCTGCACGGCAAGCCCGTGACGCTCCGCTACGCCGGGCGCGAAAAACGGGTGGAGACGGAGGCCGGGCGGGATTATGCCTTCGGCCCGGCGCTCTAACCGGCCGGGGATTGGCTCCGGGCAATCCATAATTCCGTGGGGGTGCCAGTTTGGCACCTTAGTTTGAATGTTTATCACGAAGGTAAGCCTCCAAACCGGCACCCCCTCGCGTCGCCAGACCTCCAATGACGCCAGCCCTAAGCCAACCGCATGCCTGACTGCCAGCCTGGCGAATCTGGCGATTCGCTTTGCGGGAGCCACCGCCTTAGCTCGGGGTTAGTCCAGCTAAGTGGATACCCTGTTTCAGGAATACCACGCCGGACCAAGGGGACGAGGGGCTCCAACCACGCAAGCGGTTGAAAATACAAGCCGAAATTTTTCGAAAAGGTTGGAACTGGATGACGATGAAGAAGGTCTCGCCGGGGGCGCACGGGTGACTCGACGTACCGGGGCGAGCTTGAGGAGTGAATGAGGAAGCCGGGCGTTACCACTGCGCGAAGTGTTCGGCGCCGAAGAGGGCCCAGCCGACCGGGTCCACTTCCGAATCGTCGAACAGCACCAACTCCCAGAGCAGGTCCGGCGGGGTGGATCGCCGGAACTGCCGCAGGCGGGTGCCGGAGTGGAAATTGAGCGCGCCTTTCCATTGGAACTTCCCGCTGCGCACGGCTTCGGGGTCCATCACAAATCCGTAGGCGACCAGCACGTTGCCGGTATTCGGGAGATAATCGACATCCCCCATGGCGAAGCTCAAGACGGAATCCGGGCCCTGCTGTTCGGACTCCCAGACCTGCTCGATAGTCCTCTCTTCCCCGTCAATCCTGTACTCGACCGCCCGGGTGTATGTCTCGGAGGGCTTTTTCGGGGGCGTGAACGGGCGGGTTTGATAGTTCCCGTTGTCGAAGATGAGGACGGTCCCGTGCGGGGTGGGCTGCGGAGCATGCTGGTGATAGGGCCAGCGAAGATCGCCGGCCGGTTTGAGGAGCTTGTCCGACAGTTCTCCCCAGCCGCCGGGCTCGCCGAGGATCCACTTGATCTCCTTGGATGTGCGATCGATCTTCACCGCGGCGGCCTGATAGCGGAAGTTGATAATGATGGAGTCGTCCGAGGCGTCGTAGATGAGGTTGTTGGCGTGGCTCCAGTCGACGACTCCCGGGAATCCCCGGCGGTACCAGTAGCCGGAAAAGGTCTCGTAGCCGATACGGAACGGATCCATGTAATCAAACGCCTTCCATTCCCACACTGTTTCGCCGGTCTCGCGGTCAAACTCGACGATGACGTCGCCCATCACCCGCTGCCGCTTGCGGGGCGCGTTCGCGTCGTACTCCGAGGTGTAGTAGTTGTCCACCTCGCGGATCTCCGAGCCAAGCACGATGATGTTTCCGTTCGGCAGCTCATCCAGTTCGTGGTGGAAGGTGAGAGTGTCCACCTTGACACCACCCTCGAGATCACCCTCCGGACGGCCGGAGGCGTACCAAGTATTCCTGGTATTGCCGAGCCAGTCGATCTCGACGATCCGGTAGTCTTGCGTGATGAAGAAGAGATTGCCGTTGGCGAATCTTTCGAAGTCGCTGATACGGGAGTCGGTCTGGTAGTACCAGAGAACTTCGCCGTTGTAGTCGACCGCGAGGAGCATTCCGAACCCGGCTCCGAAGCGCGGCTGGCCGACACGGCGCCGGCGTGGGTTGAAGAGGATGAAGCCCGGCTCGAGTTCGGCGCTTTCGTTTACGGTCACCTCGAGCGGAGGGAATCGCTCGCGGTCTTCCGGCAGCGGTGGCGTAACATACCGGAGCGGGTCGGGAAATGTGGTGGAGCGATTGCCGTCGCTGATGCTCACGCGGATTTCGTGATCGCGATCGGGACGCAGTCCAACCACGGCGAGGCCTTCCGCGGGATTCCGACCTTGCTCATATCTCAGTTCCCATGCGTTCTCGCCGTCGGAGACATGAAGAATCGTCTCCACGGGAACGGCGGTTTCGAACCTCAGGACGGCAGCTTGCGGGACGGCCGGATTGGGGTTGGCGCTGACGACCGGCGGCTCGACGAACTCCGGCCCGCCGGCCGAGCAGGAAACGAGCAAAAGGGCGAGCGAGGCCCCGGCGATTTTGATAACGATCTGTCGCATGGATCTCACATTACCACCGCCAGCTATTCTTCGGGTGTGACGAACGGTTCACAGATGGAACCGAGCGTCGTCCGTCCGGCTTTCGCGGCATAGCGCAGAAGGCGGAGGAAGATCTGCGCCGTGATGAAGGCGTCCCCGGCGGCGGTGTGGCGGTCGTGCGGAACGACGTCAAAGAGTTCGCACAGGGCATCGAGCGAGAAGTTGCGGATCTCGTTTTCGACGGGCAGCACGCCGTCCTGCTCGAGATGCAGCGTCAAATCCATCGTGTCCAGGCCGCGGTTCGGCATGCGAATTCCCCAATGGCGCTCGCAGGCCGCATTGAACGTCTCAACGTCGTGTGCGATGTGATGGCCGACAATGATTCCGTCGCGCAGATAGTGGAGGAATCGCATAACGGCATCCGCTTCATCGAGCCCGTCCCGGCTCTCCTCGCAGGTCACCCCATGCACGGTTACGGCGCTGGTGTTGTATTGGACTTTCAGCAACGCTTCAAAGGCGTCGGCGAGGACGATCTCGTTCCGCTCGACGGCCACGGCGCCGATGGACACGAGGCGGTCTTTGCGCGGGTCGAGGCCGGTTGTCTCCGAATCGAGCACGACGAAGCGCACGAGCTCCGTTGGGGTGTCATCCTCCCACGTCTGTCGAAAGGAGTCGTAGTAGCCGGCCAAGGCTTCCGGGAAGCTCATAGGTTCTCCAGAGAGAATTCCGCGGCGCCGAACTCGAGCAGCCGGAGAATGGTGCGGAAAGACCGTTTCAGAAGCTGCTGGTCATAGCGGCTGAGCGTCGCGGGATCGAGGATCGCCCCGTCGCTGAACCGCCGTGCCGCTTCTCGCGCCTGGTAGAAGAGAGCCACCTGAAGCGCCTCAGTCGAGTCTTCCAGAAGTCCCTGATGGCCAGTCCCGGCGATCCCGGCCGCGGCGAAGCGCTCCGACGAGGAGGAGTTGAAAGGACGCCCAGCGGCCAGACCGAGCGCTCGTCCGACGTCCACCAGAGGCCGGATGGCGTTCCGCGAGATGTGCAGCTCCCCGGTCAGTCCTCCGCCCTCCTCAACCACCAGCCCGCGGTAGAAGGTGAGGGGCGGCACGTTTGCCAGGGAGTCATGAGCGAGGAGGTGAACAAAGCCTTCCCTCGCCTGGATTTCCTGAATCACGAAGTCCGATAGTGACTCCAGCAGATCCGGGTTGCCGGCCGCGACGCGAAGATCAAAGCACGGCCGGTGGTCGTACAGCCGCTTCAAGACGGGGTCGTGAATCCACCCCGTGAACCATTCCCGCCATCCGGTGAGGGACGCGCAGGCAGTGTTGCCGGCGCCGTCCCGGGCTGTCCGGGGCGAGTATCCGCAAGAAACGAAGCCGTCGTGAATCCGGCCGCAGAGAGCAGCCAGGGACTCTTGCACGGTCTTCGCCTCCCCGCCGCCGTCTTCATAGATGAGTCCTACCCGCGGCGCTACGGGCGCCAGCAGCTCACCCCGGCCCCCGGCGCCATAGAACAGCCAGCAATGTTTGATGCCCGCCAGCCTGCCGGCGGCCCGATCGACCTCCAGCAGACGCCGGAGCATGACGGTGTTGAATTCCCCGGCGAGGGGACCCAGCCACGAGACGGTTTCCGGCCCGGTCAGCAAAGTGGCGAATACGGCCCGAAACCGCAAGTGCAGCAACCGCAACTCATCGACGCCGGACGCCACCGCAACTCGCCGGATGAGTTCTACCGGGTTGTCGCCGAAGAATTGGTCGAGATCCCGTGGAAAGAGCAACCCGAGCAGTCCTCCCCGGGTCGAGCCGTCCTCGGTTATGGCCAGCGCTCCGTGCGTAGAGCGGATCATCGCCAGGGCGTATTCGCTGGCCGGAAGGCCGGGTGAAACTGTCGCCGGGACGCCGTTGTTGAGAGACTCGATTGGAGCCGAGGGACTAATGTCTCCCGTTGCCACATGGCCACACAGTTGTCGCGCAGTCACGATTCCGGTGACGGCTCCGCGGCGATCCACCACGGCGATTGCCGGCGCGTCGCGGGAACTCATGCGTCTGGCCACTTCACGAATTTCGTCTCCTAGCAGGCAGGTCAGCGGTTCGGGGCCGGTAAACCCGACCGCAAGCGAAGAACGAATCGGGACCCCGGCTGAAACGTCCCGCGCGGAGTCCACCGCCGCGTGTACTTCCAGGTATCGCTTTCCTCGCGGGTACTTTTCGAGCAGAGGTTCGAATTGCCTGGCGTCGAGGGCGTATAGGATGACGTCGCTCGACGTTTTGGCCGAGTGCGGCCAGGCTTCGCAGCCAAAGAACCGCTCCACGCCCAGCAGGTCTCCGCGGCTGCGGATGTCGCACAGGCGTTCGCCGTTGCCGCTCTCTTCGAGGATCGTGACGGTGCCTTGCTGAATCACGAAGACGTGTTGGGCCGGCGCCTTGCCCTGCCAGATGACGAACTCACCGCTTTCGTGAAACTTCACGCGCCCCCCGCCGGCAAGCGCCAGCAGGTCCTCCTCGTTCATGAAATCAAAGGGCGGGTGTTGCTTGAGAAAGTCGGCGACACGCTGGCTGATTGCAGAGGTTTTCATGAGTGGTTCCCCTCAATCCGGAATTTCAGCTCGCGCCAGCTTCGACGCGGAATGCTCCGCGCAAGATTTCTACAGGATAGCAGGCAACAGCCGGGGTCATGGAGAGATGGGACACGGGAATCTGAATCTCTCCGCGAAAAGCATTATGATGGCTGCAGTCATGGCAGAATCATCCGTTTCCAGACGACAGTTTCTCGGCGCAGCCGGCGCAGCCGCCTTTGCTTCTCCCGCCGCCGCGGCGACCGCGCGCCCGAACATAGTGTTTATCTTCGCGGACGATCTCGACTTTGACGAGATCGGCTGCTACGACTACCGCAAGTTTCCATGTTCGACTGGCCAACGCGCCGCCGGCCGGCTGCCGGAACCGAGATGGGGGCATAGCTATGAGGACCCCCGCATGCTGACGCCGAACATCGATTCGCTGGCGCGCGACGGCGTGACTTTCAGCCGCTTCTACGTCACCACGGCCATTTGCACGCCGAGCCGCTACTCCGTCCTTACCGGACGATACGCCAGCCGCAGCGCGCCATTCCGCGAGAAATTCCCGGAGGGCACGCAGTCGACGATCCTGTGGGACACGAACCTGGCTCCCGAGGAGACCAACATCAACCGCCAGATGAAGGACGCCGGCTACCGGACCGGCGTGGTTGGGAAGTGGCACAGCGGCTCGCCCGGAACGCGCATTGAGGGCCTCGCGGATGACGCCGACCCCTTTTCCGCAGCGACGAACGCCGTCATTCGAAAGCACTACGACCGGGGCATACGCTACCTCACCGACGACCTGGGGTGGGACTACGCGGCAAACCTCTATTTTGGCAACAAAGAAGGTCTCGGTCTGCCGCCAAGGATGCAGGTCCACAACCTGGAATGGATCGCGCAGGGAGCCCTCGACTTCATCGACGCAAACCGCGCGAATCCGTTCTTCCTTTACATGCCATTGACCACACCACACTCGCAGTACAGCGCGAGCTGGCTGGAGGCGAATCCACGCTTCACACCGGCCGGAACGCTCGACAGCGCGCCCGATGTGATGCCCCCGCGCAGTTCAATCTTCGAGCGGGTTGCGGCCGAGGGCATCGACCGGCGGAATGCCGCCGCGACGTGGCTCGACGATTGCGCCGGCGCGGTAATGAAGCGCCTCGATGAGCACGGCATCGCCGACAACACGCTGCTCATCTTTGCCTCCGATCACCAAAGCCGCGGCAAGTTTACTTGCACGGAAGGCTCGCGCGTTCCCTTCGTTGCTCGCTGGGCGAAGGGCATCCGCCCGGGAACGAAGGTTGATGCGCTCACCGCCAACACCGACCTGGCGGCCACATTCCTCGAACTCGCCGGCGCGAAGCCCGCGGGCGATCTTTCGCGGGATGGCGCGAGCTTTGCGTCGATGATGCGGGGCGGCCCTCGGCCGGCGGACTGGCGGGAGAGCCTGTACCTCGAGTGTTCAAACATCCGCGGCGTGGTGAGCGAACACTGGAAGTACATCGCCAACCGGCCCCCGGCGAAGGCGCTCGCGGCGATGCAGAAGGACGCGCTGGAGGCCGCGCGCAGCGGCCGCCTCCGCGTGGTATCGCTCGACGGCACTCCCAATCCGCACCGGCATCCCGAACGCGAGGGCATCCGCTACGGCGCCCGCTGGGATTTCCCGCACTACTTCGATCACGACCAGCTCTACAATCTCGACCGCGACGTGTTCGAGCAGGACAACCTGGCTTGCGACCGGTCCTACGAGGAAGTGCTGGAGGACCATAAGCGGGCGCTCAGGGAGGCGATGAGTTCCCTGCCCCACACGTTCGGCGAGTTCAAAAGCGGGTAATCTCGAGGAGCGGTGGTCACCGGTTCGCCAGGGTCGCGAAATCTTGAAGAACCGAGGCTACCTCCTGGAGGACACATCACTTTCCGGCTATTCTGTAACCTGGATTCCTCAGGCGTGAGCGAAACCGGGTAGCGTTATGGCGTTGCGATTTATCCAGATGTTCCTGCCCGAGGGGCAATCGCGGGAGATTAGCGAATTGATCGAGGGCCACGATGTCCTCGGGGTGTGGCGCGATGCCAACGTGGGGAACAAAGTCGTGCTGCACCTGCTGGTACCCGCGGAGCAGACCGAGCCGATCATGGATGAATTCGAGGAGCGGTTCGGTCAGACGCAAGGCTTTCATGTCGTGGTCTTTCCCATCGAAGCCGTGCTGCCGCGGCCGAAGGTGGAACCGTACGACGCCGGGGCAGCGCCGCAGAGCGCTACTGAAGATAGCGGCGACAACGCCGCCGGCGGGGGCTTTCGCGTCAGCCGGGAGGAGCTCTACAACGAGGTAACCGAGTCACTGGGGGTGGACCGCGTTTTTCTCGCGATGGCGGCTCTATCCGCGGTTGTCGCCGCGCTGGGACTAATGCGGAACGACGTGGCGGTGATTATCGGGGCGATGGTGATCGCTCCGCTGCTCGGCCCGAACGTCGCGATGTCGCTGGGCGTAACGCTGGGCGACACTTCCCTTCTCCGCCGTGCATCGCTGACCAACCTGGCCGGAGTGGCCGCCGCGCTGGCGGTAGCCTTGCTCTGCGGCCTGCTGTTAACCGTTGATGCGGAGAGTCCGGCGATCGCCAGCCGGACGCAGGTGGACCTGGGACACATCGTGCTGGCGCTCGGCGCCGGAGCCGCCGGCACGCTCGCCTACACCCGCGGCTTGGCGGGAGCGGTGATCGGGGTGATGGTCGCTGTTGCGTTGATGCCTCCGCTGGTCGTTTTTGGTCTGCTTCTCGCCGGGGGGAAGTTCAGCGCTGCCTGGGGCGCGCTACTGTTGACGGTGGTCAATGTCATTTCCATCAATCTCGCGGGCACGGCCACTTTCTTGTTTCAGGGCGTGCGGCCCCGCAGTTGGCGGGAAGCAGATCGAGCCAAACGGGCCACGCAGTGGGCGCTCATCCTGTGGCTGGCGCTGCTCGCCCTCTTGACGCTGATTATTCTGCTGACGAACGGCTGGAGCCCCTCGCCCTCGCGTTGAGTACGGCGGCGAATTGGGACAGATACCGCGGAACGACGCTCTCCACCGAACGGTTGCGGACGGTTTCGCGGGCACGGCGGCCAAGGCGGAGGCGAAGTTCCGGGTCGCGGAGCGCCTGCAGCGTCAGCGCCGCAAGTTGGCCGGCGTCACCCAGCGGGAAGAGCAGCCCGTTCACGCCGTTGTCGATCAATTCCATGGCCGGAGGTATGTCAGTCGCCAGAAGCAGGCGCTCACACGCCATGGCTTCGAGGTAGGCGCGCGCCATGCCCTCGGCCTCCGACGCCATCACGACGAGGTCCGCGAGGTTCATGAGGGCGGGCATCTTCGAGTAGTCGATCCAGCCGGGGAAACGGAAGTTCGCCGCGATGCCCTTACTTTCGACACGGCTCCGGGCCTCCACTCGAAGCACTCCCGTGCCAGCCATGACATACACCACATTTGGGAGGTGGCGGAGGACGATTTCCGCCGCGGCGATCACATCGAACGGGCGTTTCCGGTGGTGAAGATTCGCTGGCGCCAGGACCACTTGACAACCGGGATCTATCCCGAGCTCGCCGCGAAGATCCGCCGGGGGAGGCCGGGGGACGAATGCGCCAACGTCGATCGCATTCGGTATGTACGCCACGTTCTCGAAGCCGCGGGCGGCCAAGCCATCGGCGAGACTTTGGGATACCGCGATGATGCGATCCACCTTGTGGAACTCGGTCAGGAGACGGCGCGTATCGTCTTCCGGATATTCTCCGCGGAGGATGTGCCCTGTCGGACTGCCCCGGACCAGAAGGACGGACGGCAGCCCGGCCCTTTGCGCCAATCCAGGCACATAGCGGGCGAACGTCTCCCGGCCGACCACAACGAGATCCGGCCGAAAGCTGTTTACCAGCACCGGAAAGTGGCGCTCGATCCGGCTTCGCTCCTGCGCCAGAAATTCTTCCGGCGGAGGCCGGAAGGGAAGCTTCTCGAAGGTGTCGAGTTGGTACCGCGCTACCTGGAGTTCGGGATGCGCCGCGGCGAAGCGGTCTCCAAGGCGCAACTCCTGTTCCGTAATGGGAGCGAGGATGCAGACCGCATGGCCCGCGGCCTGGAATCCGGCGGCCAGTTGACCGCGACTGATGGCGCCGCCGCCGGGATGGGGCGGGACAGGTCCGGTGAGAAGGATTCTCATCAGTGTGTATCCGCTCTCCTTAAGAATCTCAGGGACAGGCGCCTTTGCACGGCGAACTTTCCGCGGCTCATGGAAGCCTCTGTGTGCAGACGGGAAGGAGCTTACCGTGGGCGGTCAGGACCGGCGCACGTCTTTCAACGCGGAAGGCGTCCGCTTCGTCAAGCACTTTGGCCATGAATCCGTAATATGGCTTCCGTTTCCGGAGCGCACACAGGAAGAAGTCCCGCACATCGCTCTCCGCAACCTGCCCGATTTCCGGGCTCACGAGCAATCGCATGGTGGCGAGACCCTTTTCGTCTTCATCCTCGACGATCTGGTAGTCGTGAGGACCGCCGCCGAATCGCGCTGGGAGCGATTCTTCGAGGATCTGGTATAGATCCGGAAGATCCAGTGTGACGCCGAAGACAGTCACTTTTTTCAAGCTCCGAATGGTGTGGATTCGCTGGCAGTAGCCGAGAGAGTTAGTGGCACTGCTACCTCCGTTGAGGATGACGCCCGAGTCGCCGATCTCCGTGTTGAGGAGCACCTTGGGGCTGGCTTTGCGCAACCCGGTCAGCAACAACGGCGCAGCGCCGCCGTTGGCCGGGGCGTGCCGCGGGATGACGGAATAGGCATTGCGGAAGATACTGACTTCGTCCGGGTGTTCCGCGCCGGGGAACTGCGCCCCGATCCAGCCGGCCTCTGAAGTCCCATACGTGGCGCATGCGCGGGCCCCGGAGACTTCTATCGTCTTGACGCGCGCCGCGGTTACCGGTTCGGCTCCGAGTAGAAAAGAGACTCCGTCAAGGGAGACCCCCTGGCGCAGCGCCCAGAGGGAGAGGCCGGCGGCGGCGCTTGGGGCCGTATTCACGAGCGGCCGGAGGCCTTGCCGGAGCAAGTGGTGAAGATACTTACCGATTTCATCCGGCTGCCCGATCGGGAGACGCCAAGGCCTGGAGAATCCGCCGATCCGTTGCGCCAGTCCGTGCACGAGCGCGGAGCGGATCCGGTCCTGCGGAGCAGTCATCCCAGTGGTCGCAAACCATCTGGTATAGCGCGCACCGAACTTGGCGCACTTCAGGTAGCGGTTCACCATGCCCGTGTGGGTAGGGGTCCAGAAGATCAGCGGCTGCCCCAGCCAGCCGGAGGCCTCGAACCACACGGCCCAGTCGGGAGCGGACTCGGCGTGGTCTTCGAGATCGATCCGCATGCGCGCTGGAGCGCCGCTGGTCCCGCCGCTGCTCACCTGGTAATGACCGCGGCTCAGTAGATTGTCGAAATCGAGCTCCTTGAAATGGAAAATTGCGCTTCCGCGGCGGCAGGGGGTTCGCCCCTTGAACTCCTCCCATGCCACGTAGACGCCGTTATCGCGCAGGTTCGCCAGCGCGGCGTCGAGGCCATCGGCGGAAACGAGCTGTTGGACATCGCCGAATTCGCAGCCGGCCTCCCGCAACAGAAGTAGATAGGGGCTCTTCGGGTTGGAGTACACCGAGCGCATGATCTTGTCGAGGAACCGCTCCTCCCGTTGCCGGATCCAAACGTGGACGCAGTTACGCGCGGCGTCCACACTGATTGTTTCGCGAAGAAATGCGCGCAGGCCGGCGGCGAATCGGACGTAACCGGCGGCGTCTCTCCATGTAGCTCTCATCAACCTTGACTTACCAGCTTCGCCGATTCGGATCGCTTTTGCAGCAGCAGGTGCGGAAGGCAGACCCGCAACGCCTCCTACCGCTTACACTGGGAGGTTGGACCACGAGTCCTTTCCTCATGCCTGATCTTGCTCCCTGGCAGTGGTTGGTTGGCGCGCTGTGCGCATTCGCGATAGGCGTAGCGAAGACAGGTGTGCCCGGGGTGGCAATCTTCGTTGTGCCGAGCATGGTGCTGATGGTGGGAGACGCGCGTCAGGCGGCGGGGTGGCTGTTGCCGGTGCTGTGCATGGCGGACCTGTTCGCGGTGGCGTACTGGCGGAAACACGCGCACGTAAAGCAGCTAGTGCGGCTGGCTCCATGGGCGCTGGCGGGGATGGTGATGGGGGCGGCGGCTCTGGCGCTGGACGAACGGATGCTGCGCAAGGTGGTGGGGGCAATCATATTCGGGATGCTCTTTCTGTACTGGCGCGGGAAGGCGAGGCCGGACACCTTCACGGTTTCGAGTCACGCTTGGCCGTATGGGGTGACGGCGGGTTTCGCGACCACCGTGGCCAACGCGGCCGGATCCGTGATGAACCTCTACCTGCTCAGCATGAGGCTGCCGAAGCACGAGTTCATCGGCACGGCGGCATGGTTCTTCTTTGTGATTAACCTGACGAAGATTCCCATATATCAGTGGCACGGATTGTTCAGCCAGCAATCGCTCGGCTTCAACGTGGCGATGATTCCGGCCACGGTGGGAGGCGCGCTGGCCGGGCGGTGGCTGTTCGAGCACATTCCGCAGGAGGCGTTCGAGCGGATTGTGGTGGTCTTTACGGTGGTGGCTACGTTGGCGCTGTTCCGGTGAGTTGCGGGGCTCGCTGCCGCTCTGATACCTTCAATCCGTCATGCGAACCATTATCGTAATCTGCGTTGTGATGGTACTTCTCACATTTGTGGCCTGCGGCCCGAAGGAGCCCGAGGGTCCGGTGATGCAGGATATCGGAGTGCTGGAATTGCAGGATAAGATCAAGGGCGGCTGGGCCGGGCAGATGATCGGCGTCAGCTACGGAGCGCCCACCGAGTTCCGCTGGCGGGGCGAGATTATCCCGGAAAGCGAGATGCCCGAGTGGAAGCCGGAGATGATCGAAAACAGCATTAACCAGGACGACATCTATGTCGACATGACGTTTGCCGAGGTGCTGGAGCAGAGGGGCCTCAACGCCACGACGGAAGATTTCGGCGAGATGTTCAAGAGCACGCAGTACCGGCTCTGGCACGCCAACCTGGTGGGGCGGCGGAATCTTCGGCGCGGCATCAAAGCGGGCGACTCCGGCCATCCGAAGTACAACGCGCACGCCAACGATATCGATTTCCAGATCGAGGCCGACTTTATCGGCCTGATGACGCCTGGTATGCCGCAGAGCTCGAATGACTACTGCTGGCGAGCGGGACGGGTGATGAACTACGGCGACGGCATCTACGGCGGAATGTTCGTCTGCGGCATGTATTCAGCGGCGTTTTTCGAGAGCGACCCCGCGAAGCTTGTCCAGGCGGGGTTGGCCTGCCTGCCGGAAGAGAGCCCCTACGCGCAGGTGATCGCCGACACGATCCGGTGGGCGGAGGAGAATCCCGGCGACTGGAAGCGGACATGGCAACTGATCCAGGACAAATGGGACAAGCGCGATCCGTGCCCCCAGGGAGCCCTCAATCCGTTCAACATTGATGCGAAGTTGAATGGGGCGTACATCGCTCTCGGCATGCTTTACGGAGGCGGCGACTTCGAGCGGACCATCCGCATCTCGACCATGGCCGGGCAGGACTCGGACTGCAACCCGGCGAGCGCGGCCGGGGTGCTGGGCGTGGTTTCGGGTTACGATGGCATCCCCGCGAAATTCAAGGAAGCGATTCCCAAGATCGAGAATGAGAAGTTTAGCTACACGAACCACACATTTAACTCGATTGTCGAAAGCACGATGCAGCGAGTGATCGAACTCGCGCAGAAGAACGGCGGCAAGTTCATGGGCGACACGCTGACCATACCCGTTCAGCAGCCCCAGCCGGCGACGCTCGAGGTGTGGGACGACTATGGCGAGCCGGTGGAGCGCGTTGCGGTTGACGACGAGCGGTTCGCGTGGGCGGGGCGTTGGGCGGACCACAAGTGGCGGCAGGAGGTGGGAAAGCGCAGCGCGACGAAGGGCGCCCAGATGACGGCGAGGTTCGAGGGAACCGGCTTCATTCTGACCGGGAGTTACACGACATCGGGCGGGATGATGGACATCCAAGTGGACGAGGAGCCGCCGGTGACGGTTGACGCATACATGGAAGGGGGCGAGCGCGGGGGCGAGTCCTTGCTGCACCGCTTCGATCTCGAGCCGGGCGAACACACGGTAAAACTGACGGTGCGCGGGGAACCATATCCGGGGTCGAGGGAGGAGAAGAAAGGGCGCGACGTGGTGGTGAAGGACCTGGTGGTCTTCCGGAAATAGCTGTTGAGCCGGCGCACCCGTGGACTAATCAAGGCGGCGGATGCGGATGTTGCGGAACCAGGCTTCGTCGTTGTGGTGTTGCAGGCCGATGGGGGACTGCTTTCGCGGCAGGCCGGTAAGGAGCTTGTAGACGGGCGAATCGATTCCCCAGCGTTCCTCGAGGCCGGCGCGGATGGGTTCGGAGTCGAGCGCCGTATCCACTACTTTCACTCCGTTCAGCCAGTGCTGCACGTTCTTTCCGCGAAGGACAATGCGGGCTTCATTGAACTCGCCGACGGGCCGGGCCTCCCGCGACACGGGGGCAACCATGCTGTAGATGGCGCCTGCTCCGCGGTCCGCACCGCGGGCGGCGTCGCTGTGGCCCTGGTTATCGATGATCTGGTACTCGAAGGCGACGACGTATTCTTCCATCGTTTCGCCAGGCTGGAGTTTGTTACGGTCTCCGAGGCGGTGAATCAGTTCGTAGTCGACGGTGTCCTCGAAGCGTTTGGCTTCCGGGTTCGTCTTGCCGGCAATGAGAACGGCGCGATCCTGGATGGCGTATTTGACGCCGCTGTTGCCGCCGGGCGAGATTCTCCACTCGAAAGCGAGTTCGAAGTCGCCGTAGGTTTCCAGGGTGAAGAGATCCTCGCGCAGTTTGGGGCGCTTCACGGCCTTGATGGAACCGTCCTCGACGACCCAGGCGTCGCCGGGCGGGTTTTCCTTTGTGGGGTCTTCCCATCCATCGAGGGTTTCTCCGTCGAACAGGACGGTCCACTCGCCGGCCTCTCCGGAGGCGTCAACGCTTTGCTTGTCCGGCGGCTGAGCGGGACCACAGGCAGCAGCGGCGAGGATACAGGCAAGAACTCCCGTGGCAATTGAGTCGCGCATCGTTTTCATTTTACTGTTCGCCGTCAACTGGAAGAATGTCACCTTTTTGGCTCGGGATAGCCGGCGCCGCTGATAATTCGCCGCCAGCGGTAGCCGACAAGGAAGCCGTACAGGGCGTGCGAAGCGAACCACCCCACGACTCCGCCGATCCCAAGGTTGGACATGAAGACGCCGGGCTCCTGAACGTATCGTGGAATGCCGGGGTGCACGTACGGTACCGCAAGCAGGAGCACTCCGGTGATCAACGCGTGAACCATTCCGATATAGACGCCGAGTTTGGCCGAAACCCGACGCAGCCTATATTCAAACAGCCACGCATACGGGAAAGCGAAGATCATGCCGGCGAAGGAGTGAAGCCACATCCCGATCAGGAACGTCACTGGCATCAGCGGCTGGCCGATCCAGGTACCGAGCAAGTATTCGAAATTCGGGTTCTTCCAGACGCTCGAATGGATCGTGCCGAGGCGGATGATCCAGATCAGCCCGAGCATCGCCCAGCCGGCGCTGAAGCCGATGTTGAGCGTCTTACCGATGGGGTTTCGGCCTTCTGTAGGAACTTCCCAGGTGAGGGCGTTTTTGCCCGGTGGCATCTTGAGCTTATTCGGCATCTGGACTCCGGATACGAACTGCCGCTTCGGGCCCCCTCCGGCGGAGCCCGAACCCGCCTGCACGCGGAACTGCTGTTTCATCGGGCGCCCGCCGGCAGATTTGTTATTGTACCCGCTCAGAGGGACAAGCGGTTCTCCGGTGTCTCCGGCGGCGGAAAAACGCTAGAGTCGGGTCATGTGGAGAATTCTGAGCTGCGTCGCGCTACTCGCTGTTGCCGGCGGCGTTGCTCTATCGAACGGACAGCCGGAGCTCGAGATTCAGCTCATCTACGACAACACTGCAGCACACCCCGCGCTCACCGCGGATTGGGGTTTCGCCGCGTTGGTGAGCTTCCGGGGACGGGACGTCCTGTTCGACGCCGGGACCAAGCCGGACTCGTTTTTGGAGAATGCGCGGAAGCTCGGCATCGATTTCAAGCAAATCAGCGCCGCCGTCATTTCCCACGAGCACGGAGACCATATCAACGGCATCTACGATGCGTACGCTTTGAACCCTTCAATGAAGGTGTTCTTCCTTGCCGATGCCTGAACTGCAGGTTCCGGCATAAGACCCGCCGGAAGGACGCCGCCTGACGAAACGGTTCGCGCGCTACCACGTTCTTTGTTTGAGGATTTCTTGAATCTGTTCCCTGGCCACCGGCAACTCGTCCATGTGATCCCGCAACCACTGGGAGAAGTCCTTCTCGATTTCGTCTGACCAGCGGGTATCGATCTGACCGGCGGTGTACGTTCCCTCGCGAAGCCTCTGATGGCCGAACATGTCGCGGAGTCGTACGACTTCCGAGGTGGCGACGACCTTCTCGGCCAGATGCGGCGGTATGAAGATGACGCCACCCTCCCGGCCGAGCACCACATCGCCGGGCATCACCATGACGCGGCCGATGCGCACCGGGCAGTTGATGCCCATCATGGTGGAGTTCAGACGCTCGCCGCCCGGGAAGTGATGCGAGGGGTGGTACGAGCGGATGAACGAGGTGAAGTTCTCGAGTTCCTTCAGACCTTCGATGTCGCGCACGGCTCCGTTGTAGACGATGCCGTTACCGCTTTTCGAGTAGATGGAGTTGGCGACGTTGTCGCCGATGGAGGGTCCGTCGATCTTCAGCCCAAAGTGGTCGCAGACGTAGACGTCTCCCTTCTGCAGCATGTCCACCGGCCAGGCGTTCTGAGCTCCAATGCGCCCGTCCTCCTTTTCGCCCTTCTCCTGGATGACGCGGTGCACGTCCGGGCGCCCGGGCATCCACACAGCAGTGAGAGCCCGCCCCACGAGCACCTTCTCGGGGTGGATGCACAGCCAACCGTCTTCGTATTGGAACGGGAAGCCGGCGTTGCGGAGGACGGCCCACGCCTCCTCGAGCGTCACCAACTTCATGCGCTCCACGATTCCGCCGGGGACCTTGGGGCGGCCGTCAGGGAAACGCTCTCCATCCCAATCCGGCGTGTAGCGAATCAACTCCTGCTTGGAAAACACTCCTGGCTGTCCCATCGCGGCTACCGCGAACAGGGCCAGCGCGAGGATTATTGTCATGGGGCGAAGAATGGACGATCTCATCGTTGGCGGCTCCCGTTTGGCCAGAATTCTCAAGAATTATACACCGGCGGGTTTCGCCGGCGTGGCGGCGTGTGGGATAATCCGCAGCAAGACTTCAATCTGGGAGAACAAGGAGGAATTCCATGATTCGCTTTCCACAGGTGATCTTCGCCTGTGCGCTTACTTTGTTTCTTTGTCCGCCCGCGGACGCGCAAATCACTCCGGGCGGTGTCGTGAATGTCGCGAGTTTTGCTCCCGTAGGGCTGCCGAACGCGCAGATCGCGCGCGGCTCGGTGTTTGCCGTTTTCGGGCAGAATCTGGCCGCGGAGGGGCTCGCGCAGGCCACATCTTTTCCGCTGCCCATCGAGCTTGGGGGAACCACGGTGGAGGTGGAAGTGAGCGGTGTCGTCTCGCAGTGCTGGCTGCTCTTCACCACTCCCGGGCAGGTGGGAGTTCTTCTTCCTTCAGCGACGCCCTCCGGGGCCGGAACGCTCCGTCTCAGCCATGGCGGGCAAACCTTTACGGAGCCGATCGAGGTGACCGCGCGGTCGTTCGGCATATTCACTCAGAACAGCGCCGGCTCCGGGCCCGCCAGCTTCCAGAATTTCATCAGCCCGGAAGAGCAGCCGCTCAACAGCCTGGCAGTCCCCGCCACGCCCGGACAGGTGGGCACTCTCTGGGGCACGGGCCTGGGTCCGGTGGAAGGGCCGGAGAACGAGCGAGCGCTGCCCGGCGCCTTGCCGGTGGATCTGGAGATCTACGTTGGCGGCGAGAGGGTCACGGAGATCCTTTACGCCGGCCGGTCCGGCTGCTGCGCGGGGATCGACCAGATTGTCTTCGCATTGCCGCAGGACCTGGAGGGCTGCTGGACGCCGGTGACGGTGGTGGTGGACGGCGTACCGAGCAACTACGCATCCGTCTCGATCGCCAAGGACGGCGTGTTATGCCGCGACGAGGAGAGTTTCACCGAGGAAGAGCTCCGCTTCATCCTGGAAGCGGACCGGATTCGCTCGGGTGTGATCGATTTCAGCCGGATCGACGATATCTTGCTGCCGACGGGACAGCGCCTCCTCACCGAACAGGCCACGGCGACTTTCCAGTCCTTCACCCAGCCTGACTTTCTCCGCGCGCAACCGCCGTTCGAGACGCGGGCGGGCTCGTGCTCGGTGCGGATGTTCTCGGCCAATCCGAGTTCGGTGGAAATCGTTCCCCGGGTGAATCTCGACGCCGGGGCATCGCTCACTCTCTCCGGCCCGGCCGGCGACCGGACCATGACTCTGCTGCGGCCCGGCGTTTATGCCGACACAACGCTGCCCGACCTGTCGACCGATTTGAACCCTTACTTTGGCGCAGCGGAGTACGCGGTCAGCATTCCAGGCGGCTCCGGCGTGGAGGCGGCGGCGGCCCGGGCGACACTAGTGGAGCCGCCGGACTGGACGAACCGTTCCTCGATCACCCAAATCGACCGCACCGCCGGCCTCACTCTCACCTGGGAAAACGCCGACCCGGCGGCTGGACACGTCTTCATCTTCGGCGTGGCCGGAACCCAGAATCGGACCGGAGCGGACGTGGGCGCCATCTTCTTCTGCGACGTGCCGCCGGAGGCCGGCAGCTTCACCGTGCCGCCGCACGTGCTGGCAGGGTTGCCGGAAAGCGGAACGCTGCTTGGGTTCCCCTACGGCAATCTGCAAGTGGGAACGGTGGGCACGCCAGGCCGCTTCACGGCGAACGGCCTCGACATCGGGCTCGTCACCTGGGTGGTGTCACAAGGATTGCTTGGCGTGCCGTACCGGTAGGGACCGCGCCGCGGCCATTCAGTCGCGGCGCACCGGCTAACGGAGCTTATAGGAGATCATCATCCCGTCGCCTTTCTCCTCTGAGGCGCGGATGGTAACCGACTCGTAGTCCGGGCTCCGTGAAACGTAGTCAAGGTAGTCCTGCATATTCTTGCCGAGCTTAATGACGTTGTCGGCCACTACCACGGCCCCCGGCTGCAGCATCGGCTCGATGATCTTCAGGTACTGGAGATACTGCTCCTTGGCTGCGTCGAGAAAGACGAAGTCAAACTCGCCATCGAGCGTGGCGAGCGTCTTCAGCGCGTCGCCGGTGATGCAGGTGACGGTGTCCTCGAGCCCTACGGCCTTGAGGTTCTGGCGCGTGGTATCGGCTCGCTTCGGGTCGATCTCGAGTGTGTAGAGATGACCTCCATTGCGCTCGAAGGCGATGCCCATGTTCAGGGCCCCGAAGCCGCTGGCCGAACCCACCTCCACGCCGCGCTTCGCGTTTCGCGAGGCGACGAGGATGCGTAACATCATGGCGTCTCCCGGCGTCGTATTCAAGCCGGTGCGCTCAAACTCGCCGATGAATTGATTGCGGAATTCGGCGCTGGTCTTGCCGTTGGATCCGCTGCCGGCGATCAACGCACAAGCGGCGGCGATCACGAGGACCGGGGAAAGAATCTGTATAGGTCGAATCATTTGGTAACTCCGTGGTTTCGTATGGGCGGCCCAGCGAGATGATCGCCCCACCCGCTACATCTTATCGCGCCCGGGTTGCCCCGCACCGGATATACTCATGGCGATATGAAACTCCTTGTTTCCGTTTTGACTCTCTTCCTCTTACTGGGCTGTTCCGCCACCGAGGAAACCGCCAGCGTCACGCCGCCCACCGATCCCGACGAGAAGGAGTGGATCCAGCTTTTCAACGGCCGGGATCTCGACAATTGGATCGTGAAGATCAACGGATATGAAGTCGGCGAGAACTTCGGCGATACCTTCCGCGTGGAGGACGGGATGCTGAAAGTGAACTACGACCAGTACGACGAGTTTGGCCAGCGCTTCGGCCATATGTTCCACCAGGACATCTGGTCGCACTACCTGATCGCGGTTGAGTACCGGTTCGTGGGTGAACAGGCGCCGGAAGGCCCGGCGTGGGCGCGCAAGAACTCCGGCATCATGATACACGGGCAGCCCGCCTCGACAATGCTCAAGGACCAGAACTTTCCCATCTCGATTGAAGTGCAGTTGCTCGGCGGCCTCGGCGAGGGCGACCGGCCGACGGCCAACCTCTGCACCCCCGGCACGCACGTGGTGATGGACGGCGAGTTGGTCGAGAAACACTGCATCGACTCGACGTCACCGACATTCCACGGCGAGGAGTGGGTGCGGGTGGAGGTTGAGGCGCTGGGCGACAAGACCATCCGGCACATCGTGAACGGGGAGACCGTGCTTGCGTACGAGCAGCCGCAAATCGGCGGCGGAACGGTGGATGGCTTCGACGAAAGCGTGAAGCAGGACGGCAAGCTGCTCAGCGAAGGTTCGATCTCGCTGCAGTCGGAGAGCCATCCGATCGAGTTCCGCAAGGTCGAGTTACTGCCCCTGAAAGGCTGTATGGACCAGTCGGCGAAGAACTACAAAAGCTACTACGTGGAGCCGGACAATTCCGCGTGCGTGTACTGAGCGCCGCGAACCGCGGCCTACTTGCCGGCCCAGTGCAGCACCACCTTGCCCGCATCGCCGGAGAGCATTACCTCGAAGCCCTGGCGGAATTCCGTGTATGGAAATTGATGGGTGATGACGCCGCTGATGTCGAGCCCGCCCTCGAGCATCACCGTCATCTTGTACCAGGTTTCGTACATCTCGCGGCCGTAGATTCCCTTGATCGTCAGCATATTGAAGATGACGGTGTTCCAGTCAATCGACATCTCCTTTTCCGGGATGCCGAGCATGGCGATCCTCCCGCCGTGGCACATGTTGGCAAGCATGTCGCGGAAGGCGGATTCATTGCCGGACATTTCGAGGCCCACGTCGAAGCCCTCGGCCATTCCGAGTTCCTCTTGAACATCGGCGATCTTCTCCTTGCGGACGTCCACCGCTCGCGTGATGCTGGTTGTGCGCCGCGCCAGCTCGAGGCGCGCGGGATTCACATCGGTGATCACCACATACCGCGCGCCCGAGTAGCGCACGATGGCCGCGGCCATGATGCCGATGGGGCCGGCGCCGGTGATCAGCACGTCCTCGCCCAATACCGGGAAGGATAGAGCCGTATGAACCGCGTTGCCGAAGGGATCGAAGATGCTCGCGATATTCAGGTCGACGGTGGGCGCGTGGTGCCAGATATTGGTCATCGGCAGGACGATGTACTCGGCGAACGCGCCGGGCCGGTTCACGCCGATTCCCTGCGTGTTCGCGCAGAGGTGACGCCGGCCGGCCAGACAGTTCCGGCAGCGGCCGCAAACCAGGTGGCCTTCGCCGCTGACGATGTAACCCGGTTCGAAGTCAGCCACATTCGAGCCGGTTTCGACAATCTGGCCGACAAACTCGTGCCCCACCACCATGGGCACGGGAATCGTCTTCGCGGCCCAGTCATCCCACTTCCAAATGTGGAGATCGGTACCGCAGATCGATGTCTTGAGAACGCGGATCTTGACGTCGTTGATTCCGATGGTTGGCTCCGGCACATCCTCCAGCCAGAGTCCCGGGGCCGCATGCGACTTGACGAGAGCTTTCACGCCCTTATGGTAACGCCCTTGCACGCGCCGGACAGGAGGATTGTCGCTTGCGCGGCGCTGCCCGGCCCGATTGCAAGGTTAGGCAGTGTATACTGCGCTTTGAACATACCAGGATGGCTCGCTTGCCTGGTTTCGGGAGGATCGCATGAATCGTCGCAGTTTTTTGAAGTCGGCCGGCGCTGGTCTGGCCCTCTCCGCCACCAACAGCTACACCGCTCCATTCGCTGACCGGCCACCCCTGCGGGTCGGCCTGATTGGGAGCGGATGGTACGGGAAATCCGACATTTTCCGCCTGGTGCAGATCGCGCCAGTCGAGATTGTCGCGCTGTGCGACGTCGACCAGACGAACCTGGACCTTGCCGCCGACTGGTCCGTCGAGCGCCAGGCTTCGAAGAACAGGCCTAAGCTTTACACCGACTACCGCAAGCTGCTCGCCGAGGAGGAGCTCGACATGGTCGAGATCGCGACACCGGATCACTGGCACGCTCTGCCGATGATCGAGGCGTGCCGGGCGGGCGTCGACCTTTACGTGCAGAAACCGATCAGCGTGGATGTCGTCGAGGGCCAGGCCATGGTGGCCGCCGCGCGCAAGTATGGCCGCGTAGTGCAGGTGGGCACCCAGCGCCGCAGCACTCCTCACCTCATCGAAGCGCGGGACATTGTCCAGCAGGGCAAGCTCGGCACAATTGGACACGTGGATATCTTCTCCTACGGCGGCGGCCGGCCCCTGATCACCAAACCGGCCCCGGTACCCGATACTCTTGACTGGGAGTTCTGGGTCGGCCCGGCCCCGATGATGGAATACAGCCCGGAGATCCAGCGGCGGTGGCGCTCCTTCATGGAGTATGGCAACGGCACCATCGGCGACATGGGCATCCACATGCTCGACATGGTGCGGTGGTTTATGGATCTTGGCTGGCCGAAACGGATCTCCTCATTTGGCGGCATCCGCGTCCTCAAAGGCGGGGCGAACAATATCCCCGACGAGCAGACCGCTATGTTCGAGTACGAGAACCTGACCATCGTCTGGAAACACCGGCGTTTCGGAGCCGCCCCGGATCCCAACTACAACTGGGGCGCTTACCTCTACGGCGACAAGGGCACTCTGCGTGCCGGTGTCATGGGCTACGACTTCACCCCGGCGGGGAAAGACGCGGAAACACTACACCGCGACGTCACATACGAGCTTGACGAG
Organism: uncultured Solibacteraceae bacterium; assembly: GCA_964468205.1. GTDB lineage: Bacteria > Acidobacteriota > Terriglobia > Bryobacterales > Bryobacteraceae > CAWELS01. The sequence continues at coordinate 33,394 of CAYXVG010000016.1, read as the reverse complement.
TACCCGGTCGACCGCACTGAACCCCGCCTGGAGCGCCACGTGGCCCCGGCCATCCGAGGTCACATGAAAGACCTGCTACTAAACATGGAGACACGTGGGCGGCCGGTCGCCGACATCGAGGAAGGGCATATCTCCTCGGCCTGCTGTATTCTGTCGAATATATCGATGCAGCTCGGCCGCACGCTGACTTGGGAGGCCGAAAACGGCCAGGTGAAGGGCGACGAGGAGGCGAACCGCCTGTTGCGCCGGCCCTATCGCCAACCTTGGGTTCACCCCGAAGTGATTGATGTATGAGGATGGGATAATGGAGCCTCTGAGACGTTCCGGATTACGGATCCTGGTGTTTATTCTGAGCGTGACCCTGGCGTGCGCGCAACCGGCGGAAGAGCCGTCACGAAAGCCCGACGTGCATTTCGTACCGACGCCGGAGGAGGTCGTCGAAGAGATGCTGAAACTGGCGAAGGTGCAGAAGACCGACGTGGTTTACGACCTCGGCTGCGGAGACGGACGGACGGTCATCATGGCGGCGAAGCAATTCGGGGCCCGCGCGGTCGGCATCGATATCGATCCGCAACGCATCGAGGAATCCCGGGCGAACGCGCGGGAAGCGGGAGTCGCGGACCAGGTCACCTTTATCACCGGTGATCTTTTCGAAGCGGACATCAGCGAAGCTACGGTTGTCACCCTCTACCTGCTCAACCGGCTGAACATGAAGCTCCGCCCGAAGCTGTGGCGCGAACTGAAGCCCGGCACGCGCGTCGTCTCTCATGCGTTCTCCATGGGGGATTGGGAACCCGATCAGACCGTTGACGTCGACGGCCGCACCGTCCGCATATGGACCATCCGCGACGAAGGGGTCGCGTTGCGCACGCAAACGGCAACACAGTAAACCGGCGCGTCGTGGACCGGCGTCCCCCCGCTACTCGATCACCGCCACTTCGTGAGCGGTCACGCTCCCGATCTCGAACGTGAGCCAGCGGCGGTCCCGTGACGGCTTGGCGGCGCCGCCGGAAACCAGCAGACTCACGTCGCCGCGCGCCTCCTCCGGCAGCTCGACACTCACGCGAAGCGGACCGGCCGGAATGAGTTCGTGAACCGGCGAACGCCAGGTTGCGTCGCTGGTCAGGTTCACTATGTGCAGGATGGTACGGCTGTCCTGCCGGTACAGGTGGCAATCGAGCAGTCCGGGGCCTTCCACCTGTAGCGGAACGCCGCCGGGCGCCGCCCAGCGCACTGCGTTTTCGAGGAGACGGGCGTGGTCCGGCAGGTTATCCCTCGAGAAGCGCCGGTCGATGTCCGCCGCGAACCAGATGCGCCGCGAGCCGCCGCCGCTCCGCGGGGCCACAGCCGCGATCTCCGTCTGCTGCGTCCGCATCCACGAAGTCTCGGGCGGATAGGCTGGAAAGCTCGGGATAAGGGTCAGCGGCGCCTCCTCTCCTCCGGTAATCTTCACTTCGGTGAGAAGCCCGCCAAACGGCAGGATGTCGGTATCCTCGAAACCGCGCAACACCTCGTGACGCTCCCCCGCAGTGCGGCGCTCGCCCTCCCAGGTTGGACCGTAAACGTCAGGGCTCACGTGTGGATGCAGCCGGAGGTAAGTGTGGTCGTCGCCGCCCCAGCTATCCACTTCGCCAAGTGAACCGAACGTGCGGCCGGTCACCTGCACGCCGAAGACCTCGCCCAGAGCGAGATCTTCGCGACGATCGCCCCACTTGTCGTAGAGGCTCGTCTCTCCCGTTGCGATAAGACTTCCGCCGCGGCCGGCGTAGCGCTTCACGGCTTCCACCTGTTCCGAGGTCATGGCGGCGAGATTGGGCAGGATGAGCAGCTTCAGCTCCCGGCCGTCGCGCTCGATATGATCGGCGTGGACGGGCAGATACGGAATCCGCGCCCGCACCAGCGCCTGGATCCATCCATAGTAAGGACGCGCAGCCAACTCCCGCGCATTGTCCCGGCCGTAGAAGTCCGCGTTGCGCTGGGAGTAGACGACCCCGACCGGCGCCACCGGCCGCCGGTTCATCAGATAGCGCTCATTCTTCGCGTACCATTCATAGACTGGGATAGGAGTCTGAAATTGCCGGCGGTCCGCCTGCCAGGCGCCGACGTGATGCCACCACGGCTGGATGCCGCCCGCAAAGCCGGAGTACATCCACATACGCGATTCGGACGGCGAGGCGGCGGTCTTCCGGAACACCGGACTGCGCTGGTACGTCGCCATGCTTTCCGGGATGATCTTCTCCCACCCAAGGACGCCGTGAAGCCGCTTGCCCATCTCGGCGTTCTCCTGCAGCCCAACCCAATCGTCGCGCGACTGGTCGTCGAGCATCACCATCTCGGAATGCTCGCAGAGCGTCTTGATGTCGCGGAACCGTTGGCCCTGGTTGACGAAATCCCCGCCGATCATGCCGACCCAAATGCAGTCGTCACCACCGGCCTCCTTCGTCACGCGGTTGTTCAGATCCCAGATGGCGACGCGGCGCGAGTAGCTCCATTCGATCCACTCGCGGTAGGCGGGGTCCTCCCAGTCTTTCTTCTCCGGCAGGTCACGGCCGGTCGCCTGTTTGAACTTCTCCCGGGAGTGCCGGCAATAGCAGATCTGTTCGCGGTTCAGCCCGCTCCACGAATTGTCGGTAAAGCCTTCGGGCCGCTCCCAGGAGATGACCTCGCGGAGGATGTCCGGCAAATACTCCTCGTAATATGGGCCGTCAATGCAGGTGATGTAGCGGTCGTCCGCTCGGTAGGGCCGGCCGTTCTTGTGGCGGGCGACCCAATCGGGGTGCGCCTCGAAGAACTCCCCGGTCACGCGGTTCGAGTCCATGCGCGCGAATACCACGAGCCCATCCGCATGGGCGGCGCGCGCGACTTCTCCATAGAGGTCGCGCCCTTTCAAGTATTGCGCCCGGTACTGCAGCTCAAACCGGCTCGGGTAGTAAGCGACTATCCCGGCCGCATTCACCACCACCCCCTGGGTCCGCGTGCGTTTCCAGTGCGCGCGCCACCAATCTAGGTCGTAGCGCTCCGGATCGAGCTCGTTGATGTTAGTCTGGCCCCAACGCAGCGTGGTGCGGTACCATGGCTGCTCCCTCGCGCCCTCCTGAGCCACCAGTAGCGGTCCTGAAAAAGCTGCCGAAGCCGCCTGCAAAAAGCGTCGCCGATCAAGTATTCCACGCAAAACGATTCGTGCCTCCTCAAGGAACGATATCAGCAGGGAGGGTACGGCGGGAAGTGCGGCGGGACCAGGCTTCAGTCGGTCCCGGGCATCCCCGCGGCGTAGCGCTTCTGCAAATCGAGCAGCCGCTGCACTACATCCGGGTGCTCACGGCGAAGGTTCTTCATCTCGGAAGGATCGCGCGCCAGGTTGGCCAGAAAGAGTTTGTCGTCATCCGTGATGGGCGCTTTGTCTGACCGGTCACGCGGGTTGCCCAGTAGCTTCCAGTCACCCTCCCGCACCACCCATTGGGCGTTGTCGCCTCGGCCGAGCAGCCAGTAGAAAGTCTGATGAGGGCTGGGCGCGGCGGCGGAGAGGATGACGGGGCGGATGGACTTGCCGTCGAGGTGGCGTCGGGGAGCGGACACTTCGCAGAAGTCGGCTATCGTCGGCAGCCAGTCGCACCCAGTCACCATCTGGTCGCGCACCTCCCCCTCCGGAATGACGCCGGGCCAGGAGACGATCGAGGGAATCCGGATGCCGCCTTCGAACAGGCAGCCCTTGGCGCCCCGGTAGGGACCGGCCGAGCCGCCGCCGAAGAACGCCCGCTCTTCGGTGGAGTGGCCATGGTCGGATTGGAAAACAATCAGCGTGCGCTCCCGCAAACCAAGCTCGTCAAGCTGCACCAGCACATCGCCAACCATCTCGTCGATGGTGGACATGAACTCCGCATACATCCGGCGAGGCGCCTCGAGCTGCCGATAGTGTTCGCGCCACTTCGCCGTGCCCTGCATCGGATAGTGGGGCATGTTGATGGCCCAGTAAACGAAAAACGGCCGCTCGCGGTGGCGCTCGAGGAACGCGTTGACCTCGTCAACCATTTGTGTGCCGAAGAACTGTCCGTCTTCCCAGACCTCCTCGCCGTTCCGCCAAAGATCGTGCCGGTTAGGGCCATTCCAATAGAAAAAGTGCGAGTAGTTGTCGATGCAACCGCCCATATGCCCGTAGGAGTAATCGAAGCCCTGACCGTTAGGCATCGTCTCCGGTGTGTAACCCAGATGCCACTTGCCGATATGACCGGTGGCGTAGCCCGCCTGGCCCAGCATCTCGGCAATGGTGATCTCTCCGGCCGGCATGCCCGGCTCACCTTTCATCGAGCTCACGTTGCCCGGCACCCCCGCGCGGGCTGGAAACCTGCCCGTCATCAGGCCGGCGCGGCTGGCCGAGCAAATCGCCGACGGAGCGTACATCTGCGTGAAACGGACGCCCCGGGCGGCCAGGCTGTCGAGCGCCGGAGTTGTAAGGTCCGCCGAGCCGTAGCAGCCAAGGTCGACCGTGCCTTGGTCATCGGAATAGATGAACAGCACGTTGGGCGGCGCCGCCTGAACCATCTGCAGCGCCAGGACCAGCGAAAATAAGCAGAACAATCGCATCACGCTACAAGCTATCACAAGCGTCCGTCCCAGCTCCGGCGCTCGCAAAGCCCAAGGAGAAACTCCCGGTTCAACCGCCTAGTACAGTTCCGGCACGCACCGGCGGCTCAGCAGCGGCGTAATATCCTCGTAAGCTTTCGCTTCGTCTCGCTTCGGTAGCTTCACCTTCTCACGCGGGATCTCGGAGTACGGAATCAAGCTGAGCAGGTGCGAGATGCAGTTCAGCCGCGCGCGTTTCTTGTCATCGGCCCGGACGACGTACCAGGGAGCGTGCTCGGAATCGGAAGCCGAGAACATCATGTCGCGCGCTCGCGAGTAGTCAAACCAGCGGCGGCGGGACTCGAGGTCCATCGGGCTTAGTTTCCACTGCCGCAGCGGATCCTCAATCCGCTTCAAGAACCGCCTCTCCTGTTCATCGTTCGAGATATCGAGCCAGTACTTGACGAGGAAGATACCAGCCTCCACGATGAATCGCTCGAAGTCGCCGATACTGTCCAGAAAGGTGTCGTACTCTTCCGGAGTGCAGAATCCCATCACGCGTTCGACCCCGGCGCGGTTGTACCAGCTACGGTCAAACAGGACGATTTCCCCGGCGGCGGGCAGGTGCTGGAAGTAGCGCTGCAGGTAGAGTTGTGTCTTCTCCCGGTCGCTCGGCACGGGCAACGCGGCGACGCGAAAAACGCGCGGGCTCACCCGCTCTACAATCCGTTTGATCACGCCTCCCTTCCCGGCTGCATCGCGGCCCTCGAAGACGACAACAATACGCATGCCCTCGTGCTTCACCCACTCCTGCAGCTTGCAGAGCTCAATCTGCAAGCGGCGCAACTCGTCTTCGTAGAGCTTTCGCGGCAGTTCGGGCTTCGCTTCCGAAGGTCCAACCATCACCGGTGAAATCGCCACCTCAACTCTTTTCTTGTCCTTTTTCGTCCTCTTAGCCATCGCTCTCTTCGCCCGGATGATAATGATGACACAGACGCGCAAACCAGCGGTAGTGGTTTCGAAAACCGGGCGCGGGCCGCGGCCGGCGGTGCGACAATAAATGGGGGTTTGCCGTCGGCAGTTGTTGACACACCGTTACCATACGAAATTGCGCCAATGCGCAGCCGCCGCTCTGGCGCTATCGATTGTCCTATTGTGCCGGCCCGCCGCGCGCGCGCAGGCGGAGGATAGACTCGAAAAGGCGGTGGTGGCGATCTGCGCCGGCGCGCCGAAGCTGGAGCGCATACAGGGCAGCGGCTTTATCGCTTCGCCGGATGGGTTGGTGGTCACCGCCGAGCACGTCATCACCGACAAGCAGGGCGTGGCCTTCGAACGCCTGTTCGCTCTCCGGCCCCACTTCCCCGATGTCGAGATCCACGAACTCGCCATCGTTTCGCGCCACAAGGACCGCGACGGCCGTGACATTGCAGTTCTCGCGATTCGAGATGCGCCCTCTGAATTCGAAAGCCTGCCGCTCGGCGGGAAAGCCCGCGCCGGGCAGAGTGTGCTGGTCTCGGGTTTTCCCCGCATCTTTGACAAGATCTACGCTTGGCCGATTGTCCGCACCGGCGCCGTCGCTTCTACCCGCTACGTGATCAACGGCGTCTCAATGCTGGTGCTCGACCTCGCCGCCACCCAGGGATTCAGCGGTGCTCCGGTCGTGGACGCTGCCGGGGGAAAGGTCATCGGAATCATCAACGGCCGGCCCGAGGAAGACACGGACGGAGTGTTCTCGGTGGCCACGGCGGTTACGGAAGCCGACTTGGAGGCGGCCCGCCGCCAGAGAACCGGGCACTGAGCCGATCCCGCCTCCCGGCGCTGCTTCGCGGTTTCCGGCTTGACCGAGCGTGGTAATATCCGTGCGGGTGGAACTTGCACCCGTTCCCCAAACGCGCCGGCCAGAGGATGCGCCCGCCTGACACCGGCAACTTTCCGTATATCAAGGAGTTACGATACCTATGCAGGAACTGGAAACGGTGACCTCTCCCGTGGCTTTGTCCTGGGAAAAGGCCGAGCTCGATCGCTCGGTCACACGGCTGGGAGAATATGTGGAGCGGATGGCCGAGGAGCAAATCGAATGGTATTCCAGGAAGAAGCGCTGGAAGAGCCGGCTGTCACGCGGGCTGCGGCTGGCCTCGCTCGTGCTCTTCGCCGCGGGGGCGGCTACGCCCCTGGTGCAGGCGTCGTTCCCCGCCCTGGCGAGCGTTCAGGGAATCGTCCCGGGGCATATCGGGTACCTCCTGATTGCGCTGGCCGCGGGTTGTGTGGCGTTCGACCGCTTCTTTGGGCTCTCGAGCGGCTGGATGCGCTACGTAACGGCCGCGTTTGCCCTCGAGACGGCGCTCGAACGCTTCCGCTTCGAGTGGGCGCACCGGCAGGCGCGGCGGCGCGGCGCCTCTCCGACCGCGGCGGAGGTCGGTGAACTCGTCAGCCTCTGCGCCGAAACAGCCCTCGGGGTTCGGGTGGAGGTGGAGCAGGAAACCGCGGCGTGGGTGGCTGAATTTCAGTCGAACCTTGCGCGCTTGGAGCAGGAGTTGCGTCAAAAATCTAAGAGGGGGGAGCGGTAGACCCCCTTCCAGATCTGATATTGGTAAGCAGATGCTTGCGTTAAGACGCACGCTTGGCGCGGCCGTGCTGATAGCCGGAGCATGGGCCGCCCAGATTCCGTTTGACGCCGACCGGCGCGGGTCGATCGAAGGACTGGTGGTCGATACGCGGACCGGACGCCCGAAGCCACGGGTCCAGGTAACCCTTTCCCCTGCCTCCGGCGGGCGGGCGCCGGTGGCCTTCACAACACGCGACAATGGCGTGTTCCGTTTCATCGACCTGCCTTCCGGCTATTACTCGGTGCATGCCGCGAGCCCCGGCTTTCTCCCCAGCTCCTTTGCGCAAACCGAGCACACACGGCTGCCATTCGTTTTTGGCTTGATGCCGGGCGAAGAACTGGACGGGATCGTGATTCGGCTTCGTCCGGCCGGAGTGATCTCCGGACAGGTTCTGTTCCCGGATGGCGAGCCAGGGATCAGCGTGCCGGTGGAGTTCTTCCGGGAATACTTTTTCCGCGGGCGGCACGGCTTCCAGAAGGTGGGCGCGGCGACAACCGACGACCGCGGGCGCTACCGCCTCTACGGTCTGCCGCCGGGGCGCTACTACATCGTCGCCGCCTACACTCCGCCCGCGCCGCCGCAGGGGGTGCGCGAACAGAGGCCGCTCGATGAGAACGGACGCGTGGTTGCGGACGACAATTTCGTCAACACCTTCTATCCTTCGACTCCGAGGCTCATCGAGGCGCTCCCGGTCGTGCTGCGCTATAGCGAGGAGCTGGAGCACACCGACATTCTGCTCGCCAAAGCACGGACATCGCGGGTGCGCGGCGAGGTCCTCGGCGCGGTTACCGGCGAGGTGATCCAGAACGCCGATATCCGGCTGCGGCAGCCCTCGCCGGCCGCCGAAGTGATGGTGGATGCGCCAGTTTCCGTTCACCGGCAGCGAGACGGCGGTTTCGAAATCACAGGCGTCACGCCGGGGTCCTATACCCTTCTTGCTACCGCCAACGAAGCCGGCGTGCAGCTTACGGGCACGATGCCGGTGTCCGTATCCGGCGCTGACGTCGAGAATCTGCGCCTTACGCTCGAGCCTTACCGGGAGCTCACCGGCAGGGTCGTGGCCGGGGAAGAGATCGACTTCTCTCTTTCCCTCTTCCGCGTGTCACTCGAGCCTCATAGCGACGCGGTTCCATCGAGCGCCAGCCCTGTCGAGACCGACGGTACCTTCTCGCTCCCCTTCGTGCCGGGCGAAACCTATGACGTCTTTCTGCTCGATGGCCCGCCGGGCGTCTATCTGAAAAGCGCCCGGACCGGCGGATTTGACGTGCAGCGCACTGGCTTCACACCCGGAAGCGGCGCCCTGCCCCCGCTCGAGCTCTCTTTTTCCACCAAGGGAGCCACCATCCGCGGCGAGATATCCGACACGCCTACCAAGGTGGCGCTCGGCGCCACGGTGGTGCTGATTCCGGATCCTGCCCGGGGCCGGATGCAGCACTATAAAATGACCACCACCGACGCGTACGGACTTTACAGCTTCACTGGCGTTGCGCCGGGCGGCTACACCGTGGCGAGTTGGTGGGATGAGCCGCCCTGCGAGATTTACAATATCGAAACGCTCGAGGCGTGCCGCGAGATTGGCGAGTCGATAGAGGTAGAAGAAGCCGAGGAGCGTTTTCTCAACATGCGGCTGGCACGATAAGCCGAGAGGAAGCCTCGGGCCCCGGCGGCCGGCTGGCGTCAGGCGCTATTCGCCGCGGCCGCGGCCGCCCCTGGCGCGGCTTCGGGGGCGTTCCATTCCTCGAGCCACGAGAGCCAGGCCATAGTGATTACCTGGAGCACTTCCCGCTGATTGAACGGCCTTATCAGGACACTGCAAGCGCCCAGCCGCCCTACCCTCTCCCATAGGTGGCGATCCGATCTCGAAGACGCCAGCACTAGCTGGGGCGGGATTCTTAGACGCCGGGACCCTCGCAGCGCCTCCCTCCACCCGCCCACAGCCAGTTCCTCCTCCACAACAATAACGGGAACCCGGTGACTTTCCACAAACGCTCCGGCTTCACGGAACGTGACAACTTGGTGGCATTGCCAGCCAAGGCGACCAAGAATCTCAGGGAAAAAGGCGAAATCCGCTTTATACCCGCTGACGATCAAGCAAGTACGGTTATGATCTGGTACAGTCTGCCTCTGGGGCGGCGCGGACACTGTTGTCGCTTTTTTCAACCGTGAGAATAGTCTTGCTAAGTCTGTCACTATTTACCAATGTTAATGCCGAATGCGCTGGAACATAACCCGGACCCGCCCTAGTATATCCCTCGGGAAATCCCGAGATTTGCCTCTGCCCGCCAGTAACGCGAATTCTGGACGATAAACTCTTGACCCTTGGGGTACAGTTTGCTATGATCAGTTCTACCTGAAAGTGAGTTGCACTAATGATGTTCAGGACATTACTTGATCAACCCCGCAAACTGCCATTTCGAAATCTCATCTTCCAGCTTCATCTCTATACCGGATTGGGCGTTGGGCTCCTCGCCTGCGTGGCCGGCCTAACCGGTAGTATCCTCGTGTTCAAGCCAGCTATAGAGCGGTCCGGAAGCCCTGTCGTCGAGCGGCCGGCGCCGGACTCCGAGCCCCTGCCTATGTCGGAGCTAGTACACCGGGCTGCCAACCGCTGGTCCTCCCTGCTCCTCGTGGATATTCGGCTGCCAGATAAGGTCTCAGCCCCCGTTGAATTTCATTTGCATGACGAGAAGACGATTCCAGTCGCTAGGGACGCGAAACCAAGGCCGCGGCGGGATCTGTTTGTGTACCTGGATCCGTTCACCGGTGAGGAGCTCGGAAACCGGCCCCACAAAAGAAGCGCCTTCCTGGAGTCGGTAACCAAGCTGCATCACGACCTATGGGCGGGCAGGACCGGGCGCCTTATCAACGGCGTGGGCGCTCTTTTCCTGCTTTCTCTCTGCCTAAGCGGACTGTTTGTCTGGTGGCCCGGCCGAACCTTATGGCGCAAGCGCCTTACCTTGCACGGCGGCGTGCGATGGAAACGCTGCAACTGGGATCTGCACAATGCCGCCGGCTTTTGGTTTGCCGGCTTTCTCGGGCTGCAAGCCCTTACAGGGGCGGCGTTCACTTGGCCGGATTCGTTTCGGAGTGCGGTCTTGTGGGTGACTGCGTCGGATCCCCTGCCGGAGAAGCACAAACGAAGCAATGCGGACGAAGGCAGACGGCTGGCGCCGGCCGACACATGGCAGATCGCCGAGCTTTCTGACAAAGTCTTGCAACAATCGGCTTCCCTTGCCCCGAACGCTTCGGCCGTCAAGGTTAAGATCCCCGGCCGGCACGGTGAGCCGGTCAAGGTGCGCCTAAACGAACGGGGTGATATGCGCGATGACGGCAACAGCGAATTAGAGTTCTCCGCCTTGGACGGCAGTCTCACACGTGCAAATCTGTTTCAGAATCGCAGCTTCGGCCAAAAAGTGGCCACGAGTTTCGAACACCTGCACTTTGGGCGCATGGCCGACTCCGCATGGATCGCAGTCCCGATGAAGGCGCTTTGGATAGTCCTCGGACTCATCCCGGGAATCTTGTTCGTATCCGGTATCTTAATGTGGTGGAATCGAGTGGCTTCAAAGGCGCTACACCGGAAAGCAGCGCCCGTCCAGCGGAGGCGGCGCAAGGTAGAGGCATCCATTGCGGCGAGCCTTTTGCTGTTGGCCGCGCAACCCGGCTTCGGAGCGGTGGGCGTGATCGAGGGCACGGTTTTGGACCCGGCCGGAGCCGTTGTTCCATCAGCGACGGTCAGGCTGCGGCAGGAGGACGGACCCGCCACGCGCTTCGTGACGACAGACCGCTCCGGTAGCTTTCGCATCGACCAGGTTCCCGCGGGACGGTACGTCATCACGGCGATGCTCGGCGGATTCACGCCGGCGATGGAAACCTTCAAATTCGCCGCCGGGGAGAACGTGCAGGGGATTGTGTTGCGGCTGGACTTGGACACAGCGCATACCGTGATGACAGTCGAGGCGGGCTCCCCGGAAGAGACCCGCCTCGACGATCCCGTGCCCCAGAGCGGCAGTGACCGGTCTGTTTTCGAATTTCGTAACAACCGCCGGATCGGGGACGTGGTACAGCGCCTTCCGGGTATCTACATGACCGGGCCTCCGGGAAACAACAAGGACGTCCGAATGCGCGGGATGGACAAGGAGTTTACCCGCACGCAACTCGATGGCGTCATGCTGCCGGACGGCGGTGAGAAGCGGGAACTCCAACTCGATCGCATCCCGGCGTTCATGATCGAGGATGTGCGAGTGATCCGCAACCCGACGGCGGAGTATGAAAGCGACGGCATTGCCGGAAGAATTGACCTCCAGACCCGTCCCATCCCCGAACAACTGCAGATGGAGGCCCGCGCCGCATATGGCGCGCGCGGTGACCTTGACAAAGACATGGCGCACGGCTCGTTTTCCGCCGGCTGGCAGTTCCACCAGCGCGTGGGGGTATTTGGAACCGTGGATTACCTGAACGACGTTACGGGTGGCCCGAAGAACAAGACCTTCAGTTCCGGCCGCCTTGAGAGCGAAGATGAATTCAAACGCAACCAGTCGCCGAACGCCTATTTTAACTTGGGGATCCGCTCCGGCTGGGGGAGTTGGCATGTCAAACCCATGTTCTTCCGGCTCGGCGAGGATAGAGACAGACAGAAACAGGTGATTGACGGATTGCCGCAGAACCGTGAACTCGAAGGCGAGTTGAAGGTGAAGGCGATGCGGGGAACCATGCTCTCTCACCGCCTTGACCGCCCGTCGGGAGTGGTCTGGCAGACAACCGGCGGCTACTTTCGGACCTCGGAGGACAGGGACAAACAGAAACTGAGTTACAAGTATAAGGCCTCGGCGTTCGCCCTCGACAAGACCACCAACGAACTCGAGGACAAAGCCGACGCCACTTGGAATCTACAGTCGTCCCTCGCCGTACCATTCCGCGCCGCCGTCTTTCACGAATTGAAGTTTGGTGTGTCAACACGCTTTCGGGACAGGTTCCGCGACAAATTGATTCTCGAGGTCGACAAGAACGGCAAGGAGAAGGACAAGACAGGCCCGAAGGATGGATACTTCCTGGCGGAAAACTATACGGCCTTCTTCGCCCAGGACCGGTTGCGCGTGACACCAAAGCTTAGCTTCACGCCGGGCCTCCGCTTCGAGCGCGTCACGCTCCGCGCCCGGGCGAAAACAGGACCGGAACAGACTTCCGAGTTTGTTGACTGGAATCCCTCGGGACATTTGATGTACCGCGTGCGCGGTAATCTCACCGTCCGTGCTGCTGTTTCGCGAGGACTCAATCGTCCGAAGTTCGACGAGTTGTCTCCATTCGAGCAGGAACGTCCGACATCGCTCCTCATCGGCAACCCCGGACTTCAGCCCGCCCGCTCCTGGAACTTCGATGGCGGAGCCGAATATCTTGCGCACCGCTGGTTTCTCGGAGTGAACTTCTTCCATCGGCGAATCCAAGGCGTGATCGAGGAGGTTGACACCGGTGAAAACCGCGGCGTTCTGGATGTTTTCCAGGTTCTAAACGTCGGCGACGGGTGGACGCGAGGCGTCGAGATCGAGCAGCGCTTCAGTCTGGCTGGCCTGCGCAGCGGTCCGCTGCGCGACTTGAATCTGTGGTCCAACCAGACGCTGCTTTCGTCGGAGTTGCGTGAAGCCTCTGGCGCCGTGCGGCAGTTCAAGGACCAGCCGCGATGGATCGCCAACCTCGGTCTGGACTACGTTCGGGAAGGCTCCGGCACGGTCATCACCGTCTCCTCAAACCTGGTGGGTGCACGGCGGGAGCTAAAGCCGAATGGAGACGAAAAGACGATCGCCGCGGCCTATGATCTGGATTCCTCGATACATCAGCCGATCTTCCGAAACCTCGCGCTATTTGTGGAAGGGAGCAACCTCTTGAACCGGCGCCGCACGGAGCGCGAGGTCTTTGCCAACGGTTTGCTCGGCCACCGGAGCGAGTTTCTCGGACGCACGATCCTGTTCGGCGTGCGGTGGTCGTTGCGATGAACGATCCGGCTTTGAGAAGCTGCGCGCGCGCGAACGGGCCTACTCGTTCCAATTCGGCAATGAGACCGTTGTGCGGTAGTTGGATTCGTTGTACTCGGGATTCCGAATCGGCGCGTAAATCTTCTCCCCTTGGAACGGTTGGTCCTGGGTGTAGATCCAGACCTCCTGCTGGTCCCAGAGGATGACCTCGTCGCGCGGGTCGCCGGTGACGTCGAGAACGGTGAAGGCGTAGTCCGGATGGCCGTCGTCCGGGAACATCACCACCCGGCGCAGCTTGCCATCGATCATGCCGCCTTCGGTCACATTACCCGAAAGCATCGCGAATTCGGTCCCGTCGCCGCGCCAGTTGACGGGCAGCACCGGACTGCCGGTATGAATCGGCTCGCCTTGCTCGATGATGTTGCCCTCGTGGTCGAACAGCGTGACGATCCCGGGATTCTTCCAGAAGTTGATCGTCATCATCTCGAGTCCCGGTACGTCCTTGCGGTAGTCGGCGATCGACGGCGTCTGCGCGTGGCCGATGCGAACGTGCTTCCGCACTCCGCCGTCGAGATCAAAGAGGATGTAGCCCTCGTCGCTCGCGCACGAGTAGACACGGATGGGCCCGTCCGGCCGGCCCGAGAAGTTCCCCATCACGATGCCGTCGGAGTGGTCCTTGTAGCGCGTGGCATGGCTCCACAGCTTCGTGCCGTCGTTGTCCCAGAGGGTGAAGCCCATCACCATCTCGTCGCGTCCGTCGCCGTCGATGTCGAGTGGGTACGGGTAGTGGCCAAGCTGCCCCTGGCCGCTCCATTGGAGATCGAGCTCCTTGTTGAACACCCAGAATGTGCGGTAGCGGTCCTTGATGACAATGTCGCGCCGCGCGGGGTCTCCGGTGAAATTGAAGAACGCGATTGAGTCGCCCACCTCCCGTTCGTAGGGCCGCCGCCGGTTATCGGCCGGCGCCTCAGGCATCCAGATCCATTTCTTAAGTTCCCCCGTCTTGCCGTTCAGGATTTTAATCTTGAAGTCCTGCACCAGCACGGCCTCTTCCGCGCCGTCGCCGTCGATGTCGTGAATCTGAAACGGCGTGTCATGGGCGATCACATCGTTGTAGGCATCCGGGCGGCCCCGCGTCCAGAGGCGCTCTCCGTCGAAGGTGAAAGCGGCCAGGGTACTGATCTGCGCAAGGGAGTTGTCATAGGCGTGACGCACGTTCTGGGCGATCAGCATGTCGGTCTGCCCGTCGCCGTTCAGGTCTCCGAAACGGGCGTTGCGGCCGGCGCCCCACGGAGCAATCCTGAACTTCTTCCAAAGTTTCGGCTTTGGATTCTCGGCCCGGAGGCGCTCCAGCTCAGCTTCCCGGCGGGCGATCTGACTGCGGATGATCTGTTCGGCCGAATCACTGGCGGTGACCGAAAAGTCCATGAAACGGGTCGGAATATTTCCCGTAACCCCTGCTTTGCCGCGCAGTATCTCGTTGTCCGACGCCCTCAGAATCTCCTTTCCGTTGATCCAGGCCACCATCGCCGCGCCATCGTTTTCCACTTTCAGTTCGTAGTACTGGTCCGTGCTGTACTCGAACCGCGCCGTGGCGAGTTCTCTCCACTCGGCCTTGCGCAACTCCTTCTCAAACGGCAGGCGCAGCGTCAGAAACGCCGTGTCGCCGCCCCGCAATCCAAACAGATAGTAGTGCCGGTTCGTCCGGTAGCGGAACACCACTCCGGCCATCTCGGACTTGGAGAGCGGCTTCATGCGCACCGTCACGGTGTAGTCGGACCACTCCGGATCGCCCACCATCATCATCGGATTCCAGAGCCTGGGCATATCGTGGACGGTGTGCTGCTCGAGGTAAGGTTTCCCGTCCTCGTCGCCGCCGAGCCAGGCGTCATCGTGGCAGATCACCTTTTTCCAAGGCTCCGTCGAGACGCCGCGGTGCGCGATGTAGTGATACTCTTGGGTCGCATTCGTCAGATCCTTGATGGGAGCCGAGAAAACGCGCGGCGGGAGTTCGGAGAAATCGCTGCGAAACAACTCACCGCCTTCGAGGCCGGCCGCGAAAAGCGGGAGTACGAACAGGATAAGGGTGCGCATTGCCCTTTATTGTATGACCGGCTACTCGCCCCGTGGCGCACCGCGGAAACGGTTATTGCGGCCGGACACCACCAGCACTCGGCCTGGCGAAAGATGAGTGATGACGTCGGACAGCTTTGTTCTTACAAAATCGAGGATTGCTCCTCGGCCCACCTCGGAAACGCGCGAAAGCACGCTCCCGAACTATTCCGAAGGTGGAAGCGAGCGGATGTCGGCAATTCCCTGGGCCGAAGTTAAGGATGCTCGGTCTTCCATCCGGACCATATCGAAGTGATCTCATTTCTCGACTTCAGGGTGGGGGCTGGAATCACCACGCGTTCGACCAGCAATCCCTTGAGGGGGTCTTGCGGCCGCCGTTCTCGACGGCCGCGGCAACCGCTGCTCCTCTTCTCCGTGCGCGCGGGAGCGTCCGCTCACCTGCTCTTATTTAAGCGAACTCAACACCGCCGCAAACCCGCCCTGCTCGTAACTATCCAACAGTCGTCGAAAGACTCGCTGCGCAACGGGTGTTGACCCGGAGACGCCGGACCGCAGATGGGCGGCCAGTATCTGTTCCGTCCAGCCTTGGCGCAGCTTCTCTCGGAGAGACGCAATTACTTGGGCCTCCTCTTTCTGCTCTCTGAAATACTCGCCAAAACAGGCACGGTCCGGTCCCATGGTCGTACCATCCTCAAACTCCAGGTACTCCAGTTGGAACTCCACTCGCCGCAGTCCGCCGGCCGCCTGTGGAGAGATCGAAACCCGGATCCCAGGTGAGTGCCATGTACCAGAGGCTGTGATCAGAGGCTTCGCGGACCGGAACGAATGAGCGGTGTGGTGGACTCGCACGGGTTCGGGTATGCCTTCCCAATGGAGTTCCAGTTGTCCGCCTACAGCCACCACTGCCCGCCCACCAAGATTTGTCAGACTGAGGTCCGCGCCCCGAAACCCCTCCTTCGTTGGCTGGATCTCGAAACCCGAGACGGCCACCTCCGTTTGGTTGGGCGAAACGACGACGGTTGGCGGCGCTCCCGCGTCCGCTGCAGGCACGGGCTCGCGATGCGGAACGAACGCAGTGGAAGACGGCGGCAAAGACAGCCCCCCGCCACTGCAACCTGAAACACAAGTCAGGTTTGGGCAGCCCATTCTAGTGCAGCAAGTTTCACCAGATGCGTTCCGCCCACAACATTCCCCGCAGTTCTGGCACGTGCCACTGTTGCAATGCAGGCATGTCCAACCTGGAGGGGAATCGGAACATTGGCACTGGAGAGTAATCCAGCCGGAATTGCAGTTCCCGCAGTTCCACTCAGTCGAGCAACCTGCAAACACGGGATAGCTGGTGATCACCACCAACAGAACCTGGCTGAGAGTAATCCTTTTCATAGTCATCCTTTCTTTGACAATTCGTTGTGAGGGATCTGCTTGTGTCCCCCAAAGCAATTACTCCCCGGTAACGGTTTGATACGGCGCCCGCGAAATTCCTGCGAGATTCCCGGCTTGCAAAAAAAAAGTCGGCACGCTGCGTACCCTTGCGGGAAGTTGTAGGAATATACAATGGAATCGCCGGATCGCCGTGAGAAGCAGTTGGATCTCCAGAACGAACACAGGCCCTTTCCGCTGGGGCCGCGCGTCCGGGCCTCCACGTGTGGTTGGAGGATCCCGATGACGGACGCCGAACTACTCGGCGAGGCGATGCGTGGTAATGAGAAAGCGTTTTGCGAGCTCTACAAACGCTATCGTGATCCTTTGTTCCGGTACGCCTATCGGCTTACCCGGTCAGTCCCGGTGGCAGAGGATATCGTGCATGACTGTTTTGTCTCCATGATGGAGCACGGAGAACGCTATGACTCCCGCCGTGCCCGCCTCGTCACGTATCTGTTTGGTGTGGTGCGGAACCTCGCAGCAAAGCACATCGCCAAGGCTGGTCGCGAGTGCGCCTCTGAAAATGCCAGCCAACTGGCTCCCGCTCATGAAGTCACGGACAACAGCTTACTGCGTTGCGAAGCTTCTCAGCAGGTGCAACGCGCAGTGCAGGCTTTGCCTCAACTGCAGCGCGAGGTCCTCATCCTTCGCGACTTCGAAGGACTTCCGCTCGGACAGATTGCCGGGATCGTCGAGGCGAACCTGGGTACGGTCAAGGCCCGGCTTCACCGGGCCCGTGAGAATCTTCGAAAGTCTCTGAAAGACTATGTGAAGGGTAAAGCAGAAGTGCGATGAACACGGAAGAAACCAGAGACGAAACACCGGAATGGATGGTAGAGGCGGCTTCAAAATGGAAAGCTCCGGGCGTTCCTGAGTCGCTCGATCGCCGGGTACTCCGTTCTTACCGCAAGCGCCTTGTGAAATCCTGGTGGCGGCGTGCGCTCGCAGTGGGCGTTCCGGTCCCGGCGCCCGTGTTGGCAGCCGCACTGATCCTTGTGGCGGTCATCCTGTGGAGTCCAGGACCATCTGGTTCCGAGCCCCGGGCCTCCGCTCTTCCGGATGCGGACGCCCCCGGTCTCTCCGCTGTTGTGATTCCGTTCGATCTCAGTGCGTTTGAGCCATGCGTCGACGGTCCGGTGCAGTACGTGGAGTTCGAGAATAAATGATCCGCATTGCAGCATTATTCGCCATTGCCGGCGTATTCGTCTCTAATGGTCAACCGCTGGGCGAGCATCTGCGCACCGGCGTACGGATCGACTCCGGTCCATGGCTTGAGATCTGGACTACCGGACCGGATGAGATGCTCCCCCGGAACATCTCCAACTCTCTACTACCGGCACAGAAGGGCTCCTTTTACAGAGTCTTTCTCGACAGCAGCCAGAAGCTTGTTTTTGCATATGAGCTCCAATTGGAAGTGGCCGGCTCCGGCGATGCGGGGACTTTCCACGTCCGGGTCAACCCGGTCGGTGAGGAATTCCACCAGAACTACCGGGATGCTCCGTGGTTGCGCGGCTGGAGCGGCGGCCAGCCGCTGCCGACGTTCGCCGCGGCGTTCGACCCACGTCCCATGAGGGTTGGAGATCAACTATCGATACGAGTCCTGCGCAACCCGTCCACGGGACAAGTCGTTTCGGACAACTTGCGCCTTTCCCCGCCGGAACTGTCCCGCCGATCTCTTGAACCGCCCGGGGCCAATCAATTGCGGCTCTCCAATCTGACGGTGTTGGAAGACGGAACCCCAATTGTTCAAGGCTTGAACGGGGGGGTAGTTGGCAGGTATGTCATGTTCTACCTTCCCGGCCACGGAGCCTTTGTTTTCTCCCGCAACCGCCCCGCGGGAGACCCGCGATTTCGGCCGGCCGCCCAGGTGGAGGACGCCACAATCACGTTCACGTGGCAAGGCCGCCGTTATCAGTGCGTGAACGATGGGCCTGTCAGTTCGGAGCCAGGGCCGGCGGAACTCTGGATCGCCGTTGAAGCCGGCTATCGGCCCCAGCCGGATTCGGGGGGTGGCGCTCCAGCCCCTTATCTCTCCGCTGCGGATAGTCCGCGATCCTGGCTCCCGCCAACGAGATAGAGCGCGCGACCGGCTGCGGGCCTGGGACGCCGGTACAGCTTTGCGATTACCAGCTAAATCATCTCGTTCTGTAGTTCGGGCCGGGGGTTCGGGATCACCACTTTGTTGACCAGCAATCCCTTGTCGGAGATCTTGCGGGCGCCGCTGTCGACGGCGGCCGTCACCGCCGCCACCGTGCCGGTGCAGGAAGCAAACGCTTTGCCGCCGAGTGCCATGGCGAGGCGGACTTCCACCAGTTGCACCTTCGCCGACTTCGCCATCGTGTCGGCGCCCTCGATCAGCGAGGCCACCGAGAACGATTCAATGATGCCGAGCGCTTCCATCTTCTCCGCCCTGGTGACGCCGGAAATCGCGGGAAAGATGGATGCATGCACGTTCGGGATAAGGAACGTATCGATGACGGAAAAGTCGCCCTTCTGCACTCCTTCCCGCACGGCCGCTTCGACGCCGGCCGTATCCCCGCGCACCATCACCATGTATTTGCCGGAGCAGATTGTACGAGCCAGTACCAGTTCGACATCGGCCGCCTTCAGCATGGCGTCCGTCACCTGAAAGCCGCCGGCAATACTGCCGAGTTCGATAAGTCCGATGGAATTTCTCGTCGCCATGCCAGTCGCTACCCTTCAGCAATCTCGATAAAGGTGTCTTCCACCGCCGTGATCTTGCCGTCGATGGAGGCGTGGATATTCACACCCAGGTCTTTTTCGCCAACCTTCGCAACTGCGTCGCCGCGCGATACCCTGGCGCCGGTTTCCACCACCGGCGAGGCCGGTTTGCCGATGTGCTGCGCAAGCAGCAGCCGCACTTTTTCCGGCCTGATCTCCACAGCCTCGTACGGGGTCGTTGTCTCGTACTCATCCACCTTGAGGCGCTTGCGCAACATGGTGAGGGGCACCCGGCGCGCGTCCTTCATCGGATGCACGCGAACCGGATCAGTCTGCACGAACTTCGTCCCCGACGCCTTCATGTCGGCCTTGGCATCGTCGCAAGCCTCTTTCGGATAGAGATCCTCGGGGCAGGCGTAGAGAGTGCAGAGGCCGCAGGCGCAGCATAGCTCGGCCGACTGGTTCCAGTTCTCCTTGCCGGCCAGCGTGAAACCGAGCGTGCGCATCACTTTGTGCGGCATCACCTGATAGCCGAGCAGATAACGCGGGCAGAATTCCGTACAGTAACTGCACTGGTCACAGGCGGATTTTCCGATGAGAGCCATGGCCTTCGGCGGGCGCAGGCGGCGCTCCACCAGGTAGTGGTCTCTCGGCACGACAATCAGTCCCGCGGTCGTTTTCGTGACCGGCTCGTCAAGATCGAGGGCCAGCCGGCCCATCATGATGCCGCTGACGAACACCGCGAAGTCGTGCGGGATAGCTCCGCCGGCGGCCGCCAGCACCTCCCGCAGAGATATTCCAACCGGAACCCAAAATGATTTCGGTTCGATCGCCAAGCCGCCGACGGAGACGAACTTGCGCGTCACCGGACGCCCTTCCACAGCCTCGTGTACGTTGTACAAGGTTTCGACGTTGTTGACCACGCAACCGACCTCGAGCGGAATTCCCGCCGGAGGAATCAGCCTGCCGGTGGCCGTGTAGACGAGTTCGTATTCGTCGCCCGAAGGGTAGAAATCACCCAGGAACGTCAGGCCGATACCGGCCTTATCCGCCTCGGGCCGGATTGCGTCAACCGCCTGCTTGTTCTTGTCCTTGATGCCGAACTTGCCAGCCGTAGCTCCCACGGCTTCCATCATGTGCTTCATGCCGGAGATGATCTCCGCCGGATACGTGCACATGATCTCCACATCCTTGTGCAGGAGCGGTTCGCACTCAGCGCCATTGGCAAGCACGAATTCGGCCCGCGAGCCAGCCTTGACATACGTGGGGAACCCGGCTCCGCCGGCGCCCACGACGCCCATCTCTTTGAGGGTGTTCTTGAGCATGGATGAGGACTTGCTCTACAACGTCTAGGTTAGCACTCCAGCGGGCTCAGTCCTTCGCGTACCGTCTCAATTGCTCCGGCGTCACCGTGATGAGGCCTTTCTCCATATCCTCCCCGGTCTTCACCGCTTGGACGATATGCGCGGCCGCGAGGCGCATGCACCACGGATCCGTGAGTACGCGGTTATGCTCGGCCGCGAGGGTGAGCAGCGCCGGGTGAGGAAGCGCGACAACCTTCTCGAGCACGCGGCCGCCGCTCGAGAGTTTGAATTTCACGTCTACGCTGTCGGCGTGCCGGATGGAGGTCGCCGTCTGCAGCCATACGAGTTCGCCTTTCCACACGTTGCCCTGCGGATCACGGCCGGCCTCGAAAGAGCGCGGGTTCTCAATCATTCCAGCAATTCTGTATCACAGTTGCGGCCTGCGCCGCCACGCCGGGCGATATCCCGCGGCCGGGCGCACCGCCGCCGGTTCACTGTTATATACTGGCGGGCGCTCTCGAAATCCGGGTTCAACCGCGAAAAACGAGACGCGAAGGAGTCCAGTTTATGTCTTCGGCAAGAGCCGCTTCACTGGCAGCGTTCTTGGTGCTGGCGTTCTCTCCTAACACGCCGCCTGCCTCGGGACAGCAGGTAAGAGTCTACAACACAGTCAAGCAGAAGCTCGCCCGCGGCGAGCAGGTGATCAGCGCGTTTGTCACCTCCGCCGATCCGGTCAGCTACTGCAACCTGGCCCGCTCGGGATTCGACTTCATGTGGATTGAGATGCAGCACAGTCCGCTCACCTACTCCGACGTGGCCGCCATGATCCGGCACTGCGCGGACGCGCCCGCGGTCCCCTTCATCCGGGTACCGGATGCGACCGAGGGAGATATTCTCAAGGCGGTGGACATCGGGGCGCTGGGTATCATCGTGCCGATGGTCGCAACGGTGGAGAAAGCGGAGGCGGCCGTTCGCTACGCGAAGTATCCGCCGCGGGGGGAGCGCAGCCAGGGACCCGGCCAGTACGGCGAGTTATGGGGAAAGGATTACCGCGCCACGGCGAATGACAACATCATGATCGTGGCGATGATCGAGACTCCGGCCGGCATTGAGATGGTGTCGCGGATCGCGGCGGTGGAGGGCGTGGACGTCGTCTTCGCCGCCGGCGGAGATATAGCGAGCTTCTCTGGGTACTCGCCCAAAGATCCACGGTATGCCGCGCTCATCGGCCGGATTCGCGACGAGGTCCTCGCTGCCGGAAAGACGCTCGGCGGGCTGTTCGGCTGGCGGGGACGCGAGGGTTTCCGCTTCATCCTCGGGCCCGGCGAGGAGGCCGTGATCCGCGCCGGGGCGAGGGCGCTGCTCGTGCCTGGAGACCGGTAACCGTATTGGCATTGGGAGGCCGTTGCATGTCCACGAAATATGACCATGAGTCGAACCTGAGCGGTTCACGTCCGCTAATGACGGCCATGCTGGCGCTGCGCATGGCGATCGGCTGGCATCTTTTCTACGAAGGGATCACGAAGCTTCTGGCGGGCGGCTGGAGCGCGCAGGGCTATCTCTCGACGGCCGAGGGACCCTTCGCCTCGGCATTTCAGGCGATCGCCAACACGCCGTGGCTGCTGGACGTAGTCAACGCCTTCAACGCTTGGGGACTGACGCTGATCGGCGCGTGGCTGCTCGTTGGGGGCATGACCCCCGTTGCCGCCATCGCCGGCGCCGCGCTGCTCGTTCTCTATTCACTGGCGCATCCTGCTCTGCCCGGCATGTCCGGCAGCGCTCTCGGCGGAGGCAATTACTTGATTGTTGACCGCAATCTCGTCGAAGCGATTGCGCTTGTCGCCATCGCGATGCTGCCGCCCGCGCAGTTGCCGGGCGTCGACCGGCTGCTGTCGCGCAGATCGCGGAAAGGCGTCTCCGAAGCGCGGCCGGCAGGGCGGCGCGAACTGATTCGAGACCTGTCGGGCATCCCCGTGCTGGGCGCCATCGCGGCGGCGGTGGTCGCCGGCCGCGCCGCCGCGGCCAAACCGTCCGCGGTTGACGCCCTCTCGGGCGCTACGTCGCTCGCCCCCGTTCCGCCCCTGTTCGCCCGGAAGGGCAACATCGTGAGCGTCCGCGACTTCGAACGCCTGGCCCAAGACCATATGACTCCCACCAACTATGCCTACGTCTCCGGCGGCGCCGCCGACGAGCAGACGCTTCGCTGGAACGAGACCGCCTATCGGGAGATCCACCTGCGCCTCCAGGTGATCCATTCGCGCGCCGAGCCCGACACCCGGATCACTCTGCTCGGACGCGAACGGCCGCATCCCATCCTGCTGGCCCCCGCGAGACAGGCGGATATCCACCCGGAGGGAGAACTGGCCACCGTCCGCGGCGCCGGCTCCTGCGGAACCATCACGATCATCAGCACGGCCGCTACCATGCCAGTCGAGAAGATCGCCGAAGCCGCCTCGGAGCCGGTCTGGTACCAAGCCTATCTGTATAAGGACCGGGAGCGGTCCCGGGACAATGTGCAGCGAGCCGAAGCGGCTGGCTATGAAGTGATCTGCGTAACCGTCGACAGCGCATCGAACGGGCCCAGAGACCGGCAGTACCGCCACGCCCGAATGCGGGATCCCGAGCGGTTCTCCACGCACCATGGCAAGCCGTGGAACTGGCCCACTACCTGGGAGGACTTCGCTTGGTATCGCTCGCTCACGAAGCTGCCGGTGATTCCCAAGGGGGTCATGACCCCGGAAGACGCCGAACGAGGTCTCGAACTGGGGGCCGACGGGATCTACATCTCGAATCACGGCGCCCGGAATCTCGACGCAGGAATTGCGCCAATCCAGGTACTGCCCGCGATCGCCGAACGCGTAGCGGGACGGGTCCCCATCATCATCGACGGTGGCATCCGCCGCGGCACGGACGTACTCAAGGCTCTTAGCCTGGGTGCGACCGCCGTCGCCGTGGGAAGACCGTTTCTGTATGGCCTGGCCGTAAACGGGGCGGACGGGGTGGCCGCTGTGGTGAACATACTTTGGAACGAACTGGAGATGTCAATGATCTCCACGCGGCAAACGAGCTTGAAGACGCTGTCCCCCGAGGCGTTCCTGGAGAATCCGCGCTCCCCGTTCTTCTCGAGTTAGCCAGGGCGGGACTCTCTAAAGACCAGCGGCGGAAAGCCGCCTGAAGAGCGCGCCGCCCGGCGTGAGCGCTTTACCCGTCCCGTGAGGGCGCCGTCTTTGTCCCGAGAAACCGGGCCGCAGTACATGGCGCGCGCATGGTGAGGTCGCTGGGGAAGCGAAGGATCTACCCGCTCAAAGCTGACCGCTCAAAGGGCGGTGGGATTAGACCTGGAGGCAAGATCTAGAAGTGCAGGGTATTGTGGCTGATGAGTGAGAGAAGCTCCTCGCGGGTCGCCTTGTTGTCGCGGAAGGCCCCGAGCATCGCGCTGGTGACGGTGCCGGAATGCTGCTTCTCAACGCCGCGCATCATCATGCAGAAGTGACGCGCCTCGCAAACCACGGCCACGCCCTTCGGCTGTAGCACCTCCATCAGGCACTGGGCGATCTCCTGCGTCAGACGTTCCTGAACTTGCAGCCGCCGAGCGAAGACGTCCACGATGCGCGGGATTTTGCTGAGTCCGATTACCTTCTTCGTCGGGACATACGCCACGTGCATCTTGCCGAAGAACGGCAGGATGTGATGCTCGCACATGCTGAAAAACTCGATGTCGCGGACGATCACCATTTCGTCGTATTCGACGTCGAACAGCGCGCCGTTGACCACTTCGCGGACGTTCTTGGAGTAGCCCTCGGTGAGAAAACGCATCGCCTGCTCCACCCGCTCCGGAGTTTTGACCAGGCCATCGCGATCCGGGTTTTCCCCAAGTTGCGCCAGCATTTCTCGTGTCAACTCGGCGATCCTTCCCTCTCCCTGTGGCGTTCCCATGATGGCTTCTTCCGGCTTCGGCATAACTTCCAATACATTATTTTTGCTCATGGCTCAGTTTCCAAACAATTCAATGATGTTCTTCCGGGTCTCGTGGAGTCTAATTTTCTCGATCCGCGGCGACCCGTCCGGGAATGCTTCCGCCCAGCCCTCGCACAATCGGCGGCGAATCTCGACGGCGACGTTTTCCGTGGTCGGCGGGATTTCCGCGAACACTGGGATCTGCGTGTTCATGTTCTTATGGCGGAAATCATCGAGCACCCGCCGCTGCACATAGGAGTCGAGGTCGTGAAGGTTCACAATGAGGCCGGTCCCTTCCTCGACCGGGCCGCGCAGGCTGACCTCCAGGACATAATCGTGGCCATGGCCGTGCGGATTGTTGCACTTTCCGTAGATCTCGCGGTTCTCCTCATCGCTAAGCCCAGGCGAATGGAGACGGTGCGAAGCGGAGAAATGGTAGCGGCGGCTGAGTCTCATTCCGCCTCCTCGCCGAAGTAATCGACGTAAAGATCCTGAGTCTCGAATAGCCGGACCGAGTGTAGCCGCACGGGGCCCGAGAAGTGCGGCTGCAGCCTGCGCCAAATGTCGCGGACGATATTCTCGGTGGTCGGAACCACCTTGTCGAACGGCGGCACCTCGTGGTTGAGGAACCGGTGGTCATAGGGCTGGACGATCTCGTCGTTGATCACCTGCTTGAGGTCTTTGAGATCGTAGACCATCCCGGTAACCGGATCCAGTTCGCCTTCGAGCGTGATCTCGGCGAGATAGTTGTGCCCGTGGCCGTGCCGGTTGGCGGACTCGCCGTAGATTCGGCGGTTCTCTTCCTCGGAGAGTTCCGCGAGGAAACAGGCGTGCGACGCCGAGAACTCAACTGTACGGGTAATATACATGAACGATCTCAGATTGCGGCTGCCGCGTCGGAGCCGGCGGGCCTCCCAATTCGTTTGGATGTGACGCCTCGCCCGTCGGATCCTCTAAAATTGTAGGTAACTCGAATGTCATCCTCCAAAGTGGACCTCTTGCTACAACTTACGATTGCGCTGGGCGTGGTCGCTCTGATCGCCGTGGTCGGCGACGCGATCAGCAGCGGCGCGACGGCCGAAGGCGATGCCGCGCCGGCGTTCTCGATCGTCACCGATAGCGGTGAAACCGTTTCCCGGGACAGCTTTGGGGGGGAGGTGCTGGTGCTGAATTTCTGGGCCACCTGGTGTCCGCCGTGTCTGGAGGAGATGCCGTCGCTGAGCCAGTTACACCAACAGCTCAACGGCGACGGCGTGGTCGTGCTCGGGATCAGCGTCGACGAGGACGAAGCCATGTACCGGGGCTTCATCGAGAATCACAATATTTCGTTCTTAACGGCCCGCGATCCGGCGGCGCAAATCAGCAGCGACTTCGGGACGTTTCGCTATCCGGAAACCTATATCATTACTGGTGACGGGAAGGTCGCGCGAAAGATTATCGGCGCGGCCAACTGGACCGATCCGCGGATGATCGGCTACATTAGGTCGTTACTGTAAGTCCGCCCGATACGGCGCGGCAAGAGGGGAGGATATGCTCGATGATTCCTGCAGCGGCTAAAAAGGAACTGCTCACGTTGCTCGGGCCAAAGGGGCTGCTCGACCGATCGGAAGATCTGACGCTCTATGAGTACGACGGCGGCGTGGACAAAGCGCGGCCGGAACTCGTGGTGTTTCCGCGGTCGACCGATGACGTGGTGGCCATCGTCAACATCACCCGCAAGTACGATCTGCCGATTGTGGGCCGCGGCGCGGGAACGGGATTGAGCGGCGGGGCGGTGCCGCTGGCCGGCGGAGTTGTGATCGGCTTCTCCCGCATGAATAAGATTATCGAGATCGATCTCGAGAACGAGCGGGCGGTTGTCCAGCCGGGCGTCGTCAACCTGGACATAACGGCGGCCGTGGAGGCGGACAGCTACTTCTACGCTCCGGATCCATCGAGCCAGAAGGCCTGCACGGTGGGCGGAAATGTCGCCGAGAACGCCGCTGGTCCGCATACGCTCGCCTACGGCGTGACCGCGAACCATGTGCTCGGTTTGGAGGTCGTGCTCCCGGACGGCACGGTCTTCGAGACCGGCGGCAAGGAATCCGATCTGCCTGGCCTGGACATCACCGGCCTCATGACCGGTTCGGAGGGATTGCTCGGGCTGGTGACGAAGATCGTGGTGCGCCTGATGCGCAAGCCGGAAGCGGTCCGGACGCTGCTCGCCATCTATGACTCGCCGGAGGACTGCGGCCAGACGGTCTCCGAGATTACCTCCCGGGGCATTACGCCGGTCGCGCTCGAGATGATGGACGGCGTGATGTTGCGCATGGCCGAGGAGGCGACGCAAGCGGGCTACCCAATGGACGCCGCGGCGGTGCTGTTGATCGAGGTGGAGGGGTTGCGCGAGGTCACCGCGGAACAGATCCGCGAGATCAGCGAAGTGTGCCGGCGCTCGAACGCCCGCGAGGTGCGGGAGGCGAAGTCAGAAGCCGAGCGGGCGCTGTTGTGGAAGGGCCGGAAGAACGCTTTTGGCGCCATCGGCCGGGTGAGTCCCACGTTCATTGTGCAGGACGGCATGGTGCCGCGGACAAAGATCGCCGAGACGCTCCGGTACATTCAGGAAGTCTCGAAGAAGTACGAGCTGACGATCTCGAACATCTTCCATGCCGGCGACGGGAACATGCACCCGATCATTCTCTTCGACCACCGGAAGCCCGGCGAGCTCGAAAAGGCGCAGAAAGCGGGCGAGGACATCCTCGAGCGGTGCATAGCCGTGGGGGGCTCGATTACGGGCGAGCATGGAGTGGGGATCGAGAAGCTAAGCTTGATGCCGAAGCAGTTCACGCCGGAGTCGCTCGCAATGATGTACCGGGTGAAGGACCTGTTCGATCCGGACGGCAGGCTCAACCCGGGCAAGGTGCTGCCCCGCCGCGAACGTCCCCAACAACCGGCCGCGGCCGCCGACTAGTTTCGGTCTTGCCCTCGGCGCCGGGTTACAGTAGGCCTATGCGGCCGAAACTGTGTTGTCCTATCGCCGTCCTGGCGGCGCTCCTGTTCGTGGTTCCCGGCGCCAAGGCGCAGAGCCCGGTTGACGCCGGGCGGCTGGCGCTGATCGCGGAACGCATGGAGGACTTTGTCGAGGCGGGAACCGCGGCGGGCATCGTGACCCTGTTGCGGCATGGCGGCGAGGTAGTGAGCCACGAAGCGGTGGGCTACCAGGATCTCAAGTCGAGGAAGCCGATGCGCCCGGACTCGATCTTTCAGATCATGTCGATGACCAAGCCGGTTACGTGCGTGGGCATCCTGATCCTGATGGAGGAAGGCCGGCTGTCGATCATGGACCCGGTATCGCGGCATCTGCCGGAGTTCCGCTACCAGAAGCTGCTCGCCGGGCAGAAGGCCGACGGCTCGGTCGCGCTCGAGGACCCGTCGCGGGAGGTGACCCTGCGGGACCTGATGACGCACACCTCGGGAATGGCCGGGGGCGCTCCGGCGGCCGCGCCGGAACTTTACCGTACCTTTGACAAGACCCTCGCCGAGGTGGTCGAGATGGCGGCGCGCCAACCGCTGCGGTTCGAGCCCGGAACGCGGTGGCAGTATTCGAACATGGGAATCGCGGCGCTGGGCCGGATCATTGAAGTGGTTTCCGGGCAGCCCTACGAGGTGTTCATCCGGCAACGCATCTTCGAGCCGCTCGGCATGAGCGACAGCTTCTTCTTCCTGCCCGAGGACCGGCAGGAGCGGCTGGCGAGCCTGTACACGCTTGGGGACGACGGACTGGAGGACGCCGGCCGCGACATCTATCGCGAAGGTTCGCAGTATCCGATGCCGGAGGGCGGTATGTACTCCACCGCCGCCGACATGGGCTCGTTCTACCAGATGATGCTGAACGGGGGCGTGAGCCTAACCGGCGAGCGTATCCTGTCACCGGCATCGGTGAAGCTCATGACCACGAATCACACGGGAGCATTGCGGGCCGGCTTCCAGCCCGGCTGCGGATTCGGGTTGGGCTGGTTTGTGATCCGGGAACCGGCCGGCGAATACCGGCTGCAATCGATCGGAAGCTTCGGCCACGGCGGAGCCTTTCGCACCTATGGATGGATCGATCCGTCGAAGGACCTGGCCGGCGTGTTGATGATGCAGCGGACCAACATTGGCGGCGACCAGGCCGATGAAATCAATGCGTTCGTTCAGATCGCGGGCAGCGCAGTGCGGCCGTGACGGTTCGGCGGACCAGTAGCGGCGCCCATACCCTCCTCTTTACAATAGTTGTGATAACGAGTAATATTGAAGCGTGGAGCGAAAGCGACGAGCGGCGGTCCCGGCGGAGGAGCGGGTATTCGTGTTGCTGCAGCGGACAGCGGAGTCGCACCTGCAAACCGCCGCGAAGCTGCTGAAGGAGTTCGGCTTGTCGCCGACGCAGTACAACGTGCTCAGGATCCTGCGGGGAGCCAACGAGGAAGGGTTGACCTGTACGCAGGTCAGCGACCGGCTGATCACCCGCGACTCCGATGTCACGCGCCTGCTGGACCGGATGGAGGCGCGGGGATGGGTGAAGCGGGAACGGCTGAAATCGGATCGCCGGGTGGTGGTGGCGCGGATTGCCGGCGCGGGCCTGGAACTGGTCAACTCCATCGACAAGCCGATTCGCAAGATGCACAAGGAGCACATTGGGAAGCTGGGGCCGGCCAAACTGGAGGCTCTGGAAGGACTGTTGGAGGAGGCGCGGCTTTGCGCGTCTGACCGAGAGGAGGTTTCGCATGCCGGATAGATCGCGAATGGCGCTGGAGAGCGCCGGGATCGGGATTCTCAGAGTAGTTGCCGGTATCGTCTTCGTGGCCCATGGCTGGCGGAAGATCATGGTGGGGTTCGACGCCGTTTCACAGTCGTTCGCGGATCTGGGAATACCGGCCCCGCTGCCGGCGGCCTTCCTGGTTTCGTTTGTCGAGCTGTTTGGCGGCGTCCTGCTAGTAGTGGGCTTCAAGACGAGGCTGGCGACGATTCCGCTCGCCCTCACCATGCTTGTCGCCATGTTCACAGCCCATTGGAGACATGGCTTCTTCTTGCCGGAAGGTTTTGAGTACACGCTAGTTTTGCTCGCGGCCCTGATCACCCTGGGATTGGTGGGGCCGGGGGCGGTATCGGTTGACCGGCTGCTGCGGAAGAAGCGGACTTCCGGGAAGCCGGCCAGCGAAGGAATGGGAGGCACGGATGCTACGAGTGAGACCATCGGATGAGAGGGGCCGGAATCAGCTTGACTGGCTGAATTCGCGGTTCACGTTTTCCTTTGACCGCTACTACGACCCCAATCACATGGGGTTCGGTCACCTGCGGGTGATGAACGAGGACTGGGTAGCGCCGAATGGCGGATTTCCGATGCATCCCCACCGGGACATGGAAATCGTGACCTATATGCTGGACGGGGCGCTCGCGCACCGGGACAGCATGGGCAACGGCTCGGTCATCCGGGCGGGCCAGGTGCAGCGCATGACCGCGGGAACCGGGATTGTCCATAGCGAGTTCAACCCATCGGAGACCAAAACGGCTCACCTGCTGCAAATCTGGCTGCTTCCGCGGGAGAAGGGTCTGACACCGGGCTACGAGGAGAAGACGATTCACGGCGATGGAACCGACGGCCAAATCCGGCTCGTGGCCTCGCCCGACGGGCGGGACGGGTCGGTGACGATCCAGCAGAACACGCTCCTCCACGCCGGCGGGCTGGCCGGCGGCGGCGAGTTTCACCATGCGTTCCAGAAGGGCAACAAGGGGTGGTTGCAGGTAGCCCGGGGAACGGTGAACGCGAACGGGAAGACGCTGGTGGCCGGTGACGGCGCCGCTATCTGGGACGAGGCGGAGGTATCGATTCGCGCCGTCGAGGACGCCGAGGTTCTGCTTTTCGATATGACTGTTTAGCAGGCGAAGCGGGTCAGTACCGGCGCAGGAACGGCTTGAAGCCGGCGTCCTGCAGTTTGCCGCGCGTCTGGGCGGCGTCGTCGCTGCCGTCGAGCGGGCCAACGAGCACACGGATCACGTCCTGGCCCGGTACCGGTGCGAGCTGAGAACTGAATCCGCGTTTCCGCAGAACATCCCGTAGGACTTCTGCTTCCGGCATCGAGGTGGCCGCCACCTGAAGAAACATCTGGCCTTCCGCCGGGGTGGAGACACCACCGGGGGACGGCGCCGCCGCTTTCGGCGGAGCCGGCTTTGGCCGTTCCACGGGCTTCGGCGGCTGTTCCACCTTCGCGGGCGCCGGCACCGGCTTGGCCGCCGCCGGCTTCGGCTCGGACGGCGTAGATGAACCAGCCCCGGGAGAAGCCTGCTGCGCGGGACGGGAGGCTGGCTCGGATTCGACTACCAGCGGCTGGCCCGTCTCCCGCGCGACCTGGACGGAATCGCTCCCGGTGTTTCTCCCCACAATGTAGCCCATCGTGAAGAAGACACCCAGCAGCACGACAACGATGAAAAACACACTGAGCAGTTGCTTGTTGCCCAGTACCAGTTCAAATTCGCCTTCGTCGTTCTTCGGCATCGTTATGCAGTCTAACAGAAAGACCTACTCTTGTTTAATGTCGTCATTTCCCGGAGTCTCTTTAGGGGCCCGGGCCAATCTGGCGGCCGCATCAGCCGAGAAAGTGTCAAGCGCCCGCTGGACCGACGAGAAGATGTCGATCGGCAAGGGGAAGGCGATGGTGGTGTTCTTCTCCGAGCCAATCTCGATGAGGGTCTGCAGGTAGCGAAGTTGCAAGGCGACGGGCTGCCTCTGGATGAGCTCGGCCGCCATGGTCAGCTTCTCGGCCGCAGTGTACTCGCCCTCGGCGTGGATAATCTTGGCGCGGCGCTCGCGTTCGGCCTCGGCTTGGCGGGCGATGGCGCGGATCATCATGTCGGGGAGATCAACGTTCTTCACTTCGACCATGGAGACCTTGACGCCCCAGGGGTCGGTCTGCGCGTCCAGGACCGACTGTAGGCGGAGGTTGAGTTTTTCGCGCTCGCCGAGCAATTGGTCGAGATCCACCTCGCCGAGTACACTACGCAAGGTGGTTTGCGAGAGCTGGGAAGTCGCATAGAGGTAGTTGGAAACCTCGAGGATGGCGCGCTGCGGATCGACAACACGGAAGTAGACAACTGCATTGACTTTCACCGTGACGTTGTCGCGGGTGACCACGTCCTGGGGCGGCACGTCCATCGTCTCCACGCGGAGCGACACGCGGTCCATGCGGTCAATGGGGGCGAAGACAAGAATCAAGCCGGGACCTTTCGGTTTCGGCAAGACGCGTCCCAGCCGGAAAATGACCCCTCGCTCGTATTCCTTGAGGATCTTGATCGCCGAGAGGAGATAGAGGACAACAATAACAACCGCAACTAGCGGAATACTTTCAAACATGAGCGCCTCCTTCCGGACCGGCGGCCTCCACTTTCAGCCGCAGCCCGTCAACTTCCAAAACACGAACGCGGGAGCCGGCCGCCACTTTGGCGTCAGCAACCGCCTCCCAAATTTCTCCATGAACAAAGATCTGGCCCAAGGGATCGAGATCCGTATTCGCTTCTCCGATCAAGCCGATCATCCCGGACCTGCCAGTTACAACCTTATTCTTCCTGGAGCGCAGCACGATCGTCAACAGGAAGAGGGTGATGGCGGCGAATGGTAGCGTCACGCCAATTGCGGTACCGACGTTGATGCGCATTGAAGGCGGACCTTCGACCAACAAGATAGCGCCGAGCGCCATAGAGATCGCACCGCCAGCGCCGAGGATGCCGTAGGAAGCGAAGTTTGCTTCCAGGATGAACAGGATAATCGCCAGCACCAGCAGAGCCACGCCGAGCCAGCTTATCGGTAGCACCGACAACGCCGAGAGGCCGAGCAGCACGAGGATGCCGCCGGCTACGCCGGGTACGATCAAGCCGGGCGAGGAGAACTCGATATAGACGCCGAGCGCGCCGAGTACCAGAATGATGAACGCAACGTTCGGGTTCGCGATCGCCTTGATGAAGCGCTCCCGGACCGTTGGCTCGTACTCGACGATGGCGGCTCCGCCGAGTTCGAGCGTGGTGACGGTACCGTCGAAACGCGTGACCTCGCGACCGTCGAGCCCGGCGAGCAGAGCCTGGTCGGATTCCGCGATCACATCGATGAGGTTGTCCTCGAGCGCCTCGGTTTCGGTGAAGGACTTAGCCTCCGTGATCGCCTTTTCCGCGAGTTCCGCGTTGCGGCCCCGCTTCTCGACGATGCTCCGCAAACCAGCGGAGGCGTCGCTTTCAATTTTGCGCCGCGTGACCGGGTCCATCTCCTGGCCCATGAGGACGGGCGACGCGGAGCCGGTGCGGGTTCCAGGCGCCATGGCCGCGACATCTCCGGCCTGCAGAATGAAGAAGCCAGCCGAGGCAGCCCGTCCGCCACTTGGCGAGACGTATGTGATGACGGGCGTCTTCGAGGAAACGATCTGCTCGGTGATCTTACCGGTGGATTCGAGCAGGCCTCCGGGGGTGTTCAGCCGGATGAGCACTGCTGCGGCATTCTGCTGCCCTGCCTGTTCGAAAGCATTTTCGAGGATTTCGAGCGTGATCGGGTGGATCACGTTGTCCAAGTCGACGGCCACGACGGTGGGAGCGGCCGCAGCGGTCCCGATGGCGAGGCCGAGGACGATAATTTTGAAAATGGCTCGGTTCACGGTCAGTATATCCAAACTATAGCATCCACTTAGCGTTGCGGATTAGGAATTGCGGAAACGCTGTGTTTTTTAAACGCCTCGGGGACGGATGGGGGTTCAATACTGGGCGGAGAGAGCGAAACGAAGCCAACGGGCAGGGGGATCTTGAGCCGCAGATGAGCGCGGATGAA